>GL982569.1:344415-345486 GCA_000220355.1 Candidatus Nanosalinarum sp. J07AB56
GAGATCAACGAGAAAGGTGACAGCAGGCGGAGGCGCTGCGGAGAGGCTGTCGACCAGGGAGTTCGATGCGGTGTACTCCAGTACGATGAAGCGGGCCCTCCAGACAGCCCACGTAGTGAACGAGCGCCATGGCCTGGAAATCAATCAAGTGGACGCCCTTAGGGAGGTAGAGAGAGCGGAGTATGGTGGCGAACCCTTCGACGATATGGTGGAGGACATCAGGGCGTCTGACAAAGAAGACTACCTCTGGAAGCCCGATAGCGGAGAGAGCCTAGAGGAGCTCAAGCACAGGGTCCTTGGTTTCATAGAGAAAGTAGCGCAGAGCCCACACGACAATGTGCTCGCCATCGCGCACGGAGGACCAATCAAGGTGCTTGTACCAGGTGTGATGGGCCACACCTCGAAAAGAAGCTACCAAGTCAGAACCGATAACTGCTCTGTCAACGAGCTGGCCCACAACGGCAGATACTGGGAGATAGAGTTGCTGAACGATACCTCGCACCTAAGGTAGCCACTGTAAACTCTCTCAGTCTATCTAAATACATTTGAGTAGATACATCTCTAGGGCCAGGTATTTCATCCCAACAGACTCAGTGCTGCTACAGAAGACATTACGGAGGACGCCCCCGAAGAGACGCTTCGTACACTTGAAGACCTGTGCGGCCGGCTGGAGAGTAATTCGACGCCTCTTTGACCTTCAACGGGTCAGATCTGCTTCCGCCTTCTGACAAGTAGTTCTGAACTACTTTCCTGAGATGTGGTCGGTGCAGTTTACTTGCAAGACCTTTCTGTGTGCTGGCCTCATCAGGTTCAAACAGCAGTTGTCCTGTGTCATCCGGTCAAAATGCTCCGCTGGGTATCCCAGTATCCCGAGGATTGCGGCCTCGTTGAAGGAGCCGTGGGCCACGGCCACCACTGTCTCACCCGAGTGCTTCTCTGCAATGTCACGAAGAGTATCCACGGCTCTCCGTCTGCATTCCACCATGCTTTCTCCGCCTTCCGGCGCCCACTCGTGCTCCAGGTCTTCTGATTCCTCGATTGCGTTCTTTAGTTCCTGTACTGGGACATCAA
>GL982569.1:345536-346868 GCA_000220355.1 Candidatus Nanosalinarum sp. J07AB56
CGCTTCACTTTCTTGGCGCCCTCGCCGATGAACTTCTCCACGAGCTGTGGCCCGTTTATCATGAATATCTCGGCGTCGTATTCGTTCGACAGCGCCTTCACCATGTGCGTCTTCCCGGTTCCGGGTTTTCCTATGAGGAGTATGGACTTGTCCATGTCCATGCCCCAGTCCTCTATCTTCTCTCGCTTGCTGTCATCCAGCTGCGCCCCGACGTTGGACTTCAGCGATGAGATGACATCGTTCAAGCCGCCAACATCTTGGAAGGTGACATCTGTCTCTGTGCTGTCGAATTCGGCGTCCTTACCCCTGTCAAGTATGTCTGTGACCTTGAACGAGTTAGGATCCAAGGCGACCTCGGTTCCGGGCTGGAAGTCATCGACCTCAAAACCGGCCGGTATCTCCACGCCGTATCTTCCCTTCATGTTACCGGAGGCCTCCACCCAGATGCGGTGGCCGTCGAAGGCACACACTACTACACCCCGTAGAACCGGGGTCTTCAGTGGCGTTCCGTTGGGGTTGTCCTCTCCACCCTGCTGTTTCTGTTTCTGGAAGTACTGCGGGAACTGTATCTTCTTGTCGTTTCCGTCCTCTTCGTTGCTCACTTTTCCATCACCGCCGACACTGTACTAGACACACCACAAAAAGGGTGTCCGTTTCTTAAAAGACTTCATCCGGGGCGGCTAGGACATAACTCTGTCAGCACCTAAAATGGATCTCGTGCCGGGTTCCTGCGTTTCGAGAGCTTGCCACAATCCCGTTGTCACTCGTTGGGTTTCTCCCGCCGAAAGCGTCACATGGATCACACCTCTATTTTAGTTTACGTAGGTTGTATCTGAAGTTACCGTGTTCTGATCTGTCAAAAGTTTGCGTTAAAGAGGCTATGCCAGATGCTAACTACTGCTCCAGTAGAAAGTGAAAAGAACCGAGGGTAAGCGTTGCTATCCCTCGGCGGGCTGAGTCATCTGAGTATCTCCGTCGTAAAGAGATACAGAGCCCGTAACGTCAGATGCGTCATAGCTGTCGGGGTCCATCTCGGCAAGATTCTCGCCCTCAAAGTTGACCCAGAGCGAATAATTTTCACTCTCAGAGTTGGTGGACTGAATCTCAACGGTCATCCTATCAACACCGTCGAGATCCTGCGGGGTGTCGATAAGCTCACCGAACTGCTCCTGTGCCTCGGATATCGCCTGCTTAAACACACCAGCGAAGTGCTCAGCGTATCCATCTTCCTCGAATTCGCTCTGATACCACTCGTCGCCACCCGCGTCATAGGCATCGAGACCTACATCGGTTTCGTAGGTCACATTGATGATTGACTCAGGTGTCTCGTTG
>GL982569.1:346918-352091 GCA_000220355.1 Candidatus Nanosalinarum sp. J07AB56
CTGCTTCATGGTATCCAGTTGCGCTGACTCAGCGGCACGTGCACCGAGCAGGCTGGCGTCGAGTCAAGGGCTAGGGGTGCGCCTCCCCCGAGCCCTGCCAAGTCAGCGGCAAGCAGCTTCACCAGACCAATCTTCGGAATCTTGAAGATGTAGGTGCCGTGCACCTGACCAGAGGTTACATCGCGCTCGAAATCGCTCTGACCGGGGTTGTTATCACCGCGCGTTTCCAGTGAGTCCTCGCTCTTCTCTACAACCCTGTGGATGACAGGTATTGCGACCTCGTCCGTGGAGTAAACCGCTATCTCGCCCTCGGAGACGTCCTTGAACTCCTTTCCCTGCACGACGACTATGTCGCCGGCGTCGAGCGATGGGTACATGGAGCAGGACGTCACGGTTACCACAGGTCTGTCCGTGTTCAGCAGGCTTCCAGTGGTCTGTAGTGTTCCGAACGCGAGCACAAGGGCGAGAAAGAAGAACAGGGCTTCATCGACGGTTCGGGAACCTTCGAGCCGGCTCTGTACGCCTGTTAAATCCATTAGTCTATGCCATGTGAGTGGAGTCCCCTGCCTATAAGGTGTGCTGTCCTCACCGGTTCGGGTGTGAGGCCGTGGATTAGGCATCCTCGGATTATCTCCTCAGCCTTCTCTTGGGCGCATCCCGAGGACTGGAAGAACATCTCGCCGTCCTCGACATCAAGTCTGTGGAACTCGGGTATCTTCTCGAGTCTGGTGTCGGCGTTCCCGGTTTTTTCCATGGCTTCCCGGAACCTGTCGCGGTCTGGCTGGTTCGGTGTCGACGCTATGACTGGCTTCCCGAGTCTGCTGGAGACCTCGACTGATGTCGATTAGATTGAAGCCTGCGACCGATATCCCGTCCACGATCACGGCAGCTATCTGTTCTGTGTTTTTGCAACGCTCGTGTAGACCGATAACTTTCTGGGTCGCGTCGTCGCCGTCGACCTCTACCTCGCCGAAACGCACGTCTTCGATGAACTCGGTTCCGCGGTATACCACGCCGACTATCTTGGTATCAGGGTCGTCGAGGCTGTGTCCCGTGTCATCTATTCCGAGTACACGGGCCCCTGCCTTCACAGGTTCTCTGCTTGGCTCTGTAGTTCCTCTACCCAGTCGATGCAGGTCTCTACAGCCTCTTCCAGGTCTTCCTGTGGTGATGACGAGTCGACTATCAGTGTGGACTCGTCTCCGAGCGGGTGGCCCGAGTCATACCCGGCCTCTGCTCCGGATTCCCACAGGCCTTTCCTGACGAGGTTGGCGAGTGTGTGGTCGTTCTCGAATTCTGCCTTCATGCGTCCTTCCGATGTTTCGCGTAGTTCCATTTGATTATCTAGTTCCTCTCCACAGATCGACCTCGATTCTGTGTCCGGCCTCCGTGTGGAACCGCATCGTGGGAGGTAGTGACACTGTGTGCCGAACTGCTTCCAGTTCAAAACGGTCGTCCAAGGCTTTTAAACCGGTCTCGGCGTTGGTCGGTGCCACAACGTAGAACACCTGGGATCTGGCGACGACATCGATGAAGTCGTCGAATCTCTCGCTGTGCATCGAGAACGGGGGGTTTGAGACCACGGTTCCGTCTACATTGCCTATATCCTCTACGTCCTTCGCCTGGAACTGACAGGCTTCTCTCACATCCGCTTCCGTAGAGTTCTGCCTGGCGATGTCCAGCGCGGCCTCGTCCACGTCGTACCCGGTGACCTGGTCAGCTCCTGCTACGGCTGCCGCAATCGCCAGCATCCCCGTACCGCACCCTAGGTCTTGTACTTCCCCGAGATCCTTGTTCAGCGACGCTGTGTGGCCTAGTTCCGCCGCCAGCTCCGGTGGCGTTACGTACTGTTCCAGCTCCGGATTCGGGTTCTCGAAGCCGCGGAGACCCGACAGCACCCGCTTGATGTCTGTCTTTGACATAGTCATTATAGCCGTCTCAAACCTTCTGTAGCCGTCGGCGCAGCACCGCTTTTCTTAAAAATCTTGGGCTCCAGTTGAGATGGGTAGTGACAGAAATACAGGAGATGTCGAGACAGGAACTCGAACAGGAGCTCAAACAGGAGAGAATGTCGGAGGAGGTGGTGTTCTTCGAGGCCTCGAGGGAGATAGTGCTTGTCGACCCCAGTGAGGAGACGTTGAGTGAGATGTCAGAGATCAGCCACATGGAGTCCAGCGAGGGCCGCAACTTCAAGTTCGAGGTCCGTGAGATGGATATCTGGAACTCCTCTCTCTCATACGAAGAGATGAAGGAGAAGTACACGAGGATTCTCGGCAGCCACCCGAACTTCATGGAGTGGGCGGAGAGAACCTACAACAAGCAAGAGGTGTTCTCCATCGAGCACGAGGGCCGCTACCACGTACTTGAGTCCGACGACGAGGAGAGAATGGAGTGGGCACGCAGCCTCGACGATGTTGCGGAGAACCTGTCCGTGGATCTCAACGAGACAAAGTCAAGGATAGCTATGGGGTCGAAAAGCCGCGCCGACATAAAGGAGGCGCTGCTCAAGAAAGGATACCCTGTCGAGGACAACTCCCGGTTCCGCGAGTCCGACAAGAACATCGGCTGCGACCTCACCATCGACCTGCGGGACTACCAAGAGGAGTATGTCGCGGAGGCGCACGACCGCAAGGCTGCTGTGCTAGCGAACCCGTCCGGCTCAGGCAAGACGGTGACCTCCATCGGGTTGATGGCGAAGGTCGACTCGCCGACGCTGGTGCTGGTGCCGCAGCGCAGCCTGATATCCCAGTGGAAGCGCGAGATCACTGACAAGACCACGCTGACGGAGGATCAGATAGGTGAGTACCACGGCGGCGAGAAGGAGATGAAGGACATCACGATCGCCACTTACCACATGGCCGGGGACAAGACTGGGCCGTTCCGCAAGGAGTGGGGTCTCATAATCTTCGACGAGGTCCACCACATCCCGTCCAAGCTCTTCCGCAAGACAGCCTCACTGCAGTCGACCCGGAGGATTGGGCTGTCGGCGTCGCCTGTGCGGGAGGACTCGAAGGAGCGCGAGATATTCGCCCTGATAGGCCGGGAAATTGGTGGGGACTGGGCGAGGTTCTTCGACCAGGACTACGTTCTCAAACCAGATGTCGACATCCATTTCGTGGACTGGGAGAGCGACTACCACCGCATGAAATACCAGAAGGCCTCCGGTTTTGAGAAAGCCATCATAGCCTCCAAGAACCCGGCGAAGATGCCGATGATAGGCGAGTTCCTGGAAGAGTACGAGGACTCCAAGACCATTGTCTTCTGCGACTGGATAGAGCAGGGCGAGAAGCTGGCGGAGGAGTTCGACCTGCCGTTCATCAACGGAGAGACCGACTACGACGAGCGCGAAGAGTATTTCGAGAGATACCGCGAGGGAGAGATCGACACCGTGATAGTCTCAAGGATCGGGGACGAAGGCCTCGACCTCCCGGACGCAGAGGTGGGAATCGTTGCCTCAGGTCAGGGCGGCTCGCGGAGGCAGGCAACCCAGAGAGCCGGCAGAGTTATGCGGCCTTTCGGCGACGCACAGGTCCACATGATAGCCACACGTGGCTCAAACGAAGAAGACTTCGTCAAACGCCAGGTCGAACACCTCAAAGAGAAGGGCGTACCCGTCAGGATACACGACTGAACACGTACCCGTCAACTCGAACCGCTATCAAGTCTGAAGCGGTCGGAAAATGTGAGCTGGTGTAGACGACGACCAAGAGACACGGAGGCCCCGTGAAAATCTCAGTCGTCTGCGGCAGGAATCACGAACTCCCTCAGATCTTCGTACAGCAGGTTCTCGGGGTGCTCCGACCACCACTTTACTTCTTGTATTTCGCTCTGCTGTGGTTCGGCTACTCCTGAGACGTACACTCCTTCGAAGACTACTAGCAAGTTGTAGATGTAATCCTCTTCACGTTCTCTGTGCTGGAGCCTCACCTTGTCGACGCTCTGCAGCCCTGTAATCTCAGCCTCTACGTTGGTCTCCTCTTGAGTCTCCCTCTTCGCCGCTGCCTCGAAGCTTTCCCCGCCCTCGTGGTGACCGCCCGGGTCACTCCATGCATCGTCTCCTTTGTTCTTGACGAGGAGTACTTCGCCGTCCTCGTTAGACAGCCATATACCAGCACCCCCGTACCCTCCCTGTCTGAAATTCTCGGACTCTCTCTGCAATCCTTCTTCAGATACTTCCCAGGTCTTCTCATTAACCTCAAACTCCCCGTATCTCTCCCTCAGTTGTTCAATGAGTTCATCGACCTTGTGCTCTGAACGTTCGGCTAGATTGACATCTAGGTTCTTTTCGTATATGGTGTTCACCTCGAAGGCGTTGAATTTGTTCTTCAGCTCGTCTCTGAGGTCGGTGCTGTACTCGTCGAAGTCCGCGTACAGAAATTTCGTATCGGCGTCCACCTCCTTCTCGTCTACGATTCGGTCCTTCTGTTCGTAGTTTTCCGGTATCTCCTCCTTGCTGACCTGTAGCATGATCTGGACTGGGTCATAGCCGCTCTCCTGGTAAAATCCCTCTACGTTATCGGCTGATGCTACTGTGATTCTGTTCCCGTAGTTTCGGGCTTTCTCTTCGAACAGCTCGAGTATCTTGGTGCCTATGCCTTGCCGCTTATGACCTTCTTTGACCGCTATCGATTGAAGACTCACACAACCCTCGCTTTCCATCTTACCTGTAGCATCTCCGATAATCTCTCCGTCCTCTACTGCTACAACGAAAGTCTCCGGCAACATCTCGAATCTATGTCTGAACTCGTCTATCGTTGCATGACTCCCTGCATAGTTTCTATCAAACTCAACTAGGTCTTCCAACTCTTGTTCTTCCGCGGTTCTTATGTTCACGAAGTAACACTCACATGGGGCCTTCAGCAATCCAATCTAGACTTTTGTTGAAGCTGTGTTCACTCTCCATTATCTCCTTAGCTTCATGTTCAGGCAAACCGTCGTTATAGCTTCTGTCTTGGGTTAGAGCGTCATAGACATCTGCGATTGATACAATTTCAGCAGTTTCAGGACGCTTATTTCCAATATTATCATTCTTCTTAAATTCATGGTGGTAAAGAGCTACCTCAGCAACTTGCTCTCCGAAGCCAGCTTCATCCAATTTCTCGTAACCTATGTAGGTGTGTTCGTTGATCCTCGCTCGTTCATCTTGGGTTAGAGGTTCTTCCTTCTCTAATAT
>GL982569.1:354842-359424 GCA_000220355.1 Candidatus Nanosalinarum sp. J07AB56
AGATAGAGGTGAACGGCAGGAATCCCTCAGGTGAGAGGAAGGCCAACGCGATGGATATCGGTGTGGTGTTCGGTCAGAAGACCCAGCTCTGGTGGGACCTGCCGGTTAAGGACTCTTTCCGGTTGTTGAGGAAGATATACGAGGTGTCGGAGGACGAGTTCGACAGGAGAATGGAGGAGTTCAACGAGGTTCTGCAGCTGGAGGAGTTCTTGGACACGCCGGTGCGGAAGCTCTCCTTGGGTCAGAAGATGCGGTGCGAGCTGGCCGCGGCCTTCCTGCATGAGCCCCCGATAGTCTACTTGGATGAGCCTACAATCGGGTTGGATGTAGCGGTTAAGGAGCGCATCCGGGATTTCGTGAAGAAGATGAACAGGGAGCGGGACACCACGGTGATGCTGACCACGCACGACATCGGGGATATCGAGGATCTGTGCGAGAGGGTGGTGGTATTGGATGAGGGTCGGAAGATCTACGACGGGCAGCTGGACGCGCTTGTTGATCGCTTCACGTCCCGCAGACTCGTGCTTGAACTCGAAGGAGGGTTCGACCTCGAGATGGACGGCGTTCTGGAGATCGAGGACACGGAAGAGGGCTACGAGGTTGTTTTCGACAGGGAGGAGGTATCGGCCGCAGACCTGATGAGGGAGGTACTGGAGAGGTATGACGTCTCGGACTTCCAGATTAGGGAGCCGGACATCGAGTCGGTGGTGAAGAAGATATACAACGAGGGACTGCATGAATAGATATCTGGAGTTCGCCCGCATCGGTCTGCGGGAGGGCATAGTGTACAGGGCAAACGCTCTGGCGTCGGTGGCCACAACAGTCATCTACCTTGTTCTGATGTACTCGGTCTGGAGCGCTATTGCGGCCTCCGGAACTCTAGAGGGAAGCTTCTCGGCGGTCATCTCGTACGTTGCGCTCGGCCAGGTGGTGCAGAACGCGACCTCGGTGAGCATGGAGGGCACCATAGGCGGCAAGGTAAGGAAGGGAACGGTCGTGAACGAGCTGAAGCGCCCGGTGTCCTTTCAGCTCCAGATGCTGTCGTATCAGGTGGGTGGCTCGGTGTTTGACGTTGTCGCAAGAGGTGTGCCTGCGATGCTTATTTCAGTGGTGTTCCTCGGTGTGGGGTCGCCGGGAGTTCTCGGAGGCTTGGCGTTCTGGTCTCCGTGGTTATGTCGTTTGCGCTGGTGTCGCTGATGTCCTATTCGCTGGCGATGCTGACCTTCTGGACGAAGGTGGGCTGGAGCCTGGGTATGATGCGCTCGACGGTGACGGGGCTGTTCTCCGGGGCTCTGTTTCCACTGTATCTGCTGCCTGACGGCGTTAGGAGTATTTTCTACCTAACGCCGTTCCCGTCTCTTGTGGACGCGCCGATACGTATCTATCAGGGCTCGCTTTCCGGTTCGCTTTGGGAGGTGTACGCAGTTCAGGGTTTCTGGATACTGTTCTTTGCCGGAGCGAGCAGGGTTCTATGGGGTAAAGCCAGGAAGAGGCTGACGGTGCAGGGCGGATGACAGATATACTGAAGTACCTGTCGGTGTACTGGGACTATTTCAAGCAGTACTGGCGAACTAGACTGGTCTACCGGTGGGACTTCTTCCTCGGAGCGACCGGGCAGACTGTGAACGTGTTCGCGAAGCTGGCCTTCCTGACGTTGATATTCACCCAGGTAAACTCGCTGCAGGGATGGAGCTTCAATGAGATGCTGTTCCTCGCAGGGTTCTCCGGCCTGGTGCTTTTCACCCACAACGTGTTTATGTTCAACATCTACACCTTAGGTGAGGACTATATCCTGACCGGCGACCTCGACCGCTACCTGGTGAGGCCCCTGAACCCGCTCTTCCAGATATACAGCGACGACGTCCACGACAACAACGTGCCGAAGGTGATAGCGAACGCCGCCCTTGTTGTCTACGCATCGGTGCAGCTCGGACTTGTCCTGACGCCGCTCCAGCTTGTTTACGCCGCAGCGAGCTTTGTGTCTGGCATACTGGTGGTTGCCTCGATATACCTCGCGTTCTCCTCGACCGCGTTCTGGACGGGTACGTCGAAGAACGCTATCTGGCTGGTTTTCAGGATCTCTGACTTTCGGCGTTACCCCATAGGTATATTCGCGGTTTTCGTACAAGCACTGTTGGTGACGGCCGTGCCTCTGGCCTTCGCCTCGTTCTTCCCTGCGTCTTTCCTGCTGGGTAGAGACGCCTATATGGAATGGCAGTTGCTCTCGCCGTTCGCTGGACCGGTTCTGTTCGCCTTGAGTTACGCGTTCTGGAAAAAAGGTCTCTCCGGTTACTCCAGCACCGGCAGCTAACTATCTTCCGAGACCGTTTGTGTCAACGCCGTCACGGACGAACATGTCCCTTTCCACCGACTCAAGGGCGACGTATGCGTCACGGAGTTGGTCGGGTTGTTCGCTGTCCAGCAAATCCCGCACATTCCCGGATTCGCACGGATTCCAGCGTTCAAGCGCCTTCTCCAAGGTGTGGACACCTAACCTGTTCGGTTCCAAGTCCTCCTCCAATATTTCTGTTGCTCTGTTGATCGGGTAGCTGCGCGACTCTTGATCATCCATGCGGTATGCCGACCGGATTTCGTTTCCGAGTTCTTCGTAGAGTTCCCGTGCCTTTGACACGTAGTTGAATGTCGGTCTCGGCCTCCTCCCTGGAGGGTTTTCGCCAGTCACTCGAACTCTTCGCTGTACAGTTCCTGACTCCTCTCAACGGCTTCGTGCGCCTCTTCTCGTCCGCCAAACCCTTCTATTTCGACGGTTTTCTTGGGTTCCAGGTTCTTGTAGGTGCGGAAGAACTCCGCGATCTCCTGCTGTCGGTGGTCTTGGATGTCGTCGAGGTCGGTGCAGTCGTCCCAGCGTGGGTCTTCGGTAGGTACGGCGATGATGTTGTCGTCCTGCTCCCCGTCGTCGTCCATGTAGAGTATCCCGACAGGCCGAACCTCGATGACGCAGCCCGGGAACGTGGAGTGGGTTGTGAGAACGAGTATGTCCATGGGGTCGCCGTCCTCGTAGTATGCCTGTGGTATGAATCCGTAGTCGCCGGGGTAGTGTATTGATGAGTGCAGTACCCTGTCCAGCACGACCGATTCCTTGTCCTTGTCGTATTCGTATTTGTTCTTGGTTCCTGTCGGGTTTTCGACGACGGCGTGTATCGTCTCCGGTGCTTTTCCGCTGGGTCCTGTCGGGTAGTCGTGCCACTTGTTCACCATAGTCTGCCACCGACACCTGAGTGTTAAAAACGCGGCACGGGTTCAGCCCTGTGGAACCACCCTGACCGATTCCGTGGACCTGCTTCCGTGAAGATCCTTGTACATCTCCTTGACCGTGTCCGAGGCTCCGTTGACGTGGAATATTTCGAGGCAACTGTCCGCGTCCAGGGTGCTGTGGAGCTGTGTGCTTATGAGGCTGTCGTACCTGTGGGAGATCTCTGACACACCTTTCTCCTCTCTTGGATGCTTCACCACTATCACCGCGTCCAACATGTCGCTTGTGGTACCGAGCGTGTCTATCCCGGCGTGCATCTCGTCCACCGCCTTCCTCAAGAGCTCGCTTCTCCCATCAAAGCTTGTTCTCCGCATAATGTCGTCTATCTTCCGTTCCGTGGACTCGTCGAGTGAGACGCTTGTTACTTCCATCTACAGTAATTAACAGCATTTCATAAAAAGTTATTAACTGGTGTAGCCTTGTGGAAACGGGTGCCGTACTGCTGAGTCTTGTGGTCACATCGCTTTTCTCGGCTGTCGGAGCCTTCTTCCTCTACACGTCCGAGGGGACGCTGCAGTCAGTTCTGCCCTACCTCATTTCGTTGTCCGCAGGCACGATATTCGGCGGCGTGTTCCTCCACCTGCTGTTCCGTCTCTCCAACAAGTTCGGGTACACGAGGCTGACGGGTCTCCTGGTGTTGGCTGGCCTCGGTGGCTCCTTCCTGCTGGAGAGGGCTCTGCACTGGCACACCCACCAGGATGGTGGCGAGGTGGACTCGCTCCCCTACGTGTTGGCGACCGGCGACTCCATCCACAACCTGTTGGACGGCGTCCTCATAGCCACGGGCTTCCTGGCCTCGAGCTCCTCCGGTGTGGCCGCCACGGTCGCCGTGGTGGCGCACAAGGTACCGAAGGAGCTCGGCGACTTCGGAGTAATGGTGGATGGGGGTTTCTCGAGGCTGGAGGCGCTGGGTGTCAACATCGGTGTGAGCGTCTTCATGTTCTTGGGCGCCGGGCTGGTGCTCGGCATCAGCCAGGTCTCTGGCTCCACAGTAAAGCTGCTGCTGCCACTCGTCGTTGGAAACTTCGTCTATATCGCCGGGACTGATCTTCTGCCCCAGTTCAAGGATACGGACAGATGGGTGCTGCACTCCCTCGTCTTCTCCGTCGGCGTCGGCGCTATGTACCTCATACCGTTCATCAAGGCGGCGGTGTAGATACACTGTTGCGCCGTAAATAGAGCATGCAGACTCCTCGTCTACAGGTGTCTGTATCTCGCGGAGCGGTCTATGTATAAAATAGTCTGAGCCGGTCGTCAACTGTCTGGGTTCGTGGTCTAGTTGGTTATGACACCGCCTTGACATGGCGG
>GL982569.1:359474-361423 GCA_000220355.1 Candidatus Nanosalinarum sp. J07AB56
CCTGCGAGGCCCAGAAATCGACCGAGGAGCTATATCCCAGGTTACCGACCGCACGCCGGAATCTGCTCCTGTCCTCGGGATCGCTAGTATCGACCCTCTCAGCCTCGTCCCTCACCGAGTCAATCTGGTATGGAAGCCGCGATCCCGGAGAGTAGTCCTGTGTGCGGATATCGGAGACGGTGCCAGCTATCGCAAACATGGTGGCGCCGGCCACAACGGCCGATATAAGGAGGAACTGGCCTTTCACCCTCTGCTCCACCTCAGATTGGCGGTGTATGGCATATAGAAACTTTGGTTCGTGCTTGAGAGAACCTCAAGCGAGGCAGATGAGCTCCCGGAGCCGAACACCGAGTTCTCCGGTAGAAGCTGGTACATAGTCGCGGCCAACAGGTTTCGTGTCTCGGAACCATACTCGGCGCTGTAACCAGTCGCGGCCAACTTTCCTTCGCCGTAGGATGGAACGTAGTTAATGGCCTCCTGGCTAGTGCTGCCGATGAACACGAGCTCCGCACCCTCACCATCGGAACTGAGGAACTCCAGGTTATATGTCCTGCCCTGCCACTCTAAGACATCGCCCTCCACAAACGGCCCTTCACGTTCCTGTGACTCGAAAGATTCATCATCGTCAAGATCAATCATTAGAGACCTCAGATCATTGTTCTGGCAAAAATTATCGGAGCCTCCAAGCTCCGCGTTCAGAATCTCATACGTTTCAGTGTCATCGTCGTCCGGGAACTGAAGAGAGCCCTCAGTGAGCGAGCCGTCAGGGGGTGACCCGCCGGAAGGAGGATAGCATTCGCTCTCCGGGGCACCATTGGGCACAGTGTCGGCATCATCCATGGAGAAGTCGGAGGCGTTCCAGTCATCTCTGTCATATGTATTTTTGTACGAGAGTAGGGGCTGTTCAGCTGTTCCGCTGTCACCCGTAGATGAAACCTTGCCAGCCGGCTCCAGTCCGGGAACGGAGGCGCTTCCAGAAACACCCTTGAAGAACTGCCTTAGACTACGGGACGACGATGAGTCAGAGAACTCTATGTCGCCTCTACCTGTGTTGTCCATATCCGATATGTAGCTCAGGTCGGAAGATGACAGGAAGTCATTGGAGAAGTCACTGTCCTCCAAGTTCATCAGCAGCAGTAACGATCCGCCTCTGTCTGCGAAGGCGTTCAAGCGTTCTTTCTCATCCCTTAGATAGGTCAAAGAGTCGTCTCTCCGGAAGACGATGAGCTGGTAGTCCGGCAGTGAAGCCTTGGTCAGATTCACAGTGTCGAACGACACCAACGTATCGACACCGTTCATCTGCCTTCTAGTGGGTTGTCTGAGACGAAGAACTTGGGAGGCATTGTGATAGACCAGCTTCCGTGAATCGGCGGAACCGGTCACATTCTTAAACTGAAATCGGGCGCCGGCATTCCTGTTGCTGTAGTTAAAGTAGTCGTTGATGTAGAAAGGGCCCTCTGATGGCGAGAACTGGCACCTGGTCTTGTTGTCAACGTACACAGTGTCGTAGTCAGTCAAGCCGTTGCCGCCTCCGGCGAACCTTGGGTCGGTGTCAGCTATGTATAGTCTCGCGTTATAGAGGTCGTCCGGGTTTCCAGATGGTTTCTCGGGTCTCAGTATGTCAGTACCCGAGTCCTTGTTGATCTCCCTCAGACTGTTGTGACAGCGGTCACCTGGTTCCACCGCGCCCAGGCTATCCACCTGTTTCTGGTCAGGGAGAATCGGAAAGGCCACGGAGAACTCCTGAATCGGTATGTCAGCTGTTCCGGACACAGCCAGGTCGTCACCCGACACATGACGCGCAAAACTCCGTAAGGTACCGACCTCGCCACGCTCCAAGGCATCCAAGCCCCCTGTAGTCTCGACTACCTCTGTCAGTCCTGGGCCTCACCCGCAGCTCGTATGATGACAATCCTGTGGCTGGCCGCCCCTGTGCTCCGATAGCAATA
>GL982569.1:361473-369236 GCA_000220355.1 Candidatus Nanosalinarum sp. J07AB56
TTTGAAGCGTTCGGGCGACCCATATTCTCCGAACATCTGTTTTCGGTTGCCGGGTCCGTCTGCGCCGCCTACACCGATATGTACTATGTCTGATGTTGGTAGAGCCAGCTCGAGAGTAGGGCCATCGCCCTTACCAGTTTTTGGCGTAGCCCAGAGAAATACGCCTTTCATCGCGTTGCTGTTGCCCTCAAACCTCGACACGTCACGTCTTCCCAGATCGTTCCTGCTCCAGTATGCTCCTTGGGATATTATGCTTGCGGGGTTGGCCAGCATATGCTGGGTGTCGCTGCCGCTCGCGTGGTCTAGCGGAGAGCTAGCGTTTTTAGCGGCGTTGTCTGGCTTCTTTCCGCGTTTGAAGAATATGCTGTTGTATGTTACGTGGTACATGTAGGCCTCTTTGTGGTGGAAAGGGAACGTGGATAGTCCGTCGTCGCGCATAACGGGGAACGCGTGCCACGGAGTATCGAGTTTGAATTTTCGTATGTGGCCCTTTTCTACGGCTTTTTTGGCGGGCTTGTGATTATCGTTATTGAACTCGTCGATGATTTGTTGTGCGTAGTCTCGCCCGTTCCGTTTTGAGTACTTTTCTAGTTCACTAACCAGATCGTCTTCGTTCTTCTGTTCCAGAATCTGGCGAACCTTAGCTTTGCAGTCTGTGTTCTGCTGGAATGTGTGATAGTCAGGCCAATTGACGCTTTCGAGCACCTCTATCATACCTCGGGTGCCGTCGTCCGGTGCCATCGAGACATATTGTCGACCAACACTATATCAAAGTTGTGACAGCGCAACCGCGGGTTTGGTGTGTTTCTGAAATACTGCTGAGGCGTCATTGTCACCGCTCTATGTCTGTCTAAATTGGTTCTCAAATCCCAACGACCTGGCGGTCGGGTGTCCTTGCGGCCACTAGGTGAAATAGCGCCGCTGTGCTTTAGCCACCGCCACAAGAATTGTAAGATTCCAGTAGGACGGGAGCACGCTACATTATATGTTCAGTAATAGAAATATTAGCTGACAATGGCGTCCCCGCTTATCAGGCTCGTTATGACGGCAACGGTCGTAGTCTTGGGACTAGGGACAGCGTTTTACACAGGACTGCTCTCTGATGTAGCACCTTTGGGCGAGCAGCCGTCCCAAGGCACCGCTGACGAGAGTATTTCAGGGAACGATGCCGATTCGTCGGGAATCGAGAGGTCAGGTCCTCCGGAGGGGGTGAGTCGGAGCGACATAGATCAGGCGGCTGTGATAGAAAACCACAACCAGAACGTCGATTCTTCGGACAGGGTGATAGACGTGGAATTCAATCAGTCGTTTGGTGCCGTAGAGGCGCGTAAGCCGGTGGAGGTGAGGATAGACAGCGACACTGGAACCAAGCTTGTCGATGTGCGGAATGTAGGTGGCTTCAGCCGCGATTTCAATGAGACAGTGTACATTGATAACATCACTAAGTATACTCAACGGGAGACGGAGTCTCTCCCGGGTGACGAAGCCGATACCACTTATTCCAAGAGGCGTCTAGACGGTGTGGCCAAGTCGATTTACACGCCTTTGAGCACCGTGTCTACGTACGGAACAATTCTCAGAGGCAACTACACGCAGTATGTGGGGTCGTCAGATGGGCTCTATACTCTCAAGTCCGAGGCGCCAATCAGAGCAGCAAACGGTTCGGGTAGGGACTTGCTGAGCTGGATCTCTTACGTTCAACTGGACAGCCGTGGTGTAATCAAGAGCGGGAACGCCACGTTCGTACAGAACAGCTCCATTGGAGAGAACGTTACCTCAACGCTCACCTACTCAACAGACGATAGAGCTGTCGAAATCGCGGAGCCGGACTGGGTCAGCAGACAGTTCAATAATCCACAGGTGTCTACAGCCGGCAACTAAGGTTAGCTGTGTGTGTAGTATATGTGTCCGTCTGAGTCCTTCCTTACGAATCCGAACCTCTCGAACTGCACGGTCTCTCCGGTTTCCAGACTACGTTCTACCTTACCGGTTATTTCCGAACCGTCCGGCATTTTGACTGCTCCCTGTTTTGAATCGTGCGGGAGCCAGTGAACTACAGGCAGGTTTCTACTCGATGCGTCCCTGTAGTCGTCGCCCTCGAAATGCGCCTGCTCACCGTCTACCTCGACGTTGCACAGACCCTTGAGACGCAGGCGTCCGTTCTCTAGATCCGATGGCTCCACCAAGACCTTGAGCTCGCCCCAGTCGGATGTTATGTCGAACTCACGGTTTCCGCGTTCCGGGTGATCCGGATGTAGAGGAACCTCGGCGTGCAGGGTGTCTGGAGCGTCGTGTATAGTCAGCTCCTTTGGGTTGCGGACGAAGAAGGCGCGGTCGCTCTCTCGACGATGCGGCGGTTCTCAGTCTTCAGTGTGTCGAGGCTGGCGTCCACCTCGTTCTCTGTCACGCCCATGTCGACGAAGAAGTTGCGGATGGCCTCCGGCTGGAAGCCCCGTTTCCGGAGGGCTGTGAGGGTGGGAGCGCGAGGGTCATCCCATCCTTTGAGGTCGCCGGCGTCGACCATTTCGCCGAGTGTGGAGGTCGACATCGGTGCCTCAAACTCTGATATCTGAATGCTTCCCCAGTATCTCACGTTCGGGTAATCCCAGCCGAGGTAGCTGTAGATATACTTCTGTCTCTTTGTGGACGCGCGAAGTTCCTTTCCACGGACGATGTGCGTGGTCTCAGTGTAGTGGTCTTCTACAGCTCCAGCGAAGTCAAGGAGGGGCCAAGCGGAGTACTGGTTGCCCGTTACAGGGTGATCTGGGTCTTCGATGACTCGGAAGGCCACGAAGTCCCGGATAGCCGGGTTCTTGTGGTCTACCTCCGTCTTTATCTTGAGCGTTGCCTCGCCCTCACTGATTTCGCCATCCTTCATCTTTCTCCAGAGGTCGTTGTTCTCGTCGATTGTTCTATCTCTGTGCGGACAGGCCTCCCCGTTCCTCCGGTATTCTCTTCCGGTCTCAGGGTCGCACCCGCAGACGTAGGCCTTTCCGTCGCTCACAAGCCTGTCTGCGTGCTCGTAGTATTTTTCGAACTGTTCTGACGACTTCACTACCTCGTCTACTTCGTAGCCCAGCCACTCGAACATCTCGGGGTAAGAGTCGTAGCCCTCCTGTCGCGGTCTCTTGTTCCGTGGATCAGTGTCGTCGAACCGGAGGATTAGCCTTCCGTCGTATTTCTCCGCAAGCTCGCCGTTGACAATCATTCCACGGGCGCTTCCGAGGTGCGGGGGTCCGTTTGGATTAGGGGCGAACCTTACCACGACCTCGCTGTCTTCGGCACCCTCCAGGTCCGGCAGCGGGTCGTGTTCGTGCTCTTGTTCCTCGTACTCGAACTCCTGCATCTGTTCTTCAACCTGTGCATCCGAGAGGGAGTTGACCTCCTCCACCGCCGACCTGACGGCTCTCTGTATCTCCTCCGGGCTGCCGTCCGCATCCTGGAACGTGCTGCCTGTCACCGCGTCAACCGAGGCCTCGCCGAACTCCTCCCTGTTCTCCAACGCGTGTTTCCTGGCGGCTTCCTCTGGTTTCACAACCCAAGAACTGTTGAAACATGCTTTTACACGTGAATCTGTGCCAAGCCACCGGACAGTAACCGCAGCTGCCGCCTTCTCAGCCTTGTGCTTAGTAGCAGCGATAGCGTCTCTGTCATCTGAGGATATGTCTCAAGAGCCGCGGGGCGAACTGTGGAGGCTAGCTTCTCTGACGGGAGTGAGACGTTGAAACTGGAGGTTGCTAGAACAGAGAGCGAGATCAGGACAGGGCTAATGAACCGAACCGAACTACAGGTGGACGGAATGCTGTTTGTAATGCCCCGCGAGGAAACCCAGAGGTTCTGGATGAAAAACACACTAATACCTCTTGACATGGTCTTTCTCGACTCACAGCGCCGCGTCGTTAACATAGAGAAGGCATACCCGCCTAGTTCCGGTACTCCAGACAGCGAACTGGAGAGATACAGGAGCGAGAAACCCGCTAAGTACGTTGTTGAGATGAAGATGAACAGAACTGAGGAACTTGGAATAAGAAAGGGAGACAGGTTGAGCTGGGACTAGTCCAGCTCGAGTGTCGCCATATTGGAGGAAATGAACACGTCCTTGTTGAGTTCGTATCCTTCCTCGCGCGCCAGCTCCACGTAGTCGCCGAGCTGGTGGATTCCTCCGTGGCTCGGAACGATGTTCTCCGGTCGGAGAAGCTTGATGAACTCCCTGTGGTCCTCTTTCCGGGCGTGGCCGGAGGTGTGGATGTCCTCGTAGATGCGGACGCCTTGAGACTTCAGCTTCTTGTCCAGCTGATACCGGTTGGCCTCGGTCGGAGGCGTCGGAATCACGTGTGAGGAGAAGATCATGTGGTCTCCCTTCTCGAAGTCGAACGGGTACTGTCCGGACGCGATCTTGTCGAGCTGTGCTCCCGGCTCTCCCTGGTGTCCAGTTGCCACAACCAGGTATTCCTCCGGGTTGTTGTCGACGCGCCGCATCACGTCCTCGCATTCGTCGTAGTAGGACGCGACCTCTACCTGTGACAGGTCGATCAGATCGAGCTGCTCGGCGGCGTGTGCATACTCCTTCAGGGACCGGCCGAGGAACGCTACCTTTCTCTTCCCGCCGTTCGCCTCCAGAATCGTGTTGAGTCGGGCGATCTGGCTGGAGAACGTGGAGATGAACACTGCGCCACCTGCCTGATAGCATGACTTCAGAACGTCCTCGAGTTCCACCGCAACGGCCTGTTCGGAGCGCGTTCTTCCGTCCTCGCCGACGCGGGTCGTTCCGGGAATCATGGTCTTGACTCCCTCGTCGCCGATCTCCTCGAGTCGCTCGATGTTCGTGGTCTTCTCCTCCACAGGGTTTCGGTCAATCTTCATGTCGTTCCCATACACAGCCTTGCCGTCGGGTGTGTCGAGTATGGAGAGAACGGTCTGCGGGATAGAGTGGTTAACGTCAACGAACTCGAGCTCGAACCCCTGTCCAAAGTCGAAGGTCTCTCCTTTGCTTACTCTCACAATCTCGTTGGAGACGTTCTTCCGGTCGTCGTCGATCTGCATCTCAACGACCTCTGCCGTGTACGGTGTGCACACGATGGGTGCCGAGTAGGAGCCTGCGAGCTTTGGAATGGCGCCGACGTGGTCAAGGTGGCCGTGGCCTATGACGATTCCCACGACGTTGACGTCGTTGTCGAATAGCTGTGCGTCACGAGGGATTGCACCGGTATCAAGAGCCTGGTTCGTGGTCATGTCCGACACGTCCTCGTCCGCAGCGATCACCTCCTCCATCTCAAATCCTATGTCGAAAATAACTGCTTTTCCGTCTACCTCGACCGCAGTCATATTGCGGCCAACTTCTTCATATCCGCCAATAGTGTGAACTTTCATTGGTGTCTAACATCCCGAAAAACCGATTTGATTCTTAAATAGACGACCAGCACCTCTCACAACCATCTGTCACTGCCAAAGATCTGACACTTCCGATATCGGGCAAAAACAATAGTTTTACAAACGCTGTGGTGCTGTCTTAGAGTAATTACATACGCAACTTGTCGTGCGACTACCCAGCGAATGGATGAGTCAGGTGACACCCGGCTCGTACAGGCGATCTCCACCAGGCTAGGGATGTGTATGAGAAACCAACACCCAGGCTGATTTATCTGATATATTGAGGTACTTCAACCGCCCCCTAGAATAAAGCTTCTCTGTAAGCAAGATCGGCAATCGGGTTTCTTGGGATGTCTCTGACGCTTACCCCCCACCAAGTCGCACAGATATGCTACATAATAAAGCATCTTTAGTTCCACATCTGCAAGGACTAGGATCCGTAAAGCGAGTCTGTACAATGAAGGTTTGTTTTGACACAGTATGGCGTACAATCAGCTCAGTTGGAAGGATGTTCTTCTCGTATGAACACTCTGCCTCTGTTGAGAGTGTGTGTTCAGTTTAAACATCTTGTTCGTGTCTCTACAGCAACACCAAAGAGTTCATAAAGCTAATGTTTTTGGTAAAATCGCTACCTATTCTTCACCTTGTTGTGGTAAATCACCTAAACTATATTCGAGTTGGACAAACGATTCTCAAAGGGGACTTCACAAGAGATGTAGCAACAATGACGCAGGCAACCATCTCGAAGACAGCAGGCGCCTCCACACTAAGTTGGGGTCGAAGAACAACGAGGCGAGTTAGACATCACTCGATCGTGTGCAATGGTAAGCGAGGGCTCAGAACAGTCTCTCAACGCACTCGACAGCAAGGATATGTATGGCCAGAAGTAAACCTCTACTAGCGGGTTCGTGGTAGCGGCAGTTCACACTTACAAATCGATACCCCAACTGAAGACAGAAGCCTACTAAAGAGACTAAGAGATGTAGATTGATGGTGAATGTACCGTGAGTTCGCGGAAGCTACGATTAAACACAGTAGGTGCTATCGCCGCAGCTCCCTTGGTTATAGCGGCTATACTGGCGCTTGTCCCTCAAGAACGCCATGATAACTCGAGGGAAACTGAGGTTGAAAACATAGAGTTCCAGAACAGACAAGGAAATGTCGCAACAACAAAGCTATACATTGTGAGTCTGGCGAACGGCTCAGAACTCAGATACACCAAAACGATCCCGGGTCCAGGAACGCTATGCAACACAAACAACCCTAAAGGAGATTGTGAGACAGAAACTCAACCAGGATACACAGAAGCAAGCTCAGAGATCTCCGTCTCAGAATACAGAAAGCAAAAAGAAGACTTTTCCACATACTACTACCCACAAGAAACGAGATGCGTAACCAAAGCAACTGAGGCAGAGCTAAACTTCTCTGATTGCTCGTGAACGTCTGAGATGTGGGAACCCCAGTATTGTGCTAACTAACTAGCTCACGGCACGCTGCCCTTGAGTGCAGTTCGGATTCATTCTGCATAGGTTGGCGCGACTTGCCCTTTGGAGGACAGCTGGATCTGCAGAAGGCGTTTATTCTGTGGGACTGAAACACTGCTATGTATGAATCAACAAGTCAGATTCGCAGTATACAATATTGGAATGGCTGCGCTTCTACTCTTGTTAACGCCGTTAGTATTCGGCCCAGTCACTTCCGCTTTGTATAGTGGTTGGGACGTTCTATCAGTAGCGATTCCATCTATGTACGCTCTCGTTGCAGGATATCTGTTTTCCAGAGTGTTCGACAGTTACGGAAACCTCAGGGTAATCTCGAGCGGGGTCATAGGGTCAGCGGTGTTCGCAGCAACATCCGGGGTGGGGAAGGTAATCTACCAGTCTTTGAACGCAATGAGCCAGTCACTATCTTCGATGCCGGGAGCCCAGGCCGTGCCTATCGGTACGCGCGGAATGACCAACCCGGACCTGCTGTTCATAAGTACCTTGATTTCATTTAACTTCCCGATAATCTACTCATTGACTAAGAGAGGTAATCTGAAAACAAAACATCTGCTGGTATACATTCTGCCGGTTCTGATTTACCTGGCTATCCCCGCAATATTTAGTGGCGCAATCCGATAGCCCAAATTCCGAAAACCAACCTGTAATCACGTTGGTTGCACATGCACGGGAACCACGGCGTGTCTTACTTATGGCCCCAGCCACAGCAATCATACAAGCGCCGAGTTACGCCACCGACCGCATTCCATCCTTCAGTTTGTGTGCTGAGGTCTACCGGATGCCTCTTGGCGCCTAAATCGTCTGTAAAGGTGCGTGTCATAGGTTTTTAGTGTTCTCCGGGAGTTTCGAAGCCTACCCGATCCGATCAGTTCCGATGGTTGAGAAGTCTCG
>GL982569.1:369256-371429 GCA_000220355.1 Candidatus Nanosalinarum sp. J07AB56
GTAGTGTTCCCAACGACAAAGACAGCCTTGAAAAGAGAAATCGCCTGCTCAGGAAGAGGGCAGAAAAGACACCCAAGGAGGTAAGGAGTAAGATACATTCACGATACGAAGAACTCCAAAAACTAGTGACCAACGCGGAAGACATAGAAGAGGATCTTGAACTGCTGAAGAAGGAAGACGTCATCTCGTAAGGCCCAGCTTCCCAAATTGCTGGACAAGCTCCCGCCGGAACCACTGTGTCCCTGTCCATAGTAGCTGAGCGGACAGGAATCTAAAGGATGCGATTACATCAGTATGGTACCGTTACTCGAACGTGCTAAGTGTCCGTTGGAACAGGTTCACTCCAGCAATAGTCAGTTTTAGACTCACTATAGTGGGCGGTGATTTTTTGACCCTTCGTATCTAACACGCCTACCCGATCCGATCAGTTCCGATGGTTGAGAAGTCTCGCGACTGATCGAGTTCGGTGTTATGTGAGTCTAGAGCCTCGACACCTTCGGGTATGTCGACCTGTATTCTGACGTATAGGTCGCCGTTGCCTCTGCGCGCTGGCATCCCTTCGTTTTTGACGCGAACCACCTCGCCTGGGTCGACACCTGGAGGAACCTCGACTGTCGCCTGACCGGAGGGTGTCCACACCTCTTTGGTTGTCCCACCTGCGGCCTCGGTCGGGGAGATGTGTACGAGTGTGAACAGGTCGCTGCCGCTCCGCTTCAGTCTTCTGTCTTTCCTCACCGAGATGAAGACGTAGAGATCGCCCTTCTCTCCGGTGCTGGATGTGTTGCCTTCCCCGCGGAGTCGGAGCCGCTGGCCGTCCTGAACACCCTCCGGTATCTCCACTTGGACACGGGAGCTCTCCTCCGCTACTCCGTCGCCGCCGCACTTCGCACACCTTTTGTCGGGTATTTTGCCGTTGCCACCGCACTCCTGGCACTCCTGGACGGTGCGAGCACGTCCAAGCGGCGTTCTTTGCACAGTTTCGACCTTTCCCCGACCACCGCACTCCTGGCAGGTGGAGGTCTCGCCGTTCTCCGACCCGGTACCACCACATTCCGTGCACTTTGCTCTCCGGTTGACGCTGAACGACTTCTCGACACCGTGGTAAGCCTCCTCCAGGGATACGGAAGTCTCGACCCTGAGATCCAGTGACTCTCCGGAGCCACCTCCTCCGAAACCTCCGAAGATCTGGTCGAACAGGTCTTGGAACGTGGAGGCCGCGCGGCGTTGACCCCTGTCCGCACGACCCTCAACACCCTGTTTACCGAATCTGTCGTACTTCTCCCGCTTGTCCTCATCGCTGAGCACGTCGTACGCCTTGTTTATCTTCTTGAACTTCTCCTCGTCCGCAGTGTCGCCGCCGGAGTCCGGATGATATTTCTTCGCCTTCTTCCTGTAAGCCTTCTTTATCTCGTCCTGTGAAGCGTCCTCACTGACCCCCAGTTGTTCGTAGTATTCCTTAGTCATCTTTCACCAGATGTAATGAACCACAACGTCATAAGACCTTTAACAGTGGTTTGCAGTACCATGCTGTGGACGAAGTCGATCTATACCAGTTCGAGAACAGTCTCCGGAACTGTGACGGACTCCCTTGGGATTTGATAAACGAAGCTATAGTGGAGAACATACCTGACAACGGCTCAAAGCCGACACCTGCGGAAGCAAGACAGCAGTTAGCTGAGATTCAGGAATTCAATGGCAAGTACAAACAGTTCAGGTCGGAGGTCAATAAAGCGAAGCAGGAAGCCGCAAACAAAAGGGCGTCCAGAGAACAGGTAGAGGAGTATCTCGGACATGATGCAAAGGAGGTCGCCAAACTTGGGTTGGAGGCGGCACTAGCTATAGTTCGTATAGTGGGATACAGGAAACCTAACAGGAACCAGCGCATAAGTAAGGCTGAGAGTGTAGAAGAGGAGGCTGAGATTGTAGAAGAGATTTCTGGGAAACTATATTTAAGGAGTGCATAAGGGTAGCAGGCACTAACATAAAGGAAATGGTGGGGATGCTCGAGAGCCTCACTGACATGGACAATAACTTTGACAGCCTTCTTGAGTTCTACGAAGGTAAGGCTAGAGACCAAAACGAGTACAGTAATAGTGAATATAAGAAGAGGGTGGAGGCATTGAGTCTTGTTTCCGACGAAGTCAAGAAAATTGGTTAGCCACATCTACAGATT
>GL982569.1:371479-373555 GCA_000220355.1 Candidatus Nanosalinarum sp. J07AB56
TGTCACGGGTCTGACAGGTAGGTTCCTGCAGATACTAGCGGTGGTCCTGGCTGTGCCGATACCCTTCGCCTTGGCGGTCGGGGAGGGTGTGTCGGTGTGGGGAGGGTTTGCCGTGGCCTCGGTGTCTTCGCTGGCGATCGGGTGGGTGATGTCCCGTGTGGATGTCGGCTCCCCGGAGACGGATGAGGCCATGTACGTGACGGTGCTCGGGTGGACCCTAGCAGTGGTTTTCGGGGCTGTGCCTTTCTTGCCAGAGCTTTCGCTGGTGAACGCGATTTTTGAGGCCGCCTCCGGTTTCACCACGACCGGGATGTCAATGGTAGATAACCCGGGTTCTCTTTCCCGGACGCTGCTCTTCTGGCGCGGCTTCATGCAGTGGGTCGGCGGCGTGGGCGTCCTCACCTTCTTCGTGTTCGTAATCAAGAGAAGTGGCGGGGTGACGAAGCGGCTGTACTCTGCGGAGGCGAACAAGACCGATGCCAAGTCGCTCCATCCATCACTCAAGAAGTCCATCGGCGCCCTCGTCGTGGCCTACATCGCGCTCTCGACACTGTTCGCCACCACGTACTTCGGTCTCGGGATGGAGCCGCTGAACGCGGTAGTCTACTCTTTCTCAACGATATCTACCGGCGGGTTTGAGACCAGCACCGCCGGCATGGCCAGGTTCTCACCGGAGATACAGGCAGTAACCGTGTTTTTCATGCTGTTCTCCGCGGCGAACCTGATACTTGTCTACCTGATACTCAAGCTCAATCCCGGGCCGCTAGCGGAGAGCGACGAGTTCCAGCTCTACATCAAGATATTCGTCCTCGTGGCGGCAGTCATCGGAATCGACCTCGCGTCTTCCACGGGTTCAGTGTCGCAGCTGGCGCTGGACTCGCTGTTTCAGGCCTCGGCTTTCGTGTCGTCTACCGGCTTCCTCACGCGACCGGTGTCCGTGCTCGGCGCTGGCACGCTTTCGATACTGCTGGGTGTGATGTTTGTCGGCGGATGCCTCGGCAGCACCACCGGCGGAATCAAGGTGTTCCGGCTGAAAGCGCTGATAGAGCTAGCGAGGCGGAAGAAGCGCGAGTACTCGCTGCCGAACACAGCAGTCAACAAGGTGCGGATCGACAAGGAGATTCTGTCGGACGAGTCCGTCGACACCATTACGGTCTTGGTGTTCATGTGGGTGGTATTCACTGGGTTGGGGGCCGTCACCACCGTGTACCTCGAGCCACTGAACTTCTCTGAGGCGCTGTCCGGCACGCTCTCCGCCGCCGGAACCATGGGACCAGTGTTCTTCCCGGACGGTCACTCCGTCTCCGCCCTGAACCCGGTGACAAAGATGCTGTGGGTAGGGCTTATGATCGCGGGAAGACTGGAGATGCTGCCGCTGCTCGCAATATTTAACAGGGAGCTGCTCCGAAACAACTGATATGTACATCGTGGTCGCCGGCATCAACACACTGGGCAGGAAGCTCGCGAAGAACCTCGAATCCAACCACGACGTCGTGGTGGTGGAGGAAGACGAGCAGAAGTGCGACCGCCTCTACGCCGAGACAGGCGCTAGGATAATCAACGCCAATCCCGCCAGCCTCTCAGCACTAGAGGACGCAGGTGTACAGGAGGCCGATGTGCTGGTGTCCACGCTACAGGATGACAACCAGAACGTGGTCGTTACGTCTCTCGCAAAGAAATACGGCGTGGAGAAGGTGCTTTCGCGGCTGGAGGACACCGAGTACCGCGAGGCCTTCGAGGTGATCGGTGTTGACACCGTGGAACACACCTCGATAATCTTCTCCGAGTTCCTCTCAAAGATAGAGCACCCCTACCTCTTGAAGCTAGCTGATCTCCCCGGCGGAAACGAGATACTCAAGGCACAGGTCAG
Source organism: Candidatus Nanosalinarum sp. J07AB56 (assembly GCA_000220355.1). Classification (GTDB taxonomy): domain Archaea; phylum Nanohalarchaeota; class Nanosalinia; order Nanosalinales; family Nanosalinaceae; genus Nanosalinarum. The sequence continues at coordinate 373,350 of GL982569.1, forward strand.
GGAGGAAAGTGGTCTCACCAAAGTAAGCATCGACGAGATGACCTCCGACAACAGGTTCCCGCACGAGTTCAAAGTAGCAGCAGTAATCCATGAGGGCGATACGTTCACGAAGGAGCTTGAGTTCCAGCTGGCGCCCAACGATACAGTCATACTCGCCGGGCCCCGCACCCAGAAAGCCCAGCTCGACAAGTACTTGAGAACCATAT
>GL982569.1:373605-375538 GCA_000220355.1 Candidatus Nanosalinarum sp. J07AB56
CACTGAACAACACTTATTAGGAGACGCATCTCGACAGAAACGTGGGTCTCCGCGATATAATCAGTAATCTCAGAGGCGAGTCTCAGACGGTGGAGGAGACAGAGAAGAAAATTGAGAACCTGGAAAAGGAGGAGGCATCAGACCTAGAACAGGGTGATTCTGAGCAGGCAGCAGAGGAAGAGAGAGAAATCATCCAATTACTGAGAGAGACCGAACAGGGAGTGATGAAAATGTTACAGATGGATGATACCGAGTTCGAATTCTTCATGAGGTATCTTGACACGGAGGTTGACATAAGGAAACGCCAGCTAGAAGCTATTAACCAGGCAGCTGAGTTTACCGATGTCATTAAGCCACTACTCGATGACATGGAGAGCTTTGAGAAGAACGAGAACACTAAGCCCTTCCTAGCCAGTTATGTCAGAATGCAGAGAGCCCAGAGGGGCAATAATATGTTCCAAGCCTCCTTATACCATGAAGAGGAAGATTTCTTCTACTATGACGACGAGAGCGTGCGCAAGGACGCCGCTGAAGTCATGAACGAGATAATCCAGAAAGCGAACGACCCGGAGATAGGGATTCAAGCGGTTAAGAACGACATACAGCGCCAATGCGAAGATACGAGGCAAAAAGCGGCCGACGATAGGTTCGAAACACATAAATCTGGTGAAGATGTGGCGAGGCAGGTCAGTGAAATGGTATCGGAACGTTCAGTAGAGGCGGTGGTAGAGTACGGTGAGACATATAAGGAGTTTGTGGAGGCACTGAAGAACGCGCTGGATCGCATAAAGAAGGTCAAAATCCAAGAACAGAGACTGGAAATAGACATGGAACACATCGATATGGATGATGAGTCTGCCGTGGACGACATCAAGCAGGACATTGAAACGTCAATGGCTGATATTAAGGAACTTGCAGAGCTCGTTGAAGAAGAGGATGAGCTGGACAGCATTCTCAGTCAAGGGGCACAGGACAATGCCACGCATCAAGCGCTGCAGGAGGTTGAGGGCAATCTGAGTGAAATTTTTGGACGTTTCGGCACACTGGAAGAGAAGATACAGTCCATAGAGAACCGAGAAGAAGAGATAGAGGAAGAGAATGTTGAATCTACTGAGCATCTTGACGACCTGCTCAATGAATTCCGCGGTCTCAACGGCCAGCTCCAAAAGTCCAACCTGCTTACGCAGGAGGAGAAGTCCAACATATCTACATACATCGGCAACCTGGAGTCCATCATCGAGGAAGCGATAGAGGACTTCAGCCGCGACGAGAACAGACTCGAGCACGAGGAAAAGACAGTAGAGCAGTTGGACAAGGAAATGCGGGAACTAGAGCAGAAATTCTAGCAGGCATAGCTACTAGGTTTGACGCAGGCCGGGCGCGAGGGAGGTAACCTGCTCGGGACTCGCACAGTATGCTATGGCTCACCATGACTGTCGAAAGTCAGCTTGTCATTTGATTGGTGTCGTCATACGGTTAGCTGATGTAAAGTTTGCTCGCCAATTCACTGCGTGACAGCGGAAGAGATGGCCGAGAACTATGGATTCAGGCATGTGGTGAGAGCTATCCAGTTTACCGCCATCAACTCTATGGAAATTGAAGATTCAACGGTGTACGGTACCGGCAGTGAGGGGGGATCAGGTATGGAGCTGTCCCGGTTGGCGAATGAGTGCGGCGTAAACGAGGACGGCTTACGCAGATGGATTGACTCCGACAGTCGCGTGGATGAGGTACCGGACGGTGACGGTGCTATGAGGTGTGTACTGGATAGCTTGAGGGAATGCGACGACGCGGAGATGCCCAAGGCACCGGAGAAGGAGAGTGTGTCCGAGCGCACCGGCATACCAGAGAACCGACTGGAGGAGGTGTTGGATGAGGGCTGGTTCGTTGTGAGAGCCGCGGGTATGAGACCTCCGGGTCACGAGCTTCGACG
>GL982569.1:375588-376601 GCA_000220355.1 Candidatus Nanosalinarum sp. J07AB56
CTACGATGACTCGGACTACAAAATATTCACCGAGGATTAAAGATGGTAAGCTTCAGTCAATCAGCTGTCCACGGGTATCCAGCGGTTCGAATACCCAGTTACGGTATTCTCTATGACTCATCCCCTTCAGCCACATTTCATCGCTCACGTTCCGCGAAAAACAATGTAAGAGCGCATTTCTGAAAGGAAAGATTAGGAAGAGTGGAACTATGGAGCTACAGGCCGTTTAACACAGGGCCACAAGGAGTGACCATTCGCGGTAGGGATGAACTCAAGCGACTAGTTGAGACACAGCAGCTCCAAAGCAGAATTGAGAACATGAAGACTGGCACTGGCTCGAAGACAGTACAGACATCGTTAGGATGAGTTGGGGAAAGCTGTAATTTTTTAGTGTCACGCAGCCAAACGAGCGTAGTATGAAACGAGTGGTCTACACGGCAACGGCTCTGTTCCCGGTCGAATTGATAGGTCTGCTCACGCTCCTGACAAACGACGGTATCTTACCTGCGTCCGATCTCGGATTCAGCGTTCCGGTACTCCTGTTCAGTTCCGATGTCCAGGGCCTGTCACTGCTGTTTCTGAGCACTGGTATCGTAGCGATGACGGTTCTCAGAGAGGCGCGCTGAACCTAGTAGGAGAACCTCGTGGTTGAGCGTGCCTCCGCGGACCGGTTCCCGAACGAGACGTAGAAACTGAGCGCTGCACACGCGACTGGTCGTCCACCCACAGATATGACTCCGAGGAGTTCATGGCAGAACTACCTGTTTCTCCGCTGTCCTGTACCGTGGAGGCGTTCGAGCTTTCCTGTATGTAGTTCCACAGAGACCTCGGGCGCGCATCAGTTCTCAGGACGATTTCGCCAGTTCTGTTCGACCTTCCCTCGACCTCGGCCCCTGTGAAATCTATGTTCCGAATCCTCTCCGCGGCGGCGGACACATCCTCACTGATCTGTGTCGGGGCGGCCTGCGTTCCATCGGCTCCGGAGTCAGTGAAAACCTCCCGTCTGGTTCCAT
>GL982569.1:376651-377728 GCA_000220355.1 Candidatus Nanosalinarum sp. J07AB56
TTCTACCTCGACCAGTTCCTGCCAGTTTCGCTGCCCCGACCAGAGATGGATCTCGACGCCGTACACGTTCACTCACCCGGACCCATAGGACTCGCCGGCAGAATCCACGCGACTGGCGATACGCCGTCGCTGTTCTCGTTCCACACCCCAACCGCCGAGTACGCCAAGGAGCTTGGACCTGCCAGATCTGGTAGGGTGGCTGCGCCCCTTGTGTCGAAATATGAGGAGTGGTTCATATCAGGGTTCGACACTGTCACTTCCTCGACCTCCGCCATGCCACACGAAATCGAATACACAGAGACACCAGTAGGGGTCGATACCAAGTTCTTCAGTCCTAGGGAGACAAGCTCCGAGGTAGTGATAGGCTACGCAGGCCGGGTAAGCGAGGAAAAGCACTTGGAGTGGGTTATGGAGACGGCTGAGCGCACCGGGTACGAGACAAAGATTGTAGGAGAGGGAAGGCACCGCACAGAACTCGAGAGCCAAGCACCCGACAACGTGGAGTTCAGCGACTTCCTGCCACGCGAGGAACTACCGAAGTTCCTGTCCAGCATAGACGTCTACTGCATTGGCTCCAAATCAGATACATTCTGCCTTGCCTCGCTCGAAGCCAATCTCTGCGGAACACCAGTTCTAGCGCCGGAAGTACCGCCATTTACCGAGACAATCCGGGAAGAACAAGGGAACCTCTACCGGCCAGGAGATATAGACGACATGGAATACAAACTGGATACTGCAATCAAGCAGAGCTATTCTCCAAGGAGCCAAGCATTACGCTTCAGTATGGAGAGAACTATCGACCAGCTCGAAGAACTGTACAAGAGCGCCGCATAGTTTCAAAAGCTCACACACCCAAACCGGCGATAGTGGACAGTACGCTTCTCAAAACAGCACTGGCTTCGACCATTCTTGTGCTCCTAGCAACGGGAACATCCGCCATCCAGATAGATGAGCCATCTGGAAACGAGGTCTTCAGCAACACTGACGGATCGAACTCCGAAATGGATATCCAAGTGTCAGGTGCAAACGGAGACTTCGATGTATGGATCGATGACGACACTGGCAGCCCCACGATAA
>GL982569.1:377778-380425 GCA_000220355.1 Candidatus Nanosalinarum sp. J07AB56
ATGGTACTCGGCCTTGGACAGGGCCGGAGCCATCGATGAGAACCTGGACTCCCTGCGTGACATAGACTCCCACCTACAGGGACACCCGATGCCGATGAGCCTGGACTGGATAGAGGAGGCAACCGGCTCCCTCGGCCAAGGGGTGTCGATCGCCGTCGGCAAGGCGCTGGCCGCAAAGAAACAGGGACGAGACTACCACACCTACTGCATCACTGGCGACTCCGAGCTGTCGGAGGGACAGATCTACGAGGCCTTCCAGCTCGCCTCCTACTACGACCTCGACAACCTCACCGTTGTCTGCGACATCAACCGACTCGGGCAGAGAGGAGAGACCATGGTAGGCCACCACATGGACTGGTACAGAGACAGGTTCGACGCGTTCGGCTGGCACGTGGAGGTCGTGGACGGCCACAGCATAGAAGAACTGAGAGCAGGTCTCGACAGAGCCGAGGAATCGGACAGGCCCGGCGTGGTACTGGCAGAGACCGTTAAGGGCAAGGGCTTCCCTCCTGTGGAAGGCGAGAACGGATTCCACGGCAAGCCCCTGAACGACAGGGTCGACGAGGCGCTTGAAACGATACCAGACCCGGACATGCCCGACACCGAGATACAGCACGGAGACGGCGACAGACCGGTGTTCTGCGACGACGCACCGGACACACCCTCGTACAGCAAGGGAGACGAGCTGGCAACGAGAGACGCCTACGGAGACACCTTAAAGGCGCTTGCGGAGGCGAAATGCGATCTCCTGGCGGTGGACGGAGAGGTATCGAACTCCACGCGGTCGGAACACGTGAAGGACGTGGCGCCGGACCAGTTCGTGGAGTCCTTCATCGCTGAACAGAACATGGTTTCGATGGCGCAGGGACTCTCGATAAAGGGTCACGAGATATTCTGCTCCACGTTCTCCGCCTTCTTCTCCCGGGCGCACGACCAGCTAAGGATGGCGTCCCTGTCCGAGGCCGACATGAACTTCGTCGGGAGCCACTGCGGCGTGTCCATCGGCGCCGACGGCGCCTCCCAGATGGGTCTCAGCGACATCGCCACGTTCAGGTCGCTGAGGGATTCCACTGTCCTCTACCCTTCCGACGCCGTCTCAGCACGAGAACTGACCGACGGCATGTACGGGAGCAACGGAATCACATACCTCCGCACAACGCGCCCCGAGACACCAGTAATCTACGACGACAGTGAGGAGTTCCCTGTAGGAGGGTTTAAGACACCGCGCCGACCCGAGGATGCGGACGTGGTGCTCGCCGGAGCCGGCGTCACGGTCCACCAGGCGTTGAGGGCCGCCGAAATCCTGGAGAACAAGGACATATCCGCAGCCGTCGCCGACATCTACTCGATTAAGCCTTTCGATACGGGCGAGTTCGCCGACTTCGTCCAGGAGAACGGAGGCAAGCTCGTGGTATCGGAAGACCACTATCCCGAGGGAGGAATAGGCGAGATGCTCGGCAGCGAGCTGGAGGGAACCGGAATAGAGATGAGAACCCTCGGCGTCGACACAATACCCCACTCCGGCAGAAAACAGAAGGTCATACACCAAGCAGGCATAGGCTTCCACGCGATCAAAGGGGCTGTAGAGGAGATTCTAAAATGACGCTCGAGCAGGTAGACCAATCAGGTCTAACGGAAGAGCTCCAAGTAGCTTATAGGGCCGCTAAACAAGCTGGAAACATACTGGACAGATATCAAAGACCTGAAAGAATGAGTATCGCTGAGAGAAAGAGTGAAATAAATGACTTTGCCACTGAAGCAGATTTCCGTTCTCAGGAGTCGATAATCCAGACACTGGATGAGGAATTTCCAGAAGATGGGATAGTAGCTGAGGAGGGTGATATAAGGGAGGAAGGTCAAAGGCATTGGATTATTGACCCACTTGACGGAACATCAAACTACCACAAAAACTACAGGTACTACTGCGTGTCTATAGCTCTGGAGATCGAGGGCGAAATCAGGGTTGGTGTCGTACACAGCCCGAGGTCATCTAGAGACCAAACCTTCTTTTCTGTAAAAGGGTGCGGCAGCTACAAAACCAAGGGCGGAGAGCCAATTGACGAGGCCACGGCACTCACGCCCTCACGCCATCAGAGCCTTGAGGAGGCTATGACTCTGGTGCAGGTCAGTCCAGTCAACAGCGATAGGAGGGAGCTTGAGCTAGCAATGATCGCGCAGCTTTGCGACGAGGGAATTATGTTTAGGAAACCTGCGGCCTGTGCCCTGAGCTTGTCCAAGATAGCGGAAGGCCGATTCGACGCCACTGTAGAATATGTGTACGACTGGGATTACTCTGCCGGCGCCCTAATACTAAGAGAGGCTGGAGGTAACACGAGAATAAGAGACACTGTATATGGAGACAGGAAAGAGGTGATAGGTACGAACGGCGAGATACAGGAACAGCTAGAACAGGTCGTAGACCAAGAGCTTCGACAACACAGAGAATGAGAACTGATACCAACGCCACCTCAGTCCCTCTTGTGAAACGCTAATCGAACGAACCCTACAGTAATCTCAGCATCCGCCGCAGCACCCCACACATACTGTATGCCGCCGTCTGCCCAAAACACCACGATCGTATCTGAAGAGCTGTGTTGAGCTCACAAGTCCAGTAACCGAAATCAAGCACCGCACCGGGGCACGAAAG
>GL982569.1:380475-385124 GCA_000220355.1 Candidatus Nanosalinarum sp. J07AB56
CAAGCGAGGAGAGTTACACCGTAGGTTGGGGTGCGGAAGACTCGGTTGGAAACTCGGGAGCCGGTGAGTTCGACTTCACGGTTGACAGCGGCTACAACGGGCCTACCGATGTGTCTCTGGAACCAGAAGACGGAAATGTGATAGGTCTGGACGACGATGAGTTCCAGCTGGATGTCACGGTCGATGAGAACGATGATGGCGACACGGAGATAGAGGTTGGGTGCTATCAGGACTCGGACTTCGACGACGAGTACGACACCGGAACGATAGATGACTCCGGAGACAACGACGAGGACGACAGGACGTTCACGTGCGACATCGATGTGAGCGAGTACGACGGCGGCGACACGATATACATCGGCCTCGCTGACCAAGCCGGAAACCGCTACAGCGACGACAACGACGAGATAACTGCGAGCTACGAGATAGACACCCGGTCGCCTGTCGTCCAGTCACTGGAGTTCGCGTCCACGGATGTGGAAGACCCCACGTTCTCAAGCGACTTCGACGTATCAGTCGAGGTGAACGATGATACCGAGTCCACAAGCCGGGTGGAGTACTACTTCGACAGCAGCACCGACGACGGAGACGGGACGGCGCTCGAATGGGACGGAGACGGCGACTACACCGTAGATACCAGTGACCTGGATGGGGGGAGCCAGACACTGTATCTAAGAGCCAGAGACTCCGTAGACGATGATGACGGAGACGCCTTCCACGGCTACAGCGATGCAGAAACCCTCGATTTCGGGTTTGACTCTGATGCAAGCCGGAGCATCAGTCTGCGGACGCCAGACAACATCACAGTGACGGCCGGCGAGTCAGGAACGCTCGATGTGACAGCAGCTAACGCCGGCGGCGTCTTCATATCGGAATTCAATATATCGGTCTCTGGGTTCTTCTCAGCTCAAGAGACCGTGGAACAGCTCCGGAGCGGAGCGGAGGACGAGGTGAGCTTTGAGTTCGATACGTCGGAGTCCGATCTTGGATCCGCCTCTGCGACGTTGGAGGCAGACGGCTTCGACGCCTCGAAGGAAATAGCAATCGACGTTGAGCCCAACCAAGAGCAGCGCTCCAGCGTCGAGTCCAAGCTGGAGAGATACAGCAACGAGCTCGAATACCTGAGGTCAAACTACACAGAGCTGAAATCCAAGGTATCGGGCGCGAGGGAATCCAACCTCACCTCTCGATTCACCGAGTACGAGTCCCTCGTGCAGGACACAAGATCGGCGGTCGAGTCCGACAACTACGCTGAGGCACAGGAAATACTGAGCGATGCACAGCCACGGCTCGAGACATCCCAGAATTCGATCTCCGACACACAGAGCTTCGTGAAATCGAGGAACCAGCGCAACACGATAATAATGGCTGCGGTAGGACTACTAGCCGTTGTAGGTGCCGGCGTAGGAGGCTTCATATACAGCGAGCGCTACGGTCTCGACATCAAACAAGCTCTAGACTCCGACATACCAACCACGTCCGTAGACGGGCTCAAGAGCCGCGTGAAAACAATCTTCACTGACGAGGAAGACGCCGATGAGTTCGAATGGAGCGGGTTCGAGGACTAAAGAACTCTGTCGGCCTCTGAGAAACCCGGTACAATCGACCTGTCCTGAATCTGCGACACAAGCTCCTGCAGTTCGTCCACGAAACCGTTGCCGTTCGCGGCCTTCGACGCCGCGTCCTCAACCAAAACCTGGGTCTGCGGATCCTCCGACAGCCTTCCGGCCAAATCTGACTCTCCTGGGGAAAGATAGTTCGAGACCATAGCCTGGCTCGTATCCAGGGAAGAAGCAATTTCTTCCTGTGTGAGACCGTAGTTGTCGGAGAGCTCGCGAGAGACAAGTGTGCGGAACGCAGGCAGTATCCTGTTCACAAACACCTGCGAGCGGTACGTCACACCGAAGCTACAATATCACAGGGTTATAATGACTTCGATACTGCACAGAGCGAAGTCACATATGGAACGGGCGGTCGACCTTGTGAGTTAGTGATCAGCCTGTCTTACTTCTCTCGAGAGGTGTTCTATGTCGGACGCGAGGCCGTCCAGCTTTCGGGCCACGCGCTCCTTCTCTTTGATTATGTTCTCCACCTTCTCGTATTTCCGAGCGGCGGCGTCCAGATCGTGCTTCTCCACGTACGCCGACTGTGTGTCCATCATGCGCTCCACGATCTCGTCCGCTATCTCGCCGAGCAGTAGGTTGAGACCGTAGTAGACATCGCTGCGTACGTACTGGCCGTCGTCCGCCTCCGCCCTCACCATGCGCTTTACCCTCGCGTGTGTAAACGGGAGTTCAGAGACCTCGACATCGTCTGGTACTTGTACCATTACAACACTACAAGAGTATGTTTGTGTTAAAAGGCTTCCGCAGCTTTATATCCAGAACCCGACAGCTGTGTGCTGTGACACAGGAAATACTCTCCACAATCAACCTCGGGCTCGACATCGTCCTCAAGTCGGTGGCAGTCACGGCGCTGGCATACGGCGTCTATCTGTTGAAACGGCTGGACGGAGTGGTGCAGGAGGCGGAGGAGGGAGTTGAGTCCGTTGAAGAGGCCGCAGACGAGGCCGCAAGTCTGATGAGTCTAGGGAGAAAGATACCATTGTTAGGTGACTCCAAATGAACGAGCTTCTAGAAGCTGCAAGGAACAGCAGGGACGAGGAATCCAGCGAAGAACGCTACCAGAGCCTGAAACAGGAAGAATCTGAGCTAGAGACATCCAAGGATCGATACGACAAGCTACAGGAGGAGGCAAAACAAGAGCTCGTTGACGAGCACAGGGAAGAGGCAGCCGAGGAGAAGAGAGACGAGAAGGACGGAAGTGAGTCCAAGAGCAGCGACGGATACATACTGCACTGATGGAAACCGAAGGGATTCCATCGACTGTAAAATATATGTCGGGTCTGCTGCTCTTCTACTGGCTAGGGAGAGGTGCGGTCTGGAAGTTCCTTCCGGTGTTCATCGAGAGACACATAACGTCGGTTTTCTTGGTAGGGCTAGTGACGTCCTTGCCTCCGCTCGTGACCCTTCTCCTTGATATACCTGTCAGCAACCTAGTGCAGCGTGCCGGAGAGAGAATAGTCGTTCTGTCAGGACTGATCGCGGGAGCGGCGCCGAGCGTTCTCTATGCTGGAGCGGTACCTGCAGCCATAGTCAGCGGCAAGGTATTAGAGGGTTTTTCGAAGAGCCTGACATGGAACGGTGCTTGGAGTCTAGCCCTCAGAATTCCTGACGACGATGTTCAATCTCGGTCGAACTCTGTGTTCCTCCTTGGGCCAAATCTGGCGAAGGTCGCTGGTCCAGTTTTCGGTGGCTTCGTGCTGGTGTCGGCAGGATTCAGACCGCTGTTCGCTATATGGGGCGGGCTCGGTGTTCTTGGGTCGTTGGCATTCTATCGTATCCTCGGCACTGGACGCGCCGATATTAGGCAGCCTCTCAAGGACTTGGTGCATGGCAGGACATACGTAGACGACTTTCGGCATCTGCGGGAGAACTTCCAGGAAATGAGAAAGCCGCTCGCTCTCATCATGACGTACTCTATAATAAACTCATTTAGCTGGCTGGTTATCCCGTTGGTTTTGGACAAGCTTAACGCCTCGTTCGTGGAGATGGGCCTGATATTCACTGCCGCCGCAACGCCGTGGCTACTGCAGTTCGGGTGGGGATCGCTCGGAGATAGGTTTGGTGAGAAGAAGGTGCTCACGGTTGCAGGTCTCGTAACCGCACCGGTGCTTTTCTGGCTGTCAACGGTGGGCAGCGTAGCTCTCCTAGGCGCGGGATACATAGTGTCAAGAGTTGCGACCAATGGGATGTCTCCACTGATACACACTCTCTTTGACGCCGCGGTTCCGAACGATCAGGAAGGGGAAATGACGGGTTTCTTAGAGCTAACCAAGCACTTTGGGCAGTTTCTAGGGCCGGCACTTGCCGGAGCGGTCTCCTCTCTGTACGGTCTATCCGCAAGTTTCCTGGGGGCGGGCGTCGTCGCACTCCTGGTAGCAGGCGTGGCGGCGGTGGACTTCTAGGACAGCTTTCCGAGCCTTGGGAACTCCAAGGTCTCCGCGTCCCTCTCCATCGCGATGGCCTTGAGGTTCGAAACGTTCGTTCTGTTCCTGAGTACGGGACAGAGGAGCTGGGAAACCGGTGTCTCGTTGACCTCGGTGCCCGACGCCGCCTCCGCGAACGCCGGCAGAACCACAAGGTTCTGACCGTCTTCAGTCTCACCGTGTAGAAGGACGCGTATCTTTTCCCGCACGCCGACCTCGTCTTTTATCGCCAGAGCGGGGTGCTCGTGTCCCACCACCAGGGTTTCGTAGTCGCCGACGTCCATCTTGTCCACCTTCTTGTGGCCGTGAACGAACAGGACGCCGTCCTCCTTGAAGAACGGGTGCAGCTCAAGACCGTACCTGCCAAGTATCTCGTCCACGAAGTTGTCGTGGTTTCCACGGACCAAGATAACCTCATCGAAGGCATCTGTCGCGAACTCGAAGAACTCCTCGAGCTCCGAGGACTCGGTGAACCGTGTGCCGGAGAACTGGTTCTTGATATCTCCGTTCACCAAGAGCCGCGACGCACCGGTCCTGTCTCTGGATTCCTCTATCTCTTCCAGGGTCTGATCGAGCTGGACGGGCGGCACGTAGTTGCCGT
>GL982569.1:385174-386482 GCA_000220355.1 Candidatus Nanosalinarum sp. J07AB56
CAGGCGTTGAGGGCCGCGAAATCCTGGAGAGCGAAGTCATATCCGCAGCTGTCGCCGATATCTACTCGGTGAAGCCCTTCGACACGGGCGAGTTCGCCGACTTCGTCCAGGAGAACGGGGGCAAGCTCGTGGTGTCAGAGGACCACTACCCCGAGGGAGGAATAGGCGAGATGCTCGGCAGCGAGCTGGAAGGAACCGAAATCGAGATGAGAACCCTCGGCGTCGACACCATACCTCACTCCGGCAGAAAGCAGAAGGTTATACACCAGGCAGGAATAGGCTTCCACGCCATCGAGGAAGCTGCCGAGAAGCTGCTTCAGTAGCGAGTGGTAGGAGAGTCACAGCGGCCGCGTACACCCGGTGCTCACAAGAGCATCACAATACTCTAGTTTATCGGATAACAGTATCTGCAACTGGCCTCGATACGTGATGTCTGGAGAACTCGTTGTGCTCCGGGTCTGTACTACCCTGGGAGCGTCGTCACACAGACATCGCCAACATTAAACCTAGGTTGTGACATCATGCGCACCCCCCACCAAAGCAGGCTTGTCACAATATGTACAAATTAGTTCAATGCTAGGAGCTCTTGCGTTACTCCTCTGGGGGCCTGTACTCACCATCTACGAGGCGTTCCGAATTACTGATTCGGGGGCGCACCTGACTACTCCCCGAGATATGTTCATGGACTCCACCATAGATACGTTCTCTGTAGAGGGTGGCGAGTCCTCTCTGCGTGACCTAAGTGGTCTTATTGAGCGATTGTACGAGGCGTTGTTCTGTAATTTCGTAGTTTGCTCTACAGGAAGCAAGGGAGCTTGGCAGACAGCTCCCACGCCCTCCGGGCGGCGCCTCACCGAAATCTACAAAAAGATAGATGCCCGCACCTTGTAGTACGATAAGTACGATAACCGTGAGCGGTGCGGCCACAACAGTCCTCCAGTTCACGTGCCTAGACCTGTAGACTCGTTGAAAATCTTCCCGCCTATCCGGTTCTACACTTTATTTCTCGTAGGACGCGAGCTTGTACGCTCTGGCCCCGGCCTCATCTACTGCTGCCGCTGCCAAGGAGAAGCATCATCTGAGAGTGCTTCTGGCGCGCACTTGACTATTCCTTGAGATCGATTCACGGACTCAATCAAGTCAGTGCCTTCGGCATCTGATACAGGGCTGCCTTCACATACTTTGGGCATAGGTACTGTGTAGTACGATGTGTTGGAGTCTGTGCTAGTGGTTTGATAGTATGACACACACCGAGATTGTGCTGAGTTCAGGCAAGCCAAGTCTGGTGGTGCCGGTCCCGTCTCTCTG
>GL982569.1:386502-387550 GCA_000220355.1 Candidatus Nanosalinarum sp. J07AB56
ACCGCCGCCGCCAGCCATCAGAATGGAAGAAGTACTATCGCCGCCACCACCTCCGCCACCTACACACTCCACAAGAGCCACGTCAACGTTGGAGGCATCGAACGTTCCACTTGATTTAAAAGTCTGAATATCGGTGAATGTTCCTGTTGCTGAGACTGTTCCTCCAGTAAGCGAACCGCCTTGGTTCTTCAAGAACTGTCCGTTTGAGAGACTACCTGTTTGTGTGTCCGTGACTGTTACGTCACTGCTTGATTGAACCGAAGAGTTCCCGGCGTGGAACGATATGTTGCCCGAAATGGTTGTTCCGTTGACGAGACTTGCGCCTGGTTCGATGGTTTCAGGCCGCGATTCGTGGGTGTCTGCGTAGTGGTTTGTGATTTTGTTGAGTAGTTGTTGCCATGTTGCGTCGGGTGGTGATGTGCCTTCTCCTTGTGTTGCGTGTGTTATGTGTTCGTCATATTCGTGTCTTTCAACGCATCGAGCGCAGACGACTCGTTTGCGGTCACCTGTACGGTCATCAAAATCCACGTAGCCGTAGGCACCCGAGTCGCTGAAAACCTTGTAATCGATTACTCCGACATGTCTTGTTCCGTTGGCGGTGATCTGCTGCACCGGGTCCACTATATCTCCGACCAGGTCCCCCAGTGCTTGGCTCACGGTGCTTTCATCGAGCGATAGGTCTTCCGCGATTTTATGACGCACTTCTTGACGTGGATACAGATCACCCAGGTCTCTATTCAAAAACCATCCTAGTGCTTCGGATGCTGTGTCGGCCCGCGTCTTCTGATTCCGAGCATGTGATGCGATCAGGTCATCGGAGTGAATACCTTCTAATGTCATGCTATCTAGCCCAAGTGTGATTCCAGGTCGTTAATAAGCTGATGCCTTAGAGCACCTGCGTTCGTATCCCCTGACCCTTCCGGGCCTGATATTGGGATGCCGGTGCTAGTTCGAAGGTCAGACCGACCAGCGGGGGTTGATTTGATCACGCGAAGAGTAGTTGGTAAGGGTGCTCACCGAGACGTGGGCCGACAGTGCGGGATACCTT
>GL982569.1:387600-390305 GCA_000220355.1 Candidatus Nanosalinarum sp. J07AB56
CTTTTACCGCAGCGTGTTAGACCGGAGGCCATGGATCAAAAACGACCGGTACGTCATGGTTCAATGTGAGAGAGGTGGTCTCTGAGTTCCTGTGGAGGTTCCTTGCCGGTCCGGTGGTAGCGGACGCCCTTAACCAAGGTTCCGCGACATGGCAGGGCGTAACAGCATACACTGGCTACAACCCCGTCAACACCGGTGTATGGGTCGGGATCGCTCTCGTATGCCTGGGAGGTGCGAAGCGCCTGGCTAATGAGTACAACATTAGTTACGAACCTTCGACAGTTGTCTACGCCTCCCCTTTCGTGATGATGGGTGGCGTGCTCCGGTTCATCGAGGACGCTGCCGCGGTTCCGTTTGAGGCCAGGCTTCTCCTCGTGACGCCTGTAATATACTTCGTGGTGGCCGGGCTTTTCGTCGCGTGCCTTGCAGCCGCACGCAGATTCGGAAGCCAGGACAGGGCACTAGGATCAATGGGATTAGGTCTTCTGTCTGTGGCGGTAGCGGTGGCAGCAACTCAGGTAGAGATCGCCGCTCCGGCGTTCGGGGCGAAAGGTCTGCTGGTGCCGGCGGCGCTGACCGGTGTGTTCTACGCCGTTGTGCGCGGCACGGAGTTCGACAGACCCGTGTTCTTTATCGCGGCATTCTCGCAGTTCTTCGGCGGCACAGTATCCATGCTGGCGGTGACCAACGGGTATCCGCAGAAGCAGCTCCTTGCCCAGCTCTCCACAGACATCCTCGGGCCGGGCGGCATACTGGTACTGAAGTCAGGTCTGCTGGGCGCCGGGCTCTTCGCAGCGAGAGACACCGAGGACAGGTTCACCGAGGTGGCATTGCTCCTGGCGCTCGTGGTTGTGGGCTTGGCTACCGGGCTGCGGGTCTACCTGAGGGTTCTTTCCGGGCTTTAGTCCTTCATCAACTCCCAGAGCTCGAGGAAGGTCGAGAATATGTCCTTGTCGGTCGGTGCGAGAAGGTAGTCGCCACCGTTTCTGCCGGTTGACTCCTGTATGCGGTGCATGTGGGATTCGAGGTCCTGCCTGTAGTCCCTCCGAGTGTTGGGTGTGAGGAAGGTGCGAAGCTTGGAGTCAGACTCTGGGTCGCGAAGAATCCTGTCTCCCTGCATCTCCGGGTCCAGCTCGCGGCGCGACAGGGTCTGGACAAGGAAGGCCTCCGTGTCCAGCATCGACAGCGCGTCCTCGACCTCGTTGATATCAGTCAGGAAGTCGGAGACTATGACGACCGCGGAGGAGTGCTGTATGTGACGGGTGTAGGAGGTCACACAGTCCCGTATCCTGCTTTCAGGTGTCTTAGGAAGCTCGTTCAAAGCCTCCACGAGACCCGCGAGATCCGCGTTCCTCCTGTCCGCGGTGAGATTGGAGACGGTCTCCGAGAAGACCGAGTACCGAAACCTGTCGTTGGAGTTCGAGGCGAAGTGCGCCAGCGCCAACCCCAGCTTCGCCGCGTAGTCGTACTTGTTCTCATCTCCATAGTCCATTGAACTCGACCTGTCAACGAGGACATGGACGGTGACCGACTTCTCCTCCTCAAAGCGCTTCACGTACAGATCCTCCGTCCGGGCGTACGCCTTCCAGTCCATCCTCCGGATGTCGTCTCCCGGGATATACTCCTTGTGATCCTTGAACAGCATGCCCGAGCCGGACTGGGGCGACCTCTGCCTTCCCTGGAGGGCCTCGGTCGAGTCCTTCTTCAGAGCGAGGTTCAGCGCCTCCAGGTCGTCCAAGAAATCTACCGGTATCACGTGGTGTATTTGTACATGCTGTTGAAATCTCTGTTCCAAGGGACTCGAGCATCGGCAGCCACACGCACGGTTCAGTTGACCGTACAGTTGGGGTCACGATCTGCTCGGACATAGGTCACCAACATAAGCCAGCGCCAGGAAATGTTGCCAGAGTGAGGAAAGCTCTCTACCTAATGCTGCTCTGCGGTCTACTGTCAGCCGGGGCACAGGCACAGGGCTGGTACGCGACGGAGTCCGACTCCGGATGGCGAGGCGGTGAGGATGGCGTGTATGTCCCCAGCGAGGGTTGGGTCGTTGAATCCCAGGGTTTCTCATCCCTCAGTACGCAGTCCACCAGCGAAAGGTGGGACACATGGTATAGGGTGGACGAGGGTGCGCAGGAGGCGAGGGTGACACTGTTCCCTGGCTCAAGCGCATCGGCTCTCAACGTTGAAAACAAAACAAAGATAGGTGAACGGAAGTGGAGAGTTGAGGGATCGAGACGGCAGATAAGTTCGCTCAGAGAGATACCAGAGGTGTTCAGCGTCCTTCCGACACATCCAGGGTTCGTACAGCCAAATCAAGCATCGCGGCGGTTGATCGAAGTCGATAGTGTGCAGAGTTTACCCCAGAACCTGACTGGAGATGGTTTCACGGCGGGCGTCTGGGATGTTGGACGTAGCGGCGAAAGAACCAACGCTCTTGCAGGCGACCACAACGACCTGGAGCTCAGACCATCGAAGGTTGTAGCCGGGGAGCAGAATATACAGGTAGGAGAACACGGAACGCATGTCACGGGAACCCTATTAGGTTCCGGGGGGCTCGACAGAAGGAGGAGAGGCGTGGCACCAAACGCCAGTGCAGTAGGTTTCGTGGCGCCGGAATCAGGGCTCGAATTGTTTAACGAGACGAACGATACCGTCAACGAGTACGGAGGAGTAGTATCCCAGAACTCCTGGGGTTTCGACGT
>GL982569.1:390355-391948 GCA_000220355.1 Candidatus Nanosalinarum sp. J07AB56
CCGATATAGCGTGCAACGCAACGCCAGCGACTAGTCTCGATCGGGCGCGTTCTCATCTGAGTCATAGGCAGGCCAGGGAGAAGCTCGGTCTTAGTCCCGTTTCGGAGGCATCGGACAACAGTAGACCCTCAGGACTCTCTGAGTATATGGACGCTGTGGCAAGAGAGATGGAATTAGCTCCCGATTTCGATGCGTACGAAACCAGCTCCAAGAGGAATCAGGGAAGCGTGTCCTTTGGCATTGGCGGGAGAGACTACGACCTAGTATTTGTGGACGCGACCGGCCAGAGGTTTACTAAGGTAACGGTGAGGGAAGAAGGCGAGACATACGATGGAGAGCCTCCCAGTAGCTCCGCTACCCCACAGGAAGTAGTGAACTATCTCCAGGACGCGCTAGGTTGAACGCACTCGGTCACTGTTACAGCCAGTCTCAGGAATTGTATAAATCGTCGTCTTGTCTATGTATAGCGTCTTTTATGCTGCCAGGCACTTCGCCCGCAGTGTCGGCCCCGATATGCGTCTCTATCATTTTGTCCTTCTCGCTGTCCTCCACGCCATGGAACACCGCACTCCCTATGTGGGTGATGTTCAGCGCGTAGCTGTTTGAGCGGTAATCAAAAGACACAGTCGCACCGTTTGAGAGGGTGTTATTGTCTGTACGCACATCTTCCAAGTAACTGACATCATCCATCTCCGTTACCACCTCGTCAACATACCTGCTCGTGTCTGCTAGTCCTGCCACCGTGAACCGTGTGGGGGCGAAAATATATCAATTCCCAACTCACGCGTCACAAACCAGCCTGCCACCGAACGACCTTGAATACACATCATAGGATTCCAGCTGGGGCACAATTTCTGACGCACTTTGTTTCACCGTATACGGGCTGAGTCTATTGCTGTATCCGAAGCCACATCACAGTCACGACGTAGCTCTACCTCCGAAACAGATGCTTTGCATGCTCAATTCTATCTAGGAAACGACGCATGCTCTCCCACATCGAGGGAGTCGGATCCTCACCTTCCAAGAGCGACAGGAAAACCTCCTTATCGATGTCAGCGAGGTCAGCTGTCCTCCTATCTTCATATTGCTCCATCTTTGGCCTATTCTTGAACCCTAGATAGCTATCGACGGGTCCTTCATGTGGATCGACGATTTCGTAGGTTGAGCATGTTTCGGCATGCATCTCAAGGCCTCCGCGAGTCTCAGTGTACACCACGTCATAATTAGCATCTGAGTGGTGTCCGACCTCCTGTTTAACCTCCCTCAGCATGAATGCCATATCGGCGTTTCCCAGGTTGGTGCGAGGTTGTTCGTAATGTAATCCTTCCTCCGGATCCCTTAGATACACGAACATGTCCTGTGACCTGAAGGCAGGGTGTTCCAGAGCGTTCATGACATTTTCTTGGCTTACATCTTCGTACAAATTACCGTCATCAGCTGGGTTTTCTGGATACTCTAATCCAAACACATACTTGTCGGGGATTTCATCTCCATCCATGGTTTAGTTTAAACTAACTGAATTGGTCCTCGGACATAAGAAAAGTTCGGTCGTCTGGAGGACCCTTAGTCGCAATCCCGTTTACATCGACTGCA
>GL982569.1:391998-394038 GCA_000220355.1 Candidatus Nanosalinarum sp. J07AB56
ACGCCACCAGAGATACGGCGCTGACACCGGAATCGGTCGGAACATCTCGGTGACGCTCAATATCTGACGCATCTTCCGTGGCAACGGACCCATTCAACCTGTCCAACTCAACAAGTTCAACCACCGGACAGCTCAACCAGACCATCAACACCTCTCTTCTGGGAGACGGAGAATACAACCTGTCCCTGACCGCGACAGACACTGCCGGGAACAAGGGAGAGAACAAGACAGATCTCAGAATAGATAACACGCCCCCCGGAATCGAGTTCGGAGTCGGAAACTTCGTGTCAGACAGGTTCAGCACAACGCTGTTCGTACAGGACAGCACTAACACGACCATGGAACTCAGAATCAAGAACGCCACCGTCAACAGAACTCTCGAGCCCAACTCATCGGCCAGTACATCAGGTCTGCAGCAGGGGAACTACACGCTGAAGGCGAACGTCACTGATAGCGCAAACAACTCGAAATCAGAGAGCATTGAAATAGAGGTCGACCGAACAGCACCCAATCTTACTGTCCTCACTCCAGATAACGAAACCACCTTGACCAAGGACACGGACATCAACGCCACCACCTTCGATGAGAAGACGTCAGTCAACACAGTAGAGTTCGCATTCGAAGGCCCGGCATCGCGCCAGAGTGGGAATCTCAACACAACTGTGGACACGCGGCTGCTCCCGGACGGAAACTACACTTTGAACGTCACAGCCCTCGACAGAGCCGGAAACACCAACTCCACGCAGCTGGTAGTTACGATTGACAACGCCCCAAGCATCGCGTCCACGACCATACCCAGAGGCGGGAACGTCTCCGGAGAAACAGACCTTAACCTGTCCTTCAGGGAGGCCTCAGAGATAGACACCGCTACTTTCATAGCTCTCAACACCACAGGCAACCAGACCAGCAGAAGGAGCATCAACACAACGCTGGACACTCGAGAACTAGCGGACGGAGACTACAATATCTCCCTCAAAGCCAACGACACCAAGGGAAACCAACTAGAGACCAACATCTCCTTCACATCCGACAACACCGCTCCAGAGCTCTCACTAAACATCAGCGAACCGGACAGGTCCGGGTACCACAAGCAGAACGCAACGGCGGAGGTCGAGTGCTCCGACCAGACCTCTGGGGTAGGGCTGGTGAACGCCACACCCGGACCATCCTCCGAGGAACGGGACGTCAACCTCACTCTTACTGAAACAGGGAACAACACCGTTGAGTTCGCCTGCCTGGATCGGTCGGGCAACAGGGTCACCCAGCTCCGGAGGATTGCGATAGACGGCTCACCACCACAGACCGGAGAAGCCAGTCCAGAAAACCTATCCACAACAGAAACCGACACCGACATCAGGGTGGAAATAGACGACCTTTCAGGCCTCAACACATCCGACACACAGGTATCAGCGGACGGAGCGGACGCATCCACTTCCACAGACACAGACGCCATCAATGTACAGATAAGCGGGGCAGACGCCGGCGATGAATACGCGCTCAAGCTGTCGGTATCCGACATACTAAACCAGTCAAGCAGCTTCCTGCTGAAGTACGAGACCAAGAGCAGGGATGACTCCAGCAGTTCCGACGGGGATGATGGAGGAGGTGGAGGAGGTGGAGGAGGCGGGGGTTTCAGCAC
Source organism: Candidatus Nanosalinarum sp. J07AB56 (assembly GCA_000220355.1). Lineage (GTDB taxonomy): Archaea > Nanohalarchaeota > Nanosalinia > Nanosalinales > Nanosalinaceae > Nanosalinarum. The sequence continues at coordinate 393,638 of GL982569.1, forward strand.
CAACACGATGGAGACCGAACCCGACAACGACTCTAAAGACGAGTCCTCAAACGAGACCGAAGTTCTTGACACCGCAGCACAGGTGGAGCCCGAATCCGACAACACGGAGAGCGAAGAACCGCAGAACTCCACGTCGCCGCGGAACAAAAGCCAGGAACCGTCCACGAAAGCGAGTTTCCAGTCCTCCAGCAGGGACAGTAGGCTGGGTACGGCACAGTTGGGGAACGGAGACCAGCTGATTGAGATACCGAGCTCAGTCGCCGATGAAGAGGAACAGGTTCTACTGAGGCAGGTGAACGGAAACGCCACCGCGACGGCAGAGCTTGTTGACGCGGAGGGAGGGAATCTCACGTACAGGACGAGCGCTGCGCCAGCGGGAGACTACGCGGTCGTGAGAGACG
>GL982569.1:394088-409451 GCA_000220355.1 Candidatus Nanosalinarum sp. J07AB56
CAGCGCGGGGATTGGCTCTAGCTTACCGAGTTGATAAAGGATAATGTGGATAACGGAGTGACTTTTTACACGAGTATACATCCAAGAGTGTGTGAAACTATTCTTAGATACCGCCCACCTCCACGAGATACGTGAGGCCGCTGACACGGGTCTCCTAGACGGAGTCACTACAAACCCCTCGCTGATGAAGCAGGCTGTGGAGCAGCTCCATGACGAAGAGGGAGAGGACATCGACCTCGAGGAGTACATAGAGAGAATAGTCAAAGCGGCGAATGGCAAGCCTGTGTCACTCGAGGTCACCGGTCACACCTACGACGACATGGTAGAAGAGGGACGCCGCTTGTTCGACAGGTTCAACAAGATCAACGACAACGTATTTGTCAAGATACCAGTAAATCCAAGCTTCGGGGGGGAAGAACGCACGCTTGAGGGCGTCAAAGCCATCAACGAGCTCACGAGCGAAGGCATACCCGTCAACGCCACACTGATATTCACGCCGGAACAGGCACTCATGGCCTCCAAGGCAGGCGCGACCTACGTCTCCCCGTTCGCTGGCCGTATCAACGACCTGGTTCGCGCGAAAGCCGGCATGGACTGGGACAAGGGCGACTACTTTCCGGCAAAGGGAATGGAGGAGGTTGACGACAACGGCGTGAAGTCAGGGATAGATCTCATACGGGAGTGCGCGGAAATCAAAGACAGCCACGGATTCGACGCGGAGGTGCTCGCTGCCTCCATAAGGAACAAACGCATGCTGCGGGAGGCCGCGCTTGTAGGCGCAGACATAGTAACGGCGCCGCCCGAGATGGTGAAACAGTCGCTCCGCCACGAGAAGACCGTGGAGGGCATGGAGTCGTTCACAGAGGACACCGTGGAGGAATACGCAGAAATAACAGGTGGAGACCAGTGAAGCTGGACTGCTCCAAGGCTGCGGACGAAGGTTTCCTCGAAGACAGAAGGGACGCCATAGAGCGGGAGCTCGAGCTGGTGGACTCACAAGTGAACGAGGGCTACGGCGACTGGAGGGGAACGGTCAACCTCCCGTCCGACGACGCCATGCTCGAACGCGTCAGAGGGGCCGAAGACAGACTCGTGGAGCCGGACCTCGTGGTGGTGTGTGGCATAGGTGGCAGCAACCTCGGGACGGCCGCCGTGCACGAGGCGGTGCCGGAGAGGGCTGGAGCGGAACTGGCGTTCCTAGACACGGTCGACCCCGACCACACCCGAAGAGTACTCGACAGGATGGAAGAGGCCCTAGACGATGGAAACGAGGTGGTTGTGAACGCCGTCTCCAAGTCAGGCAGAACAGCGGAAACGCTCGCGAACTTCAAGACCGCTCTGCATACTCTCGAGTCACACGGGTCTGCGGACGGAAGCGTTGCTGTGACAACCAGCGACGGCTCTCCACTCTGGGAGTTCGCCGACAAAAGAGGGTTCGAAAAACTAGCCATACCTGAGAAGGTGGGTGGGAGGTACTCGGTGCTCTCCCAGGTAGGTCTGCTGCCGCTGTCGCTCGCCGGCGTAGACGTGGAAGCGCTTCGACAGGGAGCCAGGAAGGCCCGCGACAGAAGCCTGGAACTGGATGGTCCCGCTGGCCGGGCTGCCGCGGCCTTACACGACAACTACGAGAGGGGTCGCAGCATACACGACATGTTCGTGTTCTCAAAGGAGCTGGAGTCACTCGGCAAGTGGTTCCGGCAGTTGACGGCCGAGAGCCTGGGAAAAAACGGTGAGGACGGCGCCGAGGGCATCACCCCATTGGTGTCGGTTGGTTCAGTCGACCTCCACTCAATGCAACAGCTCTACATGGGAGGCCCGAACAACAAGATTCACTCCTTGATATCCGTTGGCTCCGAGCACAGCGTCAGGATACAGAGCGTTGACGGCCTGAGTGAGGGACCGGCAGAGATGGGTCAGGGCGAGCTGATGGACGCTATCGAGGAAGGAGTGGAAGAGACCTTCTCGGAGGCCGACATACCTTTCATAGAAGTCGAACTGGAGAACCGGTCGGAGGCGGAGGTCGGTGCCTTCCTGCAACACAAGATGATTGAGACCATGGTACTTGGTAGACTCTTGGGGGTCAATGCCTTCGACCAGCCGGACGTAGAGGGCTACAAACAGGCGACCAGAGACATACTCCGGGAGGACGGAAAGTGACCGACCCCCTGCTTGTGCTGTTCGGAGCCACAGGAGATCTATCGGAGAAGAAGCTACTGCCCGCGTTGAAGGGTCTGCACGAGTCCGGAGACGGGATGCCGGTGCTACTGGTGTCGAGGAAGGACACCGATATCCACGGATTCATAGAGTACATGGGTATCGGCGATTACCCCGACTCCTTCCTCGAGGATCTGTACTACGTCCAGAAGGATGTTACAGAGGGGGCGGACGGACGCCTGAGGGAGCGGGTGAGGGAGATAGAGGGTTTCCACGGCTGCGATACAAGGCTATTCTACCTCGCGCTCCCCTACTTCCTCTTCGAGGACGCCTCCTCGCTCATAGACGGGTCAGGCCTCAACCGAGACGGCGCCAGGGTTGCGTTCGAGAAGCCCTTTGGAGACTCGCTGGAGTCGGCAAGAAGCCTGCTGTCGGACATCAGGGGTTTCTTCGACCGCGACCAAGTGTTCCTAGTCGATCACTACCTTGGGAAGGAGGCTGTGGAGGATCTACTGGCCACGAGGTTTGGCTCGGATCTCCTCGGCGCCGTCTGGAACGGGAAGCACGCCGAGTCCATACAGATACTGTTGTCCGAAGATTTCGGGCCATCCGGAAGAACGAGGTACTACGATTCGGCCGGAGCGATCAGGGATGTCGTCCAGAGCCATCTCCTACAGGCCCTTTCACTGGCGACGATGAGGCCGCCGGACTCGCTCTCGGAGGAGGACGTCAGAGAGGCAAAGCTGGAGGCCCTCAGAAGCCTAGAACTACCTGAGACGCAGGATCTGGTGGTGGGCCAATACGGTGCGGGACAGAACCCCAGCTCGGAGGCGTACAGAGAACTGGAAGGCGCAGATGAGGATTCAGCGACGGAGACCTTTGCCGCACTCCGGTTCGGTATCGACTCACCCCTCTGGCCCGATACAGACATCTATCTGAAGACAGGGAAGATGCTGGACAGGCACGAGGCGTCCATCAACCTGGTGCTCGAGGAGGACTCGCGGCTCTACGACAAGAACCAAGGCGAGGCCGTGACCCTGCGTATGCACCCCACGCAAGGCCTCAGATTGAGGCTCACCCAGAAAGGCGGAGACGGCGTCGAGAGCATGCGCCAGGATGTCCTACAGAACTCCCCGGACTCCAGCACCGCGTACGAGAACATCTTCTCCGGTCTCGTGCGCGGCGACCACAGGCTGTTCGTGTCGCAGGAGTTCATGGAGGAGAGCTGGAGGATAACAGACAGGCTCATCGATATGAAGGAGTCCAAGAACAACAACTTCCCGAACTACGCCCCAGGCACGAAAGGCCCCGAAAAAGCAGGGAATATTCCGGAGAGACACGGCGACTCCTGGATTGATTTAACGAGGGAGCGTGAAACAGACACGTGAGACTCGGATATATCGGGCTCGGCAAGATGGGAGAAAACATGGTCAAAAACCTCGTAGACCACGACCACGAGGTCGTGGCGCACGACGTCAACGACGAACCCGTGCAAAGGGTGGACGACTACGGCGCGGAGCCTGCGGACTCCCCAGAAAGCCTCGTTGGTTCGCTGGAACAGAGGCGCGTGGTCTGGGTCATGGTTCCGCACCAGGTAGTAGGAGACGTCCTTGAGGAGCTCTCCGAGCTGCTGGACAGCGGAGACCTGATTGTGGACGGCGGCAACACCAAGTACAAGGAGACCGAGAAACACGCCGAGATGCTCGACGAGAAGGGCATAGATTTCCTCGACATCGGCGTGTCCGGCGGCCCGTCCGGAGCCAGGAACGGCGCGTGTATGATGGCAGGCGGGGAGCGCAGCGACTTCGAACACATCGAACCCGTCCTCGAGGACCTGAACGTCGAGGGCGGGTACGGCTATTTCGGTCCCACGCCGAGCGGGCACTTCGTCAAGATGGTGCACAACGGCATAGAGTACGGCATGATGCAGGCGATAGCCGAGGGATTCGACGTCATGGCGGAGTCAAACCTCGATCTCGACCTTCAGGAGGTGGCACGGGTCTACAACAACGGTGCTGTCATTGAGTCATCACTGATGGAGTGGCTGAAGGAAGGCTACGGGGACCGCGGAAACGGGCTCGAGGATGTGTCCGGCCGGGCGAACGAGTCCGGTGAGGGCAGGTGGACGACCGAGGCCGCTGACGAGCTCGATGTCCCAACGGACGTCATCGAGGACGCACTGGACGCGAGGCTGAGAAGCCAGGAGTCACCGAACTACCAGGGACAGGTCATTACGCTCCTGCGGCACAAGTTCGGCGGCCACAGCCTCGACGGCGCTTAGTGGGTCTCCAAGATATGCTCCGCCCCAAGTAGACTGGCCTTGTAGTCAGTCACCAGCCTTACGGGCATGCCGCGCAACAACCGTTCGAACCGCGGCTCAGGGGCGTCGGCAAACCTCTCAACGAACCTGCTGCCGAACTCATCCGGATTCCGGGCCGCCACGCCTCCACCAATGTAAACACCTTTTCCGGGATTGGTCTCGAGAGCGAAGGCTCGCACAAGGTCTGCATAGACCGATACGAACAGGTCGAACGCCTCCCTGCAGGAGTCCTGCCTATCCTTTCTCTCCGATATCTGCTCCGGGGAAAGCTCCTCGGCGTTCGGGAACGATTCCTGTCTGAGGAAGTCGTGGATGTTCTTCAGACCTCTTCCGGAGACAAAGTCCTCCTGGACCGGTGGTCTGCCTGTCCTGTCCTCTATGAAGCTGTGGAGCCCTCCGTCGCGAGGTCGGATAGGTGCAGGCGCGTGACCTCCCTCCGACTCCACGTGTCGGTGTCCGTTCTCAGTGCCGACCAGAACTCCCTTTCCCAGTCCAGTTCCGGCTCCGATTACCGATACGGTGTCCAAGTCTCTTGAGTCCCCTTGCTGTAGGTGTTTAATCTGGCTCTCGTCGACCACCTGGGTGGCATCAGTGAAGGCTGTGAAGTCGTTGGCGACCTTGACCTCGGTGAGGTCGGTGGACGAGGCTATCTGCTCTCTGTCCACGCGCAGATTCGTATGTGTGAGGTTCACCACTCCGTCTCTCACAGGGCCAGCGGCGGCAAAGCAGGCCCTGTCTGCCCCTATGCCCTTGTCATCCGCCTCTTCGATGAAATCCTCCAGGTAGTTGACGAAGCTGTGCTGCCTTCGGGTCTTCCTCTGCTGGTGGAGAAGTATCTCCCCGTCCTCGACCACTGCTAGGTCGTCGTGTGTTCCACCTATGTCGCCGCAGATTGATCTCATTGCAGTTCTCTCCTCTTCTTGTGGAGTGTGAGGGCTGTGTCTATGTATGCGGCGTGGCTCCAAGTGAGTGGGGCGACCGAGACGCCTCTGCCTGTAAACGGATCGACCTGTTCGGGCAGCAGGCCGGACTGGAGCGAGTGTTCCGTTGCCCAGTCCAGGAACTGTTTGCCTGTTTCGAGTTCCTGGGAGTTCGTGGCGGTGTTTATGAGGTGTCGGCCCAGCCACAGGGTGCAGTTTATCCAGGGGTTTCCGGGCACGTCGTCGAAATCCTGTGTGGTGGCGTGATACTGGTCCTCTTTGTACCTCGCTATTCCGCCCTCGTGGTCGTTCGTCAGGTCGTAGCGGATGGCGTTCACCGTGTTCTGGAAGTATTCGTCGTCTCCGTCCACAAGCCCGAACTCATGGAGGAACAGCATAGGTGCCGACACTGTGTCCATCTGCCGTCCGTTCTTGATTCCCCTGACATATCGCTCTGTGCTGCCGCTCCTCAGATGTTTGAGCCCGTCCTGTTTGATGGCGTCCGCTCTTTCGGCGTATTTCTGGCCGTCGCGGCCTATCTCAGCGGCTATCTCACCAGCGGCTCTCAGGCCGGCGTAGACGGCTGATACTGTGAAGGTCGAGGTGTAGTGTTGTTCCTCCCAGAGGTCGTAGCTCGGGTTTGGTAGGCTTGTCTGGGTGTCGAAGTAGCTGTGCATGAACTCTGCTGCGGGCTCTACCAGTCCGTCCCAGAGCTCCTCCAGTATGTCGGTGTCGCCCGTGTACTGGCTGTGCTTCCACAGCGCCCACACCGGCAGAGCGGTCTCGTCCTCCTGTATTGGCAGCTGTTTCTCACCGTTCTCGTCCACCCATGGGTGCCAGGAGCTCCCTAGCGTGCCGTCCGGGTTGTACTTGTGGCGCATGTATCCACCGTCCTCGATGGCGTCCTCCGCGAACCGGAAGAAGTTCTCCACCTTTGACCCGAGCCCCGCCCTCGACATCGCCGCGACCACAAACGAGGCGTCCCTCGGCCACACATAGCCGTAACGATCCTGGTTGAACTGGAGGTTCGTGGAGTCGTTCGCGGCGGTGACGGCGCCGTTCTCATTGGTTTGACTGAGAACCACGAGTATGGAGCGCTTGAGCTGGTCTTCGACCCTGTCCGGAAGCTGGTTCACATCGTGGCTGAGCCTCCCTAGGTAGCCCTTCCAGCACATCTCCGTGCCGTTGAACAGCCTCTCCGTGGTGTCCACTATCTGGCTGGTTGAGGCCGCCGCCTCCAGAGACTTGCCGGTTCTCAGGCGGTAGAAGACCTCCTCTGATCCGCCGGGTTCCAGCTCCACCTCGGCTGACACCGCCGAGGTCACGTCTCCCTGGGCAACGGGGTTGCCGTTGAGCTCGCCGGAGGCAACCTCTGAGTGCGGGCTGTCTTGGTATATTCCGTAGTGTTTCAGTGCGCTCCGTCCATCGGATCGGACGTCCGCCGCCACATACCTCTCACCTTTGTAGTGCACTACGGAGTCCATCTCCGGTCTGTAGACCGCGGTGTCTCCCACACCGGTTCCGTACAGATCCATGACCTGCTCGAAAAAGACCTCTACCTGTCTGCGCCTGTCGGTCTGGTTGGAGAGCTCCAGCCGTCTGAGGAAGATATCCTCGGTGCAGTGGACGCAGCTCTCCATCTCCAGCGACAGTCCTTCCTCCGTGTTCTCCGCGTAGGAGTCCGATATTATGGTGCCGGGCGCGTATCCGGGGCTGGTGTCCCAGTCCGACAACCACGAGAAGCCGTCGGCTGAGAAGCCTATCCGGTTCGGCTCCCCAAGAACATGGTTCTCGAGCCCCGCGTACGGAAAGTAGATGTCCCTGACTCTTAGCGAGGAATCGAGGTTGACCAGCAGGCTCCCGTTGCCCAGCGCTATCTCTCTTACCACTGTGCGGCCTCCACCTCTTCCACTATTTCGGCGTTACCAGTGAAGAACGGTGTCCTGCTGTGTATGCTGTCGAAGGCCTGCTCCGTGATTTTTCGGTCGCCGTCGGACGCCTTTCCGCCCGCGGCCTCGACTATCGCACCGATGGGAATCGCCTCGTAGAACGCCCGGAGCTTGCCATCCGGGTATCCCTCCACCGCAGGATAGCCGAACAGCCCCCCATGGTGGAGCACCTGGTTTACGTCACCGACCATTCCACCGCAGTACCGGAGCTTCATCCTCTCGGAGAACCTTGAATCCAGTTCCCGCAGCCCATCGCTCCAACCCTTGTTTCCACCGAGGCCGTACACCCCTGGTTCGGAGGGTATTTCTATGTTTGAGCTGCTCCCGGCCTCCACCAGGTGTTCGGAGACATCTCCGTTACTGTCCATTCTCACAGCAGTGGTCGCCGGCCCGTACACAACGTAGAAAGCCGACACCAGGCTCTCGGCGCTGCACGGAAGCCTCTCACTGTATACTCCCACTATGGTGCCTGCCACGTTGTTGGTTCTGATATTCGAGGATCCGTCCAGGGGATCGATAGCGACTGAGAGGTCTCCAGACCCGGCGTCCACGGGTTTCGGCCTCTCCTCCGACACGACCTGCCCCACCCTGTCGAGGTCGCCGATCGCGTCCACCAGCAGTTTGTCGGCTCGGATATCGGCCTCTGCCTGTGTATCGCCGGATGGGTTCTCGGACGCCGCGTATTCTCTGTGCAGTCTGATCTCTTCACGGATCTGGCTGGACCTCTGCTTTACCACGTTGAATATCTCTTCCACCGCTACAGAACCTCTGAGGGACTCCTCTCTCGGTGAATAACTCCGCCTAGGTGACTCAGAATGCTGCGGGGCTGCTCTCTCTGGAAGACGTTTCTGCCGACCGCAAGGCCGCTGCCCCCGGCCTCGATCACGGACTCGACTGATTCCAGGAAGCCGTGCTCGGAGGACTTCGATCCTCCTGACATAACCACATCGGTCTCCGCGGCGTTCTGGACTACGGTCTTCCATCTCGCTCCGGCCCCCGGGGTACTTCACCTTCGCCATGTCTGCCCCGAGCTCCAGCGCTATCCTGGCGGCGTAGGATATCACATCGGGGTCGGTGTCTCCGGAGTAGTCCGCGTTCTTCTGTATGCCGTTTCCCCTGGGATAGGCCCACATGACCACCGGCACGTCCCTTCTGTGGGCCTTCTCCTGCACCTTTCTGAACTCCTCGAACATCCTGGGCTCGTGGTCGCTGCCGGCGTACATCGTGTAGCCGACCGCGTCCGCCCCCAGCTCCTCCACGGCGTACTCGACGGAGCAGTTCTGCGGCGAGTAGTAGTCATCCGGACTCCAGAGGTTCGAGGTGCCGTTCAGCTTCACCAGCAGGTTGGCTTCTGTGGTGGCGCCGTATTTCTCCGCTAGACCTTTCTGGACGGCGAGCGCCGTGACGGCGTCGTGGTTCGCTAGCTCGAACACCCGTGAAGGGTCGCGAGACCGCGGTGCTGGGTCGAAGTCGGATGGACCGTGCTCCAGGCCGTGGTCATACGCCAGTATGAGTGATTTGCCGTCTCGCAGAACTCCCGAGGACTCCAGGATTCCCATGTCCCCAGGTATGTGTAACCGGCGTAAATAGGTTTGTACGTGACTCGTTATGTGCGAGTGCTGATGGTTGGATGGGGGCATCCCTCGGAGAAAGTGGGAGGGCTTGGGGTGTACACCACAGAGCTCGCAGAGGCTTTTGGGGGCCGCACGGTTGACTCCGAGCTCCTGCTTCCTGCGGACGTGTCCCCGGGAGGGACTGACATAATCGAGTCGGAGCCAGCGGACAGCCCCGAGGAAAGGGCCGTGAACCTCGGTGAGAGGGCTGCAGAGGAGGCGGAGAGGTTCGATATCATCCATACCAACGACTGGATGGGGGTTCCGGCAGGTCTCAGGGCTTCGAGAAAGGGCTGTTCGTGGCTGTCGGTGATGCACTCGGTTCCTGGTCACTATCCGCGGTATGAGAGAGCTGCGGTTGAGGCGCCGGACACGACCGTGTGCGTCAGCGAGCTCCTGGCCAGCGAGGTCGGTGAAAGATTCGGCACACAGCCCAAGGTCGTCCACAACGCCTTCAATGACCTTGGAACTAGCGATGCCAACGGCGGCTGGGTGGACCACAACAAGGTCACGGTCTTCTATGCAGGTAGGCACAGCACGGAGAAAGAGCTCAAGCTCGCTATCTATGGTTTCAAACTGTACGCCAAAGAACGGGAGGCGGAGTTCGTCATAGCCGGAGAGGGATGGATGACGCCGCAGCTGGAGGACTTGGTCGATAGACTCGGCGTGACGGAGAAAGTCAGATTCACCGGATTTCTTTCCGATGGGGAGCTCGCACACCTGTACAGAAACGCGGATGTCTTCCTGCATCCGGCGCAGAACGAGCCTTTCGGCCTGTCGATAACCGAGGCACTCAGCTCCGGTACGCCCGTTGTAGCAGGGCACAGCGGGTGTCTCGAGGTAGGTTCGGAAGGTGTAGTGAGAGTGGGCGCCAGAGCCGAGGAAATCAGCAACGGCATCCAGACCGCGCAGGAGAAAGAGTTCGACGGCTACAGACCTCGAACCTGGGGTGATGTAGCGGACGACCTCATCGATTATTACACGCAGCTAGTCTAGAGGAATGACTTCCAGTGGATCGCCATCTATATCGGGAACGCGCCCTCCGTAGCTCTTGGTCTCAGGTGCGTCCGTGTCGCTGAGCACGATCCTGTCTCTGTTGGGGAACCTGACTAGGAAGACCGTGCTGTTGGACGGGTTCTCAGCGCCAGGTTTTCCCATGTTGGGTTTGTGTCTCCTCTGGTTTTTATCGTGTGGAAGCCTACTGGTGTCTGTGGATGCCGTTCTCTGTTTTGAGGTCCATCAGCCGCACCGATTGAGGCGACAGAGCCTCAGACAGGACGCTGACTCGCTGCGTTCGAAGTATTTCGACTCCTCTCTGGACAGAGAGATATTCCTGGATGTGTCGCGGAACTGCTACGGACCCGTTTTCGATAGACTGGCGCAGCTATGTACTGATTACCCTGACTTCTCGGTTAATCTCTCGGTGTCGACCTCATGGCTGGACCAGGCCCGGAGGTACAGACCTGATCTGATTGATAGGCTACATGCGATTCCGGGAGGTTCTGTGGAGTTCATCGGCCAGGCGCACAGGCACTCGCTCGCTGGACTGCTGGAGGACAAAACGGAGTTCAAGCGCCAGCTCCGGGTTCACAGAGACGCGGTAAGGTCGGAGTTCGGTGCAGAGACCTCTGTCGGCACCAACACGGAGCTCCTGTACAACGACTCGATCGGCAAGGCCTTCCAAGACGAGGGTTTCGACGCGGTGCTGACGGAGGGCGCCCCGAGGGCCTTGACCGGAGGCGTCAATCATGTAGCGGAGGGAGCGGCTGGTATAAAGGTTCTTCCGCGCAACAGACGGCTGACGGACGACGTTGGGTACAGGTTTTCAAACGAGGACTGGACCGAGCACCCTTTGCTCGCAAGCCAGTATGCCTCGTGGCTCTCCTCGGCCGACGGAGACCTAGTGACCCTGTTCATGGATATCGAAACCTTTGGTGAGCACCACTGGAGGGGTACGGGAGTACTTGACTTCCTCGATGTACTTCCCGAGGAAGCGGGAAATAGAAACGTGGAGTTCATCACGGTTTCCGATGCTGTTTCGCGTCATCCGGCGTCCTCTGGGTTCAGGGCTGGAGACATGGACACGGTCTCCTGGGCGGACAGTGACATGGACGCCTCTGCCTGGGTTGGGAACGAGATGCAGAGAGAGGTGTTCGACAGGCTAGAAGGGCTCCGGCAGCCCGTCCTGGACTCAGGGTCGGAGGAGCTCTTGTCGGTCTGGGAAAAGCTGCTGACCTCCGACCACCTCCACCACATGTCAACGAAGGGCTCCGAAGACGGCGGCGTGCACGAGTACTTCTCCTACTTCAGGTCTCCGTTCGAGGCCTATAGCGCGATGTCCGAGATCCTGGACCACTTCGAGCAGGAGTTGGAGGCCCAGACCTGAATCTACAGACCGAATAGGCAGATTTCCTAGGGCCGGCTCACGCCACGGACCTGTATATTTCCGCGGTTCGTGAACTAATCGAGCTCCAATTGTAGGTCTCTTCTACCCTTTCCTCCGCTTTCTCGGACATCCAGTCGGTCCAACCTGGGTCGCTCAGCATCCTGTCGAGCTCCCGAGTTATGGATTCGGGGCTGCCTGGCTCGGTGTGGAGGCCGGTGTAGCCGTGAACCACGGTCTCCTTGATTCCGCCGACCCTGCTTCCGATGGTGGCCGTGCCTGATGCGGCTGCCTCCAGCGGAACCAGGCCGAACGGCTCGCTGAGGCTGGGTGTGACGTTTGCGTACGACTCCGCCATCAGGCCCTTGAGCACGTCCTCGTCCACGAACCCGGGTACGCATACTTTATCGCCGAGCGTGGAGTCCGCCATCTCCCTGTATTTCTGTTCGTGGCCGCCGCCGCACATCACCAGCTTCGCATCCTGGTGCTCATCCAGGACCCTATCGAACGCTTCTACGAGGTGCTGAGGCCCCTTCTCCGGGAGCATTCTGCCGGCGTACAGAATAATCCTCTCCTCGTCTCTTGCGAACCTCCTCCTTTCGAGGTCTGGAGCATCCCCGAACCTGTCCGGGTCAACACCATTCGGAATGTAGTGGAGCTTCTCGCCAGGTATCTCGAACTCCCTTCCTGCCCTGTCCCTGAACTCCTTACCGACACAGATAACCTCGTCCGCCTTGTAGGTGCCGTACCACTCTATATTGTGGATCGCGGACTCGTAGTCGCTCCCTAGGCCCGACCTAAGCTCCTGCATCGAGTGGAGAGTAAAGACCAGCGGAACACCCAGCGCCTCCGCCAGTCCCACTGCACCCGGCGCCGCCATCCAGTCATGTGCGTGAACCACGTCAACCCCGTGCTCGCTGTCCAGCTCGAGACCTCTCCTCTGAACCCGTCTGCCGAACTGCATCGCCCACGACACATCATCCGGCGCTGGATTCGTACCAAGACGGTGTATATCGACTCCGTTGCGCTCGTGCCTGTCTTCCTGACCTGAGGTAAGAACGTGTGGCTGAACCGACTTCGAGGCCAGCTCCTCCGAAAGACCTCTGCAGTGCTCCGCAAGGCCTCCACTCTTCACAGGTGGATACTCCCATGTCACCTCCACCACGTTCATGTTAAGGGCCTCCGCGAAATCGCTCGCAGAACGCCGATTCAATATTTTGCTCTCGGCGATTCCTAGATCCCGCACTGCTGAGTTACGGGTCTCGGAGTCGGAGACAAGCACATGTCTTGCTGCCTGGCATTCCTTCTTCTCCACGGAGTGTATCTGCTCGGAATGGTCGTCCATGAAGCCTCTCGTGTGCTCGGTCGAGTGAAGCCAGACGGAGAACGGTATGTCCTCGGCGTCGGACATCACCCTTGCTGCGGTCGCGGTCGACCAGTCGTTCGCCACCAGCATACCGACCTTCTGCGATCGGGCTATCTCCCTCACACACCTCTCCAGTTCGTTGTTGAGAAGTGATGTCCAGGCAAACTGGCTGTGTCCCTCGTAGTGCAGGTCGACGCTCCGGAACTCGGCGCCCTCGAGCTCTGAGTCGGCGCTGCCCGTTCCGACGATATAGGTAGCCGTGTTCAGAGCTTCCGCGAACGCCCTGACGCGCTCCGACACCAAGTCACCGCCGCCAAAACCTCTCACCAGCACGATGTAGCACGTTTTAGTCACAGACAGACGTTGTTTTCGGCCAAATTAAAGCCGTGATATGTGTTCGGTAACCTCAGGCACTAAAACCAGCGGTCGGCACATTGGATGTGGACTGTTTCGAACCAGGTCAAGAAGCATCGAGAACACTGATATCGGGGCCGTCGACATTCGTCTTCCGCCATGTAGAGGGAGGCTTCCCGTCGAAATGGACCGGTGTCTGGAGGCCGCCATACAAGGTCCTGGACTATCTTTCATACAGGGTGAACGGCCAGTGGCTGACAGCGAACAACCTAAAGTCCGTCCAGACAGGCACGGAGGACCGAAGAACCCACATACTGGACTCGCTGCACGTCACCGAAATCACCGCTCCGAGGCACGACGGCATCACGGAGCGCCTCCTGATCGAAAACAACACGACCGAGCCCAAAGCAGTCACCGCTGCAATGGAGCTGGGAGTCGACATCCGCCACCAGTCACAGGACATCGGACCGAAAGAATACAACACCGAGTACAAAGCAAATCAGCTCGTGTTCTCCAAGCCCGAGCAGTCGCTGACACTGGAGTCCGAGGGCTTCTCGCTCGAGGGAAGCGAGAGAATGAAGGAACACTTTCCAGGCGAGCGACAGAGGGCGCTGGTGCCGCCGAAGCTAAGGTTCAACAGAACTGTTCAACCGAAATCATCTACGGAAGTCAAGATGTACTTGAGAACCGACGCACCGGAAGACGCAGCACGCCCAGCCATTGACACCGCCGAGACAGGGTTCTCGGAGGCGGAAGAACACGCCGCCAGGGAGCTCGAAAAGCTCTGCTTCAGCACACGTGGACGAGGGGTGGCCGCCGGGCTGCCCTGGTTCCAGGACTACTGGACGCGAGATATGCTGTGGGCGGCTCTCGGTCTCCTGGAAGCTGGCGCACACCGGTTCGTTGCCGGAATACTGGAGAACCTCGCCCGGAGAGGACTACCCGGCAGGATCGGCACGGACGACGACCACCCGAGAGACGACACCGAACCGCTGTTCATAGTCGCCTGCGACAGGCTGTCACGCAACGCAAACCTTTCACCGAGGCTGCAGAACTCGTGCGAGGACGCAATGACCGAACTCGAGATGAACGGAGGGCTCGCGGAGCACCACCCAAAGGGGACATGGATGGACACAGAGAGAAGGAGAAACGCCGTGGAGATACAGTCCCTGTGGCTCGAGGCCGCGGAGGCGATGGACGACCCGAGGGCCGCAGAACTGAGGTCAGGACTCGAATCATTCGTACAGGACAAGGCTATGTACGACACGGCCGAGAGGCAGAGAAAGACCGCGAACGCCGCTGTTCCACTGATGTTCGGCCAGCTCAACGAGGAAACGGCAAGACCTGTCCTGAGAGACCTGAACTCGGAGCTGGCGAGCGAGCACGGCGCCAGAACCCTATCCCACCTCGACCCCGACTACGATCCCTCTGGATACCACACCGGATCCTCCTGGGGTTTGACGACATGGTGGCTCTCCGCAGCAAACCTCCGATACGGCATGGATACCAGAGGAAAGGCCCTAATGCGCAACTTCCTCCACCATCAAGGAAGAGGTGTACCAGGAGCCCTGCCCGAGGCCATCGACTCCGACACCGGCGAGCTAGTGGGCTGCCACTCGCAGGCTTGGAGCAACGCAGGACTCATACACCTCTGCCACAGACACCTCCAAGACACCGGACAGAGAGAACCGAGGCCACGGAACAAGGCATGAAACTGATACTGAACCTCAAGACCTACCCCGGAACATACGGCACGGACCTAGCGAAGATGCTAGACGACCTGCCGGAACTCAACAACCTCGTTGTGTGCCCACAACACACAGACCTGAGGCGCGTCGCCGACAGCCACTCCGCATACGCCCAGCACATATCCACCGACGGACCCGGTAGGAACACCGGCACCAACACCGCAGAAGCGGTTGCAGAGACAGGAGCCGACGGCACACTCATCAACCACTCAGAGCACCGGCTGGAGGACCAAGAGGTCGAGAAAGCCGTCAGGAGAGCGAACGAAGTGGGACTAGAAACTGTTGTCTGCGCCCAGAGTCCTGCGGAGATAGAGCAGTACTCGGGTCTCAAGGTAGACGCAGTGGCTCTCGAAATACCGGAGCTGATAGCCGGCGAGAGATCGATCTCGGACACTGAGCCAGAGGTGCTGCAGGAATCAGTCAGCCGGTCCTGTGCGCCGGTGCTCGCGGGCGCGGGCATATCGACAGAGGAAGACATCAGGAAGGCCATTGGACTTGGCACGGACGGCGTCTTGGTGGCCTCGGCGGTGGCAAAGGCCGACGACCCCACCAGAAA
>GL982569.1:409501-418681 GCA_000220355.1 Candidatus Nanosalinarum sp. J07AB56
TTCAACACAACCCTGTTCCTACAGGACAGCACCAACACGACCACGGAACTCAGAATCAGGAACGCCACCTTCAACAGAACGCTCGAAACCAACTCATCAACCAGTACCTCGAATCTGCAGCAGGGGAACTACACGCTGGAGGCGAATGTCACTGACAGCGCAAACAACTCGAGATCAAAGAGCATCGAAGTAGAGGTCGACAGAACAGCACCCAATCTCACTGTCCTAACTCCAGATAACGAAACCACCTTGACCAGAGATACAGACATCAACGCAACCGCCTCCGATGAACGGACATCAATCGACACTGTAGATTTCACGTTCAAAGGCGCGGCGTCGCGCCGGAGCGGGAATCTCAACACGACTGTAGACACACGGCTGCTCCCGGACGGAAACTACACCTTGAACATCACGGCCCTCGACAGAGCCGGAAACACCAACTCCACGCAGCTGGCGGTTACGATTGACAACGCCCCAAGCATCGCTTCCACGACCATACCCAGAGGCGGAAACGTCTCCGGAGAAACAGACCTAGACCTGTCCTTCAGGGAAGCCTCAAAGATAGACACCGCCACATTCACTGTTCTCAATAGCACCGGAAACCAGACCGACAGAAGGAGCGTTAACACGACGCTGGACACTCGAGAACTAGCGGACGGAGACTACAATATCTCCGTCCAAGCCAACGACACCAAGGGAAACCAGCTGGACACCAACATCTCCTTCACATCCGACAACACCGACCCAGAGCTCTCACTCAACATCAGCGAGCCGGACGGATCTGGGTACCACAAGCAGAACGCGACGGCGGAGATCGAGTGCTCCGACCAGACCTCTGGGGTGGAACTGGTAAACGCCACTCCCGGACCATCCTCCAAGGAGCGAGACATCAACCTCACAATCAACCAAGCAGGTAACAACACTGTTGAGTTCACATGCCTAGATCATTCAGGCAACGGAGCCAACCAAATCCGGAGGGTTGCGATAGACGGTGCACCACCACAAATCCAAGAAGTCAATCCAGAGAAACCTGTCCACGACGGAAACCAATACCGACATCAGGATCCAGGTAGACGACCTTTCAGGTCTCAACACATCCGACACACAGGTGTCGGCAGATGGAGCGGACGCATCCACATCCACCGACACGGAAGCCGTCAACATACAGGTGAGTGGAGCGAACCCCAACGATAGATACGCACTCAAGTTATCGGTATCCGACATACTGAACCAGTCTAGTACGCTCCTACTGAGATACGAGACCGAAAGCAGAGATGACTCCAGCAGTTCCGGAGGCGGCGGAGGCGGAGGAGGTGGTGGAGGCGGTGGGGGCTTCAGCACCGACACCACAGAAACCGAAGCCGACAGCGATTCTGGAGGAGGAGACTCGAACGAAACCAGTGTCTTGGACAGCACAGCAAAGGTAGACCCCGAATCCAACGACACGGAGAGCGAAGAACCTCAGAACTCCACGTCGCTGCGGAACGAAAGCCAGGAGCCGTCCACAAAAGCGACTTTCCAGTCATCCAGAAATGACAGTAGACTCGGTACGGCACAGTTAGGGGACGGAAACCAGCTAATCGAGATACCAAGCTCGGTCGCCGATGAGGAGGAGCGAGTCGTGCTGAAGCAGTTGAACGGAAGCGCTACCGCGACGGCAGAACTCGTCGACGCGGAGGGAGAGAATCTCACATACAGAACAAGCACTGCGCCAGCGGGAGACTATGCGGTCGTGAGAGACGGCGGAGGTTCCTCTCTCACGCCCTGGATAGTAGCAGCAGGCGTTTTCTTCGTATTGTGTGTCGGAGCGGTCTATGCCTGGAGATTTAGAGAGGGGAAGGAGGACGAAGACCTAGTGGATGAAATCGAGCTGCTGAGAGACGCAATCAACGACTCCGAGCTCTCCGAGGAGGAACGACAGAAAGCCTCGCTACGCGTACAGGAGGCATTGAAACAGCACAGAAACGGAGACAGCGAGAAGGCGAAAGATGTGCTGGAACAGGCAAGGAAGCGAATCTGAGCCGCGAATCGCGACTGGCGTAATACAAATCTATACCCGGCGTTTGGGGAATGTTTAAGCCATTAGACAGTGGCGAGATCTCAAGGAACAGCCGGGCGATCACGAGGACTTGACCACGTAGTGCATGTTTTCAGGCCAGGGAGTTAGGTCTTCTCAACTATATCGTTCACTACGTCCTCTGGAGTCTTTCCCTGTTTCTCCGCCTGGAAGGACAGGCCAATGCGGTGGCGGAGAACGGGGATCGCCATCTCGTTGATGTCCTCTGCGGAGACATAGTCTCGTCCCTGGATGAGGGCGCGCGCCTTTCCCGCGAGAACCAAGTTCATGGAGCCTCTTGGCGAGGCACCGAACTCCAGCTCGTCGTGGCTGCGGGTTGCGGCCGCCAGCTCAACGGCTCTGTCTCTGATATCGTCTGCTATGGGTACCTGTCGCGTGAACTGCTGGAGCTTGGTAACGGATTTCTCCGACAGCACCTGCTCGAGCTCCGGATCGAAGTCGAGGGTGGACGTGAACCTGTTCACAATCTCCTCCTCATCGCTTTGATCGGGGTAGTCCAGCTTGACTTTCATCATGAAACGATCCGTCTGTGCCTCTGGAAGAGGGTATGTTCCCTCTTGGTCTATGGGGTTCTGCGTTGCCATGACGAAGAACGGGTCATCGAGGTCGTAGGTCTTGTTGCCAGCGGTCACCTGTTTCTCCTGCATAGCCTCCAGCAACGCGGCCTGTGTCTTTGGTGTCGCCCGGTTTATCTCGTCCGCCAGAACCATGTTAGCGAATATCGGGCCACGCTGGAACTCAAACTCCTTACCCTGGTCGGTGTCATTGATTATCTGTGTACCCGTGATGTCGCTGGGCATGAGATCAGGGGTGCTCTGAATCCTCGAGAAGCCGAGCCCGAGAACCCTTGACATGGTGTGAACCGTCTTCGTCTTCCCGAGACCAGGATAGGACTCGAGAAGGACGTTGCCGTCGCACAGGATGGCGGTGAGCAGTTTCTCCCTCATGTCCTCCTGGCCGACTATCACCTTCGATATCTCATCCTGAATCCTCTGAAGTCGCTTCGATGCCTTCTCGTATTTCTCCGCTTCGTCTCCTTCCACAGTTGTGCTGTGCACGCACGTGTTTATACTCAACGCTACCCGCGGACCTCGAGGCTGTAGCGCCGGGCGAGACCGAGGTCGTCCTCCAGCCTGGATGGAGATGCGGTGAAGCCGAGATCCTGGTCGCGGCGCTGGCGTTCAGCCTGTCTGTCCGAGGGGTCGGTCTCCCCACCGCCCTCTACAGAGAAGTTGATCAGGCGTTCGGAGACCTCTATATCGTTGCCGTCGTCGTATATCTTGGAGGCGTTCTGTATGTCGACCTCGCCGTCGTCAGGTTCCTCGCTGTCGCTGCCGGAGACCTGGGTGACATCCGGTAGCACGCCTGCGCCCCCGGTGGACTCAAGCAGCTGGAGGTCCGCAACCCCTGACACTACTGTCATGAAGGATAGGGCGCCGACGGCGAGAATCTTCTGTATTATGAGTCCTGACGGAACTATTGACTCGGACTTGACTCCCCGGGCCCTGTCCAAGACGTCCTCAAAGAGGCTCTGCGCCACGATGCTGTCTTCATCGAGGTTGTCACGCGCCGTCCTCAGCGCCTCTTAAGCTCCGGGTTCCGTTCCTCGAACAGTTCTAGACGGTAGCGCGACGCCCTGAACCCGAGGTCTGCTACGAGAAAGACCGATGACATGCCTGCAAGAGCAACAGCGTTGGACACGCCTCGCATCACGTTCAGTCCGACGAAGAATGTGGCGAGGTTCGCCCCCAGAAAAACCAGTATCGAGTCCAATGCGGCCTGGAGTAGGTTGACCTTAACGAACTCGAGCTTGAGCCGGCGCAGGAGGCGCTCGACCCTCACCAGTCGAACTCATCTCCGTTCTCGTCGCAGAGATCCTGTGAGTCGTCGGTCAGATTCCCGTTGTCGTCTTCGCAGACGTCTTGGAAGTCGGACAGCACGTCCTCCAGGGTCTGGTTTATGTCGTCGCGGCTTTCCCTTACGTCCTCTAACTCGTCTTCCGTATCGGAGAGCTCATTTTCGGTGTCCGAGAGCTCCTCTTCTGTGTCGGAGAGCTCATCCCTGGTGCTCTGAAGATCAGACTCAAGCCCTGATATACGCGACTCGAGATCCTCCGTCCTGTTCACCTCACGTCCAAGGTCGGTTCTTACTGTAGAAATCTTGTTTTGGAGTCGCTCCGTGTTGTTCCTGAGCTCCGAAATCGTCTGCTCGCGGTCATCGAGCGTCTGCTCTAGGCTCTGAGCTCTGTCGATCTGGTTGCTTATCTGGTCCTGGTAGATAACCGACGCACCGGCGAGGAGTGCCAAGACAACGACGATAGCCGCGAGAAGAAACGGGTTGAGGCGGCGCTTCAGGATTACGTTCTTCATTCCATGCCGTTCAGCTTTCTGTACGCGATTTCAAGCAGAAGCAGGACAAGTGCAGCGAACACGAGAGGTGTCGCAAGCTCCCTCTTCTCGGTCTCTGTACGCTGCGAGAACTGGCGCAGATCCTCTCTTATCTCGCTGGTCTGGTTCACCGAGTATGTCTTGAACCCACTAGACCTTAACTCTTCGAGGTTTTCTGTGTCGTAGCCCGCGCCCTGCATCTCCTCGTTGTATGTGTAGGCGTACGTGTCACCGCGGAACTCGTGGAACCCCAGACTCGGCGAATCTAGCTCCGTCGAGTACGTCTCCGGGCCCTGTCTCTTCAGTCCCTCAACCTTCGACTGAGAGGTGGCTATCGGGCTCTCCGGTCTCCTGGAATCCCCTACCTGCACTCCTTGCTCAGTGCTGTAGTCTCCCACAGACCAGGACAGGGTACGGGAGACCAGCTCTGGATCGGTTCTCACTATCCTGCTGAGGTCTTTTGAGCCAGCGGTGAAGGCGGCTGAGCGCCCCAGGCCATACCTCCAGACCGTGAGGGCGGGGTTACCGGAGGAGGAGGACACCACGCGCCGCGACCCGAACTTGGTCTCCACAGGGTCGAAGGAACCGGTCGTGGACCGGAGGTCGAGACCGTCGGCTATGAACTGGTCGGGGTCGGTAACGACCAGGCCCTGATTGGAGCCGGCGCCTCCGCCGCCCGAGAAAACGAACTGGAGCCGCCCAGTTGAGTCGGAGCTGGAGTAGAATCCCCCGGCGCGAGACGCAAGTTCCCTGAGGAAGTCATCATTAGTTCCGTCACCAACACCCACCGTCAGCATCTTGGGAGCGAGGCCGTCCGCCGCTTCCTTAGACTCCGTCCTTATCCGTGGACCGAGACTTCCCTGACGCGTGTTATCACCGAAGCTGATGGTGGCTGAGGGGATGTTGCCGTCGGATATCAGGACGATGTTGCCGGTTCCGTTCAGAACGTCCTCAGACGCCTCTATTCCCTTGTAGTGTAGGCTCTGTCCGCTGCCGGACCGCGGAAGCCTGCTCTCCAGACTGTCAACCAGGTTGCTGCGCGAGGCGAACAGAGGTTTGGGCTCGGACACCAGGAGAACCTCGTCGTTGTAGCCCAGTATACCGACGCGTGTAGAGGCTGGCAGCGACACCAGTAGCGCCTTCGCAACCTTCAGCGAGCTGAGAACCTCGTTTTCGCCTGCGGACGCCGAGATATCGATAGCCAGCATTACTCTCGTTGATTCATCCTCCACCTCTCCCTCAGGCCTCACGGGCAGGATGTCCCGGCTGTCTCTGATGTCCCCGGTGCGCACATAGCCGTTCCCTCCTGCCACGTACTCGGTCAGGTCTCCTTCCGGCCGCTTCTTCGCCAGGACGGCGTCGTAGTCGGACGTGTCGTCGGGAAGCCTTTGGAGGTTCTCGAAGTTGAAGAAGTCGTCCATGCGCTGCTCCAGCGCACCCCTGTCTCCTACCACAGCCAACCGGGGCTTCTCCTTGACGTCCACGGTCATATGGAACTCGTTGTTCGCCTCAACTGTGTCTTGACCAGGTATCGACGCCTCGAGTGTGTGATCGCCGACGGAGTCGAACGCAGTAGCGTATTCCCATGTGGCGTTGCCCGACTCGGTGAGCGAGACCTCCTCGCCGTCCACCCGTAGCGTCGGCTCCGGCACCTGCCGAGTCGACTCCACCTCCACCGAGTAGGTGTTCTCGGCCTCCGGAACCGTGTCGCGCGGGCCCTCTATGTCTACGGAGCCTCGGGCCTAGTTGGGTACTTCAGTAGTCCGAGGGTGGAGTTCTGCCTCCTGTACTGCGTGAAGACCTCTCCGAGGCCGACGGATGTCTGGAGGTCGCTGTCCAGGAGATAGGCGGAGTCCGGCTCTAGATTTCGCTTCAGAGCGGACTCGACGTCGGAGGTGTTGCCGGATGCTATCGACACGGTCTCCACGTCAACGCCCTCCAAACCCAGTTCCGAGCTGCGCAGCGCCTGCGTGGAGCGCGATGAATCCTCGAGAACCGTGACCGTGGGCTCCTCGTATACCTGGGTCTGCGTCGGAACATATGGCTGTGCAGCCGCTAAGGACAGCACCGACACGATCACGATGTGTATTGATATCACCACCCTCTTCTCTCGCTCGGACCTGCTTCGGAACATGTACAGTAGCGGCAGGACTAGGAGGAGGCCGAGTAGGAACAGTGGGCGGTTCAGACCGGGTATCACAGCTCTCCCAGCCTCCGGAGAGCCGCCAGCTCACCGAGCACAAGGACAGCCAGCGCCACGGCAGCCACCGACTGCAGGTTTCGCTCAGTTTTCACGGTAGTCGACTGCGACCTATCGGGGGGTATGTCGGTCTCGTCGACCGATTCATCTCTGGATTCAAGGTTAGCGGCGTACAGACCGCCTGAGGCGTTGTAGATCCCCGGCGACCGCATCCTCACGAAGCCTGACCTCTCCTGTCCCGACGGTAGCTCAATACGGGTCGAGTTCAGGGTCGATCCTGTCTCGCGGTTCAGGTCAGGTATCTCCTGGCGCTCCACCATATCCTGGAAGACCCTCTTCCAGAACACCGGGTACACGAAGCTCGGCCCGAAGTCGGATGAGTTCATATTGAACAGCAGGACCTCTCCGTCTCCGTGCGAAAACCTGAGGAGGGCGCGGCGCGGACGCGAAAGCGAGCTGCCCTGACCCGAAGAGACGCTGAGGACGGAAGTGTTGGAGACCGAGGCCCTAACGGGCTCACGGACCTCTACATCGGTCTTCTCCAGGTTCCCGACGTCGGAAATGTCAAGCGAATCGTACCTATCGGGTCTCAGTCCCTCTCTGCCCATCACCACAAGGCCGCTCCCGTCTTCGGTTCTCTCCTCGATTTCGGTGATCGATTCGGACAGTACGCGATCCGTCCTCCCCACCACGTAGATATCGGCCTCGGGCACGGAGTCAAGCGGAGGTTCTACCATACGGTAGTCGGTAAAGGATATCTGCTGGACGGCCGTCTCCAGGAACCTGTCGCCGCTGTTCGATACGTGGATTACATCGGCCTGTTCCTCATCTGGATACGATACGTGTGCGGTGTTGTCCGCCGGGACGCCGTCCTCCGGAAGGGAGGCGACCTGGGTTCCCCCGGAGGCCGCGAACTCCGCGGAGGCGGACGCGTTCGGCAGGAGCGACAGCGTCCTCGACGCGTTCCCCGATGTGACTGTTATGTTGCGAGGTCTCTCGGCGAGGTTCGCGACCTCGACACCAAAGCTTTCCGGCGACACCGACACACCGGTGATGGCGTGGCGCTGACCGTTCTCTTCCAGCCGCGGCACCAGAACCTCTCTGCCGGCGTCCCGGAGCGCCGCCACCCTCGCCTCCGCGGAGGAACGATCCGTCGACTGGTCTCCATCACTCGCCAGAACTATCGATCCCTCCAACGCGGACGCCCTGTCCAAGGCAGCCACGACGTCCGTTTTCTCGCCAGTGGCATCGGCTCCCCGTATCAGGGAGGAGGCCCTACCCCTCGGAACCTGCTCGCCGACCACGCGCAGGCTTTCACCGGCGAGAATCACCGTGTTTGTTCTACCGAGGTTATCGAGAGCGAACTGCTTGCCTCGGACATATCGTCCTGCATCGAGGCAGATACGTCCAGTATCACGACCGCGCTCTCCGGAACCTGCTCATCCTCAAAGAACGGCTCTGCCGCGGCTGCAGCAAAGCCAAGCACCAGCAACAGGTGGAGGAGAAGCATTAGATTCCTCCTCAGGAAGCGGAGTGCCGCCGACGCAGAGGAGTCGCCCTCTTTCTCCATGAAAAACATCATCGACGGCATAATCTCCTCCTCCGGCTTCTTCCTCACAAAGTAAAGCAGTAGGACGACAGGTATCGCCAGTAGCCCAAACAGGAACATCTCTGGACTGAGGAAGACCTGCGAGAGAGTCGACACCAAGGGCTGGAGAACGGACATTTTTCGATAGTTGTACACGGAGAGAATAAAGACCTAAGCCTCCTTCTCCAGGTTTTTATATGTTTGGTCACCACCCAGTCACTATGCGTGAGGCCCTAGGGTGGGCGGCCGAGAAACTAAGGTCGTTCTACGGCGGAAGAACTGTGGAAAATGTTGGTTCGGAAGAGCTGTATGAACTGGCGACTAATCAGCTTCAAAATGATCCGTTTAGAATAGGTTTTGAGCAGTATGATGGAGACGGTTACGGAGCGGTGAGCTCCAAGTCTGGAAGAGGTAAAGAAATCCCCAAGGCCCTCTTGGAGGTTGAGAACGAGGTTCCCTCACTGACCCCCAAATACTCAGTAGAACTTACAATGGGTAGACATGGAGGCCTCAAACTAAACGCAAGAACCGAATTTGACCGAAACTACAATCTAAGAACGCCTACGGAAATACTGAGTTTGGATTCCGAAAAAGAGTACAGAAGGGTTGGCGCTGTGGATTTCGAGACTCAGGATATTTACAAGAAACAAGGATTTATCGTTGAGCAATTTGGACAACTGAGCACTAAAGAGGCCGTTGAGATACTGGAAGGACAGGATTAGTCACCAATCCGTTTCATTACTTGTTCGTGCAGCTGTTCGAGGCGTTCCTGTTTGTCCTCAACGCGCATGACATCGCTGCTGCCCTGCAGTATGAGGCCGTGGCTGAAGGGTGACGGGACGTCAGACTTCTTGACCTCAACGGATTTGTCTCCTTCCCTGAGGCCGTCTACCACCTGTTCCGCGTGGTGGATGTCCATTGCGTCCTC
>GL982569.1:418731-420112 GCA_000220355.1 Candidatus Nanosalinarum sp. J07AB56
GACGATATCAGCGACAAGTACGGACAGGGAAGCTTTGGCTCAACGACCTCACCCGTCCCGAACTCTTGGGACGTGCGCAGTACAGGATTTCTTGGTCTCTTTGGAGCACAGGAGTACGTGGATCCTCCGCGAGGGGACGACTGCGGCGACGGTGATGATGACGGCGAGTCAACTCTGGACTGCCCAACCGATGTAGGCATGGCCGAGGACGTGGGCAGCAGCGATCAGTCCGTGTCACAGATAGAGGGTAAGTGGGAGGTAGGGACACCGAACGCAAACAACAATATACGCATAGAGGAGGCTGAGGGAACCAAGAGCTGCGATATGGACGGTGGTAGCTGTCCTTCCATATCATCGAACTTTCTTCCAACGTACACTGGTGGACCCAACTACTTCATTGCTCAGTCGAACTCGGACCAGCTGAAAGAAATCTCGAAGCCGAGCAGAGGTACGACCACGCTGGGATCCACCACCGACTACGATCTGGAATACGCATCATATAGTGTCGTGCAGAGCACAGGCAGCGCCACCGACCAGAGCTGTACGGCAACAGGAAACTACAGCTGCAACCTCGATAGCAGCAATACCGTGACGACATCCAAAACCGAGACCTCACACGACCTGTACGGGCTGCAGCCCGACGAAGATGTGCACCAAGCAACAACATCCGATTTCGAGTTGACTAGCAACGGAGTGGGCTACAGTCTGAACGAAAATACGGACACTCTCAGGTTAGAGGTCGCGCATGACGACCGGTTCGATACAGGAAATGACTTCATTGAGGAGTCACCCGGCGGAAGCACAACAATCAGAAGTTATTCCTGCAGTCTAGATGGAACCCCAAAAGACTCAAGCTGCGACATCAGCAACACCGGAACGTACACGACCTATCAGTTCACCACGTCATCCCCAAAACCGACTGGCACCACCAGTTCTCAGGAAACATTCAGGTATGAGAACGTTCCGAGCTCCGGATGGCCCAAATCTACGGTCCTTGACCTGAACAATGACGTGACGGGAGCAGTGGGGGAGGATTACGGTACGGTACATCATAAGAAGGAGGGTGGAACAGGGTACTTCTCCGTTGATCCTGGGAGAGACAGCGTTGACTTCGGTAACAACAGGGCGTTTGGATGGTCGACGTTCGACCTGACTATGGACGGAGACGAGTTCGCAACGGAGAGAACCGGGTCAGAAGCCTACGAGCCGGATGGAAACAACGGTGAGGGCGACACGCTCGTTGCAGTGCACGAGGGCGAAATTGTGGGGGATAGCAGCAACTTTGGAACCTACCTCTCCAGGTCAGACGTATCAGTCAGCTGCCCGGGAGACTACACCAAGTGCGTAGCAGCTGTCGATGTATCGCTGAACTCGTTCGACA
>GL982569.1:420162-429132 GCA_000220355.1 Candidatus Nanosalinarum sp. J07AB56
GAGAATCAGTCGGGAGAAATCTTTCCTGCGAGCGGTCCGATAACAATTGAAACAAGCTCTGCCCAAGGGGAAGACGCGTACCAGCTTTGGATACCCTACGTCGACTCCGGCAGAGGGGTCATAGTTGGATTCGTTGAGCCGCCGTACAGCACGCCGGAAACCTTCAGTTACTCCAGGGACTCACTGTTCGAGCCAGACGCCAATTTTCTAGAGGAGGAAGTCTTGGACCTGGCTTACCAGGCAGCTCAGGAGCTCGTTCCCGAGGTAAAGCCCGATTACACAGGAAGTTACGACGAACAGTGGTTTAAGTCGGCGCTGTACTCAATGGGAGTAGCTGGGCCCCTTAAACAGCTCGAATCGAAAGGCATGGTGGAGATAGCTGATAATACCCACCTGGGGACAGCACGGGGAAGAGCGGCTGCTTTCGAGCTTCAGGATTTCGTGAATAGAGCGAAAGAGAGAAGGATAATCGACTATGCTGTCGAGAATGATGATAAAGATAATAGTATCGTAAGGGTCAAGCGCGATCCCTACAAGACAATCACGCAGGATGCGGACGATCTTGATGTGTATGATGGTCCAATGGACGTGGTAGAGAGTAGGCTTACGCAGGGTTAGACTATTCGCCTATTCTCTCCATTACCTGTTCGTGCAGCTGTTCGAGGCGTTCCTGTTTGTCCTCGACGCGCATGACATCGCTGCTGCCCTGCAGTATGAGGCCGTGGCTGAAGGGTGACGGGACGTCGGACTTCTTGACCTCAACGGATTTGTCTCCTTCCCTGAGGCCGTCCACCACCTGTTCCGCGTGGTGGATGTCCATTGCGTCCTCCATTATCTCGCGGTAGGTCTCCTTGACCATGGGGAAGTCGTCCCCGTACCTGTTGCGGATGGCGGAGATTAGGAAGTGGCCCTTCATCTGCTGCTGGCCGACGGTCTTCGAGTCGCCCTGGTAGTTGCGGAGTATCATCAGGGAGCGGCCGGCGACATGCCGGAACCTGCGCTTCATGAGCTCGGTCTTCTTCACTGCCTCTGTGAGCTCCTCCTCGATATCCGTATCCTTCAGCTCCGTGAGCAGCCCACCGACGTCCACCGGTCTACGGGGCGTAACAAGTATGAAGCCGTTGTCGTCGACTATGATACCGATGTTTGCGGACAGCCTGCGCTGGAGAATGTTTGCGAGCACCCTGCTCAAGGCGTCGTGGACTCTGCGGCCGTAGATGGTCTGGAATATCAGGTTCTGGCGGTTCTCCTCGTCTATGTATCTCTCGACTATGATGTCTTCGGTGTCGGACACCTGACCCATAAACCTGTACTGCTCCTCGATGTAGCTGTAGATGGCTTGTGCAGTGTTGTCGTCGAGGTAGTAGTTGTGCTTTATCCAGTCGACTATGGACTCCTCTCCCGCACCCATCTCCAGCTGCTCCGCGACCTGTTCCCGGAACTCACCTATACGGGTTCCGAGGTCGAAGCTGAGCGGCAGCCGCTCCGAATACCACGACGGCACGGTGGGCTTGGCGTTCGGCTTGGAGTCAACGTAGACCTTCATCCCCCTGGCGTAGCGGAACTCAAAGGTCTTTCCGCCGAGCGTGAATATGTCTCCCTTCGTAAGGCGGTCAAGGAACTCCTCATCAAGGTCGCCGACAGGATCTCCGGAGGCACGATCCTCCACAGTGTAACCGGATTCATCAGGTATCGTGCCTATGTTCGTCATGTATATCATCCGGGTCTTGCCACCTGAGCGCCCGAAGAAGCCGTTGTTCCTCCATATCTTGCGGTAGACGTTCTGATCCTCAAGCTCGTACTCGCCGGCAAGGTACTTGAGAACCGTCTCCCAGTCATCCATGTCGAGATCGACATAGTTGTAGCTCCGCTTGACGACGTTGAGGGCGTGGTCGACACCCCATTTGTGGTTACAAGCCATCCCAACCACGTGCTGCGCCAGGACGTCTAGGCAGCGGGTCGGCATCCGTATCCGGTCGAGGTTGTCCTCCTTCGCGCACTTCGTGAGAACCGAACACTCCATAGCGTCGTCCCTGTCGGTCACGATCATCTTTCCCTTTGCCTTCTCGCCGATCTGGTGGCCTGAGCGCCCGACCCTCTGGATGCCTCTCGCGACCCCCTTTGGACTGCCTAGCTGCAGGACAAGCTCCACGGTTCCGATGTCGACCCCGAGCTCAAGCGAGGTGGAGGTAACTCCGACCTTCATCTCGCCCTGCTTCAGTTTTTCCTCCACGTTCAACCGCTTCTCGCGCGACATGGAGGAGTGGTGGGCGCCGATGTTGTCGCCGTAGCTCTCCGGGTATGTGTCCTTCAGGTTGTTGACAACCCGCTCCGTCGCGCTCCGCGTGTTCGTAAATATTATTGTGGACTCGTGCTCCTGAATCAGGTCGTGCATCTCCTCGTACATCGCCTCCCTCACCTCGTCCTTCGGCGTGTAGATCAGGTCGTCGACCGGCGACACCGTCTCAAGATCAATCTCCTTCGAGGCCGCGACATCGACTATTGTACATCCACGGGACTCGAACTCGGACGCCGGGCTTGAAACCGTTACCTCGTCGCCGCGCTCCGTCTCCTCCTGCCACGTGGCAGCGTCTTCCTCGTATCCGACCAAGTACTTCGCTATCTCGTCTATCGGTGCCTGGGTTGCGGACAGACCAATCCTGGTGATATCGGTGTTAGCCATCTCCTGCAGCCGCTCCATCGACAGCGACAGGTGCACCCCGCGCTTGTTCTCGCACAGGCTGTGGATCTCGTCTATAATCGTGTACTCCACGTTGCGGAAGTTCTCCCGGAACTTCGGCGAGTTAATTATTATGCCGAGGCTCTCCGGCGTCGTAATCATTATGTGCGGCGGGCTCTCCCTCATCTTCCGCTTCTCGTTGTCCGTGGTGTCACCGGTCCGAACCGCGGAGCGAATCTCCGGGACATCGTATCCCATCTCCTCCGCCTTCTCACGGATGCCCTCCAGCGGGTCTTCGAGGTTGCGGGATATATCATTCGATAGGGCGCGGAGAGGCGAGATGTAGAGAACCTGTATCTCGTCCTCCAGTTCACCCCTCCTTCCACGGGCGAAAAGCTCGTTCAAGGCCGATAAGAAGGCAGACAAAGTCTTCCCTGACCCTGTCGGCGCACAGACCAGCGAGTTCTCATCATCGTGTATGAGATCGAAGCTGTATCTCTGCGGGGGTGACAGACCCGGGAACTGCTCGTTGAACCACTCCTTCACATACGGCTCGAACCCATCCGGCAAGGTGTCGGACGCCTCCTCCTCGTCCGCAAATCTGACATCTTCCATGACGAACTATTGTGTGGAAGCCTTGTATATGTCAGTAGTCCTCAGGCGCCAGCGCTCTGACCAGCGAGCCAAAGAGCGCAGTCAAGAGTCCGACGAGAGGGTGCAAAGCGTATGTTAGGCCGCCTACCCCGGACGCCAGGACAGCGGGCCTATCCCTGACAATCCTTTCCGCTGAGCTGCGAATCCTGGAGGACAGATTCACCTGTTCAGTCAGATTGCCTGCTCTAGTTGAGACCTCGTCCGGCACCTCCTCCCTCGCGCGGCTGAAGGCGTCCACCACGCTGCGCCTGTCCCTCCTGGAGAGATCGTCCCTCGTCGAGTTCAGCACGATGCGGCGGGTCGCGGCAACCGATGCCGATGAAGACTGAGATACAACAGATCGAATCGTTCTCGACTGCTGCTCAAGCAGACCCGCGTCCTGTACAGCTGCGGTGGCCTGATTGGAGACGATATCCACTGTTCTGTTCTCCAATGGTTCGGCAAGCTCTGGTTTTTCCTGGAAAGCCGCGAAGCTGCCGCCCGCCACGACGACAGCCACGAGAAGCATAGGAACGGTGACGGAGCCGTAGAAGTCCTTGAACTTGGCTCCTCCTGCAAACAGAGAGACCAGCGGGTTACCGAGAGAAATCACCGCCGCCACCAACGCCATACCCGGTTTGAGAGGTGCGAATATCAGGGATACAGACGCCAGCAGCGACGCCCTCCTGAAGGATTCCCTCGAGGAATACGCCGTGAAACCGAACAAGAGAGGTACGAGTAGTAGGACAGCGAAGGTGGCTGGCTGTTCGAGAGACATGAAATACGAGAGCGATCCAACCAGCATAGCGAGCGAGAATGTCGCGGCGTACTCCAAGTGTTTTCTCTCCACGCCGAATCGTTGGTGCTCTACGTACTTGAAGAAACGGCTCCATGTGTGTGTAGATTTAAGTCTGGAGTAGCTCACCGTTGTTTGTGCAGCGTGTCCAAGAGACCGTGAGTAACGCATCAGGGTCGCTTCAGTTCGGACTGAACCTGACGCCGGAGGCCGGTATACTGGTGGCAGCGACTCTGATAGGTACCTGGACAGTCAACAAGATATCGAACAGGCTGGTGGACAGGGCCGTGGAGGAGCGCGGGGGCGACAAGCACGCGGCCTTCACCGCCAAAAAGGTAACAGCATACACATCCTACACGCTCGGGCTGGTTGTAGTTCTCGGCATACTGGGGGTCGACCCATCGGCCCTTGCCTCGGTTCTCGGTCTCGTCGGGCTCGGCGTGTCGTTCGCGCTCCGCGACGTCATCTCAAATTTCATCTCCGGGCTGATGATACTGGTGAACAAGCCTTTCGAGATAGGGGATCAGATACGGGTGGACGGATACGAGGGCACTATCAAGGATATCAGGATACGCGCCTCCGACATCAAGACGTTCGACGGCCGCAAGGTAATAGTTCCCAACTCCACCCTCTACAACGATATCGTCGTCAACGACACTGCCTACGCCCAGAGAAGGTTCAACGTGGTAGTGGGTGTCGGCTACGACGACAACATCAAGGAGGCGAGCGACCTGGCAGAGGAGGCGCTCGAGGAGACGGACGGCGTCCTCTCCGTTCCGTCGCCACAGGTTCTCGTCGACGAGCTCGGAGGAAGCAGCGTCAACCTCAAGCTCCGGGGCTGGACCAAGCCTGAGAGAGCCGACCAGCTCCGCGCCGCATCCAAACTGACGGAGAACATCAAGCAGAAGTACGACGACGCCGGAATCGACATACCGTACCCAATACGCACCGTCAATCTCAACGAAGAGCAGTAAGGTTTTCAGCCGGTAGCCCGGTGTTACTTAATTCCGCGGACAGTTCAGTAAGTATGACACAGGAGCTTGATTCCGACGGCTTCGACGAAGAGGTAGGAGACGGAGAAACCTGGATAGTGGACTTCTACGCCGACTGGTGCGGGCCCTGCCAGCAGCTCGAACCGATCTACGAGGACGTATCGGAGGAGTACAGCGACATCAACTTCGGAAGGGTGGACATGGACGAAAACTCGTCCATAGCTACAGAGGTAGGCGTCAAGGCCCTGCCGACACTGGTCGTGTTTGAGGAAGGAGAGGAGGTCGCACGCAGAACCGGCGCAACTGACGAGGACGGACTGCGTGAATGGGTCGAGTCAAACGCGGCGTAGAAAATCGGAGAAGTCGACCTGGCCGTAGTCGGATTCATTTGCGTTGAGGGACTCTTCAACGCTGTCGGCAACATCAGGCAGCGATACATCTGTAGTGTCCAGCTCCACGACCACGTCCTGGTTCCCCAAGGCTTGCTGTAGGACGGCGTCGAGGGCCTCCGCACGCAGATTCTCCTCTATCTTAAGGCTGCTGTAGCCGCGGCCGGAAAGCCTGTCACGGAGCACGTCCGGTCTGCAGCGAAGAACCACGCAGACGTCGGCGGACAGGAAGTGAGACAGGTGTCCCTCAACGATATCCGCATCTATCTCCAGCCGCGACCTCATCTCGTCGACATCTACCTCGCGTTCCTCGCCAGCATCCCCGATTCCCTTTTGTTCCAACAGCCGGCTGAGGTAAGAGACCTCGTAACCTCTGCTTTCTAACTCCTCTGCTACGGATGTCTTTCCGGTTCCAGGGGTGCCGGTGAGGGATAGGTCGATGTCCACGGAGCGGTGTATCAGTCTACGTGTGAAATAGTTTGGTCGGAGGTATCCAGTCTGAGTCGTCCGCCCACAGGCATGCAGCAGGTGGGTGCAGTGTGACCAAAGTCTAAGCCAAACACGACGGGTATCTCGATACTGTAGCTATCGAGTATTCTCTGGATAGTTTTTCTCTGGTTCTGTCGGTACTGGCTTGCCTCTGGACTTGGCTCTAAATCCTTGTAGGGCCCGGAGCCTGTGGTTCGGGTCTTGGATGGTTCGGATTTGGGTCTTCCAACCAGTATGGCTGAGAACCTTTGGAGCAGTTCTCTCTCGGCCATGGATCTCAGGAACCACCTGACATAGTTCGTTGAAGGCCTGTCCTCTGAGGTTTCCAGCAGAAGTATCTCGCCCTCCAGGCGTTCCGGCTCCGGCATGAATCTGTCGGTCTCTAGCCACCACCTGACGATCTCAAGGCAGCCTCCCCATGTTCGGCCGCTTATCTCGCGTGGCGTATCGCTGTACCACGAGTAACCGTGGTTTTCTGTCGAGGGCTGCCTACGCATCTGTTCAGAATCCTCGAAGTCAGGGAAGCTATCAGCGTAGGTGTCGGACGGCTGGATTTCACCGAGTGAATCGTCCATAAGCGCCTTTCTGAGGTGCCGTTCCGTGTAGCTGCCCTCGAGTCTAATTCTTGATAGGTCAGGAAGTATCTGTCCGCCGTAGTACGACGCAATTCCGAGGTTCCAAAGAAAGAGCTGTAGGTTCGTGCTGTCGCTGATACCAAAGAACCTCTTAGGGTTATCTCTAAGTGTCTGTTCGTCCAGGTGCTTCAAGATCCGAATCTGGTCTGCGCCCCCAGAAGCCGCTATCACAGCACTGTATTCTTCAGATCTGAACGCCTCTTCGACCTCTTCCGCCCTGACTTCGGGACTCTTTGAATCAGCCGGAGTATTTCGTACGTTGCCTACCAGCTCCGTCTTAACTCCGAGTTGTTTCTCCAGTCTCTCGAGGCCTAGGTTGAACGCCTTATCGCGCCTTTCGCCGATGGCTCTTCCAGGAGCCACCACCGCAACTCGGTCTCCTTCCTGTGCGGAAGGAGGTATAGTGGGCTGTTTTGTCACGGGTCTTGACCCTTAACCATCGGGAAGGCGAGAACTTCCTTTATAGACTGGGAGTCCGTCATGAGCATCACTAGCCTGTCGATTCCGATGCCTAGGCCGCCAGTCGGCGGCATCCCGAGCTCAAGGGTCTCGACAAAGTCCATATCTATCGGGTGTGCCTCATCATCCCCTTCCTCCTGTCTCCTCTCCTCTTCCTCGAACAGCTCGCGCTGCCTAACGGGGTTACGGAGCTCTGTGTAAGCGTTGGAGAGCTCTATTCCAACGGCGAAGGACTCGAACCTTTCGATGAGACCATCCTTCGACCTATGTTTCTTGCAGAGCGGCGTGGTCTCCTCAGGGTGGTCGATGATGTGTACCGGCTGCACGAGCTCGTGCTCCACTGCCTCCTCGAATA
This sequence comes from Candidatus Nanosalinarum sp. J07AB56, assembly GCA_000220355.1. Taxonomy (GTDB): domain Archaea; phylum Nanohalarchaeota; class Nanosalinia; order Nanosalinales; family Nanosalinaceae; genus Nanosalinarum. The sequence goes on from GL982569.1 coordinate 427,591, forward strand.
TCTCCGCGATCGCCAGACCTCTCTCGAACCCGGAGTCCAGCTCACCTCCCAGATCCTCCAGCTTATTCTCAAGCTCGCTGTCGGACAGCTCGTTCACATCTATATCGGCGTGCTTCTCGATAGCCTCCCTCATCGTGAGGCGCTCCCACGGCGCCGAGAAATCCAACTCATGGTCCTGGTACTCCACCGTCGCGGATCCAGTAACCTCGACGGCGATGCTCTCTATCATTTGCTCGGTGAGCTCCATCATGTCCTCGTAGTCCGCGTAGGCTTGGTAGACCTCCAGCATCGTGAACTCAGGGTTGTGTGTCGTATCGATCGACTCGTTGCGGAAGTCCCTCGCCACTTCAAACACCCTCTCAAACCCGCCGGCTACAAGACGTTTCAAGTACAGCTCCGGGGATATACGCAGGTACCACTCCTCATCTAGGTCCTCCACGTATGTCTTGAAGGGTTCTGCCGCAGCCCCTCCGTAGACGGGTTGTAGCACGGGTGTCTCCACCTCCATGAAGTCGCGGTCATGAAGGAAGTTCCTTACCTGGCGCACCACGCTTGACCTGCGGCGGAGGCGCTCGCGCGCATCCATGCTGGACGTGAGGTGTAGCGCGCGGTCACCGTATCTGACCTCATCATCCTCAACTCCGTAGTAGTCAGAGGGCATCGGACGCACACCCTTCGTCAAAAGTGTCAACTCCTCCGCGTCAAGTGAAAGTTCACCTGTATTGGTTCTGATTACTTCTCCCCCAGCACCGACGATGTCTCCCTTGTGAATGTGGTTCCTGAGTGTTTCTAGCGCCTGGTCGTCTTCTATCTTCAGCTGGATTTCGTCGCGCTCACCCCTCAAGTCGGCGAAGGCCAGTCCCCCTATGTCCCGTATTTCAATCAGTCTGCCGGCAAGCCTGATTTCAGCGGATGATGGTTCCTCCTCTCCATCGAATTTCTCTACCACAGAGCCTATGGACTCGGTTCTCTCGAAGTCGTAGGGAAAGGGATTCGGTCCCTCATCCATCAGCTCATCGAGCTTTCTGTACCTTTCCTCTCTCTCATCAGCCATAGAGCGGCTTACACCCGTACACTTTGCTGCGAGCTGTCAGTTTGTGGCTCACAGTTTTGGACGGTTGGTTGGTAGTTATATAGCACGAGAGTGAACGACCTGACGCTGGCATCCTATCGGAGTCCTGATGGCAGCAACTACATTATACCGGCGTCGAGGCAAATACAGCTGTGGCGTGGCTGGGTCTGGCTTTCGGAGCAGCAATGGTATGGGGTCTTGTCAACCTCTGCGACAAGGCAGTAGTAGACCACGAGGTCGAAGACGGACTTGTTGCGGCGCTCTGCTGCGGTATTCCGGGGTCAGCGGTTCTGGGCGGGGCCTCTTTCCTGGTCGGTTCTCCGCGCCAGCTCGTGCCGGGCGGGCTGCTGCTGGGACCTGCCTACCTGCTGTCCCTCTGGCTGTACTACGAAGGCATGAACAGGGAGGAGGTGTCACGGTTCGTGCCCACGCTGTCGGTCGACACGGTGATCGTGGCGGTTCTGTCGTTT
>GL982569.1:429152-435174 GCA_000220355.1 Candidatus Nanosalinarum sp. J07AB56
TTTCTAGCGCCTGGTCGTCTTCTATCTTCAGCTGGATCCCGTCGCGCTCACCCTCAGGTCGGCGAAGGCCAGTCCACCTATGTCACGTATCTCGGTCAGTCTACCGGCAAGCTGAGTCTCGCCCGATGACGGATCGTCTTCACTTTCGAACCTCTCAACTACAGAATGTATAGACTCAGTCCTCTCGAAGCTGTAGGGAAAGGGATTTGGTCCCTCATCCATCAGCTCATCGAGCTTTCTGTATCTGTCTTCTCTCTCGTCAGCCATCAGTTACAAGCACCGGTAGATACATCATGTGGTTGTCGTGGATTTATCAACATGTCAATTCGGTTCACTCGAACACCCAAAAGGATTCGTGTCCAGAGGGATGCGCGGAGAAATGTGGCTCGGTGATCGCTGTGGTTCCGGTAAGGCGTTGAATGGCCTGCTTGAAAACTCAATTGGCGATTCATCGTGACGGACGGCCTCTTATATCGATTTGGACGCCGTGTGGGAATTTCACGGCTCCGTCGGTTACGCTAATATTCTGGGTCTCCAGATCGAAGCAGTCAGGATTGTCCCAGAATTCATGTCTAACGACATATGCCTCAAGGTGTTCTCCAGTCTCAGGAGGATCTGCACTAGTTATTCCCACTCCTGTGTCGTTCACCAGGGATATGGTGTCTGGGGCGCTCGCCACCCGCTGACCGTCTACAAACAGCAGCAGGTTCTCGTTCTGGAAGAAGACCTCGATTTCTCTCTCACCCTGGAGCAGCAGCCTCCCAACAGTATGGCCTCTGCTTTGCCTGGTATCTACAGATTCTACTAAGCCGTCTCCAATCCTCTTTAGCTGGCAGCTGTCGAAACGCATACATTCGTCAAACCAGCCTTGTGGGACGGCGTCCATGTAGCTCGCCGGGGTATCAGCGTAGCCCGCGACATACCAGAGATCGCCATCCGTAAGCCGTCTTATGTGTTGTTCCATCTGTTGGCCATCCGCCTCCTCCAAGACAGAGAGCTGTTGGCCGTTCGTGGTAATCACTGGTGCTCTGGAGATGTCGGAGACCTCCAGTATCTCGTTTCGTATGGAAGGTACTGCTCTCATACCCGCTACATCCGCATCGACAACCGGCACACCCAATTCGTCGGCTACAACAGCCGCTTCCACAATTAGGCTCGGACCCAGCTCCCCGGGTATTATGGCGTCCACTTCAGCATACCGAGATTCGTACACCTCCACGGACTCAAGAGCTACCTGAGTAGGGTTTTGAGTTCCGTGGTCAGCAGGTCCCACGCCGAAGACAGTTACGACATTGCTATCACTCGGCAAGGACCCAAGATCAACAATGTCTACTTTCCGCGGGTCATATAGTCTGTAATTGTCCAGCGACCCCCTATACGTGCCGCCTCCTCCACCCGCAAGGACTGAAGCACCTTTGAGGATCCTATCTATATTGTCGGACTCTATGCTTCTATTGATGTTACTGTAGGGTTCGGGAAGGTTGCTCTCCTGACTTAAAGCACCCACCTTTGGTTGGCGTGTTCATACCCACTAATGCGCAGCCATAGAATATATAGTCAGTGTTTTAAATCAAACAGTATCCAGTGTTATACATATGACATCAAACAAGAATGATGTCTCAATAGCCGAAGCTACACGAGAGCTGTTGGAGAGAAAGCCCTTTCTCAATCACCTGATGGACATTGGGGCAGTAAACTACAGGGGGCTTGCCAGACACTTAGAAGATGAGGTCCTCAGCAGAACCAATAGAGCAGGAGTAAACCTAGATTCCATAGTGATGGCGATAAGAAGGTATGAGAAAGAAATCTCGGTAGAAGATTCTCCAGAGCAGAGAATCAAGTCAGTTCTGGAAGAGTCTGAGCTGTTTATGGTAGGCGACGTGAACTACTACACGCTGCCTAGGAAACAGCGGTTCCATGAGATAGCAATCGAGGCCTACAAGAAGGCGGAGGAAAAGACCGGAGACAGAGCGTATATCCTACAGTCCGACTCCGAGATAGGTATTATATTAAGAAACAGAAACTCCGAGCTCGTAGAGGAACAGGTTTCAAAGAGAGAGATGAGGAATCTCGAGCAGAACCTTGCGATGGTAGTTGTAGAATCACCAGAGGAGATCCTAGAGGCAGACGGCATGCTCTCCTATCTAACAGAACGAATTTCCTTCGAAGGAGTCGGCCTGATAGATATGGTAACGACATACACCGAGACAGTATTTCTGGTAAGAGAGGGAGACGCAACGCAACTCTACTCCGTTCTGAGGGACCTGACAGGGTAACCGATAACTAAATTTAAATCAGAAACCAGATTTCGCTGTGACATGGCTGAGTCTGGCTTTCGGAGCAGCGATGGTATGGGGTCTTGTCAACCTATGCGACAAGGCAGTAGTAGACCACGAGGTCAAAGACGGACTTGTTGCGGCGCTCTGCTGCGGGATCCCAGGGTCAGCGGTTCTGGGCGGTGCCTCTTTCCTAGTCGGTTCTCCGCGCCAGCTCGTGCCGGGCGGGCTGCTACTGGGACCTGCCTACCTGCTGTCCCTCTGGCTGTACTACGAAGGCATGAACAGAGAGGAGGTGTCACGGTTCGTGCCCACACTGTCGGTCGACACGGTAATCGTGGCGGTTCTGTCGTTTATCTTCCTCGGCGAGAGACTCGCTCCGATAGACTACGCAGGCATACTGTCGGTGGCGGCCGGGGCAATCGTGCTGTCGACCGATGACATCTCGTTGAGCAAGGATTTCCTGTCGTCGCCCAAGGCCCTAGGTCTGGCGTTACTGGCCGCGACAGCCTTCGCCGGTAGGGACGTCGGCCTTAAGCTCCTGTCCTCGTCCGCCGGATACCCAAGTCTGCTAGCGAGCCTTGGCGCGGGAGGAGTGGCAACCGGGCTGGTGCTGTTGCTCCTGAGGCTAGAGAGGTTCAGGACGTTCAGCTCGCGAGGAGAGGAACACTTAGTGGGTATCGGGGTGCTGTCGGGTGTTGGATACGTTCTGTTCGCCCTAGCGATAGAGTCCGGACCGGTCTCGCTCTCCTCAGCAGTTGTGAAATCGAAGAACATCGTGGTTCTAGTAGGCTCGTTAGGGATAGAGGCCTTCAGCTCCGCGACCCTGCACGAAAGCCTCGGCACCGCAGACATACTCCAAAAGGCCTCGGGCACAGGACTAATAGCGGCGGGTCTAGCTGCGATCCAAGTACTGTAACCAGGTGAATTAAAGAATCGGCTCTAACTAACAGATGTGAGCGAGATAGACATCTGGACCGAGAAATACAGGCCCGACACCCTGGACGAGGTCGTCGGCCAACAGGATATCGTGGAGCGCCTCCAAGCGTTCGTAGAGGAAGGTCAGATACCTCACCTAATGTTCTCTGGGCCGGCCGGAACCGGCAAGACGACAAGCGCCGTCAGCGTAGCAAAGGATCTGTATGGCAGCGAATGGAGACAGAACTTCAAGGAGACCAATGCCTCCGACGAGCGCGGTATCGATGTTGTGCGGGACCAGATCAAGAGCTTTGCCCGCACCAAACCCGTGAACGCGGAGTACAAGATGATATTTCTGGACGAGGCCGACGCCCTGACTACAGACGCACAACAGGCCCTAAGGAGAACCATGGAGCAGTTCTCCGACAACGCCCGGTTCGTTCTATCGTGCAACTACTCCTCCAAAATAATAGACCCGATTCAGAGCCGGTGCGCTCTGTTCCGGTTCAACAGACTGGAGGAGGAGCAAGTCCGCCGGTACATAACCAGGGTGGCGGAGGGAGAAGGTTTCCGGATATCGGAGGAGGCCATACAAGGTGTGATGCGAGTGTCGGGCGGCGACCTCCGGCGCACCACGAACGTGCTCCAGACGGTCGCGCTCCGCAAAGACGAGATCGAGGAAGACGACATATACACCGCGGCCGCCTCCCTCCGACCACAGGAAATACGAGAAATCCTGAAACTGGCGCTGAACCAGGATTTCATTGACGCCAGAGAAAAACTCTCCGAACTGATGATAGATCGTGGACTGGACGGTAAGGACGTAATCGACGCAGTCCACCGCGAGCTCTTCGACCTCGACATACCGGACGAGGCAAAGATGGAGATGGTGGAGTTCCTCGGCGAATACCAGTTCCGTATCGCGGAAGGCGGCAGCAACGACATACAGATCGAGGCCATGCTCGCATCGATAGGTAACCTCGACACATGATGTGGGTCAAGAAATACCGCCCCGAAAGCCTCAGCGACTACCGCGGGGCATCCAAGGAGAAGGAGAAACTCAGGGAATGGGCCGAGGACTGGGAAAAGGGGGATGGACCTACGCTTCTGCACGGCCAGGCAGGAACCGGCAAGACCTCACTGGTGGAGGCACTGGCGAACGACCTCGACATGGAGTTGGTCGAGACAAACGCCTCGGACGTCCGCACGAAGACCAAGCTCCGTGAAGAGCTTCTGGAGTCAGTAAGGCAGCGCAGCTTCCTAGGAAAAGAAAAACTCATACTGGTGGACGAGGTGGACGGCATGTCCGGGAACGCCGACCGCGGAGGCACCTCCCTCATCAGAGAGATAGTTGAGGAATCGCGCTTCCCAGTCGTCATGACAGCGAACGATCCCTACGAATCAAAGATAAAGACACTGAGGCAGATGTCCGAGATGATCGAGCTCGGAAGCGTTCACACGAACTCGATCGCGGCGCACCTCCGAGAGATACTCGAAGAAGAGGGTATAGAGTACGAAGGCGGCGCACCGAAACGCCTCGCCCGCCAAGCAGACGGCCAGATGAGGAGCGCCATCAACGACCTCGAGGCAGTGGCCCGCGGACGCAACAGGGTTTCAGTAGACGACATAGAGGACGCCAGCCGCCGCGACGACCGCAAAGAGGTGTTCGACTCCCTCAAAATAGTTTTCAAGACCGAGACACCCGACAACGCACGTCAGGCGACCGAAAACCTGGACGAGAACCCCGAAACCTGGATGCAGTGGGTAAGGGAGAACCTGCCGCGCGAATATGGGAAGTCGCAGGACATAGCCGACGGAATGGACGCAGTGTCCGGAGCAGACCTGTTCAACGGCAGGGTGCGCAGAACCATGAACTGGAGCCTCATGCGTTACGTATACCTGTACACAACCGTGGGAGTGGCGCTAGCCAAGGAGGAACGCTACAGCGGCTGGACCAACTACCAGTACCCGTCCAAGATACGCGACATGGGAAAAAGCAATTCATCAAGGAAGAAACGCAGCGAAATAGGGGAGAAAATAGGGGAGAAACTGCACATCTCAATCTCCAAGAGCGTGTCCGAACTCTTCTTCCTGTCGCAGGTACTAGAGGAGAATCCGGGGGTCGGAGATCAGCTTGGACTAACCAGCGAGGAAGTCGAGTTCGTCAAGGATTTCTAACCCACACAGTTCACGGTGGCGGAACGGCTCTCAGAGCGAAGGCTTACGTTGAAGCAGTTCTGCGAAACCCAGAGATCGACCGAGGAGCTGTACCCCAGGCGGCCGACCGCACGCCGAAACCTGCGCCTATCCTCGGGATCGCTAGTGTCGACTTTCTCGGCCTCATCCTCTATCGAGTCGATCTGGTATGCGAGCCGCGGCCCCGGAGAGTAGTCCTCCTCCTTCGCATCCGACACAACGCCAAATATACCGATCATTATGCCGCCAGCCACGACAGCGGATATAAGCAGAAACTGGGCCTTCATTGTGATTCCCACCTCAGGTTTGCGGTGTATGGCATGTAGAAACTCTGATTGGTGCTTGAAAGTGCCTCGAGCGAGGCGGATGAATCTCCCGAGCCGAACACCGAGTTCTCCGGCAGGAGCTGGTACATGAGCGCAACAACAAGCTTTCTCTCGGGGACTGGATATGTCTGCCTGTACGCGACGCGGCCAAGCCTGCCGTTGCGGTATGAATCAACGTAGTTCACCAGTTCAAGATCAGTGTTGCCAACGAACTCAAGCTGGGCAGTCGAGTTGCTAGGTATGACAGGGGTGTATCTGCGGCCCGCACGCACCACTTGGTCGCCTCCCACAAACGGTCCCTCGCCC
>GL982569.1:435194-438351 GCA_000220355.1 Candidatus Nanosalinarum sp. J07AB56
CGAGGCCAGTCACGTTTTCACCAAAGAATGCGAAAGAATGGTGGAGATAGAGTCCGTGAATGGTTTCAGCCACTCCGTCACTCCAGAACACCCAGTTCTCAGCATGGAAGAAGGGCTGCCAGTATGGAAGACTGCTGAGGAACTCAAACCCGGCGACAGAATCGCCACGCCCCAGAAGATAGAACTGGAGCCGCGAGAAACCGGCATCATCGAAGAGCTAGAGGACAGGTTTCGAGTTATTCTTGAAAGCGAACTAGCTCCCCCAGTTTCGGAGAAGTACGTAGGTATCAAGAAAGAAATCCTGAAAGAGGTAGAGTCGGGGGGAAAAAATGACTGGAGCAACGTGAACGCCGAGAAATCAGTAGTGTCGACCTACCTGAGAAGGCTAGAGAGGGAGGATGTCATATCGCATTGCAATGGCTCACCTGTCATCGAAGCCGGAAACGAGGGCAGGATAGCCAGTCTGGAGTACTGCAGGGAGAACGGCATAGAAGAAGAGAGCTTCAAGCAACTGGTATGGATCAGTTCCAACGGTCAGTCCTCTGGCACCATAGAAGCGGTGACCGAGGTAAGCGCAGAGCTTGCGGAAATCTACGGCTTCATACTAGCCGAGGCAGGTATAGCAGGAACGGACATAAGGTTCTTCAACTCGAACGAGAATCTCCTTCGGAGATTTACCGAGCTCTCGGAGGAAGTCTTCGGAAGTGCTCCCATAAAAACCGAGAGGGACGGGGTGAAAAGGCTAAGATACGAGAACGGCACCACTATATACAAGCTTCTAGATCAGGCCCTAGGACTACCGTCTGGCAAGAAAAAGAGCTTCAAGGTGAGCGCAGGAAGCCGGATTCTCACAGGACCCCAAGAAAACGCAGAGAGGTTCCTGAGAGCGTACGCGGACTCGGAGGCATATGTCAGTGAACAGGGAGTGGAAATAACTACTGCATCGAACAAGATGGCCTCGGAGCTTACTTACCTGCTGAAGAGGCTGGGAATCGACTCGAGAATCAAGGAAACGAAGAAACAAGCTACCAACGGGAACAGAGGTGAAGAGAAATACTTCGAAGTCCTAGTATCGGGATCAAACAACCTGTCTCGTTTCAAACGGAAGGTAGGTTTCCTTGTAGATTCAAAGCGGGAGAGACTAGAAAAGCTGTGCCGCCGAGACGACGTTCCTAACCACGACGTGGTCGAAACAGGTTCGGAGCAGTACAGATACGTCATGGACAGTCTCGGATTGGAATACGCTAATGTATTCGGTGAACAAGAGTGGATTCTCGAAAGGGACGTGAAGACGGCAGGCCGTAGAAAAGTGGAGAGCGTTGTATCAAGGCTCCTAAAACAGAGCCAAGACAGGCTCTCAGAGATCGGCCAATGGCAGTCCAGAGACTCAGAGCTAAGCCAGAGCCTCGAGGCATTCAAGAACTTCCACAGTCACTACTCCGAATTCACGCACCAGCTAGGGCCTATAGAAACTAGGCGAACCATCGAAGAAGACACGGGAGTAGGGTCAGACCGACTACTGGAGTACGGGAAAAGAGACATAAAACCGAGGGCAGGACGGCTACTCGAGCTACTCGAAGGAGGCGAGGTGGAGTGCCCCGAGCTCAAGACAGCCCTCGAATCTCTGGACGCAGTACAAGAGCACCTGAGAGAAGGAATAGAGATAGCACCTACCGACCACTCCGAGATTGCGAGAAGAATGGGGGTGAGCCGAACGTCCGTGGAGAACGCCCTCAAGGGAGGTATGGAGACCAAGAACATCCCGAAACTAGCCAAGGTACACTCGGAGATAACCAGGGAACTGGAAACCACGCTGAGAGACACTGAACTGGAGGAAACACTGCGGAGACTGCAGTTCCTCAGAGAATGCGACCTGAGATGGAGCGAGGTCGTAGACGTCCAAGAGACTTCGGGAGGCCAAGTATACGACCTCACAGTACCGGCCACAAAAAACTTTGTCGCAGGAAGAACACCAACGATAGTCCACAACACTACGAGCGCCGTCAGCGTAGCAAAGGACCTGTATGGCAGCGAATGGAGACAGAACTTCAAGGAGACCAATGCCTCCGATGAGCGCGGTATCGACGTTGTGCGAGACCAGATCAAGAGCTTTGCCCGCACCAAGCCCGTGAACGCGGAGTACAAGATGATATTCCTGGACGAGGCCGACGCCTTGACTACAGACGCACAGCAGGCTCTACGGAGAACCATGGAGCAGTTCTCCGACAACGCCCGGTTCGTTCTGTCGTGTAACTACTCCTCCAAAATAATCGACCCGATTCAGAGCCGGTGCGCTCTGTTCCGGTTCAACAGGCTGGAGGAGGAGCAGGTCCGCCGATACATAACCAGGGTGGCGGAGGGAGAGGGTTTCCGGATATCAGAGGAAGCCATACAAGGAGTGATGCGGGTATCAGGCGGCGACCTCCGGCGCACCACGAACGTGCTCCAGACGGTCGCGCTCCGCAAAGACGAGATCGAGGAAGACGACATATACACCGCGGCCGCCTCCCTCCGACCACAGGAAATACGAGAAATCCTGAAACTGGCGCTGAACCAGGATTTCATTGACGCCAGAGAAAAGCTCTCAGAACTAATGATAGACCGTGGACTAGACGGCAAGGACGTAATCGACGCAGTCCACCGCGAGCTCTTCGACCTCGACATACCGGACGAGGCAAAGATGGAGATGGTGGAGTTCCTCGGCGAATACCAGTTCCGCATCGCAGAAGGCGGCAGCAACGACATACAAATCGAGGCCATGCTCGCATCGATAGGTAACTTAGACATATGAGCTCTGGAAGTGTTCTGGTCGATGTAGAGAACACGCTGTTCGATGCAATCACTCCGACAGTTGAATACTATAACGATTTTTCAACTGAGAAATTCGACGAAGATCCAGGTTTCAGCCTCGGTGATGTGTCGGACTATAACTTCGGAAGAATATCCCGGCACTACTTGGAAAAGGTGGAAGCCCCCCAAGAAGAGAGGCGCAAACTCTTCATCAAGGGCGAGGGCGATGACGACTGGCCTGGTTACCTTGAGCACTCGAAGGAGATCTGGGAAAACGAGCCTGGCAGCATGAAAGCCATAGGAAACAACCTGGAACAGGGATTTAGGACTCTACGTGATGAGTTCGAAACAATCGACGTAGTGACAG
>GL982569.1:438401-440327 GCA_000220355.1 Candidatus Nanosalinarum sp. J07AB56
GTGCACGAGTACTTCTCGTACTTCGGCTCTCCGTTCGATGCCTACGCCGCGATATCCGAGATTCTCGACGACTTCGAGCAGAGAGTTGAGGCTCGAGTCTGAAATCTATGCCACGGACCTGTATATATCTGCGGTCTGCGAACTAACCAAGCTCCAGTTGTAGGTCTCTTTTACCCTTTCCTCGGCTTTCTTGGACATCCAGTCGGTCCAGCCGGGGTCGCTCAGCATCCTGTCGAGCTCATGGCTTATTGATTCTGGGCTGCCTGGCTCACTGTGCAGGCCGGTGTAGCCGTGGACCACCGTCTCCTTGATTCCGCCAACCCTGCTTCCGACTGTAGCCGTGCCCGACGCAGCCGCCTCTAAGGGAACCAAGCCGAACGGCTCGCTGAGGCTGGGCGTGACATTTGCGTATGACTCCGCCATCAGTCCCTTGAGCACGCTTTCGTCCACGAACCCGGGTACGCACACCTTGTCCCCGAGCACGGAGTCCGCCATCTCCCTGTATCTCTGCTCGTGGCCTCCGCCGCACATCACCAGCTTCGCGTCCCTGTGCTTGTCTACAACTTGGTCGAACGCTTCTACGAGGTGCTGCGGTCCTTTCTCTGGGAGCATCCTGCCCGCGTACAGGACGATTCTCTCCTCCTCCCTCGCAATCCTGCTCCTCTTGAGATCCGGCACATCGCCGAACCTTTCAGGGTCGACTCCGTTGGGTATGTAGTGGAGTTTCTCGTCGGGTATCTCGAATTCCTGCCCTGCTCTATCTCTGAACTCTTTTCCAACACAGATTACCTCGTCCGCCTTGTAGGTTCCGTACCACTCTATGTTGTGTATTGCGGACTCGTAGTCGCTGCCCAGGCCCGACCTAAGCCTCTGCATCGAGTGGAGCGTGAACACCAGCGGAACATCTAACGCCTCCGCTAGGCCCGCCGCGCCTGGCACCGCCATCCAGTCATGTGCGTGAACCACGTCCACACCGTTGTTTTCTCTGTCCAGCTCGATACCCTTCTCTTGAACCCGTCTTCCGAACTGCATCGCCCAAGACACATCATCTGGTGTCTGGCCTGTCTCCAACCTGTGTAGATCGACGCCGTTCCGCTTACGTCTGGTTTCCTGTCCGGAGGTGAGGACGTGTGGCTGCACCGACTGCGAGGCCAGCTCCTCCGACAGACCTCTACAGTGCTCCGCGAGCCCCCCGCTCTTTACAGGCGGGTACTCCCATGTCACCTCCACTACGTTCATGCCATGGCTCCCGGGAGGTCTTCCGGCTGCCCCTCCAAGATTTTTTCCTGGCCGACGCCCAAGTCATGCACCGCCGAGTTCCGAGTCTCGGGATCGGAAACAAGAACGTGTCGCGCGGCGTGACATGCCCTCTCTTCGACGGAGCGTATCTGCTCGGAGTGGTCGTCCATGAAGCCTCGGGTGTGCTCTGTCGAGTGAAGCCAGACCGAGAAAGGTATGTCCTCGGCCTCGGACATAACTCTTGCGGCGGTCGCGGTCGACCAGTCGTTCGCCACCAGCATATCCACATCCTCCGACTCCGCTATAGCTCTCACACACCTCTCCAGCTCGTTGTTGAGGAGCGACGCCCAAGCGAACTGGCTGTGTCCCTCGTAGTGCAGATCCACCCTGCGGAACTCTGCCCCGTCAACCGTCGGATCCGCGTTAGCTGTCCCAACGACGCAGCATCCAGAATCAATGCTATGCACGAAGCTCCTGACGCGCTCCGACACCTGGTCGCCCCCGCCAAAATCCCTCACCAGAACGACCCAGTTTATCTCGGTCACAACCATAATCCGTCTAGACCAAATTAAAGCGGTGATATGCGTCCGGTAACCCCGAGCACTAAAACACCCAGAGGTCATCCAAAATATGGGATCTTTCGAACCAGACCAAGAGGCATCGAGGACGCTTGTGTCCGGGCCATCG
>GL982569.1:440377-442285 GCA_000220355.1 Candidatus Nanosalinarum sp. J07AB56
ATGTACATCTCGACCAAAAGAGATAGTTTATCAGCAAACTCCTCTATGCGGCGTTTGTAGTCATCAATCAGCTTGTCAGAACGCTTCTCAAGGAAACCCTCAAGCTCGCCTCCGGTGTTTACAGCATGGATCATGCCATACATGAGGTCCTTGAAATCCTGGCTCGGTGTTCTCTCAGCAGCCCGGCGCATGGCTCTCGTTGTATCCATATTGAAAGTGTGCAAATCTCTACTGATTCTCTCTGCCTCATCTGACACCGGTCCATACTCATCTCGTTCCCCAAGTACCCGAAACATCTCTGATAACGGGGTGCCTGTTCCTGCCAGAGTAGAGAGGTATACAGTAGCAAACGGGAGAAAGTCATCTATTTTCGACGCCCGGCCACTAATTATCAGAGAGGGATAGATGTAGAAACCACCAAGGACCACAGCTCCAAGAACCACAGCGATAAACGGAGACAGGATGATCCCTGACGGGCCCAGAGCAATAACCAGGATCGCGGCACCTAGAAATAACGCACCGAAAGATATGACGCCAGCTGAAAAGACAGCCGCGGCAATGTACTCCGGCAGGGTGGTCCTTATATCAGCTTTCTTGAGTTGAGGCCTCAGTCCTTGGAAGTTGTCCTCAAGAGCGAGCACGTAGCCACCTATCTGCTCATAACAGAAGTCCGCGTAGTCCTGAAACATGTTCCTAGCTCTTTACTCCAACCTCGTCTTCGCTGGGGTCCGTATTGTCTACCCTTTCCATAAGGGACGCCGGGTCAGAGTAGTACTGGGCGAAGACATCTCCAACGTCTCTATAGTCTTTAATATGCTGGTCCTGCATCCACTGCAGAATATGCTGTTTGTTGACGAGCTCCCGTCGCATTTCTTCCTCGCTGCGGCCTGACTGCTGCACGATTTCTTTCAAAATCAGGGAGTCGCTCTTTACACGGTACTGATCGGTCTGTGGATTCCAGTCAAACACCTGATTGGAATTGATTCCTGTCCTCTGGTTGTAGTCCTCTATCTCATATAGGCCTGTGACACGCCGAATGTATTTGTTTCCACGTCGAATTCTCTTGATGATCATCACCGCATCCAAAGTTTCAACGAGAGACCCAGATAGGCTAATAGGATCCGTAGTCAGCCGGTCCATAAGCATTTCGAGTGAGTCGGCGTGGATTGTAGACATGCCGGTGTGGCCGGTAGCCATTTGCTGAAACATGATGTATGCTTCTTCTCCCCTGACCTCTCCGACCAGTATGTATTCGGGCCTCTGTCGCAAAGACTCTTTCAGCAGATCATCCATCGATACTTCTCCTCCGGAGTCGACCGAGCTGCCAAACCCGCTTCGTGCTACCTCTGGCACCCAGTGCTCATGCGGAATCCTTAGTTCTGGGGTGTCCTCGATAGACACTATCTTCTTCTCCGGTTTTATGAATAGAGATAAGGCGTTGAGCTGGGAGGTCTTTCCGGCACCAGTGGTTCCGCACACCAGGATAGACTTCTCGTTCTCCACGAGAGTCCAAAGGTAGCTCATCATACGTGCGTCTTCTGTCTCATAATCCATCATATGAATGGGTGTCAAGGGATCGTCCGTGAACCGGCGAACGGTGAAGTTAGAGCCATGTCTGGCGATGTCGGTCGACAACGTGGCTTGAACTCGACTCCCGTCTGGGAGGGAGCCGTCCAAAAGAGGTTGCGAAACCGACAGGCTTTTTCCACAGCGCTGCGCCAACTTCATGACGTAAGAGTCTAGCTTCTCGGGGTCATCCCAGGCGACGCTCGTTGCCAAAGACCCGAACTCGGGGTTCCTATGGTAGACGTACACAGGTATACCAGTACCATCGCAGGATATGTCCTCTATTTCTGTGTCGTTCATGAGGGGTTGGAGCTTGCCTAGACCAGCGAAGTCACGTTTGGC
>GL982569.1:442335-453708 GCA_000220355.1 Candidatus Nanosalinarum sp. J07AB56
ACCCTGGAACAAAAACTTAGAACGTTTCAAAACGCTCTCGAAAAGGCAGAGGACCAAATTAATAGGATAGAAAAACTGGAAAGGATTCTAGAGGAAGATTTGAGCGATTTAAGAAAAAATGAAAGCCCCAATGAAGATATAAACGCATTATATCGCATGCTCGACGAGTTGGAGAAAGTAACAGAGACTATGAGCAACAAACTCGAGACCGCTGAGGGAGACGTAGAAAAGTCCATTAAAAGACTTCGAGAAGTCGGCCATCAAGTACCTGAGGAGTTCTAAGACTCAAACAGGACATCAACCACGCACTCTCATCGAGCCTTTGACGGCCCGCAAGCCCTTCCGACACCAAGTCCTGCCATAAAGTCTACAAACACCATCAAGAGGCTGGAGATCACAGACTTCTGGTTGACCTACCTCGGGCGGTCGTCTCACGCCCGATCGCCGTGCAGAAGATACGACGGGTTAAGATGGCTCAGGTGAATTATCGCCACACTCCAATCCCAAAAACACGAGGCAACACAGTTCCTCGGCCGTAAGCGAGCACAGCACCGCCCAGCACGAAGACAGGTATTATCAGTGCAATAGTCCCTGGACGTAGCACATAATCGGCGTCCTCGGCCATACTCATACCTGTATGCCAGGGAAGGCCCGTAGAAGTCTCTATGCAGGGACTACATCAGATCGCGTTCCTCAAGAACAACCAAGTACCCAGACCCGATACAAGCAGAGCCGATATCCTGATTTTGCGTCCCCTGTCCGCCTTGAGCAACGCCAGTCCCATCCAGCTCGCCGCGAGCAAGTACTGCAGGCCCGCCAAGATGGACATTCCCTCTTGAGCCGTCTGTATAGTCGGGGTAACGAAGAACAGTCCTGCGATCACCATATATATCTTCTCATCCGTCTCCTTGTCACCCTCATCCTCGATCGGAGCCTTCGTCTTATCCACGTCTTCCTCTTCTCACCGCCGGCACACAAACAAGACGGCGAGCCCACCTAAGTAGCCCGGCTCCGACAGCGCCCAGCGAGACTGACCGCAGGCGCCTATTGATCTGGTTTCTACCCACGCACTCGGAACTTCTCTGTGTCATGCGGCGACGACATACTCCCACAGGAGCGACACGGAGAGTGCCAGCGACAGCAGACCTAGGATCTTGCTCTTTGTGTCGGAGTCCGCCTTCACCACGGATAGACCTAGGCAGCTGGCGAACAGCAGGTACTGGACTACCACCACCGGCGAAAAGACGCCGTCCACCACCCTTATGGTCGGGGAGACAGCGAAGAGGAGAGACACCGCCAGGTACATCTTCTCCTGCACCCCCTGTTCTAGAGGGCTCTCCAAGTTCGGCAGGTTCACGCGCGAAGCCTCCGCCCATGATGGGGCTCCGGAGGAACCATTGGACCGATGGAACCGCACTCGGAGGAGGTCTTAATGTTGCTATCGAGCCGGCTCCATTGCTTAGGTATAGTCGGTGCAGGTTTTTGAAAAAGAAGGCCAAGAGGAGCGACCAGAATCCTGCCTCCGCCACGGCAACGGAGCCAGCACCAGAGGTGAGGCCGCTTCCTTCCAGTACTAAGGCAAGCGCCATGACAGAGAAGGACCACGGCACGGCATCTAGTAGGAGCCGTGTCTTGCGCTCGTTCACAAGACGGCCTCCGTTGACCAAGCTTGCAGCGTTCGCCACGCCCGCAATGGCTACGCCCGAGGCAATCGTCCCTGCGAGGTCGAGCTGTGGGCCGAGATCCGGGAGCAGCCCGTGGACATAGAGCAGGGTGTAGGAGAAAATCACTGCGGAAAGCCTCGGCGACAGCAGGCCGCCACGTTTCACACGTAGTCGCTTCTCCGGAGGCTCTCAACGACCATGCCCAGCACGAGTCCGGAGGTACCGGCCACGAGTTCCTGCGCTGTCGTGAAACTAAGCGAGGTAGTCAGACCGAGCGCGATGGTTCCCGCAAAGAACACGAAGCCGTAGATCATCGCATTGTCTAAGATTTCATCTGTCACACCGTCCCGGTTCTGCCAGCCTCTTCTCCGCCCTATGTAGCCCGCGACATTGACGCCCACCACCGCACCCACCACGATGCCGAGCGAGGGAGCGCTTTCCGTGCCTCTGATCTGCTGCGACAGAACCACTCCGGTCAGAGCACACGCGGTGTACACCACGGTCTCACGTACTGAAACGAACCCTGGCAACACGGAGTCCTGTCCTGTACTGGCCACAAACCTCCTGCTGTAAAGCACTTTTTACCTTCTGTGGCCTGGGGAGTCATTTTTATGACTGGGGGCTTTCGGATTCCTATGCCGGAGATAGAGCTTGAACAGGTCACGAAAACATACCAACTGGGAGAGACCGAGGTCGACGCACTGAGAGGGTCGGACGCGGCTATCGAGTCAGGTGAGTTCGTCGCCATAATGGGGCCATCGGGCTCCGGCAAGTCAACCCTGATGAACATGATAGGTGCGTTGGACACCCCGACCTCCGGACAGGTGGAGATAGACGATGAGGGAATATCCGGCATGGGAGAGGACGAGCTCGCCGCGCTGAGAAGCGACAAGGTCGGGTTCGTCTTCCAGGAGTTCAACCTCATCCAGTCCATGAACGCAACCCAGAACGTAGCCTTGCCGCTGGTGTTTCAGGGCGTATCGAAGGGAAAAAGGAGGCAGAGAGCCGAAGACCTGCTTGAGAGGGTGGGGCTTGGCGACCGCATGAGGCATACTCCGTCGGAGCTGTCAGGCGGACAGAGGCAGAGGGTTTCCATCGCCAGGGCGCTCGCCAACGACCCGGAGGTGGTGCTGGCGGACGAACCGACCGGAAACCTCGACACCGAAACCGGCGACAACATAATGGATCTGCTGACGGAGCTCAACGACAGAGGCAAAACGATAGTTATGGTCACGCACGACCCTGGAGACGCGGAGTACGCCGACAGAATACTCGAAATCGAGGACGGAGTCACGCAGACAGGAGACGAATGAAGAGGCTGTTACTGGGACTGATACTGATACTTGTTTCTGGTGCGGTCGGGGCGCAACCATCCGTCGAGATGGATGTGCAGAAGGTGGAGACCGAGCCCGTCCCACTCCAGTCCTCGGAGTACGCCGACGTCTGGTTCGAGGTCACGAACAACGGTAGCTCCGAGGCCGACCCCGTAACTGTGCGCTTCCTCGAGAACTACCCGTTCTCCGCGGACCCCGACGAGCAGACATCCTGGACTCCGGGCTCCCTCACGCCGGGAGAGGAATACATCTACCACGTGGAGCTGAAGGTGGACGAGAACGCCGTCCAGGGCGAGAACTTCCTGGAGTTCGAGACCCAGACCGGCGGGGTATCGGTCACGCATCGGGTGCCGGTCGAGGTCAGGAGCGACTCCGACCTGCTGTCTGTCAGCTCCAACCAGACACACAGAGGGTTCCGCCGGGCGGAATAAGCGAGGTATCTCTCTCGCTCGACAACATGGCGGAGGGCCAGCTCAAGAACGTCCTGATGTCGGCGGATCTCTCCGAAGTCCCACTAACGGCCACAGGAACGTCGACGCGAACCATATCCTGCCGTGGAACCCGGCGAGTCCACTGATGTCTCGTACTCGCTGGGAGTGGACGAGTCGGCGAGCAACGGCGTCTACAACGTGCCGTTGACCGTTGAGTACGAGAACGAGGCGGGCTCGGAGTTCACGCGGGAGGTAACCGCCGGCGTCACGGTAGGAGGCCAGCCGGACCTTGAGGCAGGTTTCAGTGGCTCGGAGTCGAAGCTCACCAGAGGGAACGCAGAGCCCCGTGACCCTGCGCCTCACAAACCAGGGACAGGGCACAGCGGACTTCGTCTCCATGCGGCTCCAGGAGTCGAGCCTCTACGACGTCATCGGAAGTCGGAGCGTCTACATCGGTGAGATGGAGCCGGACGACTTCCAGACCGCGGAGTTCGACCTGTACGTAACATCGGAACCCGAGTCAACCGGTAGAGACTCCATGAACGTCCCTGTTCGACTGGAGTACGAGACGGGATCGGGAAACAGCACGGTCACGCGGACAGCTTCCGTCCCTCTCTACAACCAGACCGACCTTGAGAGATACGGCGGCGGGGGTGGCGGTCCACCGCTCGTTCCTATAGGGGTCGCGGTCGTCCTCCTGGCGGCTGGCGGATACTACTGGAGGTACAGGCGGTAGAAGCCCCCTCGAAAAATGCTGCTGGACTACCTCGGTATTGCGCTGAACGGTGTCAAGCACCGGAAGAGGCGCACCCTTCTCACGGTGATCGGGGTGGTGATCGGGGTGCTTGCCATAGTGTCGCTGGTTTCGATCGGGCAGGGTCTCCAGGACTCGCTTCAGCGCCAGGCCGAGGCCGCGGGCAGCGACGCAATCCTGATATCCGCGGGCGGAGGCTCCGACCGCGACACCGTCAACCTGTTCGACACCGACGACACCCAAGCGGTGCGGTCGACCCGCGGCGTCGAGGCAGCGGCACCCAACCTTTTTGGAGGCGTCAGAGCCGAATACCAGGGAGAGCAGGCGTTCGTCAACATCCGCGCCGGCCCGCTCGACAGAGAGAAGCTGATATACGACGTCGACTCCCTGGAGCTACTGGAGGGCAGGCTGCTGAGGTCCTCCGACACCGGTTCCGCGTTGGTGGTGAAGAACGTGGCTGAGAACTCGTTCGAGAAGGAGGTCAGGCTGGGTACTCGCCTCGAGATGGCGAACGAGAGCTATACCGTAGTAGGTGTCGTGGAGCGCGGGCTCGCCACCGGAACCAGAAGTGTCTATCTCACCGAGGAAGAGGGAAGAGAGGTTCTCGACCGTGGAGAGGGCTTCGGCTCGATCGTAGCGAAGGCCTCCGGCAATATCTCGCAGGTCGAGGAACGGATTCAGCGCAATCTCAGGGACTCGAGAGACGTGGAGGAGGGAGAGGAGGACTTCAGCACCGTGACATTCCTCGGTATACTGGAGTCGTTCAACAGCCAGATATCACAGGTTCAGGGACTCCTCCTGGGTCTCGGCGGAATATCGGTAGCGGTCGGAGCCGTCGGCATAATGAACACGATGTACACCTCTGTCACACAGAGAACCCACGAGATAGGGGTGATGAAGGCGATAGGTGCGTCCCGGAGACAGATACTCACGGTGTTCCTCTTTGAGGCCGGTCTAATAGGAGCGGTTGGAGGACTCCTCGGAGCCCTGCTAGGAACCGGTCTGAGCACCGTGGCTGCGCGGATCATATCTGAGAGGGTTGGACTGGAGTTCTCGGCTTTCGTCGGACCATCGCTCTTCGCTGGCGGCGCACTGTTCGGGTTCATGGTAGGCTCAGTCGCCGGAACCCTGCCCGCTAGAAAAGCATCCAAGCTCCCGCCCGCGGAGGCTCTCGACGAATGAAGGTTGACACCTTCGTCCGCCTCGCGGCCAGAAACATCAGGCACCGCGGCAAGAGAAGTCTGCTGACAGTTATCGGTGTCTTCATCGGTGTGGCGGCCGTGGTGTCGCTGATAGCCCTCAGCCAGGGCCTGGAGCAGGGCATACAGGAGAGCCTCAACGAGGCAGGCGCCAACAAGATAACAGTCGAGATCAGTGACAGCGCCGCCGAGGGCTTCGACGACTCACAGGTGTCCGCTGTCAAAGGAGTAAGGGGTGTGGAGGACGCCGCTGCCTTCTCCGAGTCGGTGCGCCGCGTTGAGAGGGACGACCAGTCCGGCTTCGCTAGCGTAGTGGGGCTGCCGGGCGGACAGGAGGGGGAGATAATCAGGCAGACCAAGTCAATTGAAATCGTCGAGGGCAGGGACCTGAGAGGCTCCGATTCCGGCGCCGCGATAGTGTCGCAACAGCTTTCGGATCGGCTCTTTGAGGACACCGAGCCCCTGAGATCGGAGTTCTCCATCAACGGGACGGACTTCGGAATCGTGGGGGTGTTCGAGACCGGGGACCGCGGCATCCAGAACTCCATAATACTGCCGGCGTCCTCCGAAAGCGACCTCGGAGACGGGGACGAGGACGTGGCCGACCAGATCGTAGTCGCTGCGGGGGACGGTCAAGAGCCGGCGGAGGTGGCGGAACGCGTGGAGCGCGAGCTCCGGCAGGCCCGGGGTGTCGACAGGGATGAACAAGGTTTCTCAGCCACTACTCAGGCACAGCTGGCGCAGCAGAGAACGCAGACGCTCGGCATCGTACAGGGAGTGGTTACAGGCATAGCCTCGATCTCTCTTCTAGTCGGTGCGGTCAGCATCCTGAACACGATGTACACCTCGGTGACGGAGCGCACGGGCGAGATAGGTGTTATGAAGGCTATCGGCGCCAAGAAACGCCAGATACTCGCGATCTTTCTCCTCGAGTCCTCCATGGTCGGGGTAGCCGGGGGCATACTAGGTTTGATGTTCGGCGCCGGGCTCGCAAAGGTGGCGTCGATAGCAGCCAGCAGACTCATAGACGCCTCGCTGCAGCCGATCATACCTGTCTGGCTCGCCGCCGGAGCCATACTGTTCTCAGCAGGTCTCGGCGCTGTATCAGGTATACTTCCCGCGAGGAGGGCAGCAAACCTCAGTCCTGTGGACGCCCTGAGGGAGGAATAAGCAGGTTCGTCACTCCTGTGATTCGAGATACACGGTCGACAGGGTCTTCGCCAGCCCAAGTACTATAGGACCCAGCAGAATGCCGATGAGACCGAACACGCTCGTTCCTCCAACCACCCCCAAGATCACAAGGAACGGATGGAGGTCGGCCTCGTCGTCGATAAACAGGGGTCGAAGCAGGTTGTCCGCTGCACCGACCACCACGAAGCCCCATGCAGCCAGGGCAGCACCCGCCACCGGGTCGCCGGTCGCCGCCAGCCAGACAGAGGCCGGAAGCCAGACCGCCAGCGACCCCACCATCGGCACGAAACCGAGGAGAACCATCGCCACCGTCCAGAACACAGGGCTCGGCACACCCGCCAAGGCGAGACCGATACCGGCGAGAATTCCCTGCGCCACCGCCACCAGAATATGTCCCTTGAGTACCGACCGCGTCATCCGGGCGAGATCTGCGTAGACCCTCTCCTGGCCGTCACCCGGAAGCAGGTCGAAGCCTTCAGTCCACTCCACCAGCCGCTCGCCGTCTCTCAACAGGTAGAACTGTGTGAACACCATCAAAGTTAGGCCGATCGCCACACCGGACGCCAGGCTTAGTATGCCCGAAAAGCTCCCCACAAGCCACGAACCCGCCGTCTCCGCTACACCCGAGACCCGGCTCTCAAGATCCACAGACCGACCGGTCAGGCCCTGCACTCTCTGCTCCACGGACGACAGCTCCACGCCCTGGGCATCCTCCGCCACGCTCTGTGCGTCGACAACCAGCTGCGACCCAAGGAACAGCACCGGCGCGACCGCGGCCACCAACGTCACCAAGACGACGGCGAGCGCACCGACGCTGTCCGGAACACGGTCCGGGAAGCGGCTGTAGACGGGGTGAAGCGAGAACGCGAGAAGCGCCCCAAGAGCCACGTAGCCGAAGAACGGTCTCAACATCAGACCAACCATCACTACAGAGGCCGCCACCAGAATCAGCAGAAACCCGTGCTTCCTGTCCATAACTATCGCAGGAACCTTCGCAGTCAAAAAGACCGGTCACGGAAACCGCCGGAGACTTTTCAACATCCAGCCAGCCACGGTGTACAAATGGTGAACCTCGACAATCTCCAGAACTCGGCGCTTATCACCACTCTAGTCGGAGTCCTCCTCCTCGGAGCCTCCGGATACCTGGTTTACTCACAGCAGCAGAGCCTGTCCTCTGGGGTACAGATAGAGGCGACCGTGGAGAGCAAGCAGGTTGACAGGGACTCGTCGAGGAGAGGGGGAATCGATTTCACACCTCGCGTGACCTACAGCTACACCTACAACGGCGAACAGTACACCTCCCAAAACATCAGACCAGGCCTCGGCACAAGCTCATCCAACTCGAGATCGGACGCAGAAGACAGAATAAGCCAGTACGAAGTAGGAGAGACGACCACGGCATACGTGGTCGAGGGGTCGCCCTCGAAATCATACCTCAAGAAGAAGACCAGCATAATCCTGCCTCTCATGCTCGGCGGATTCGGGGCTCTTCTGCTAGGACGGAACGCATACAGGTCTCTCGTGGGGTAGACAAAAAATGGTGTCCACAGTCTTAGTTCAAGTGAACCACAGAGTTGTTAACAATATAGGTTAGCACCCCTGGTAGTGGGTCGTGGACAGCCATGGACTGAGGAGGAAATCAATTTCCTCAGACGGAACTTCAAAGAGATGACTGACGAAGAGCTTGCCGCTGAAATGGATCGGACGAAAACTGCGGTGACAAGAAAGAGAGATGAAGAGGATTTGATGAAACAGACACGTTCATCATTCAGTAAGTGGGAGGAACACGAAGTAGAGTTCCTGCGCGACAACTACGGCGCGATGACTAATGCTGAAATGGCAGATGAACTAGGAAGGAGCACAGGATCGGTACAGGGCAAGCTTCAGACAGAAAATCTGAATAGGGAGAAACACAAGGCTTGGACTGATGAAGAGCTAGCGTTTCTCAGACGGAACTTTGATTCGATGACCGACGCCGAAATCGCCGATGAGCTGGATAGAGAAGTCCCCGGCGTGAAGGACAAGCGACTCAATGAGGGCCTGAGGAAAACAGACGTCTTCCAATGGAGTGACGAGGACACACGGTTTCTACGTCAGAATTGGCGTGAGATGACTGATGAGGAGATCGCAGAGCAGCTGGGCTGTGAAGTTCATTCTGTCCAAACCAAAAGGCGCAGAGAAGACCTTGTCTCCGACACGAAGGACTTCTGGTCGGAGGAGGAACTGAACTTTCTGCGTCAAAACTACGAGAGACTCAAAGACAGGGAGATTGCCGATGAACTGGGAAGGAGTAGAGAGTCAGTCAAGAGCAAAAGACAGTACGAAAACCTGGAATGTTCGCGCGAGTGGAGCGACGAGGAGCTGGATACCATAGAGGATAACTGGGAGGACATGAGTGACTCTGAGTTGGCTGAACAGCTGGGTCGAGGACGCTACGGAGTAAGTCAGCAGCGCCGCAGATTAGGTTTGTACTATGAGAACTTTATCGACAGCGATGGACACGACAAGTGGGAGAAACTATGCGAAGACATAGCAAGACACCTGTACGGAGGTATACAGCGCCAGAAACGGTTCCACGGCGGGAGCTTAATACCCGATATCTTCATACCCTCAGAGGCCATTGTGGTTGACGCAAAGTTGAGTGTGTATGACGGGAGCATAGATGATGTGGAGAAGTATCTCCAGATAGAGAGGGTAGAAAGCGTGGAACTATGGAGCTACAGACCGTTCAAGCAAGGCCGCAAAGGAGTGACCATTCGCGGTAGGGATGAACTCAAGCGACTAGTTGAGATACAGCAGCTCCAAAGCAGAATTGAGAACATGAAGACTGGCACTGGCTCGAGGACAGTACAGACATCGTTGGGATGAGTTGGGAAAGCTGTAATTTTTTAGTATCACGCAGTCAATGAGAGTAGTATGAACCGAGTGGTCTACACGGCAACGGCTCTGTTCCCAGTTGAACTGATAGGTCTGCTCACGCTCCTGACAAACGACGGTATCTTACCTGCGTTCGATCTCGGATTCAGCGTTCCGGTACTCCTGTTCAGTTCCGATATCCAGGGTCTGTCACTGCTGTTCTTGAGTGCTGGTATCGTCGCGATGACGGTTCTTAGAGAGGCGCGCTGAACCTAGTAGGAGAACCTCGTGGTTGAGCGTGCCTCCGCGGATCGGTTCCCGAACGAGACGTAGAAACTGAAGCGCTGCACACGCGACTGGTCGTCCACCCACAGATATGACTCCGAGGAGTTCATGGCAGAACTACCTGTTTCTCCGCTGTCCTGCACCGTGGAGGCGTTCGAGCTTTCCTGTATGTAGTTCCACAGAGACCTCGGGCGCGCATCAGTTCTCAGGACGATGTCGCCAGTTCTGTTCGACCTTCCCTCGACCTCGGCCCCTGTGAAATCTATGTTCCGAATCCTTTCTGCGGCGGCGGACACATCTTCACTGATCTGCGTTGGGCCGGCCTGCGTTCCATCGGCTCCGGAGTCAGTGAAAACCTCCCGTCTGGTTCCATCGGCGTCCGACACCACACGAGACCTGACCTCGCTGGCGTTGGTGTTGTTCCCGACCGCAATCCCGACGACAAGACTCCTGTTGATGGTCGTGGCGTTCGGCGTTACTTCCTCGTCCGTCGAGAAGTTCACTGATGTACCAATCACCGCTATGTCTGCTATGAGCCTGCCGCTGGACTCGGCCGAGTACCGCGGTGCCTCCGCTGTCGTGGATAGTGCTTCGTCCAGCAGTGTCTGCCCGCTCTGGTTTATCTGAGCATCGACAGTTTCTATCTCTATGTCCGAGTCTAGGCTTCTGTCGGGAGTGCTGCCAACGCACCCGGACGCAATCACCAACGTTGATATGGCCAACAGGGCGGCGAGACTGCTCTGTTCCACATCTCAGCCGGCTGGTTCAAATCTTATAATGGCGGAGGTGAATGGTTGGGCTGCATGCTGAAATCAAAGAAGAGGCTCTACGCCGCTGGCGGTCTGTCGATAGCTGTGGGCTTGGCTGTTCCAGCGGCCTCTGGTGGCGGACACCTGATCGCCGTGGCAGCGTTCCCAGGTCTGTTGGGATCGGTGTACGCCACCCATAAGTTGGAGTGCAGGTTCGGCACTTCCTGGACTCGTACAGGAGGAATCTGGAACAGAGCGATGGGTGCTCTGGTTGGCGGCATGGGAGCGTTTGTCGGGGGATCGGTGGCGCAGTCACTCACCTCCTCGGAGGTGCCGCCTTTCTTCCTATCCTATTTCTCATGGATGTGGCTGATCATGATAGTCATATACGGCGCCGGGATGGAGCAGGTACAGACTTAGGACTTCAGCTGAGACGCCTGACGCGCCAGACAAGCAGTACCGACCCCGCCAGGAATCCGGCGGCGCAGAGGCCGTAGACCTCCGGCGCACCCAGAACAGTCAGGAAGGGGTTTGCTCTGAACACAACTAGCGACATATCCGCATAGAGGAACGAGTCCAGTAGTACATGGATCCACGACCCCACTATGCCCGCAATGACATACTCGTTCAAGGAGTCACCGGTCTGCAGACAAAGAGCATCATAGACAGGGCGAAGCTCTTCTCTTGCCATGTAGAGTGCGCCACCAGCTGTGATTCCCGTGACAGGTGCCAGAGCGAAGGTGTGGAGGGATCCATGGAGGGTGCCGTCCAGCACCCCAAGGAAAACGAGTGTCGTTCGGAGGTCGACGGCGATGCTCGCCGCTAGGACAGTTCCAAGATCGAAGTACCTGTACAGCAGCACACCCAGGAGCAGGCCCGGACCTAGATGGAACGGAGTGAAGGGCATCAG
>GL982569.1:453758-455195 GCA_000220355.1 Candidatus Nanosalinarum sp. J07AB56
CGTTTGGCGTAGTAGCGAATTTTTCCCTCTGCTCCGGTGTCATCGATATCTTGTACTTGTCAACAATTCTGTCGATCTCCTCTTCTAGGTACTGTTCCGCTTGCTCTGTTTCAAGGTCAGTGAAATCGACATCGAAGTTCCTCTGCAGCACACTTCGTACGTGACTGAGGATATCATCCGTTTCCTCGTCTAGCCGGGGCTCCACCACATGGTACTTGAGCTCATCCTGTTCGTCATCAAATATTATGTGGGCCCAGGCGTAGACTGTCTCCCCTGGCTCAGGGTCAGCTGGAACCAGCGGATAAGTGACATCCACGTCGGTGTTATTGTCCTCATCGACTCTGTCACTAACCTTTTCCATTGACATCTTGTTCGGTTTTGGAACGGATACTCCATCAACCTTGGGCTCCATGCTCTCCTCATCCTGTTTTCTGAAAGCGTCAGGATGCCTGATCCTTCTCATTCTCTCCACTAGATTAACGAGGCTCATCTGCCTGCCCCCAGCCTGATTGAATCATCCACTTTGGAGAATGTTGAAGGGCCTCCCGAAGTCGAACCCGAAAGGTCATAAGACTCACCTAGCTGCCCGGACGAGAATCTGAACCTCTGGGACTCAACCGACACGACAACAGCGTCTTCGGACACGGATGCGGTGTAGTCTTTGCCTCCAACCTTCTCCGGCAGATCAACGACAACAGAGCCGACGTCGGCCAACTTTACTCTGTTTATTCCCGACCTGAGCTGTGCCTGGACGAGTTCGGCTTCTCTATCAGTTACAGAGCTTTCTACTGTGTTTCTCAAGTCGACAAAGAATGTGATTGTGCCGAGAGCGATAGCTACAGAGATCGCCACGGTCAAAACTGCTTCCACTGCCAGGTATTGGCCTTTCAATTGAAGCTCACCTCTAGCACAGTACGTCTTCTATCTAGAGTCTCACCTGTAGAGATCTCTACCGCGTCTGCGCCCGAGTCCACCTCGGTTCCAGTGTTCTTGATTCGAATAGACTCTGGGTCCGAAGCTGTCTCCTGACCCGATGTTTGGAGGTCTACCCTGTCCAGACGTCTTCCTGATGGGGTTTCTACCAGCATGTTGCGGAACTCTATCCTGTATCTGATGGTGGTTTCCTGCGTGGCTGACTGTGGTTTTGCGGCCAGCACCCCTGGTATGTCACGAGACTGAAGAGCATATGCATCGGGGCCGAAACTCAGATTTTGGCGTCTCTGACCTCTTATTAGATTCCAACTACCTGCGGCGTACGGCGGATTCGTGGCCGAGGTCGTAATCTCGATGTAGTCCAGCCTCTCGTTGACTACCACGCTTCCGGACTCGAGCGAGAGGTCGACAACCGTACTGGAGCCCTGGGCGCCACCGGCACCGCCAACGCCAGCCACGCGGTTGACAGAGCTGTACAGATCTATTATTTGCGTTCTGTTTGTT
>GL982569.1:455215-457170 GCA_000220355.1 Candidatus Nanosalinarum sp. J07AB56
ACGCAGCGGCCGAAGGTACTCGGGAAGCGACGGCTTGATGTTCGCCTTCTTCAGTTGCGGTCTCAAATCCTGGAACATGCCCTCGTAGTCGAGTACGTATCCCCCTATCTGTTCATAGCAGAAGTCGGCGTACTCCTGTAGCATGCGGTCAGCTCTTTACTCCGACTTCGTCGTCACCGGAGTCAGGGTTTTTTACCCTCTCCATGACCGACTGCGGATCGGAGTAATACCGGGCGAGGATATCCCCAACCTCCCTGTAGTCCTTTATCTGCTGGTCCTGCATCCACTGGAGGATGTACTGCTTGTTTGCGAGCTCGCGGCGCATGTCTTCTTCATCCCTGCCGGACTGCTCGACGATATCCTTCAGTACAACGGAGTCGTTTATGACGTGGTAGTCGTCGGTCTGCGGATCCCAGTCGAACACCTGGTTAGCGTCTATCCCTGTCCTGTCGTTGAAACCCTCCACCTCGTAGAGACCAGTGACCCGACGGATGTACTGATCTCCACGTCGAATCCTCTTGATTATCATTATCAGGTCAAGAGTCTCTATCAGGGAGCCAGACAGGTTAATCGGGTCCGTAGTCAAGCGATCCATAAGCATCTCCAGGGAGTCGGCGTGAATCGTGGACATCCCTGTATGACCAGTAGCCATCTGCTGGAACATGATGTATGCCTCCTCTCCCCTGACCTCGCCGACGAGAATGTACTCCGGTCTCTGCCGCAAGCTCTCCTTCAGCAAGTCGTCCATGGATACCTCGCCACCGGACTCAACCGAGCTACCGAACCCTGACCGGGCGACCTCTGGAACCCAGTGCTCGTGCGGAATCCTCAGCTCCGGCGTATCCTCGATCGACACGATCTTCTTCTCCGGCTTAATGAATAAGGATAGCGCGTTCAGCTGTGAGGTTTTTCCGGCGCCAGTGGTTCCACACACCAGTATGGATTTCTCGTTCTCCACCAGCGTCCAAAGATAGCTCATCATCCTCGGGTCCTCCGTCTCGTAGTCCATCATGTGGACCGGTGTCAGCGGATCGTCCGTGAACCTCCTGATAGTGAAGTTGGAGCCGTGTCTCGCGATGTCCGTCGCCAGCGTGGCCTGTACCCTGCTTCCGTCCGGTAGCGAGCCATCTAAGAGTGGCTGCGAGACCGATATGCTCTGTCCGCAGCGCTGAGCCAGCTTCATAACAAACGAGTCCAGGTCATCGGGGTCGTCCCAGGAGACATTTGTAGCGACCGAGCCGAACTCCGGGTTCCTGTGGTAAGCGTACACAGGTATGCCGGTTCCGTCACAGGAGATGTCCTCTATCTCCGTGTCGTTCATCAAGGGCTGGAGCTTCCCTAGCCCAGCAAAGTCACGCTTCGCGTAGTATCGAATTTTCTCCCGTTGCTCGGGCGTCATCGAGATGTTGTACTTGTCGACGATGCGGTCAATCTCCTCCTGTAGTACTCCTCCGCTTCCTCCGTCTCGAGATCGGTGAAGTCGATGTCGAAGCTTCTCTGCAGGATGTCCCTTACCTGGTTGAGGATCTCTTCCGTCGCACTGTCGAGATGCGGCTCCACAACCCTGTACAGGAGCTCGCCCTGCTCTTCATCGAACGTGATGTAGGCCCATGCGTAGACCGTTTCGCCCTGGTCGGGGTCCTCCGGAACGAGCGGGTAGGTGACCTCTACGTCGCGCACCCCCTCCTCCTCGTCCTTGTCCCCGAGGTCTTCCATCGACATGGATCCGGGGCTTGGCACGGAGACGCCATCAACCTGCTCCACGGTCTCTTGTTCTTCCTCCTCGTCTTCGTACAGCTCTGGATGCCTGATTCTCCTCATTCTCTCCACCAAGTTGACGAGGCTCATCTGCCTGACACCAGCCTGATTGAGTTTCCAGTCTTTGATATGGTTACAGTTCCACCGGGAGCGGAGCCTGAGAGCTCGTAAGCCTCACCGAGCTGGCCAACAGGGTA
>GL982569.1:457220-460559 GCA_000220355.1 Candidatus Nanosalinarum sp. J07AB56
TACGTCGGTGTAGCTGGACACAACGTCGACTTCAGTCTGGTTATCGGTGGTGTTGGTTCGTTCAGTGTGTATCTCGCTTGCTCAAGGTCCGTTGTGTCTATCAGCGAACCGCCGAAGATGGACTTGACCACGTTGCCGTCTCTCGTCAAGTTGTACTGCTTGTCCGTCCTTGCTGCCGTAATGTTGAGGCTGTTACCACTGAATGTGACGGGTACGCAAGCTCGTTTTCTGTATTAGGAGAACCATCTGAAACAGTCAGTCCACTTGCTACCGATGAAAGCATTAGGAGACACGCCACGCCCACTGCCTTCATTGTCATCGTTGAACAGAGATTGCAATGACCCCCTTAAGAAGTTTCCGCTGGGCAACAGGCCGGTTTTTCCCAGTTCTGGACGGTAGAGACACTCGGATTTGTGCAGCAAGGACTAGAGCCGAATGCGGCGGATCTGCGGGTATTTTACAAACTGCGGAGCAAACTTAGCATATGACCAACAACTTGGCACACACGATGCTCCGGGTCGGAGATCCTGAGTCCATTATCGAGTTCTACAGAGAGGCGTTCGGCTGGGAGAGGAGACGCACGTCAGAAAACGAGACCTTCACGCTCTACTTCATCGGGCCGCCAGACCAGGAAGCCGAGATAGAGCTGACTCACAACCACGGGGAGGACGACGCATACGAGAAGAGCCGTAGCTTCGGACACATTGCGGTCCGCACCGAGGAGGGACAGTCGCTACAGGAGGCATACGAGAAAGCGGTGGACGCGGGAGGAGAGGACTTCCGACCGCCGGAGGAGTGCCCCGGGAACTACGCCTTCGTCAAGGATCCGGAGGGCTTCGAGGTCGAGATAATAGCCTGATGGTCGTCGCAGTCGCAGCAGCGTTCGTCGGAGGGCTTCTCATGGGGTCCGCGGCCACCCTCCTGTACCTGAAACGGAGGATGGAGTCCCAGCTCCAGTCCCTCCAGAGAAACTTTGACGAGCTCGCCGACATGCCTCAGGAGTAGGTTATCTCGCTGCACAACCGGTACATGAAATAGACCTGATACAAACCTGCGAGACCCAGCAGAGTGTAGAAACCTGTCTCGAGCCCCGGGACGCCCGCCAGGTCAGCGGCCACATGTACAGGGTTGTACACGTCGCGTCCGTGGGTCTCCCTGCCAAGAGCTGTCAAACCCCACAGAGCCCCGGAGAATCCAAGCAGGTATCCGGAGACCTGGTCGCCTAGCTTCTTGACCTGGTTCTTGTTCACGACTGTTCCTCTATCCTGTCGGCAGTGCGCTCCATCTGATCGGCTATGTCCCTGAGCTGCCCCACAAACCGTTCCGTCCGTGCATTGTAGTCCTCCTCGAGCTCGACCTCGCGCAAGGCCTGCCGAAGATGTGCCTCCTTCACCCGCGCCATCATATCGGCGTTGTCCAAGGTAAGGTCAACCACCTCGTTGAACAGCCCGGACAGCACGCAGTTCAGAACGTGCGGGACGTCCCCGTCCAGCGTCTGCTCATCATCCATCCTCTCACGGATTATGCGCCGCATCCTGCCCTCCGAAAGCTCCAAGTCATCGTTTTCGAGTCCGCCATAGTCCTCAGGTACCAGTCGCTCCAAATCCATGTCTCCAAGACCGGGATCCAAAAATTAAACAGCACACCCTGAAGTAAGCCGGGGGAGGACAGAGATATTTCAGGTGTATGAGTTCCTCAGCTACGTAGAGGAGGAGCCCGAGGGAGTCACCGGAATCGGCTCTCGGCCGCAAGGGAGATGCTGGAGTACTACTCCGAGGAGAACCGCGGTCTTTCACCGACGGAGGCAGTTCTGGATTCCGGTTCCGTGGCAGGAACTGTCGCTCCCGTCACTAATATGTCGATGTGTGACGCGTACGAACACCTCCTCAAAGAGCAAGAAACTGAACTAAACGCACCCTCTTATCTGCACTCACGTCAAGAGGCGAGACCCGACAGGCACCTCAGGAGGGCAGCAGACCGTGTAGAATGGTTTCTAAGGGATGAGCGCGGACGCGACTACGACGACATCTTCGAACCCGTGGCAGCCATATAAAGCTCAGAGCACACTGACATCGTGCCCGAATAGTGTAGCCCGGCCAATCATACCGGCTTCTCGAGCCGGTGACCCGAGTTCAAATCTCGGTTCGGGCACTCGGATATTCCAGTTGTGCGCCCAGAGATTCTGCTAGTGATTTTTCCAGTAGATCTGAGTTTCTCCATCTTCATCCTTGAATTTCACTTCCCAAGGTTCAGGATTCTCGATTTCGTCCGCTCTTTCCACGGGAACTAGGCCAAACGCAGATTCGGAGCTGTAGTTCCTTTGGCCAAGCTCCGGCACCTGCTCGTACCTCCAGTCCGTTTCTTCATCGTGCGGGAGGCCTTGTTGTTCTATCATTTCCGCCAATTCGTCATAATCATCTGCTCCGAATTCGTCTAGAGGTTCATCATACCGCTCGTCCAAGAAACTTATCATCTCAGATTTGTTCCAGTCGGAAGTTCTTTGTTCCCTACCCTGATCTTCAGCAGGAGCATCGTAGTACGGATTGGAGCCCATGTTGACTACTTGGCTGTCACAAATTAAATAGTTTTCGGTGTCAGTGACCTGTTCTATGAGCTTCAAACAATACAAGCACAGAGATGCAGAATCGATTCCAGAGCATAAATGGTGTTTTTAGCAATTCTATGGAGGCCGGGTCTTTGGTGCGCGTAGGTGGTCGAACTCAGGTTTCGGCCCAGACACGGAACAGGAGGTCTTTTCTTAAGTAGAGAGCAACGTGTTGGAAATATCGTATATGTCGATGTAGCGCTGCTGATATTGGGGCTGGCGGGCTTGTGGCTGTCGGCGCGCAAGACTGTTGACAATGCTGAGCGGCTCATAAAGGCTCTTGGGATTCCCAGCTTCCTGTTTGGAGCTGTGTTCATATCGGTTTCTACTGGGCTACCGGAGATCGCTACCGCAGTGATATCAACCCTGGAAGGGGTGCCGGAGCTCTCAGCCGGTGACGTGATAGGCTCATCTCTGGTTAACCTGACCTTTGTCTTGGGAGCCACCACACTGTTCGCGAAGGGGCTGGAGCTACACGGGGAAGACCTCGATCTCATAAGGGACGCCGGCATAGGTACGATGCTTGCCGCCTCGGTGCTCCTGGTCGTTGGAGAGCTGTCCATAGTCGCCGTCGGAGCTCTCTTCGCAATCTACGTAGGGTTTCTCTACAAGGCTGAACACTCCTCGTTCGAGATGGGTGAGGACGGGGAAGCGTCCGCCAAGACGGTTGCTCTCACCTTGGCGGGCGTGGCAGGACTACTGGTCTCAGCGAGGTTCATGGTCGGAGGCGCAAA
>GL982569.1:460579-461622 GCA_000220355.1 Candidatus Nanosalinarum sp. J07AB56
TAGTTCGAGAAACTGCAAAGTCAGTAGAGGAACAGCTGTTGGAGCCACGTCCACCCCCAGAAGCAGACTTGATAGAAGAAGAGCTAGAAAGGGAACGGGAAGGAGAAGGCGAGAGAACCGCAGTAGAGAAAGAACTGAATTAGAGAGATGCTGACTTGTGGATTCTCTATCTCTCACAGTCCTTGTTCTATCTTCTGTTCCTCATTGGGACGCCAGTACGAACACAAGGACGCAGTATTGACACCAAGACGCACGAGGGTTTACGAAATAGCTAAGGGCCTCTAGACCTCAAAACGCTACAATATGGAACGGAGTGAAGGGTAGCGGCCGGTTCTTCGGTAGCTAAATTTAATACTGAATCAGTAGTGTAGCTGTTTATGAGGTCTGCGGTAGTCGAGATGACGGAGGAGTTCTCGGAACTGGCGGTGGTTGCCTCGGGTGTGGTGTCGTTGCTGACCTTTCCTCTTGGGCTGGCGGTTCCTGGCTACCTGTACCTAAAGGCGAACAGACCAGAAGGCAGTGAAATGTCAGGTCTAGAGGTCTGGACCGCGATACTGGGCGGGATACCTGGAATAGCCGCGGTGGAGCTTGCGGGACGCACAGGAGCAAAGCTGTACTGGGTCGCTGTAGTCCTACTGGGAGTGCTGGGATTCCTGGCGTTTGCAGCCTTCCTAACCGGTGCTATCGGACTGGGCATACTAGCCTGACAGCCGTGCGAGCGCGAACCAAGAGCCAGACGATATCCAGATGACTACCTCAACATAGAAGCTGCGGGTACCGATGTAGTGCCGAAAGAACTCCAGTGGCGATTTCGTCATAGGATCGTCGGCGAAATCGAAGGGCCAGAGAACGAAGCGCCAATGCCCCTTCCTCCCGTTCACCAGCACGTGCACCACATCAAGCGATGTATGCGAGACCCAACCCAGTGCGAACGCGGACAGCGGAGGAAAGAAGGCTCCGCCGCCTGCGACAGCCGCTGCCGCCAAGCCGCTGTGCGCCACGGAGTGATACGTGTCTACGAGCCCTGTCCGGGGCAGGGGCTG
>GL982569.1:461672-464327 GCA_000220355.1 Candidatus Nanosalinarum sp. J07AB56
GCCGCCCATTCCTCCGCCGGGCGGACCTCCTGCTCCTGCGCCGTCGCCGTCGGCGTCAAAGCCGGAGGCGGAGATAACGTCGTCGATGCGGAGAATCATCTCTGCAGCCTCGGACGCAGACTGAACCGCCTGGGTCTTCGTCTGCTTGGGCTCGACGACACCCTGCTGGTACAGGTCCTCGCTGTCACCAGAGTCCACGTTGATGCCGGCGAACATCTCGCCGGACTCGTGCCTGTTCCTGAGGTCCACGAGGATGTCAATCGGGTCGTAGCCCGCGTTCTCCGCCAACGTCCTCGGAACAATCTCGAGGGCGTCAGCGAAGGCGTTGATAGCCAGCTGTTCTCGGCCTCCAACGGTGTCAGCGTGGTCACGTAGCTCTTGAGCGAGCTCAACCTCGGTTCCTCCACCGCCTCCGACGACCTGGCCGGAGACAAGCGCGGAGGTAACGCCGCCGATAGCGTCCTCCATCGCGCGCTCAATCTCGTCCACGACATGCTCGGTGCCGCCGCGGATAAGGATGGAGACGGACCGTGCCTCGGGGCAGTCCTGGATGAAGACCTTTCCGTCGCTCTCTTCCACGGTTCCTGCGCTCCCGAGGTCGTCCTCGGTGAGGCCATCGAGGTTGGTGACAGGGCTTGCGCCGGTTGCCTTCGCGATGTTGTCGACATCGCTTGAGCTCACCCTGCGGACCGCGAGGATTCCCTCCTCAGCGAGGAAGTGCTGCGCGATGTCGTCGATGCCGTTCTGACACAGAACAACGTTCGCGCCGCTGTCGGCGATCTGATCCACCATCTCGCGGAGTTGTTCTTCCTCCTGCTCAACGAATCCCTTCATCTGCGAGGGGTCGGAGATGTTTATCTCGGCGTCGGTTTCGGTCTCCTTGACCTCGATGGCGGTGTCGACCAGCGCAATCTGGGCGTCGTCGACTTGGTCGGGCATGCCGCTGTGAACCTTCTCGTCGTCCAGGATGACTCCCTGAACGAGGTCGGCGTCCTCGACGCTTCCGCCCTCTTCCTTCTCGACCTTGATGAGGTCCTTGTCTATGTGGGTTGTATCTCCGGAGTCGTCCGCGACCTGGCGGACGGCCTCTACTGCGATCCCACCGAGGTATTCTCTCGAAGACTCGGCGGACTTGCCTGTCATCGCGGTCTGTGCGACCTTCTCGAGCGTTTCCTCGTCGTCGAGGCCTACGCCCTCGGACACGTCGTCTAGTACGTCCGTGGCTCTCTCGCGGGCGAACCTGTAACCCTTCGAGATAACGGTCGGGTGGATCTCTTGGTCGAGGAGATCCTCGGCCTGTTTCAGGAGCTCCCCTGCCAGTACTACCGCGCTGGTGGTTCCGTCGCCGACCTCCTCTTCCTGGGTCTGTGCGACCTCCACCATCATCTTGGCGGCCGGATGCTCGAGGTCCATCTCCTCGAGGATGGTGACCCCGTCGTTCGTGACGACGATGTCGCCCATCGAGTCCACCATCATCTTGTCCATGCCCTTCGGCCCGAGCGTGGATCTCACCGCCTTCGAGACGGTTGTACATGCGTCTATGTTGTTTTGCTGTGCTTCTTCACCAGTGGTCCGAGTGCTGTCCTCGGACATGATGAAAACCGGTTGTCCTCCAAGTCCTGGCATTGTTAGTTGTACACCTCGTACGTTCTAAGGTAGACCAACATTATTTAATGCGTGCCCAGTACCTCAGATGAGTAACGGCGCACGCCCCAAATAAGAGGTTGCGCTCGGATTCCGCCGTGTGAGGACGGATTCCACCTTATATAAGGAGAGCGACCCCGAACACGTGGCCTCAGAGCTCGTAGATGTCGATGAGAGGATGTCGAACGACACGTACAACAGCGCCGACCGCGAGTTCCTGGAACAGGTGAACGATACGTTGGGAGAAGACTACCCGGGGCTGCAGAGCTACTCGGAGGATTTGCTCAGCGACTACAGGCAGCTCGAGGCCAACGCACACAAGTTCGAGCAGTACAGGGGTCCGGCAGAATACGCGTCCGATCTTTTCTCGGACATCAAGGAAGTACTAGGTAACACAAAGTACGGAGACACGGGCATAGAGATTTTCAGTATGCCTGACCCCGAAACACCCGCAGGCAAGGCTGTGCTCGTGGGATCGGACGTCCTCAACACAAACATAGGCAGGGAGGTAACCGTCAATTTCATCAGATACAAAGGCATCGCGCCGTTTTCGGACGTCGCAGGCGGCTTGTACGGCCTCGCAGTAGGTGCAAAACACGAGATCAAAGACACGGATGTAGCTGAGAGAATGAAGGACATCTACTCCAAGATGACCTGAATTCTTCGTCTCAGGACGTCCGAAACCTCGCCGCCCGATGCATCCACTCTCTGCATAACCTCTCCCATGAGCGCGCCCTGAGATCTCATGCCCTGCTCCTCGACCATCTCCCTGTTCTCGTCTATCACCTGGTTCACGGTCTCTCTGATTTCGTCCTCGGAGGCGCGCGAGTCGAGGAACCCGTCCAGCGCCTCTTCGGGGCTCTTGCATACCATCTGCCTCAGAAGATCCGGTAGTTCGCCAGATTCGACTTGGTTGCCAGAGGCCTCGAAGGCGGTTCTGAAGTGGCTCTCGGTGAGCGCATCGGTGTCGACGCCGTCGGCTTTGAGAGCCGGCAGAATGTTCACGAACAC
>GL982569.1:464347-467376 GCA_000220355.1 Candidatus Nanosalinarum sp. J07AB56
CTGGACTGGGGGTATGTCGGTCTCTGGGTACATCCTTGCCGCCCCGGGCAGAGGCCTCAGGAACGAGGTGGTGGCGTCGTCCTCGCCCTGACGGGTCTCCTCCGGTACCTCGCCGGCATACATCATCTCGGCCCTTTCCTCTCACAGCCTCCGCCGCGGCCTCCGCTCTGTCCTTGTCGGCCGCGACAACAGCGACGGCGTCCTCTTCAGCCAGATCGAGGTGTTCGCGGAGCTTTTCGAACTCGTTCTTCAGGCCATAGTCGTCGAGGTCTTCGTCCGTGTGGATGAGTCCGTTTACACCTCGGCTTGTGGCGTAGTCGACCAGTTCCTCCACGAGGCGGCGCGCACCCGATATCTCTGTGTTTAGATCGCCACCTAGATTTGGTAGGGTCACGGCAACCGCCGCACCGCCAGAACCCAAGACAGAGTCCACTATCGGGCTGTCCGAGTCTTCGAAGACCTTGGAGACATCTTCGACTCTCGGCTCTCCGCTGAATGTGTCACCGAGCTCCACCAAGCTCTTCTGGCGCTCCACCTCCTTTTCTACGAGTTCATCGATTCTGTCGAGGTCCTGGAAACCTTTGATTTCGACGCGGCTGCCCTCCTCTATGGATACGTTGACGTCCTGGCGGATCGTTCCAAGGCCGCGCCGCGCACTTCGCGTAGACCGGAGGAGCATACCAAGCTTCGCGGCGACCTCCCGGGCGTGCTCTGGGTTCTGCACTGTAGCATCGGTTCCGATCTCCACCAACGGAATACCCAGCCTGTCTAACCGGTAAACTGCTCTGTCGCTGTCTCTCTTGACTATGCCAGCGGACTCTTCCTCGAGCTCAATGTCCTCAATTCCGACCCTGCCGGTCTCCGTCTCTATCTCGCCGTCGAACCCGACCATGGAGGTGCGCTGGAAGCCAGTGGTGTTGGATCCATCGACCACTATCTTCCGCATCACCTGTATCTCGTCCGGTATCTCGGCGTCCACCAGCCGTGAAAAGGTGAGAGCGGTGTCCAGAGCCTCCTGGTTCAAAGGGTGTGGCGGTTCCTCATCCAGCTCCACGAGACAGGAACACGAGTCAAAGTGCCGGTAGACATATTCAGTCCTGTCCTCGGACTCCAGCCTCGCGGCCTCGTCTTCCTCGCCGGACTCGCCAGCCACGCTCCGCAGATATCGGGAGTACTCCTCCGTCCACGCATCGGCCTCGGGCGTCCTTACAGGGCAGTCGCAGAACAGCTTCGTATCGGTGTCGAGCTGTTGATGTATCTCGATGCCACATCTGAATCCGAGCTGGTCGTAGTTCATAATTACAGCCTACCTTCAACGTACGCCAGCTCTTCTATTTCTGTTTCCCTTCGTTCTATCATCCTATCCACGGCTTCCTCTAGGTCCTCGTCAGTCAGCTCTTCGCTGTTGTAGGCCAAGAAGTCCTCTCCAGCCGCTACGCGGAGTCCGTCAGGGCTCCCGAGGACTTTACCCTCACACCAATACCTGACCCCATACAGACTGAACTGGTTCCAATCTCTTTCGTCTGGGGACGCAAACGACTCGCCAATGTCGTGTCCAGTTATCCCAGTTTCTGAGAGGTCTACTTTCTCTTCTTGTTTGAAGAAATTAGTGTCTGCGTCTTGAGATGTGCTAGTGATTTCTTCGTATACGTTACAGAGGGATTCATAGAAAGTTGGTGAGTCAACCAAGGCTTTCCACCCTGTGCCTGAGCTCTGATTCGCCGCCAGACTCGTTTTTGATCAGGTGGTCGGACAGCGCAACCAGCTCCGCCACCCCGTGTTCTATCTCGCGCTGGTCACGTTCCTCGAAATCCTGTGATTTCTCGTCTTCTTCCCGACCCCTGTCCTCCATTCTCCGTCTTCGGGTTTCGACAGAGGCCCACACCGCAACGACATCCATATCGATGCCGAGCTCTTTCTGGAAACGGTCGCGTTCCTCTGCGCTCCGCATTCCGGTAACCACCACCTCTTCGCTGTCCTCGAGGGCGTTCTGGACTCGTGGGACGGTGAGCCGGGCGATGGCGCTCCGTCCGTAGGCCTCGCGCTGGCTGTTCACGAACTCCGCCGTCCTCTCCACAGGGATGTCTCGGGCATCCATCTCGCTCCGCACCACATCACCCATGTCGACCTTTTCGTATCCCTGTTCCTCGAGGATGTCGGCCGCCGTTGTCTTCCCAGCGAGAGGCATACCTGTGACGCCGAGAACCTCAGGCATTCCGCCTCACCCTCTCCCGGAGCATCCCTTTCGCGACCCTGAACTCGGTCAGGCTCTGGATGCCGCCGGACAGGTTGAGCTCCTTCACATAGCTCCCAGGATTGTCGACGTCCTCGCCGCAGTCGATACACACGTACTGTACGTACTCCCGGAGGATGTCGTCTATCCTCGCGGTGTCGCCGTTCTCGAGGAACCGCTGTGCCTTCTCATCGAACTTGTCTGTCATGGGAGCTCCCTGTCACCTATCTCTCCGTTCACGTTTTTGAGGAACAAGTCTTCCGCCTCCTCTTGGGAGTCCGAGTTCGCGAGGCTCCACATCAGCTTGACGTACGCCAGCTCAGGGTGCATGTCCTCCGCGCCAATCCCTCCAGCTTCCTGTATCTTGAGGCCGTACTGGTACACGTTCATGTTCACGCGCCCATGGATGCACTGCGACGCCACCACCACTAGACAGGTGTCGGAGAGCCTGTCGATCCTGTCGAGGATGTGGTCGTGGTGCTGAGTCAGGTCATCGAAAGCATTGACCGGGGCGTGCCCCAGGCCGGTTCCCTCTATCACAACGCCGTCGGGCTCCTTGTCCAAGAGGAAGTCGAGCTCGTCCAGTTTGAACCCGGTCTCGACTTGACAATTCTCACATCCTCCTCGAGGTCCGGTCGGAAACTGTACTCCTGGTTTCGGGGCTGGAATTCCGCCTCCACACTGCCAGTATCGTAGTCCACGAGGCCGATGGGCTCCGCGTTCACGGCCTCGAAGGTGTCGCGCCTCGACGTGTGCATCTTCCGGGCCTTCGCCGCCGGCAACACCACGCACTGGG
>GL982569.1:467426-472480 GCA_000220355.1 Candidatus Nanosalinarum sp. J07AB56
TACGGCGTATAACAGACGTTATACTAATATATAACAACCTGTTTGGGTGGTAGGGGGTACTAAGTTGCATGGGGAATAGAACCGAGAGAGTTAGTTTTTACGCGACGCCATCTCTCCAAGAAGAGCTGAGAGACCTAGCCGAGGAAAAAAGCCTTTCGAAGTCGGAAATAGTCAGAAGAGGCACTCTCAACGAGATGCGAAAGCTACGGAGTGACGGTTGCGATAATGAGTGACAACATTGATGCAGTGCGTCGGATTATCCAGGAATCGGAAAACCAAGAACGGCTTCTCGACACCCTTTCACCTGTTCAGAGGACTGTCGCGGAAGAGGCCCTGCGGGTTGAAGAGTAGACGGAAGGCTGCTGCCTCCCGCACACACTAATGGACAAGTTACACGGCTCCGAATACAAGAACCAGTTAACGAAATGGAAGAACTCGTCCCAAGAAGACGATGACTCCAGACACAGATCCTGCAACATATCCGCAACCCAAGAATGGGTGGACAGAGTAGACAGGATAGTTGAGAAGGAGTTCACGGAGCCAAACACACGCTCCGAGTTCCTCAGAAAGATAGTCGAGTCCAAGCTCAGGGAAATCGAGGAAGAGCACAACCTAGAGGAGACCTGGGTATGATAAGGAGACCTGAGAGACCGGGCATACCTCTCATTGAGCTAGAAATTGCGGAGAGAGCAGCAAGGCGCGTTGAACAGGAGATGGAGAACGATGAGTGAAGCAGGACACGAACCTGATCTAGGTCCTTGGGAGGATGAAGACGGGATTCTTCTCGCCATCCAAAAGCCGTACAGAGACGGCCAGGCTCTCAGAGGCACACTCCTCCTCAAAGTAAAGGACACTGGGGAGATACTAACTAGAGAGGATGTCAAGTTGGTCTCCGGGAACTTCAAGCGGTTTCTCTCCAACGCCAAAGAGATGTGTCCCAAGGGCAAGGACACCATAAACAGCGCAGACCTTCTGCCTATTATCAACGACCTAAAGAACAGATCCAAGATACAGGCGAATCAGCAGGTAAGGACGGAGCAATCGGCTAGTGAGTCACCTGAACCCCTTGATGAGAAGTACTCCGAAGAGCGGATGGAGCGGGCGAGGGAGCTTCTTGAGGACGAGGAGATGCTCTGCAAGGTCAAGTCTGTGCTTGATCACAAGATAGCTGGGGAGGACAGAACCAAGCTCTCGCTCTTCCTCCAGATGCTATCAAAAGAGACCGAAAGCCCGCTGATGATATTCGGAATCCAGAAGCAGGGCCAAGGCAAGTCCTTCATAGCCAAGAACGTTATCGACCTATTCCCAGAGAACCAGGTGAAGAAGGTCACAAAGATGACCAAGGCAGCTCTCTACAGGAGCGCGCAGAAAGACCCCAACAGATTCGAGGGAAAGATAGTTTTCTTCGGAGAAATACCCGAAAACGATGACGAAAGACACATATTCCAAATATTCCGACAACTGGTGTCTGAGGGCCAAGTCACAAAGGAACTAGTTATAGAAGAGAACGGAAACCAGCACGTCAGAGAACTGAAGCTTGAAGGCGCGCCCTGCCTCGTAACAACCACAACCAACCCAGACCTCATCGACGAACAGGACAGAAGCCGCGGAGTAACATACTCCCCTGACACCTCGGAGCGCCAAAACAAGAGAGTCAGGGAGTTCCAGAAGAGCCGCAGGAAGTTCCCAGATGGCGTTAACGAACCCCCCAAGATACAGCAACTAGAAAACGACATAGAAACCGCACTAGACATAGTCTCCAGACAGGATTTCAACGTCCTGAACCCATATGTCGAGGACCTCGACAACCTGATACCCGAAGAATCACCGAACATCAGACGGGACTTCAACAAAATCCTCCAAATAACAGCAGAGCTTCCAGCACTCCTCCACCACAAAAACCGCAGAAAGATAGAAGACGACTCAACGAGCCACATCCTAGTATCCTACAAGGACGTGTTCAGAGGCCTCGCCATACAGCGAAAAACAATTCAAAACATGCTAGAGGGCAGAAGCCAACTGCTACTGGACGTGTATGAAGAAATCACGGAACGCGTCGAACCCAACGCTAATGACCACGAAGGCATGAGGCAGATGGTAGAGAACGAACTTATCGAGGACAGAAAGAACCTAGATACGTTCGAAATTAGCGATGTGAAGCGATGGATGAATATAGAGTACGGTCCTGCGCGTCGGATTATGAAGGCTCTGGATGAGATGGAGCTGGTGTACAAGGACACCAGCACACGGCCGCACCAGCACTTCCTCGTCGACGAGGAACTAGAAAATGGCGGACTAAGCCGGAAGAGAGTGAAGAAAACATTAGCGCGCGTAATAGACGGAGAGAACGCACAAAAATGGCTGAAAAACTTTTCGGACAGGACGGGTAACGCAGTCAAAGGGGGAAGTGCACCCGTGTCCAGTGAACTTGTTCCTGCCGAGCGGGAATATCCGCTGAAAATACGGACAGGTCTTGGAGGAGACGACACCCTCCCCCTACCAGAGCACCTCCACAGCCAAGAAAACAAATCCAAGCTCATTTCAGCCGTCTCCGTCAACGAGAACGGCTCTATTATCTTCTAAGGTCCGCAGACCGCCTAGTACGTTCTTTATGGCACCACATATAGCCTGCTGCTCTGGACCCAATAGTAGAGACGCAGCGGATCGTTTGACCTGCAAACCCCTTCACAATCTTCCTGTGCCACACTTTGATTAGTTCATATTGCGGGATCTCTGGGAGATAGACTGTATTCAAGGTTTCGTAGAACTTCCCTGGCACCGGAACCATGTCACGTGAGTGCAAAGCCATTGGATGAAATCTGTGGCAAATAGTTAAGCTAAACCAGGTGGTGATTCGACACTAAACTGTTGGACTCCAAAATATTAAAGAAGTAGATATGCAATGGTGTCAGGTTTAGACACTCGGGTTGTACTCGATTCCTAGATCGACTTCTCCCTCTCCAGGGTCGATTTCTTGGAGAGCGGTTACTGCCATCCTCCTGTCCTCGTCTCCTTCTCGGATGTCGGAGTCAAATCTCTTTTGGAGGGGCTCATATTCGCTCAGCAATAATCCAAGCGACGCTCCATAGGCTGTCGCCGTTTCTTCCGCGATTTTCTCTGCTCCTACAGCGTCTCTCTGAGCATCTGCAGCGTCCTCAAGGTGTTGTAGCAGTGTTTCCATGTCTCCTAGTTGTTGCAGCGTTTCCATGTCTCTTGCCATGTCTGTTGGACTAGACTGTTCGTTGCCTAA
This sequence comes from Candidatus Nanosalinarum sp. J07AB56, assembly GCA_000220355.1. Classification (GTDB taxonomy): domain Archaea; phylum Nanohalarchaeota; class Nanosalinia; order Nanosalinales; family Nanosalinaceae; genus Nanosalinarum. The sequence goes on from GL982569.1 coordinate 470,677, forward strand.
CACCTCCATCACTTGTTCGTTGCCTAACACCTCCATCGCTGCTTCTCTGTATTGATGGGCATGCAGGTTCTTTGCCTGCTCTTTGAGAAAGACGTCGGCCATTCCTTCTGCGCCATATTCCAATGCGTCAGCTGCTTCAAAGAGTCCCTGATTGTCCATTTCCTCCGCCGCTCTCGACTGTCGAGCCACGTTAATTACTCCGTCAATCATGCCCTCTCTGAGTTCGTCGTCCTGAAGATTTTGAGCTTGGGTGTAAGCGTTTCCAACTGCTTCGTGGACTGCCGATAGATCGTACTTTGTCATATGTTACCTATTAGTAACAGCCTATTAAATATGTTTCGGAACTTGTCGTGGAAAACCTGACTCAAGTCCTACACATTTAGAATACAGCTCAAAGATTGATGCCCTAAGATACCCCACATCAATAATGTCGGAAAAGCTCTAGATCCCTCCAAAAATTCCATACGCGGCGGTGTAGCTACTACACGCACTATCGAATAGGGAACAACGGCTTTTCGTTAATGGTCTTAAACCGTGATGCAGCCGCATTCTCTCTTTGTTTGATGGGTAGAAAACTATGGGTAAGAACCAACTCAAAGACAGTTGAGAAACACCTGAATAGACTGGCTTCACGGGTTTGTGTGTTGAATGGGTGAGGTGGAGTCCGATGATCTGTCTTACGAACAGATCGCAGCACGGATGACCGGGGCTACACGAGCCAAGATACTGGATCTCTTGGATGGTAGTGTGACCCACATCGGCGCCTTGTCCAGGCGGTTAGGCCGTGAAAGAAGCACTATCAAGTACCACATAGATGAGTGCCTCCGACACTCCTTGATAGAGCAGGTGGAGTCGGGTGGTAGCGGGAGGAAGCCTTACACGTTGACCCCGAAGGGTGAGAAGGTGTTGGAGAGGCTTTCGCCTCCGGACATCGAAAGCGTTAGGAAGAACTACTATGGAGGTGGTCAGGTGTGACTGTTGAAGACGAGACCTTTCTCGATGTCAGGAAGGACGCAACGGAAGAAAGGGAGGTCCTCTACCGTTTGAGGCAGGCTTTCATCAGGCTGTGCGAAATCAAGGTGGACCGGAGGCATCAACCCAAGCTGTTGGAGCTGCAGAAAAAGACCTGGAGCCTCAAAGCCGATGTCGCCAGCGACGAAGACCCTCACCCGTTCACGGAGAACTCCGACTGGATTGACAAAGAACTAGGACTCCAAGAGTGATTCCCCGGTGAAGCTGATGATATCGCGGGCCACCGACGACCCGTCCCTGCCGCCCTCCATCAACGTCGATGTCCTAGAAACAGACGTCAGAGAGTTCCCACAGACCGAGGACGAACTAGCCTCCTTCATGCTGGAATGCCACGGACCCGGAAAGTACACCGTAATGACCAACCCCAGTAACTACAACTCAGTATGGAAAGCATGGGTCGCCAAAGCCCAGAGAACCAAGGCACTCACCTACCTCGTACTCGACAAGAACAGGCTCGAACCAGAAATAAACGCCGAGGACAACGCACAGCCTGGCAAACCTCGACAGGTAACCAACTACCCATCCAAGGTACCGGAACACGTAGCCAGGGAACACACCACGGACGCGGACGATCTTCCCGACTCATGCTTCAAGACACCGCCGACATACCCGAACCCTCAATCAACCAAACCAGATTCGCGGAAGCCACGCTAGGGTGAGCGTTCACAGAGTCACTGCAACTGGTAACCAACTACTGGAAACCAGTTCCCGGCAACCATTCTCCGAACCAGCGAAAACAGTATGCACGCGTAAGGAAGGCGTTCACAAACAC
>GL982569.1:477167-482445 GCA_000220355.1 Candidatus Nanosalinarum sp. J07AB56
CTGGTTTCTGACGCTGACACCTGCGTTTGACGACAGCACGATGTCTCCGGTTCGGGATGATGTCTGAGGTGAAATAACTTCTGCGGCGGTTTCTAGCCGGTACGATATGGTGTCGTCCACTGAGTTGGCTTCTATGGAACCCTGGCTGAATGATAGGCCTAGAGTGCGTCTGGAGCCCTCTCCTCGGGATGCGACCTCATCGACGGCAGATTCCAAGTCTCGCATGAACTCCTGTGCATTGCGCACCTGTGCGGCCTCTCTCTGCTCCTCTAGAGCAGGCACCGCAACGTTAACTACGCCTCCTACAGCGCTCACGGTTATCGCAGCATAGAGAGTGAGCGTTGCTACCTCGGAGACTCCTTTCACGCTATCGGTTCTAGAGTGGTTGCTTTTATCATTTGACGGTTGTTCTCCGTAAAACTTCCGAGTCAGAGGACATGTAGGTGAAGACAACGTTACGTATCTGAGTGGCGTCAAGAGATTCGGAGATACCCTCCTCCAGTATCTCGACCTCGTATCTGTTTCCCTGTGGGAGAGCGAGTTCCGCTGATTGCGAGGCGTTAACAGTCTCCGAGACTTCAGTACCGGAAACAGAGACATTAATCGTGGATTTCTCAGGAGCGAAGTTCAGGTACAGCGCCTTTCGGCCAGGAAAGATAACGAAGTGCTTGGACCTGTAGTCGATGCCGCGACGTTGAGATACGACTTCAACAAACCTGTGATGTCCATACAGCCTTTTTCGGATGTTTTCAACGGATCTATTAGTTTTCACTGCATCGTCCACTGCCTCTGGGGCGGAGCGTGACGCAGAGTCAAAGTAGGGAGATACAGAGGTCTGACTGGGCTCTGAAAAAGAGGAAGAGAGCGACACCACCACTGATATGACGATCGAGCCTATCACCACAGCCCCGATGGTGAAGAACTGACCTAGCCTGTCCACGCCTCGATTCTCACCTCTCGAGTCCCGTTCCGGGCGTCTATTACGGACGCGAATAATGTGGTGCCGGAAATCTGGCCGGCTGTCGTGTTGCTGGCGTATCGCCTCACAACAGCATCCAATTCACCTGTGCCTTCGAACGTCAGGTCGCCGTATCCCGGTAGAGGTATTTTCCTGTACCCCGAGGAATCAACCGTTGCTATTTCAGAGCCGTTGAAACGCACTGAGAGAGGAGAGGAAGCAGATTCCACGAACAGCTGTGCTTCCACCAGCGAGGCCTGCTGTACGGTTTCCGTACGTGTGTCGTCGGACAAGTCGATTCTGTACAAGCTGGATTCATACGAAGTCACGGAAGACCTGTATTCAAGCCCCTCGGGCACGAGATCTGTGAAACTGGAGTCGACGCCGGAGGAGTTCTCCGGTAGCTCCCCCAGATTCTGCAGTGTGTCTAGGTCGTCCTGCAACAGATTGCTATCGCCGGCAGAGGGCTCTTGCGAGAGCAAGGGCACCAATGTCAGGGTCAGCAGAAGAAGTAGAGAAGAGGCGAGAACGGCCTCGAGAGTAGCCACGAACGCCTTCACCAGGTCCTCACCTCCAAGGTAGTTGGGTACAGCGATGTGTTCCTATCCGCGAACGGTATCAACCTTCGCTCCGTGTCCACTCCGAAGCCCGGGGGTAGTGTGGCGCCTCGGTTGAGGTAGTCCCCATGAAATACGGCGTAGGAGCCAACGGTCCAGTTGCCCTGTTGCGGGTCGTTGCGCGATGAGAACTCTACCTCGAAGGAGTCTGCTGGACCGGAGCCAACATTGAGAACCTGCGTTCCATTCGACAGCGACCTCGTAAAACTGTCTCCGCCAGCAGAGAGATTGAATTCCAGGTCGACGCCCTCCGGAACATTGACCCCCGATACAACCACTCTCTTGGGCGAGCTCAGGCTGTAGGTCTTGTTGTATGACCCGCTGCCGTCCGTTGTACTGAGAGTCAGGTTTGACTCCTCTGTATCGGTATCATTGAAATTTCCTGTCCACGGAGGCTCCGATACTGTCTGCCTCCGGCCGAACGAGATGTTGTAGTTCGCGTCGCCGATCTCCAGGCGCCTTCTAAAGCCCTCTCCGTCCTCGGATCTTAGGTCAAGGGTTCTATTGCCGGACAATGCACGAAAGGTGTCAACCGGCCCAAAGACCGAATAGCCCCGCTCTGCTTGGGACCTGCGGTAGGCCTGGTCGAGCCCGTCTACCGCTCTGAGCCTGAGACGGTCAGGGAAGGAGAGCTCGACATCTACGCCGGAAGATGTGTCAGTTACCTCGGCGGAGAGATCACCTGCGAACAATAGACCGCCGTTCTGTGAGGAGGAGTCATTCTCCGTTACCGCCAAAGCACGTGTCTCGAACGTGTCTGAGAAACCCGGACTGAGCGATATCGTTCTGTTGTTTTCCCGCACATAGAGAGTCGGGAGGTCCTTCAAAGGGACGCTCACCGGGTCCTCTTCCAGTATGAGTTCCGGGGAGCCGTTGTATATCTTCAGGTCTCCAGACAGGACTGAGGCCGAAAGCTGCTTCTCGTCCACAGAGAAGTCGCTCCCAGGCAAAGAGGCATCTGATCTCAGCAGATTCCTCGAGGCCTCCTTGTAGGTCAGCGAGTCGAGACCTGAAGCACCGAATCCCAGTCTGATGCGGGAGTTTTCCATATATGCTCCGTCTTCACCATCCAAATCATTGGTGTGATTCGGGCCACTCAGGTTGGCTGAGTAGTATCTCAGGCGAAGTGACTGGTTCTTGAGATCGGGAATCGAGACCAGTCTCCCTGTATCAGGAGTAACGGCTGCCGGGGACTCAAAAGAGGTAGAACCTGGGAATGAGTTCTGTCCGAACGTCAGTCTCCGGTCTACTGGGTATCTTGAAACGGAGGACGGCGATCTCATGTGCAGGTTCCTGTTGAACACGGTTATCGATGCCTCATCCATCACCTGGTCGGCCACCAGACTCGATCTACCGAGTTCTGGCTCAGGTCGCTGTGACTGGACGACCGCCAGCACCCCTGCAGCCGTGAAGAGAAACAGGGTGAGGGCTATAGTGAAGTCGATATCTACTACCAGACCCTTCAACGCGTCCTCACCGCGACCTGTCCATCCTCTACCTTCTCTACAACCAGGTCGTACCTGCCCGGTGACAAGGAGAGGTTGTTAGCCAGGTCATAGCCACCCGTCAGATCCACGTTGACTCTTGGGTCACCACGGTCGAACGCGAATCCAAAGGCCGGTGATTGCTCGTCCAAGAAGTCTCTGCCAACGACATCTGACTCACGGCGCCTGATCGAACTGAAGCCCCCTTGTGTGTACGGGACAAACACTGAGGCAGGGCCGTTCTGCGAAAGGATTAATTTATTGCGACCGTCCTCTAACCTGCGTATGGTGGTGTTTGCCGAGCTGGATACTATCCCCGCCGCGAGGTCGCCATTAGAGGACGCGATGTAGGGGTAGTCGAAGCTGGTTCTGTCTTCGCCCCGGGAGATGGCTTCGGTGTCAGACTCCACCTCGTCAGCCGGCGACAGGTTGAAGCTCAGTCTGACATCCACCGAGTCTGGACTGAACGGTAGAAGACTGCCACAAGCCTTGAAAGGATAGAAATCGCCGTTGGGAGACGCCACGTGTCCATCAGTGTAGTTGGAGACGGAGAACAAAGCAGTCTCGCTCGACTCGCACGCGCCACCGACGGTATCAGGCCTGACTTGTACGCTGAGTCTACCCGTGCAGACCTCCACCGGGAAGCGAGACTGATTCGAGAAGTGGGCGCTGGTTCCTTCGTTAAACAGGTAGAACCCGGGTTGACGAGGACAGCTGTCCTGAATCTCGGGAGCCTCAACGCCACTTACACACACCTTGTCGCGGTACAGACCTACACCAGGCGCTCCCGGATTTCCAGTAGTTGCGTCGGCATCAGGAACCGAGACCAACGGGCTAAATCCTTCCGGGCAGGTGTCCTCCGCTACGCTAACCTCAAGGTCCGCAGACGCTCCTGTCGCCATGCATACGACCATCACAACTATGACTGGGCTTTTCGACCTCACGGACTTGATTGAGACACCCCTAAATATTATTTTACTCGTTAATCGGCTTCTGCCTGTGGAAGGAATCAGTCTAAAGTCACTTGCTATTCATGCTGTGCCTCTGCTGGCTGCAGGTCTTGTGGGTGCTGGGGTAGGAGCGTTCACCGCCTCGCCGGACGGGAATCCGGACGTGGCACACGAAGTTCTGGAGACTCTTGAAGTCCAGACAGGTCAAGACCTCGAACTGCTCAACGTTGAGAGCAGCGAAGGCATGTACATGGCCGACATCAAAACCGACAACGACCGTGTAAGAACCTATTACGTCTCCCCAACAGGAGAGATGTTTCTTCCGGAGGACCGCGCGATGGACACGGACAGAGTGAGAAGGGTGGCGCGTCAGAAAGCCGAGTTAGGAGACTGCTTGCGGAGGAAAGGTGTCGTGCTCTATGGAAACCTGTCACGTAGATCCACCAACCTGCAGATCCAGTACCTAGGAGAGAGACACCTAGAAGGCATCTACGGAGACGTAAGCAATACCTCTGTGCTACAAACTGCTGTTCAACAGGGTGTGCAGAAGACTCCTGCTTTTCTCTATAACGACTCGGTTCTCAGTGGCGTTAGGTCAGTCACGGAGATCTCTGAGTTCGCCTCCTGTGGACACAACATGTCGACTCAGTCCTAAGTCACGGCAGTGCCGGGGCAGGCGCACGTCGTGTCAAACTATTAAAGCGAGCTACTACAGGTCGGTGTTGTGAGAGTTGACACGGTCGCAACGTGTGTAGTCGCACTGGCGGCGATGTTGTTTGTGGCCCCGACCTCCTCCGCCGAACATCGTGGAGGCGATGTGCATCCCACTCATCCGCTTAGCCACATTACCCCCATAGACATACCATTCAATGCCTCCCAACAACCCATTACGAACGTCTCCCGGCTCCAGATGTCCACGGGAACGGATTCGACAGGTCTCGTTCTCAACGACTACCGCATTCGCGACCCATCGAACACCTTTGTCTACCGTCTCAACCCCGCCGAAGGAGAGTTCGAGTATCTATCAGCAGGAGTCAACCTTAATGGCAACAACATAAGTCAGCCAAACGTCATCAAGAGCGGGGGTCAAAACATCACGCTCCGCGACAGCACCAATCAGCAAGACATACTCAGAGCAGAGGAGGGCGGAAACCTGACCATACCCAGCGGCGACTTGGAACTCAACCGGAACGTCATCGAAAACGTGGAGAGATTAGACGTGAACAGCAGCGACAACGACTTCCTAAGCGTGCAGGGAAACTACACCGC
>GL982569.1:482465-483965 GCA_000220355.1 Candidatus Nanosalinarum sp. J07AB56
AGGAACCGTAACGTTCTCTCCCCCGCCAGAAAGCTCTATTCTACGGTGTTTCGACCGGTAGTAGGAGACTGAGGTTCTGGTCTGCAGTCCTGGGGGTACAAATGGAGCTAGTTCGGAGTCGACCTGCGCCGGTTTCCGCGGTAGAGTGTCGCTCAGCTCTGCGACCTCTACAGCCTGCTGGAGGGTTTCACGCGAATCAAGCTGAGTCTCCGTTGCCAGCTGTGGTGCCGTGACCAGAGTCAAAGACAGTAAGGCGGATGAAGCAAGGGCCGACTCCAGCGTTTGTATAAATCCTTTCAGCGCCATGTCCTCACCTCCGCCACAGAGGTGGTTAGGGTGCCGTTCGGCTTGAGGAACAGCAACGGTTGTGTGCGCGCGTCGACCTTTCCCTTAGGCGGAAGAATGGAACCCCTGTCGATAGTATTCCTAGTGACAACCTCGTAGGAATCTATGGTCCAGTTACCATCGGGGTTTCCCTCCCTACTTGAGACAAAACGTACTTTAAATGAGTCCACTAAGTCAGTTCTAAACCCAAAGCTCTGTTCTCCCTCAGACAGGTCAAAGTCCCCATAGAAATTGGAAGGTGTGTCCAGCTGGAGGTCCAGGTCTATTCCGTCAGGAAGGTCTTTGACGGAGACTGTAATCTGTCTGACCGAGCCATCTCTGTTGGTTGGGCCGATATCTGGAGTATGTTGCTCAATGTATCTTGAGTTCTCTTGAGTTGAGTTCAAGATCAGGTCGCCGTCATCCACGTCGGTGCCTACGGTAGTAGTGGGACTCCAAGACGGGGAGCCGACTGATTTCGCGCCCCCAAGTGAGATGTTATATGCGAGGTTTTGTGGTATGCCAAGCCGTGCTCTGAACTCGGAATTTGTTAAGCCAGACAGATTTGCACGGCTAGGCACCCATCCAGTATTGAGTGTTGTTACGGGACCGAAGTTTACGTGGCCTCGTTCGGCCAAGGAACGCTGGCGCCCCTCTGAAAATCCACTTACAGTTCTTACCCTTAGACGGTCGTCAAATGAGACATTGAGGTTGACTCCGGAGGTGACATTCTCGGCGGTCGCCGTTAGGTCGCCGGCGAGCGCCAGCCCCCCACTTTGTGTCGATGACTGGGGTTCGGTGACTGCTAGGGCATTGGTTGAAAACTCTCGTTGGAATCCGGAGTTTTCTATTGTGAGTTCTTTACTGCCGTTGAGTACGTACACCTTGGAAAGGTTTTTGAGGGAGAAATTTACCGGCCCCTCCTCAATTATGAACTCTGGCGACCCGTTGTATATCCTCAGATTACCTGACAGCGATGAGGCTGAAAGGTTTCTTTCTGAGGTCGAGAGGTCGCTTCCAGGAATGGAGACTTGTCCTCCTGGTCTCAACAGGTTGCGGTTTATTTGTCGGTCAATCAAGGCTTTGAGACCTGAATCTTGATTTGGGTCTGACAAATCTAGCTCGATCTCGGAGTTCCTGAGGAAGCCAGGGGGGTGGTCTTGGGCGGCCAGATCG
>GL982569.1:483985-485482 GCA_000220355.1 Candidatus Nanosalinarum sp. J07AB56
GCTCCAGTAGCGCCGAGCTGGATATAGTGTTGTACCAAGACTATAGCTGCGAGACCTGCAGAAGGTTTGCGACGAACAGCTCATACCTGGATTCGATAAGGAAGAAGTACGTGGAGAGCGGCACCGCGAGACTGATATGGAAGTTCTACCCAGGCGATAGCATAGAGGACGAGGTACTTCTTGAGTGCGTGCATCGCCACTCTCCTGAATCATTTGACCGGTCCAGGAGAGTTCTACTGGGTGACGATCAAGCAGCGGAGAACTTGAACAGTCTCGGTGTATATGAACAGATAAGAATTCAGGAGTGCAGAAATTCTCGCTCGGCGAGACAAGATGTACGACTACAGAAGAACATAGGATCTCGCCTCGGGATCAACAGGACCCCCGGCATGATAATCGATGACAAAGAGCCCGGGTCGTACTGGTATACGAGCGGTCTTGCTACTCCCCAGAAATATGATGAGCTCATCAGGGGCGCCTTAACTGGATAGAGCTGAAGCCAGTTCGTATCGGATGGTGTGAGAAGCGGTTAGCGCGAGGGGACGACGTGGGTATCGGGGCATTCAAAACATAGATGTCAAACCGACCTAAGTGCATCTTCGGACGTTGTGTATGTAGGCGACAAGCCCTCAAGAGGCAATCCGTCACATGTGCTGTGGCTAGAGATGAAAAAGTCAGAGATTTTCTAGATAGGGTGGCGCCGAACTACGACTGCCTTTATGAACGAGCGTGCATTGATGTCCAAATACAGAGGATTTAACCACAGTGACAGTCCACGTAAGCGCCACAACAGGCTGCAACCTAGGATGTACGTACTGCTATGAAAATCCAGACAGGGAGAGAAGCGAAAACTGGGCGAAGCGTCAGTACGATATAGACAAGATAATGCAGCAGTTGAAGTTCTTCAAGAAGAAACATCCTCACGAAACCCCAGGACTCCACGGCGGAGAGCCCCTGCTGATGGACAGAGACGATATAAGAAGGGTCTTCGGCTGGATCAATGATAACTATGATGGTACTCCTCACATCCAAACCAACGCTACACTAGTAGACGACGAGATAATAGAGATCTTCAAAGAACACAACGTGGGAGTTGGGGTTTCGTGTGACGGACCCGCTGAATTGAACCAATTGAGGAAGGCATCGGGGGAGGTGGAGAAAAAGAGAGCAAAGGTCACGGACAAGATGACACAACAGACCCACGAGGCAATAGATCGGATGATTGATGAAGGTATCAGCGGGGGCGTGATCGTGGTTCTCAGCGAACAAAATGCCGGAACTGAAGAGAAATTTGAGACACTTTTAGAGTGGATGGACTACTTGTGCGAAAACGGGTGGGAGCGGACACTTCAATCCTGCCATACCCTATGAGGACATACAGAACGATGTCTCCCTCGATCCGGAGACTCTAAAGCAGAGGTATTTGAGGACCTGGGAGTGGATGAAGGAGAAGTCCTACCGGAGCTGGAATCCCATGCAGGACTATGTCGATAACCT
>GL982569.1:485502-486618 GCA_000220355.1 Candidatus Nanosalinarum sp. J07AB56
AGGTCCAGGCAAAGCTGAAGACGAGCCTGACATGGGGGGCTGTAAGGGTTGCAAGTTCTGGAACGTGTGTCAGGGAGGATGTCCGTCCGCAGGAGTAACAGATGACTACAGGAGCAGAACAGTGTGGTGCGAAGCAAAATATGCACTCTATGAGAAGATAGAACATGACCTCAGAGCACTACTGCCAAACATCGATCTTATAACAGATCTGCCGTGGGACGCGGAACTATCTGAGTTCTCATCTCAGAAGAAACTTGATATCAAGCCATTTTCAGGCATAAAACCCGGTGAGAGAGGGCGAAGCTCGGCTACGGCGGCTATGACACAGATGCTGGAAACGTCGTAGACAGGGTACCTGACAGGGTAATCGGTAGCGAGGAAGGTTCCTGGGAGGCCAAAAAAAAGAAGATGAAATCACGGTTCTCCGAAGAGGTTCTTGAGATAGACGACGACAAGAGGGCGATGCACGCCGATAGCGCCAACCCGGACAAGCTAGGCACAGAACCTGAAGAGGGAGAACCAGTGAGCGGGCAAGAGCGAGAGGACGTGAAAACGCAGGGACAGAAAACCGTTGAGGAGCAGGAGACCTGCGCGTGCGGAGAGAACAAGGAGTGCCAGTGCGGCGACACCGAGGAGTGCGGCTGCGGAAGTGGATGGGAGAGCGTGTGAGTGTAGAGCCAAAGTACGCGGAAACGGACATACACGGCAACGACCTGACCAGCGAGCAGAAAAAGTATCTGGAGAGCAATGAGATAAAGCTGGATCCGTTCGATAAAAGGAACTGGAAGACCGCAGAGAGCAGGGATCAATGGGAGGAGTTACTGGAGAAAGCCCGGCAAGCAAAAAGCGAGGCGGAATGGCGTTCGGTCAGCTCAGGTTCAACTGACAGGAAAGCAGCCATAATACACATCAACAACTACAACCGAGAAAAGTGGCTGCGGCGTCTAAGCGAGGAAGACTTGGTTTATCGAGAGATAAGGTACAGCGAGCCCTACGGCGGATTCAGCCACAAGACCTTTCCAACTGACAAGAACGACCCCGAGAGAATAACGTATTCGGTGATTGCGCAGAACGCCGAGATAGCCGACAAGATGGAGCACGCGGAGATGGAGATGC
>GL982569.1:486638-488247 GCA_000220355.1 Candidatus Nanosalinarum sp. J07AB56
CTGTTCTCGCTGAAGGTGCAGGAGGTGTTCTACGTGCAGTTGAAGGTGGCTCTGGTGGTGGGTTTCATCGCGACCTTCCCGTTCGCGGCCTACCAGTTCTACCGTTACGCCAGGCCCGGACTCAAGGAGAGGGAGTGGAAGGCTCTGCGGTTGATGCTGCTGCCCGCGGTGCTGATGTTCTACGTCGGGGTCGGGTTCGGCTACGAGGTCGTGGCGCAGTACGCCCTCGCGTTCTTCAAGTCCGTTACCGCGTCCTCCGGCTTCGAGGCAGTATGGGGTCTCCAGGCCTCGCTCGACACGGTGCTGAGGCTCTCGCTCATAACAGGCATACTGTTCGAGCTCCCGGTCGGCATATTCGCCCTCGGGATGGCTGGAATCATAGACGCCGACGACCTCGCGGAGTACAGGAACTACGTCATCGTTGCTCTGCTGCTCGTGTCCGCTGTCCTGACGCCCCCGGACATCGTCTCGCAGGTGGTTGTCGTGGGACCGCTGATACTGATGTACATCGGAACCGAGAAGGCCCTGAGAGTGTTCTCCTGAAGGTATTACAGCGACAGCCGGTTCGCCTTCCTGAGTGTGGAGAACAGGTTGAGGTAGTCGAACTCCTCGTCCAGCGAGACTATCTCCTCCGCAAGCGCCTCCGTCTCGGCGAAGACCTCCTCGCGCGACGTGTCACCGGAGAGGATTCTCCTGCTGTTCTCCCAGGCATCCCTCCGCCAGTCCACGATGAGCTGCCTGAACTCCCTGCGCGCCAGACCGCGATCCAGAAGACCCAGGACACCGGCGATGTCATGCCTCCGGGCCAGGTGACCCGAGACGTTCCCGACCTCCGACTCCAGAACCCCGTTAATCCTGTCGAAGTCCTCCCTGTTGCTGTAGCCAGTGCCCGCGAGCACCACAGGCAGGTCGCCGTTGATATGGGCGTTCATACCCAGAACCATCTGAACCACGGGTCTCCCTCCGGAAGAACAGTAGTCGAAATATGTTCTCCACGGCCTCGGGGCCTCACCAGTATCCAAGTACTGCTCCAAGGCATCGAAATACATGACCGCGAACTCCTCGTCCAGCCTCTGCATCTCCTCAGGAGCACCAAAGAACCCGGGTCTGCGAACCAGTATGTCCGACACCCGCGAGGTCACGGCGTGGTACGCAAACAGGAAGGGCTCAAAAGCCTCCGCCTCTTCCTCACCTCTCATCCACTCCAGCACCGTCGCCATCTCACCCCTCACGCGGTGGACAGACGGACCATCCGAATCGAAATCAGGAAGCTCCATGCTGGAATATGTGTAAAGGGTCGTTGAATATTCTTGCACCGGACGCGTCCATTCAGTGGCGGATTCGAGCTGCTCGACTCAGGTTACTCTTTCCATCCTATCGCCAAGATGTGATTCGATAGAGCCGGGGCCGCCTCGTCATCCCTCAGCATACTTGCGGTCTTCCTCAATCTCTCCTTGAAATGACTGCTGATATCGAAATCTGGATCCTCGTCAGGTTCGCCTGCCTCCATCACAGAAACCACGTTCTCCAAGCCAACCATTTTTTCGACTCTCAAGCCGTTTCTCTCCAGCAAGCTCTCCAGCTGGTCCGGCTTGAAAAAATAGGTGTT
>GL982569.1:488267-489572 GCA_000220355.1 Candidatus Nanosalinarum sp. J07AB56
CCTTCCTTGAACGATTTCCTGTCCTGCGGGTTCTTCTCCAGCCGCGAGACAGCCTCGTTCAGGACCTCGGAGCTATTCCTCTTCTCAATCCCGTCGAAGATTCCCAGTAGCTCGTTCAGCAGCGGTTCGAAGCCTTGGACATCGGTATCTCCTTCGAAGAGCTTGTCCTTGTTGATTGCTGCGCTTTCCTTGACATCCTCGCTGTAGTCAAGGGCGTCGTCGACGTTTTGGAAGACGCCCTGGTAGTCGACTATCTCGCCGTTGTTCTTTCCCTGTCTTATGCGGTTGGTCCGGGCGATTGCCTGGAGAAGGGAGTGATTCTTCAGGTTCCTGTCAAGATACATGGTCTTCAGTATCGGTGCGTCGAACCCTGTCAGAAGCATGTCGCATACCACAATCAGCTCCGGGTTCTCATCCTTCTCCTTGTAGTCCTCAACTATGCTGTCTCTCTCCTCCTTCGATGTCTCGAACTGCTGCACCACCTCGCCTGTTGGCTCTCCACCCGAGACGAACACCTCGACCTTGTTCTCTCCGAGCATGTTCTGCAGTCTCTCGCCGTAAAGCGCCGCTGCCTTCTGGCTTGGCACCACAACCAAGCCCTTGAACCCGTTTTTCCTGACGCCCTGGAAGTGCGTGTGTATGTTCTTGGTTATGGCGTCGACCCTCGGCTCCAGCTCAGCTATATCGCGCTTCGTGACATTCTCCTCTATTGCCTCGTGTTTCTGCTCCGTGTCAAGCTCCGAGAAGTTTCTCTCGAACTCGACGTCGATAGCCTCCTCATCTATGTCCCACTCCATCTGGTTGCGTGGAGTGAAGACCACCGGGAGTATGAGGTTGTCCTGTATCCCTTCCTTGATGCTGTACCTGTGCAGATACCTTTCGTCCTCGGTCGTGTAATGCTCGAAGGTATTCCTGTCCGAGTCCTTGACGGGTGTACCAGTGAACCCGAAGTGGTAGGTATCCGGCAGCACCGCCTCTAACTTGCTGCCCAGGTCCTTCTCCATGAACCTGTGGGCCTCGTCTGTCAGCACAACAGTCTCGGGGTTGCCCTGCGACCCGTTCCTCACCATCTGGAACTTCTGTATGGTGGTCAGTATCAGGGACGACCGACCTGACTCCAGCATCTCCTGCAGGTGTTCACCCGACTCAGCGACCTCGTAGTGCCAAACCAATACGGTCCAATGTGTTGGACATCTGGCTCTCCAGCTTCTCACGGTCAACAAGAACCACGACCTGAGGGTTGTCCAGCTCGCTGCCGTGAATAAGATTCTTGGCCGTAAACAGCATGGTGTACGACTTGCCTGA
>GL982569.1:489592-493652 GCA_000220355.1 Candidatus Nanosalinarum sp. J07AB56
AAGCTTCTCCTCCGCTATGCTTAATTGCTCCTCACTGATGTCTACCAGAGTGACCTCGTAACCGTTTTCTGCAAGCCAGACTGTGTATCTGCCTGCGGCACCTCCAGCATCCAAGACATGTCCGCCTTCAGGCAGATGCTTCTCAAGATATGGATACGTGTTCTCATGTTCGACAGAATGGACGAACTGCTCCTCAGAGCGCTCCCACTCACCCTCTCCAAGTTCATCGTAATACTCCGACGGCTCTATGCCCATACGTACCGGATTCTGTCGCTGTGTTAAATCGGTAGGGTGTCCTTAGGTTCGTCATCGCGGACGTCTAAAACTAGCTGATTCAGCAGTGCGCTTCTGTGTTCGATGTACAGTAGAGAGCGTCATAATAGACCAAAGGTTACAACAATCCAACGTACTATGGTTTGTTAGAACAGATGGGGATTAGCACTCGTTGGTTTCTGGGACAGGCTGGTGATGGTTGCCAAGCGGCAGAGTTGTCGTCTCACTGTCAGGGGTTGACATTTAGTCTCGACCTAGGAATGAGCTGATTAGGTATCCAGAATTTCTACAATGCCTGTTTCTCCATCTATTCTCACTTTATCTCCATCTTGTAAGACGGATGTAGCTACTTCTGTTCCAATCACACAAGGTATCCCAAGTTCCCTACTCACTATGGCTGCGTGGGATGCTACTCCACCCTCGTCAGTAACGATTCCCTCAGCATCCATTATACCGACCATCATGTCGGGTGTGGTCATCGGACTGACCAGTATATCACCTTCTCTCACCTTCTCTACGTCTTCATCTTCGAATACAAGACGAACTTCCGACTCGACTTGTCCTCGTTGAGCAACAGTTCCTTCAATGCTTGCCTGTCTTTTCGCGTCCTCAGAACCTTCGGTTTCAAGTTCGGAAATGTGTTCCTTCGCTTCTTCGCCTTCTATTACAGAGATTTCATCTCCTACCAGATATACGATATATTCTTCCCTTCTGCTGTCAACTAAATCCTCGGTGATTTCCTTCCCTCTGAGAGCCTCCTTGATTTCGGGGACGGTTAGATGAATCAAGTCTCTGTAATCCAAACCCGCTCTCCTGGCGATCTCTTCGAACATATTCCTGACTCTGTAGTCGCCTTCGTAGATCACATCCATTCTGTAGGTCCTGAAGTACGCGTACTCTCGGGCTATGTCCAGAAGCTTCTCGAACTCTTCGTCGCCAGCCTCCTTAGTTTTCTCAAGCTGCTCCAGTTTCTCCTCCCTGTTGCTTTGGATTTTCTCCAGGCTTTCGCTACTTCTGCCGATTATTTTCGACAGGTTCTCAATTACATCTTGTCTGGTGAGTGGCTCCCCAGTATATCTGTCAGTCGTGATCCATTCGAAATGGTTCAGATGGTTCTGAATCATTTTACGGAGTTTATCCGGTAGTTCCTGCCAGACTTGTTCACATTCGCTGTTCTGGAGGACTTCGGCTAGTTCCTCATTTTCTTCCACTTCTTCACCTATCTCTAAGAGACTCTTTCTCTCCTCTAGGAACGGGAGCTCCTTCTCAGGAGTTATCGTGTCCTTATAAAAATCTATCTCGTGCTCTTCGAATCTGTTCTCGAGCTTTTGCTCCAGTATCCTGTCTAAAACAAAACCGGCAGCTCTGTATGGGAGAAGCGAAGCGTTTTTGTCGACGTACTCTTCAAAGATTGATTTTAGTTCTTCATCGGTGCATTCTGATAGATTTTTGTCCTCTATCTGTTTGCACAGTTCTAGGAACTCTTCGGAAGAGTCATAGCATTCATTGGCTATACTCAGAAAGTAGTCTATGTCATCCTCCACTTCACTCTCGATCTGTTTCGAGAGACGACCTACGGTGCTTGGATCGAAAAAGTTATGTTTGTCAGTCATCTTGTTGCTGAGTTCTACTTTTACATCGAGTTTGTCTTGCAGGTTCCCGGATCTGTATCCGATAGCTGCCATGTAACGCCAGAGAAGGACATTTTCGCGGCTGACATAGAGCTCCCAGTCAGTATTTCGCTCAATTTCTTCAATTCTCATTCATATCACCCGTGATTGGTCTTGATTGCAGAAAGAAGATTTCTCCGTCCTTGATACACCACTCTATATCCTGCGGCGAATCGAATTGTTCTTCGATATCAAGTGAACGGCCAGCAAGTCTCTTCAATTCTGTACTGCTCAAACACGTTTCTTGTTCCAGCGTTTCAAGACTTTGTCTCTCAACTTTGGCTTTCGAAGGAGTTACTTCTCCTCCTACCAGTTTTTCGCCCAAACCCTCTACAGACTCGACATAGATTTCGCCGCCGCTTTCAGGATTTTCGGTAAACAGAACCCCTGAAACGTCTGCATCAACCATGTCTTGGATAACTACTGCCATGACTTCATACCGACTAAGTTTTTTCGTGAGTCTGTAGACAATGGCTCTGTCGCTGAAGACTGATGCCCAACACTTCTTGATCTCATCTAATACACGTGAATCAGTTACCTCCAAACCTGTGTAATGCATTCCCGCGAATGATGAGGTCTCGGAGTCCTCACTAACCGAGGAAGATCTTACAGCATACGGAGATTCTAGCGGTTCAAGTCCTGACAGTATCTCCTCTTGATTTTCAATTTCTCCCTGAAGTATGAGTTCTCTGATTTGCTCTCCTTTCTCTCGGAAGTTACCTCTGTTGAGTTCCCCTGAAAGCTGTTTTACCGGCGACAGAATTTCGTTGGTTTTGAGATACTGTTTGAAGACTTCGCTGCTTAGTATTACCCCGTTTGGAGTTTTGAATCCGTTCTGCTGCAGTTCCACCAGAGAACCTCCTTTACCACCCAACATCTGTGCTGGATTACTCTCCCACTCCTCTATTTGTTGAACTCGTTCCAAGAATACTCACCCGGTTTCGTACTGATATGGTTCTAGAAGCTCTCCGACATAATCTCTGGCAAAGTGGTCTTTTTTTCTTCCATAAACCGTTCGAAAAAGGTAACGGATTCCTGTTCTTTTATTCCTGCCGTGACTTCTGGTATTTCTGCCCCGTGCTTTTCCAAGTCAGGCAGCGTTTCTGTGGATACTTCGTTTTCTGCATCCATAGCGTAGACTACTCTGTCGACGCCGCACCTGACAGCAGCTGCGAGACACATTATACAGGGCTGTAAAGTGGTGTAGAGTGTAATGTTTTCTCTGACCCATAGATTGCCTGCTTTTCTGATGCCAACCATTTCTGCGTGTTCGCTGGTTATCTTCTCTCTACTGGTTCTAGAATGCGCCCTACTGATTTCTTCGCCTTCTGAAACTACTACTGCCCCGATTGGTAGTTCGCCGTTCTCCATTGCCTTCTCAGCTTCTACCAGTGCTTCTTCCATCCAGTGGTAGTCTTCAGAGAACGTTTCAATATCTTCGAGGAGTTTTGGAAATTCTTTGTAGCCTGATGGCTCGTGCAGGTGTCCGCCACCTTCGATGACTTCAAGCTCTGCGTCAAGGTTGTCTGCAAGAGTTTCTGCTTTCTCCAGTGGCACATAAGGGTCGTCAGAGCCGTGATACATTTTGAAGTAGCTACAGTTATGTTTGATTTCCTCAAAGTCGAAATCCCTATCAGTTATTGTCTTGTTTGGTTCGTCGAACTTGTTGCCGAGCAAACCTGTAAAGCCTGACACGAAGAAGCAAGCCTCGGCACTCACTCCCTGCCTCAGTAGATTTAGGACGAATGCTGGTGCTACACTGTGAGCTACGAGAATTGTGTCTTCGGTAAGTTCATTTCGATACTGGTCGAAAGTATTCATCCAGGTTTCCAAGCTCTGTTCCTCCATCCCTGGAAATTCGGGGACGATTACCTCGTGCCCTTGTTCTTCCAATTTTTGTTTTAGCCAGGGAAACCAGTTTCCATCAGGCCCTCCACCAGTGCCGTGTAAAATAAACAATTTCACTTTGTTATCTATCTAATCCATACTTCGAATTGTTTTTCGCAGTTTGTTTCGGTGAAGAATATTGCTGGAGTTTCTTCAGTGCTCATTTCCTTGATTCGCTGCTCCAAGCGTTGCTTCGGGGAGGGTTGAATCCTCGGAGATTGTAGTATTTT
>GL982569.1:493672-497409 GCA_000220355.1 Candidatus Nanosalinarum sp. J07AB56
CATAAACCGTTCGAAAAGGGTAACGGATTCCTGTTCTTTTATTCCTGCCGTGACTTCTGGTATTTCGGGCCCGTGCTTTTCCAGGTCAGGCAGCGTTTCTGTGGATACTTCGTTTTCTGCATCCATAGCGTAGACTACTCTGTCGACGCCACATCTGATAGCAGCTGCGAGACACATTATGCAGGGCTGTAAAGTGGTGTAGAGTGTAATGTTTTCTCTGACCCATAGATTGCCTGCTTTTCTGGTGCCAACCATTTCTGCGTGTTCGCTGGTTATCTTCTCTCTACTGGTTCTAGAATGTGCCCTACTGATTTCTTCGCCTTCTGAAACTACTACTGCCCCGATTGGTAGTTCGCCGTTCTCCATCGCCTTCTCAGCTTCTACCAGTGCTTCTTCCATCCATTTTTGGTCTGTTCTCATTTTTCTCCCTCGTAGACTTCTACCATGTTTCCTTCTGGGTCTTTGAAATGGAATATTCTGTAGCTGCCGTTGTCTGTTATTTCTTCTATTTCCGGGGCCATTCCATCTAGTCTTTCGTGTTCCGTGTCTATGTCGTTTGTTTTAAAGGCAGGAACACAGTTTTCTCCGAACGGAACATCTACGCCGTCTGCATCTGGATTGTAGAGACCAAGTCTGGCGTTTTCGAGCTGAAAGTATGAGAATCTATTGTTCTCCTTCTCAGGTTCGACTTTGAACACCTTCTTGTAGAAATTTACTGCTCTCTCCATATCTTCTACAGTCAAAGAGATTATGTCGAATTTCACAGCATCCCCCCGTATTTTTGTTGCTCTTCAGTTAAGCTTCCGCAAACCCCTGAGTCTTCCGACTTATATCTGCAGTTGCATTGATCTCCGGTCTGGAATATGCGGAGGTTTGCTTCTGCCTCCAATAGAAAATGGAAGTTGTGAGTCACTGGACCAAAGTCGGCAATCATTGTTTCTCGACCTCTTTGTATATTTTTTCTACGAGTTCAGGGAATTTGGCTACTTGGAAGTGCCCTTCTTTGCTTTCGTAAGTGATTATTTCTGCGTCTGAGAGCTTTTGTCTGTATTTGTCGGCGTGTCTCACGGGGACAACGTCATCGTCTTCGGAGAACATCAATGTAAGATTCCCGCAGTTTTGTTCCAGGCCCGAAAGGTCTGGGTCAACGTTGAACCCTCCTGCTAATTCCTCTCCTATAAGGTCATCATCGTAAGGAGTCCCTATCAGGTACGCGGAAACTAACTCTTTCGGAAAACTGTTCTCGGAGAGGTATTTCGCAAGGAATGTGCCGCCAAGCGACAGGCCGACTAGAATTACCTGGTCTGAGAGCAGCGGAATATACTTTTCGAAGGTTATCTCCCATTCGTCATATCGGGCGTTATCTCGACACGGCATTTCTACTTTGACCACTTCGGTTTCTAAGGAATCTTCGAGATAGCTACCCTCGTTCCAAGTCTCTTCATCTTCAACGGTTATTTCTCTGTTCTCGAGGAAATCAAGATAATCTTTCCTGTCACGGAAGGTCATTCCACCATCTATGAACACGACTTGGATCTCGGATTTCATTCTGTGTTCCTCGTGACGTCTAGTTTGTTCTCTTCGACTTGCTCTCTTGACATCATCTGAATTTCCAGTGTTTCGTTGAGTTTTTTGAGGAGAGCATTGGGTTTGTACTCAAAGCTTATCTTGTGATGTTTAGGGCTTTTGTCGGAATGCTGTCCGCGCTTCCACAGGTTTTCTGGTCGTGCTTTCGACATGGCTGTTTCTTCTCTAATTTCTATCGTTGCGGTGCGTCTTGGACCGGAGGTGTAAGCTTCGAATGTAGCTCCTCGTTTGAAATTTAATGGAAGATTGCGCGCCACACTTGGCGCGCGTAGCTTCTTACGTCAGGGGCGCCACAAAAACCAGAATTTAAACCAACAGGCGCGTTACAGTTTCTTACATCTCAGCCTTATTCTTCGAGTCCTTCTCTGAGAACTCTTCCCATCTCCTCAGTTGGCGGTTCTTCTCCTGTGTAGAGTTCAAACTGTTTTAGAGCCTGGTGCAGCAGCATTCTCCATCCTTTGGTAGTGTTCCAGCCCTTTCCTTCTGCTTCCTGAATTATATCGGTCTGGAGTTCTGTAAACACTACGTCGAGAAGCCATTCGCCATTCTCGTGTTTTTCCAGTTCTACAGGAGAACCAGGTTGTTGAGCTACAGGTGTTGCATTCACGACAAGTTCCGCTCCAGCTTCACCTTGACCTTCTAAGTTAATTTCTCCAGCGAGATTCAAGTCTTGAACAAGTTCTTTTCTCTGTTCTTCTGACCTTGCAGAGATATGAACCTCTATTTGCTCCTTTTTAAGTCCGTAGGCGATTGCTCTTGCTACGCCTCCTGAACCGATGATTTCTGCCTTCTCAACATCAAGCTCTGATGTTTCCTTGAGTGCGTTAATTGCGCCTCTCCAATCAGTGTTGTAACCCGTTGTTTCTCCATCTTCGATGACTACCGTGTTACACGCCCCAATTGTTTCCACGTCATCGTTGGTGTTGTCAAGAAGCGACACAATCTCTTGGTTAAATGGCATAGAAACACTGAGACCCTTGAATTCCAAATTCTGGACGCTTCCAAGTACTTCTCGAATATCTTCCGCACCTATCGCTATGTAGGTGTAATCGAGTTCCTTAGCTTCGTATCCTGCGTTGTGCATCTTGACGCCTAATCCACTTGCACCTCCTGCGACAGAACCACAGAGTCTCGGAAAGGTGTGCTTCATACCGTGATTCTATTCCGCCAGAAATTATAGCGTTTGCTGAGAAAACCTGTTTATGGATGGCGTAGTTGTTGTGATTCGAGATGGCGACGAATACCTGATGATCCAAGACGCTTCAGGCAAATTTAAAGGAAGTTGGTCGCCCGTCCACGGTTCTCTCGAAGAAGGAGAAACGCCTGAGGAAGCAGGAATCCGAGAAGTTCAAGAAGAGGTAAATCTGAAAGTAGAACTCAGCCCCGGAGACAAGATAACTACAACAACAGCAGATTACAAGACGGATAACCTTCACTGGTATCTAACAGAAGGATACAGCGGCGACATACAGGTAGAAGAGAGAGAAATCAGCGACCACGAATGGATGAGTTTAAACCAGATAGAGCAAAAAGAACTGCTCCCACAGGCAGAAAACTTCTTCCAAGACTATATGCCTCAAAGGTGAATGCAGAAAGTATTTCGTTGTAAGAACCAAGAATTCAACTGAACTGGAAAACAAGATTGAGTCGAAAGCTGAAAGCAGACAGGAACTTTCCGAAGTAAAGGATGAATTCTTCAAGCCAGAAGCAATGGATTTGCCAGAGTTTAGTCCATCAGATGTTATCGTCAGAAAACGGATATTTACACACAGAGAAACACTGGTCAACACAAACATCATCCAGAAACCGACTAGATACACCGATACAAAAAACGATGTTCAGAACCTTGACGGGTACAAAAAATAGAGAGTTCAATTCTTACGCCGTCGAATACAGGCTGAAAGTAGAAGACGAATAAATCCCAATTCCGGCAGAAACATTTAGGTTCGGCAAGCTAATCAAAATAGAATCACTCTACTCAGAGATGCTGGACAGCATTCTCCAAGAACCCGACTGGAAAAGGACAATATACTCGAAGAGAACTCGGCAGAACTACTCGCAGAAGATATGAACAAAATCTGAACTATAGTTACTGGACTAGTCGTCAACTACGTCCCAACCATCTAACGATAGGTTGAGCGCCGGGGGCA
>GL982569.1:497429-530399 GCA_000220355.1 Candidatus Nanosalinarum sp. J07AB56
TCTCAAGATATGGATACGTGTTCTCATGTTCGATAGAATGGACGAACTGCTCTTCAGAGCGCTCCCACTCGCCCTCTCCAAGTTCATCGTAATACTCCGACGGCTCTATACCCATACGTACCGGTCTCTGTCTCTCCATTAAATCAGTATGGACGTGTGGAGTTTGCCGCCATACATACCTAGAACTAGTTACCTTTTCAGTAGGAGGTCTCTGCGCTCAATATGCACAGCTTCTTACGTCAGGGGCGGGATTTGAACCCGCGTCGGCGCGTTGCACGCCGAATGGCTTAGCAAGCCACCGCAATGGGCCAGGCTATGCGACCCCGACAGTGTATCTCTCGTGAGTCAAACTGTAAAAGCCAGTGCCCTTTCGCTGGACAGCTCACACCGAGCCGTGTTTATCGGCGCGGTTCCCTGCCCTCTATCGTGTAGCGGGTGCCGAGCATGGGCTCAGTCAGGCGAGATACCGGGGCCCGGTCATCGGTGAGGACGGGGACGTCAGAGGTATCCGGCTCCGGAAGGCGGGTGCGCACCTCCGAGGAAAGGTTCAGGCCAATATCCCGGTCGGTGTTCCGGTCAAGTAGCTGGCGCTCTGTAACCTCGGAGTCCTGCTTCGTGGCGACGAGCTCGATGTTCTGGGCGTAGTCAGCCTCCGATGTGCGGTAGGAGTGAACCTGCGTGAACACCTGCGACATCGTTCTGTACTCGGACCTGTAGAACCGCGATGTCGGTCCGTCGGTGCCCGATATCAGGTTGGCGACGACGGCGCCGTCCTCGGAGGTTCTGCTGTGGACAAGCCGGAGGAACTCCTGCGTTGTGAGGTGGAACGGAACCGAGGCCTTGCGGTAGGCGTCCAGGACAACGAGGTCGTAGGTCTGGTTCGTGTTGCGGAGGAATCGGCGGCCGTCCGCGACGTGTATCGACCGGTTCGGGAGCTCCGAGGCGTTGAAATACCTCTTCCCTGCGGACACCACCTCCGGGTCTATCTCCACCACATCGATCGACAGGTTGTAGAGGTCATCGAACCTCCTTGGACCGGAGAACCCGCCCGCGCCCACGAACAGCACGTCATCGATCTGACCCGGGTCGTCCGCGTAGAGGAACGGAAGGTGGAAGTAGCGTGGATACCTGTACGGGTACACGGTCGAGCCGTTGGTGTATGCGGCGGACTGAGCCTGGTCGTCGAGGTACAGCGTCCGGACGCCGTCCGAGTCCCTTATCTCCATCTCCTGATACGGTGTCTGCGTGGCGTGGACGGCTCCCGCAGACGAGGACTGCACAAACACCAGGACAACAACCGCAGCCAACGACACCGCCGATGTCGCTGTCGTCCTCCCCAGGTGTTCTGTGCCTAGGGATGAGACTACGGCGCTCAGAAGCGAGACAGCGGCGAGGAGGCCAAGCACCTGATTCACCGCTAGGAGAGGTACAAGCACGAAGGTCGCGGCGAAGGTGCCAACTATGCTTCCCGCGGTGCCGAGCGCGTACACCCGCCCGGACGCCTCTCCTTTCACGTCGGTGTCGGAGAGCTGCGCGGCGTACGGAGATATGTACCCAAGAAGGAGTGCGGGCGGGCCGAAAAGCAGGGTTGCGGGCACCAGCGGGGCGAACCTCGGGCCGAGACCGAGCGCCCTCGACTCGAGCAGAATCCTGTCGGACAGAAGCATCAAGAGAGCGATGTAGAGCGCCGCACCCAGAAATATGACGGAGACCGACCTTCTCGTGGCGTTTCGGGCGTTCTCACCTCCCTTGTGGTATCCGACGGCGAGCGCAGCCATGAAGACTCCGATGACACTCCCCCAAGTATACACCGAGGAGCCGAACTCGGGCGCTATCATCCTACCAGCCAGTATCTCGAGAGCCATCGACACCACCCCAGAGAGGAACACCGCGGCCTCCACCTGATCGACCGGTATGCGTTCCATACAAGTTCCAAGGCATTCTGGATTCAAAAGCAGGGGATTGAACCGAAATCCAAGTATTTAAGTTAGCGACTGACGGAAACTGTAGTAGAGGTAACAACAGTGGCTGACAACATCCTCGACTACTCGGAGATGACGGGCAAAGACGTGTTCACGAGAAAGGGCAGCTACTGCGGCAAGCTCAGCAACATAGAGCTCGACCTCGGCAAGTTCACGGTGCGAGCCGTCGTCGTCAAGGCCCGCGAAGGAAGCTACCTTGCTGAGAAAGTAGGCGGTGAAAAGTCGGTCGTCATACCTTACCACATGGTCGAGTCCACAGACGACATCGTTGTCATAAAGGACTTCAAGACACAGAACGTAGAGGAGGAGTGAGCTCTTGGTAGTTCAGCTGCTTGTTTCGACTGTCTATACTCTTGTTGAGCACTCCTGGGAGGTCTCCACGCTTCTGTCGGCGCCGATGGCCGCGGCGATAGGGTTCGCGTCCTACAGGTCGGGCGGGGCGAGCCTCGACAGCATGATTGAGGCAGTGGAGAGCTACCGTGTCTACGTCCTGTCGGTGCTTGCGCTGTTTGGGGGCGTGGCAACGGCTCTGGGACTGAGCGTTCCAACCCCTCTCGCGGGAGAGCTGGTGTCGTTGATGGTTCTCGGCGCTGTCTTCTGGGTGTACTAGCTGAGCTTCTGGAGAACGGTGTTGTACCACTCCTGCAGCACGCGCTTGGTCAATGCCTCGAGGTTGTCCATACCGGGCGCGGTGTACAAGTAGTAGACCGTGTGGTCGGTGCGCTGTTCGCGCTCCAGAAGCTCCTTGTCAGTCATGTCCTTCAGAGCCCTCTGAACCGTGGAGCGGTCGCGGTCAACCTCGTCGGCGATCGACTTCACCCGCATCTCGGCGCCCTGTAGCCGGTTGAATATCTCGCGCTGGGCGTCACTCAGGCCGAAAACCTCGCACATGATGTCTTCCTTGTCCTTCCCCTCTACTTCCAGAAAGTCCACGCAAAAACCGTTGAAACCGTCGACTTAAATCAAATTCGGCGCTGAGGCACTCTCCAGTTTCAGACCTAATTCCTCACAGTAGTTGACGAAATATGTTAACTGTACTTGCTAAGTTCCGCACATGGAGATTGGGAATTCTACGATATTCCATCTAGAGAGAAGTTTGGTAGGAACGTGCAGGAGTATTCACGACAAGTTAGAAAGCGAGGACAAGAACAATGTGACCAGGTTGTTCGATCCTGAAGATGGAACGGTTATTGCGAAACCGCCTCGAGATGAGGAGGGTTTCTGGGTGGGCTGCCCGTCGATTATCTATGAACAAGGCTGCTTCTATCTCTACTACAGGGTCAGAGGAAAAAGAAGGGGATCTAAAGGGATATTAGCTGAGAGTTCAGACGGGATCAACTTTGAGCAAATCAAAGAATTCGACAAGACAGATTTAGGCGCAACCTCAATAGAGGGGGCTTCAATAAGAAAATGCGGCGAACTTTTTGAACTCTACATCAGCTATCAAGACAAAGAAAGTAGAAGGTGGAGAATAGGGGTAACATCATCGCCAAACTTCCAAAATCTGAATCCGTCGGGCTTAGAACAAGTATTCACAGGAAGCAGCAGCCATTATCACATCAAAGACCCGGTAATCGATGAGAATGGCTTCTTCGCGCATTCTATGTCTAAACACTATCTTTCCTCATGTGCTGTGGAGATTGAGAAGACGACAGAAGAGAGGATTAAGATCAGGGAGATCAGCCCTGACACACTGAATGTTGATAGTTTTCGCATTACGAGTGTCATGAAGCTCGATGACAATCTCGTTGTTTTCTACGATTACCAGCCCTCTATACTTCATGTCTGGGAGGAGAGATCTGGGCTCGCTACGACCGAAAGCTTTGAGCGTTTCAAATGTAAGGAGAACTTCAGATGTGGGAAAGGAACAGGGTCGCTTAGGTACGTAAACGCGGCAAGACACAAGGATGAGGTGTTCCTCTACTACGAAACTTCCACAGAGGAAGGAGGTCATGAATTAAGAATGAATAATTTAGCAGTTGAGGATCTCCAAAAGTACGTATCTTGATGTTATACGTTCCTCTCGCAGCACAGATCGTAAGTGATATTGTCCGTGGTCAATCCAGGAGTGAGAGCAGACACGCCGTGGTATTGCCGGGTAGATATCAGGTGGAGATCAGGAAACGAAGAAGTAGCTGAACGCTTCATCAGGAGAACGAAAAGCCAATAGAAACCCGCGGCTCCGAAAGAGAAATTCATCGGACGAAGGCACGAAGTGGTGCCTAAGATATAGCTGGCTTGAATCCGGCGCCAAGAGCTTTCATGCAGCCACAATTCTGGTTTTCGGTCAATTCGTGCGCTTTACAGCCGGACAGAGGTGTCTGTATAGAGACATCGTCGACCTATCGGCGCCATTCAATTGGAGCTCGTGTAGTTGAAGAATCCGGTGCCCTTGTCGCTGTCGGGCGACTTCGAGTCCTTCTTCTTTGCGTCGCGCTTCAGGTAGCTGCGCCCGCACCTGTGGCACTTGACGCGTTTCTGCGCCTTGCTGCGCTGCCTGTATCCGCAGTCCGGACATACATAGTACACCATACATCTGTGTTACCGCTACCGAGCAACATAAGCTTTGGTGTTGGAGATGTATGGAACGTGAGACAGGTACTGGAAGGCGCTGCCACGGGCCTGGTTTTCATGGGAGTGGCGTACGGGGTGGTGCGGTCGATGGGATACGGACAGAGCTCCTTCACGGTCGTCAGCTACCTGTTCATAGTGGAGGGCGTGGCGATGGTCGGTCTGAGGTCGCTCGGTGACAGCGTCGGCGGGCTGCGGGGTCTCCTCGAGAACGTGGTCGTTGTCATGGACGAGGAAGAGAGGAAGGTGAAGAGACTTGCGACAGGAGAGATCTACAGGCTTGAAGGCAGGCTCGAAAAATTAGAGGAATAGATCAGTAGGAGACGGAGGTAAGCTCTCCTCCAGACTCCGTGTAGAGCGAGGCCGTGTCGCCGCCGTCGTTCCAGGCGATACCGGTGTCGAACACGGCTCTGTCGCTGTAGTCGACCTCGTCCTCGGGCTCGGTGTAGATGCGCGCCGACTCACCCGGGTCCAAGGACAGTTCCTCGAACGTGTAAGACGTCTCCGCCGCGTCCTCAATCCTCCAGCCTGAGAGATCGGCCGCTTGGTCGCCTGTGTTCTCCAGCACGACATGTTCTGAACCGTTCACAGGGTTCTCCCTCACCGACAGGTTGAATGAGTACCGGGTGCGGGCCCTGCGCACTTCGATGTCTGACTGCAGCTCCGACATCCGCTGCCTAATCTCGTCGTGAGTGGATTCTAGGCTCTGTCTGTCGCCCTTGTACGTCGTAGACGTTGTGCCGTCCTCCCGCACCATCCTCATCGAGCCGCTCGCGGCGTCCAGGGTCTCTACCACCCTTGACGGCTCCCTGCGAACCAGCAGCTCCGCGGACGGGGTCGTCAGGTTCCAAACTTTCGCGCCCGGAGAGACCTCTTTCCGAAGCCTTTCGCCGGGTCGCTCTATCACGCTGCTCTCGGCGCCTGGTCCAGACCGCGATACGAACTCGAGTCCGACCTCCGCTGTCCTCCGCACAACAGAGGTCGGGGAACGGTTCACGGACTCCACACCAGTTGGTCGCTGAGTAGTGTCTTTGTCGGTGTCGGGGGGTTCAGCAGAGGGTATGTTCGAGTTTTGCTGGATTGTCGTCGAAGCGGCGGGTATCGCGAGGAGTCCCAAGGCCACGACACCTGCGAGGACTGATGTGGTGTTATCCATGTCGTTTTAGCTACAACTAAAATATATAAACTTCTGCTTAACTTTGCGTCTGTCTGTCCGGGTTGGACAGGACCTCGAGGGTGGGCTTCAGGACAGCCATCAGTATCGGTCCTATGAACAGTCCAGCGGCTCCGAACAGGTACAGTCCTCCGAGAACGCCGAGGAGGACGGCGGCCGGGTGTATGTTCGAGCCTCTGTTTATGACGAGAGGAGTCAGGACGTTTCCCGTCAGTATCATTACAGAGTAGCCGAAGAGAACAAGTCCGAGCGCCGGGAGCACGTTGTCCAGCAGAAGCAGGTAGCCGGCAGCCGGGAGCCAGACTATCAGCGTCCCAACCATAGGTATGAAACCCAGGATAGCCATCACAAAGCTCCAGAACGCGGGGTTCGGTATACCAAGCACGTAGAACGCAGCGCCCATCAGCGTGCCCTGCACCACAGCAACCATCACCTGGTTCTTGATCAGGGCGTTCGTGGACAGCCTCACCTCTTCCGAAAGTGAATCAACCACGCCGTCGGAGACCGGCGCCACCGAACGAAACCAGTCAAACAGCCTGTCACCGTCCTTCAAGAAGTAATACGCAAGGAACATGGTGAGCGTCAGACCTATCCCGAGATCGGTCAAGAGCGTGATGTAAGCGGATATGTTGCCGAAGGTCAGAGATGTGAAGTCGCGGACGGCCGCATCAACGCTGGTCTCTATATCAGGTCGCACACCGGTCAGCTGCTGCACGCTGTCCTCGACGGCTGACGTATTGAAGACCTCGGAGTCATCCAGATCGGAGGCCAGGCCCTGCGCGTCCTGCACCGCGGCAAAGCTCAGCAACGACAGAGGTACGACTATCACAAGCACCGCGGCAAAGACGAGTGACAGCGCGGACGCGGACGGCCCCACACGGCCCTTCAGCCTCTCCTGTACGGGGTAGAGTATCAGGGCCAGAACCACCGCACCCAGAAAGTAGGCCAGGAAAGGCCTAACCATTAGGAAGGCGACAAAGATTGCCAAACCGGCTAACCCACTCAGCAGGAGCTGCTCTCTATCCACACCAAACTACTGTTGGAGCGGTCTAAATAAGCTGCAGGCCAGAGAACAGCAGGATAGACGGCACGATCAGAACCGACATACACACCGCCCTCGAACCAGAAACAAGGGCAGCCACACCTATCAGCGAGCTGACGACAAGCACCAGCAGACCCATCGGGCCGGTGAGAACGAAAGTGACGGAGACCAACGACAGACCTGCCAAGCCGAACAGCAACCGGGAATCAACTCTTGAAAACAGCTCCTCGATGACCGGTCCAGAATACCACGCAACACAAGCGGAGCAACCCACGCATATCAGAGACACCCCCACAACCGCGAGAATCGAGCCCTTCGAAACCTGTGAGAGCGACTGCAGCGCAACGGACGCACCGCTCCGCGGCCTACCAATAAGGAACAGAGCGAGAAACGACGCCAGTATATCAGAGGTGTTCACACCCCCCATCGCAGCCAGGAACTTCTCCCGGGAAGACTCAACAAACGGCAGCAGAAGAGAGGTAGAAACAGCCGGGCCCGCACCCGGGAGCACACCAGCCACAAGACCCGAGGCAGCACCCAGGAAGCCAGAAGAGACGGCCTCGATATCTGGCTCGGAGGCCTCACCTGAGGACACCCGCGACCTGACCTTCAGACCAGAGAGAATCGACGGAGCCGCAAACAGGCCCGCGAACACCGGCACCAGCACAAACTGCTCGTTAACGCCGGAACCGAAGGCAACCACACCCAAGCCACCCGAAAGAGCGGCAACCACGGCAGCGCTCGATGGTTTGTCCGACCTGAAAACCAGGAACACCAGTAGAAACACCAGTATGAAATGCATCACAGAAGAGAGAGTGGAATACACTGGCTTCAGAACCAGGGCGAGAACCGGTATCAGTCCGAGCATTGTCGCGGCGGACGCAGCACCGCCGATGACCGTACACCGGAACGCCTCCACGCCTCGGCCCTCTGACGCCATCTCCTGGCCCGGCATCGACGACAGCGCCACCTCCGCCTCCGGAACACCCAGAAAGATGGAGGGAAGAAAGTCGTGGAACGTGTGCGAAACCGACAGCCCTGTCACCAGCGCCGCGAACACGAGGAACTCCAAACCTGACGCAGGATACAGCGGCAGCGAACCGAATATCACGGTGTTCGGATGGATTCCCGGAACGATACCGGTGAAGACACCTACCACAACCCCCGCCAGGCCAGCAGCGATCAGCTCCAGCACAGAAGACCAGTCACGAACACAAAACTCAAAACCCGAAGCCAAGCCCAATAAAAAGGCTCGAGTGAGCAGTACGTACATGCTTGGAGGAGGAGACATGCAGCAGATGATGAAACAGATGGGAATAGACGTAGAAGAAATCAACGCCGACACCGTTGAAGTACACGTCGGAGACAAGACGTTGGTGTTCAGCGACCCCGAGATATCCAAGATGGAGGTCCAAGGAAACGAAGTATTTCAGCTGCAGGGAGATTATACCAGAGGAGTCAGATAGCGGTCCGGACGAAGAGGACGTCGAGCTCGTGATGCAGAAGACCGGTTGTACAGAGGAATCTGCAGAACAGGCGCTCGAAGAATCGGAGGATGTGGCCTCGGCCGTGATGGAACTGCAGTGAGTAATCGATAGCACCAAGAGTTTGACAGCCTTGAGGGAAGGTCAGTATTACTCGGACTACCAACTGTAGCAGACTAATGATTGTCTCCATAGTTCGCACATGAAAATATAACCAGTTGGTACAATGCGGTTGTACAAGCCGGTTATACGTATAACCAGCTTATACAAGTCGGTTATACAAACCGGTTATATCTATAAGTCGGTTGTACAAGCTGGTTATACTCATAACCCGGTTATACAAACGGGTTATATTTTTGGTACCTCCGAGGCGGTGAAGGCGCGATTGTGGAGCGGTATAACCTGTTTATAGTCAGGCGTCCTTCCTGAGAAGCCCGTTTTTGGGCGCGAGAGCGATTGACCGACACCCCCCTTGGTTTCGGGTGGAGATTACTAATGGCGAGAAGATCGTCGTTATAACCAATTTATAATTTATTAATCGGTTATAACGTACTCTTTGGGAATTATCTCATCTCCACCCGAAACCAAGGGGTGTAAACGCCGAACCTTGGTTTCATGTGGAGGGGTTTATACCCTTGATGTTCGCATGCGTAGACACGGGGATGGACCAAGAGGAGCTGAATGAGATGTTCACCGAGTATGCCGACAAGCCATCGGTGTTCGACAACAAGGAGGCATTGACCACCAACTGGAACCCTGATGAGATACTACACAGGGACGACCAGATAAACGAACTCGCCTCAATCCTTGCACCCGCACTCAAGGGCGAGGATCCCAGCAACGTGTTTATCTACGGCAGCGTCGGCACGGGGAAGACCTTGATAGCTAGGCACGTGACTGGTGAACTCGGCTCCGTCGCGCAGAACCAGGAGGCTGACCTCGACGTCGTATACGTCAACTGTAAGATGAAGAAGGTCTCCGATACCGAGTACAGGCTTTTGGCGGAACTTGCCAGGGAGATGGGTGAGGAGGTACCTAACACAGGACTCTCAACCGATGAGGTGTACTCCAGGTTTTTCGATGCACTGAAAGGACAAGAGAGCGTCGTCATAGTGGTCTTGGACGAGATAGACGCCTTGGTCAAGAAGGTCGGCGACGACTTCCTCTACAACCTGACCCGCATCAACGACGACCTCGACGACACGAGAGTATCCATACTCGGAATCTCGAACGACGTATCTTTCACCGACTACATGGACTCGCGAGTGGAGTCGTCCCTCTGCGAGGAAGAGATGATATTCCCTCCGTACAACGCGTTGGAGCTCTCGGAGATACTTGAACACCGCACCAACGAGGGACTCAAAAACGGAATCCTGGAGGACGGCGTGATATCGAAGGTATCGGCGTTGACCGCCTCAGAGCACGGCGACGCCAGGAAGGCCCTTAACCTGCTGAGGGTGGCAGGCGAGCTCGCGGAGCGCGGGAACGAACAGAACATAGCTGCCGACCACGTGGATCGCGCCCAGGAGGAGATAGAGAGAAACAAGATAGTCGAAACCATCAGAGGTCAGCCCAAGCAGAGCCGCCTCGTCCTCTACACCATACTAAGGATGCTGGAGGACGATGATACAGACCAGGTCGCCACTGGAGAGGTCTACTCCAGGTACGAGGAGATATGCAGCGAGGCAGGCGAGTCCTGTATCACGCAGCGTAGGGTCTCCGACCTCATCTCGGAGCTCGACATGCTCGGCGTAATCAAGGCAAAGGTCATATCGAAAGGTGCCTACGGCAGAACCAGGCAGATATCGGTAGATCACTCGAGCAAAATCCAGCGCCAACTCAAGAACATGGTCGAGGATAGGTTCTACCTCGCATGAACAGGGAGGCCCTTCGACAGCTCACGGAGATAGGTATCAACGTCGCGCCGGAGGCCGCGCAGCGCCTCGAGGAGAACGATATTGAGAGGATTCAGAGGCTTGACACCGATCCAATGTATCTTTCGGGCCCGATGCTCGACAGGCTCCGCGAGGCGGTGGATCTGCCCTCGGAGGTAGAGGTGGAGTCGAAGGATCAGGTTGTTGTGCAGAGCCAGAGCGATGGACAGCAGAACGCAGGTGGTGCAAAGCAGGAAACCCATACGGACTCGGACTCCGCCCGGAACGTGGGCGGCGGAATCGAGCTCGAGGACAGCGGACGCAGAAACAGTTTGGAAACAAAGGTGGAGATCCTGGACGACCACGAGATAACGAAGAAGGAGAAGGATGTCCCCGAGTTTCTCGAGTACTACAACGACCGGTACGACAGAATGAAGGAGATGCTGACCCGCAGGAAAGAGCTGCAGTCAGCCACAACACTGAACCGCCTGTCGCGGCGCGACGAGGGAGAACAGGCGGCAGCAATCGGACTGGTCTCCGACAAGTACTCCACCAACTCCGGCAGATACATCGTCGAGCTCCAGGACAAGACCGGCTCGTTCAAGGTTCTCGTCGACGGCGACGAGGGCGACCGCCTGGTCCCGGACGAGGTCATAGGTGTCACGGGCTCGATGGGCGATGACATCGTGTTCGCGAACCAGGTGGTGCACCCCGATCTCCCGATTCCCGACGGTGTCAACACCACGCAGCAGGAGGTCCAAGCAGCCTACATCTCCGACCTGCACATCGGGTCACAGGACACGATGCACGACGCCCTCGACAGGTTCGGTGACTGGCTCCGCAGCGACGAGGCGTCCAACATCGGCTACCTTGTTATCGCAGGCGACATCGTAGAGGGTGTTGGCGTGTATCCAGGCCAGGAGGAAGAGCTTGAGATAACGGACGTGTACAGGCAGTACCGCCGATTCGAGGAGTGGGCAGAAAAGCTGCCTGACAGAATCGAGCTGATTATCGGCCCAGGCAACCACGACGTGGTGAGGCTGGCGGAGCCGCAACCTACTCTGCCGGAGAAGGCGTTCGACAACATACACACCTGGGACAACGTGCACCTCGTCCAGAACCCTCAGACCGTCCGGCTCCACGGCATCCGGAGCCAGGGCATCAAACACCTCATGTACCACGGAATGAGCTACGACGACCACGTGTCCCGAATCAAGGAGCTGAGGGAAAACGCCTACGACCAGCCGGAGTACGTCATGGAGGATCTGCTGAAACGGAGGCATGTCGCACCGAGCTACGGCTCCAACCCGCTGTCACCGGAAGGAACCGATGCCATGGTAATCGAGCACGAGCCCGATGTATTCGTCTCGGGCCACTTCCACAGCCACTGCGACGAGTCCTACAAAGGAGTCAACATGATATGCTCCAGCTCGTTCCAGTCCCAGACAGACTACCAGAAACGGGTCGGTCACCAGCCACAGCCAGGCATAGTAACAATAATGGACTTCGAAACCAGGAAAACCACAACAAAGAAATTCAAGCAATAACACGTGGAAACAGACGAATACTTCTCGCACGTACGAGAGAAAACCGAGGAAGCCTACGAGGTCGCTGAACAGGCCCGGGACCAGTCGAAGGACCCGGAGCAGCGCATAGATATACCGGTAGCAGAAGACCTCCCGGAGAAGGCCTCGTCCCTAGTCGTCGCGGCGAAGTTCCCGGAGCTGGAGGACACCGGGGTCGCGGAAAGAATCCGCGAACTGGAGAACGAGTACGGGAAGAACGACGAGCGCGTCTCCTTCCAGATAGGGTCGGAGATAGCCGACGGCAGGTTCCACGACTTCGACGACCTCGAGAGAGCGTGCAACGCAGGTGTCCGCGTAGGAGTATCCTACATGACCGGAGGTATCACGACAGCGCCGCTGGAGGGAATCGCGGACGTCAACATACGCGAGAACGAGGACGGCTCGGACTACCTCTCCGTGTACTACTCAGGGCCGATACGCTCCGCCGGGGGAACGGCCTCGGCGATGAGCGTCCTCCTCGCGGACCATGTCCGAAACACTGTAGGACTAGACAGGTTCAAGCCGTCCGACACCATAGTCAAGCGCTACGCCACCGAGGTCGACGACTACTACAACAGGGTGACTGCGAAGCAGTACAAACCAGAGCGCGAGGAGACCGAATTCATATCGGAACACGTTCCTGTGGAGGTCACCGGTGGTCCGACGCGCGACATCGAGGTCTCCAACCACAAAGATCTCGACAGGGTCGACACAAACCAGATACGCGGAGGCATGTGCCTCGTATACCTCGACGGCCTCCCCTTGAAGGCCTCAAAAATCAAGAAACGCATCAAGTCGTGGGGAGAGGAGTTCGGACTGGAGCACTGGAAGTGGATAGAGGACTACATCGACCTCCAAGAGGAGATACACAGCAGCGGAGGCGACGAAGAAAGCGATGGGGAAGGCGACGAGCCGGACTACACGGCCTCCGACAAGTTCCTCGACTCCTTGACCGCCGGCAGACCGGTGTTCGCCCACCCCGGAAGGAAGGGCGGGTTCAGACTGAGGTACGGGTCCTCGAGAACGAACGGGCTCGCCGCCGCAGCGTTCCACCCAGCTACCATGGAGATAACCGAGGGATTCATAGCCACCGGAACCCAGCTCAAGGTGGAGTACCCGATGAAGGGAACCGTGTCGGTGCCGTGCGACTCCATCCACGGCCCGGTAGTCCGGCTAGAGGACGGCTCCGTCGAAAGGATCGACACACGCGACCGCGCGAAACAGGTGGTCGACGACGTCGACGAGATACTGTTCCTCGGCGACATGCTTGTGCCGTACGGCGAGTTCGTGGAGAACGGCAAGGACCTGCTGCCGAGCCCGTATGTCGAGGAGTGGTGGCAGAAAGAGCTCGAGGAAGCCCTCGAAGGAAACCGGCAAGAAGCTGGGTAAGGACTTCTCCGACACCACTCCGACGCCCGAAGAAGCGTTCAAGATATCGGAACACCTCGACATACCTCTCCACCCGCACTGGACATACCACTGGGACGAGACCACGCCAGAGAGATTCAGACAGCTCGTCGAAGGAATCCGCAGCGACGACCTCAAAAGCGCAAAGCCCGCCCTAGAAGATCTGCTAGTGCCGCATACCGCTGAGGACGGGCGCATCCGGCTTCCGGGAAACCACAGAACAGTCCTAGAACACCTGCTTCCGCGAGAGAACGAGCTCGAAGGCCTCCAGACAGGTAGCGACATCAAGGAGCTCGTGGAGGAGTCATCGGGCCTCGAGCTCGGTGACCAGGCACCCCACTACCTCGGGGCGAGAATGGGAAGGCCAGAAAAGGCGGAGAAACGCACCATACAGGGAGACCCCCAGATCCTGTTCCCGTGCGGAAAGGAAGAGGGAGGCAGAATGCGGAACCTGGTGGAGAGCTACGAGTCCGGAACCGTCGATGAGTCAATAATCCACAACGTCGACCCGGAGACCGGCGACACCGTGCACTACTCCTGGAACCCGGAGACCGGCAATCCCGCGGAACCAATCTATATCTGCCAGAGCTGCGGAAACCAGCACTCCGAGGAGACCGAGTCCTGCGAGAGCTGCGGAAACGACCGCATCGAGCGCTACACCTACACGGACATACCGGTAGAGCAGATGATGGATCGGGCGCTCGACAACCTCGACACCCAGCTACCTGACCTCCTGAAATCGGTGCGGGGAATGAGCTCCAAGCACAAACACGTCGAACCCCTAGAAAAAGGCCTGCTGCGGGAAAAATACGACCTATACGTCAACAAAGACGGCACAGTCCGGTACGACGCCACCGACATACCCATGACCCACTTCACCCCCGAAGAGGTCTCCGTCTCACCAGAGAAGCTCCGGGAGATAGGCTACACACACGACATCGACGGGGAACCACTCGAAAACAGCAACCAGGTCCTGGAGATGAAGCCACAGGACATCGTCATACCAGAAGGCAACGAGAACCCCGCCTCCAGGTTCATGTTGGGTGTCGCCCAGTTCATCGACGACCTACTCGAACAGTTCTACGGACTTGAACCATTCTACAACGCCGATTCCAAAGAAGACCTGGTCGGTGAACTAGTTATCGGTCTCGCGCCCCACACATCAGGGGGTACCGTGGGCCGAATAATAGGATTTACAGACGCCAAAGGCATCTACAGCCACCCGTACTGGCACGCCGCCAAACGAAGGAACTGCTTTGACCCAGACACAAAGCTGTGGTACAGGAAGAACGGCGAATGGAGATTTGAGCCCGCAGAAAACATGGTGGAAGAAAATATCGGTGAAGATCCCGAGACGGACGACTTCGGCAACCGCTTCCAGACCCCTCATGAAGACCTCTACGTCCCAAGTGTGTCGAAAAGTGGAGACACAGAGATAAAACCTGTCGAGAAGCTGTCCAAACACCAGCCAACAGAAACGATGCTGGAAATCCGCACGACGACAGGCGAGACCATAACGGTTACAGAAGACCACAGGATGCAGTTTATCGAAGACAACAAGGTCAAGAAGAAGAGGGCCTCGAAAGTTCAGGAGGGAGATTCTATACCTGTTCCCTCAAGTCTGGAACTGAGCGGCGAATATCGAACCATCGACCTGCTGGAGCACGTAGCGGAGACCGACACGATACCGAACTCCCGCGTGATGGTGTCACTCAAGGAGAGCACCATAAAGAGCATCCTGAAACAAAGAACCGGGAGCGAGCAGTACCTCTCCGCTACAGAGGACATGGTATCTGTTGGTCGAAAGGCGATATCCAACTACGTCTACAGGGAGAGCGTGCCTGTATCTCTGCTGGAAGAGGTTCTTGGACGCGAACAGATGCTCGACCGAATCCCCCGCGACGCGGAACTAAGCATGGAGTCGGACAACACCAGCGTGTCGAGGACAGTAGAACTAAACGCCAGGCTCTCGACCTTCTTAGGATACTACGCCGCTGAAGGCTTCACCGGCGAGAGAGACACATCCAAAGGACCGATATACCAGACCAGCATATCAGCACACGAGAAACAGATCAGGGACTTTGCGAAGGAGGTATTCAGAGAGGAACTGGGTGCATCTCCCTACGAGGAGAACGAGCACAAGATCACCGCATCAGGCAGACTCCTCAATTTCCTGTTCGACGAAGTGCTGAACGCGGGAAGGAGATCATACACGAAACGGGTTCCCCAGCAGGTCTTCTCCTCGCCCGACGACATCATAGGACATTTCCTCTCCGGCTACTTCAGCGGAGACGGATCTGCCTCGAGTAGTAGTCCCGATGTCAAAGCCTCCACGGTCAGTGAGGAGCTCAAAACAGATCTCAACGCACTGCTGCAGAGACTGGGAATCTCAGCCACAAACACGGTGAAAGACGGCATCAAACTCAAGCAACAGTTCCCCGACTTCTACGACGAGGACTGTGAAAGGGAAGCTAGGCCGATACACAAGATACGGATTACATCCACAGATGCCAAAAAATACAGAGAGAAAGCGGGCTTCCACCTAGAGAGAAAACAGGAAGCACTCGATCAATCCATCCGGCAGACCGAAACAAACGGCGGCAGACCGGACAACGTCGGCGACATGCGTCACGCAGAGGTGGAGTCGATATCAGAAAAGGAACACGGAGACCACACCTACTGCCTGACAGTGGAGGACAACCACTCAGTGATAGCCGACAACATAGCTGTTGGCCAGTGCGACGGCGACGAGGACGCGATTCTGATGCTTATGGACGGTCTGCTGAACTTTTCGCGCCAGTTCCTGCCTGACGTCACCGGAGCAAGAACAATGGATGCGCCCCTGATACTATCCACTGTGTTGAACCCTGACGAGATCGATGACGAGGCGTGGGCTATGGAGACGGTGTCGGAGTATCCGCTGCAGTTCTACAGGGAGACGCAGGAGTACAAGGCGCCGTGGGAGCTGGACTGCGATGTCGAGATAGGTGAGGATATCGTGCACAGCGACGAGCCGTTTGACCACGGATACACCCACGAGACCTCGAGCGTGGAGGACGCGCCGATGGAGTCCGCCTACGTCTCGCTGGGCGAGATGTCGGAGAAGACGTCGGAACAGCTCGGACTGGGCAAGAGGACGAAGGCCGTGGACGAGGACGCCGCGGCGGAGCTCCTGTTGAAGAAGCATTTCCTGCCTGATATCCGTGGAAACCTGTCGTCGTTCTCCGAGCAGGAGATGCGGTGCGTTGACTGCAACGAGAAGTTCCGCCGTGTACCGATGACCTCGCAGAAGATAGCCGCCACCGGCAAGACAACGGCTCAGTGCCCGGAATGCGGCGGCGATGTCCTCCTCACCATATCGGAGGGAACGATCCGGAAGTACATGCAGCCGTCGAAGGACATAATCGAGGAGTACGAGGTGTCTCCGTACACCCGCCAGCAGATACTCAACATCGACAAGGAGCTCAAGGCGCTGTTCGGCAAGAACGAACGCCAGTCGGGCCTGGGCAACTTCGCATAGCTACCGCCTCAAATGGCTGCTGAGACCTCCGAACACGGTACGGGAAACCTCACGCAGAATCGCCCTTTGATCTTCTCCGAGCACGCGGCGAAACCCCGCCCAATAGTATGCACTCGCGCAAGCCAGAAACACAGCTCCGGCCGCGATCAAACCGTTGAAATGCTTGGACAACAGCGGTCGACACGAGTACAAGAGCTCCCAGGCAAGCCAACCACAGGTGTGCAGCTCTAAACGGCGACAGACCAGTAACCCTGTACACCGCCCCTACCTCCAACACGTTGTTCAAGAACAGTGACGCCGCGCCCGAGGCCGCCAGCCCGACCACACCGAGCTCCCGGGTAAGTAGAATAGCTGGTCCTGCCATCAGCGTTACCACACCGGCCTGGACCACTATACTTGTTCTCTGATTGTCAGTCATCTTCAGCAGATTCCCTACACTACCGACCGCCCCGGCCGCGAGCTCGCTGAGAACCAGCGCCGGTAGAACCACGGCGTTCGATACATACCTAGTTGAGAAGATCCCAAGAATCTCAGGTGCGAAAACAATGCCCGCGACCGCCACCGGAATCGACACAAAAACTATACACACCGATGTGCTGGAGTAAAGCGATCCGAGTGCATCCCTTCTCCCGTCCTGATATAGAGACGTCATGATCGGAGGAAAGATCTGGTTGACTGCCTCGAGCGGCCACCTAATCACCCCGGACAGGGTGTAGGCGAGGCTGAACAGCCCTGCTTCTAACGGGTTCAAGAACACCGCCATCAGCACAAACACACCGGAGAACTGTATGGTTGCGAGAACGCTCACCACACTGGCCTCCGACACATATCTGAGGAACTCCACTACCGTATCGGAGAAACTTCGATCAAGTACCAGCCCGTGGAGGCTATGGATTCTAGCCCCTACTACAATCGATACCACACCGACAGAAAATGAGATCGCTGCCCACGTACCCAATAGACCGACGCCCGCCACACCCGCACCAACCGCCCCCACAAGCATCCCAAGCGGAAACCCTACTGATTTCGAGAGATTCAACTCAGTTATTCTTCTATGGCTCTCGAAGATGCCTGTGTACACCGGAAAGAACAGGAAAGGTAGGCAGAGAAACCCGAACACTGAGACCGCGGTGGTTTCACTCTGCGTCAGACCGGTAGCGGCAACGACCTCTTCCGGGAAAGTCGCGAAAATCCCCGATATAGCGACCCACAGAAGCAGTGCAACAGGGATGGATGCCGTGACAACGGCGTCCTGCGCACGCTCCGGAACTCTCGGCACCGTCCGTATGATGCCGAACTTAAGACCTGAGAGCGTTGACACAATTATCCGTTGAAACCTCAGGAATATCGACAACAGACCGTATAGACCCGCCCCGGCAGCTGATATGAACGCGTAGCTCAGGGAGCTCCTGAGCAGTGTTCTCAGAACTATAGAACCCATCGCCACCGCAGAGCTCTGACCGATCTGACCCAGCTCCTCCTTCACCCTCTCATCCATACTGGCTAAGTGGCATGCCCCCAGTTAAGTCAGCCCGTGATCTAGGAGGCGATGGACCCAGCGATGGGTTTTAACCGCTGAGAAACCGATATCTCCACCTATGAAGTCCGCGAGGCTGTTCATCTCGCTTGTAATACTCTCGCTGGTCGTGCAGTACCTGATGCCGGTTTTTGGGGCCCAGAACAGGTTTCTGTTCGAGACAGCTCGCAACAACTGTGGGGCAGTACCGGTTGTCTTGGGATCGGTGACAAGCCCGCTCTCCTCGTCCGTAGGTGTCCCGGAGCTCGTTGGTGTTCTGGCGTGCGGCGGCAGCCTCGCAGCATTCATCGTCCTTCCGGGCATACTCACGGTCGTCGCGAAGCTCACGGGCTTCGTCAAGCACGGCTAGATAAACCTAGCGCCCCGAAACTGGTCAGTGCAATCAGGCACCATAAATCTCTCACAACTGGACGGCGGGTTCGATCTGCAGTCAACCCTCGAGTCCGGTCAGACCTACTGCTGGGAACGCCTCGACGGCGAGATGTTCGAGGACGACAATCTGCGCGGCTCCGAAGCCCGCTACGCCACGGTCGTACCTGCCTCCAGAACCGACTCCGGCAACCCAGAGATAATTACTGTCCGCCAGACCGACGGATACCTGGACTGGGAGTCGACCACGGACGCCGACCCACACCTACGGGAGTTCCTCCGGCTTGGAGACGACCTCGATGAGATAGTCCGGCAGTCTCCAGACTTGGACGTGTTCAAGGAGGCGTACGACAGGTTCCGTGGTATGCGTATCGTCAACGATCCTGTGTTTCCCTGCCTTGTGTCCTTCATCTGTTCGGCGCAGATGAGGGTTGAGAGGATTCAGCTGATGCAGGAGAACCTGCGGCGCGAGTTCGGCACACCGGTCGAGCTCGAGGGAGACACTTTCTACGCCTTTCCAACGCCGGAACAGCTAGCGGAGGCCTCGGAGGAGGAGCTACGGGACTGCGGTCTTGGCTACCGCGCGCCGTACGTGAAGTCCACGGCGGAGATGGTTGTAGACGGACTGTCCCCGAGCAAGGCCGCGGAGATGGAGTACTACGACGCCCGAAACCACCTCAAGCAGTTCATGGGCGTGGGCGACAAGGTGGCGGACTGCGTTCTTCTGTTCTCACTCGGATTCCTGAACGCAGTACCTCTCGACACCTGGATTCGAACCACTATAGACGACTACTTTCCTGAGTGTAAGGCGGACGGCTACGACGAGATGTCGCGCAACATAAGAGACAGGTTCGGCGGACAGTACGCGGGATACGTCCAGACCTACATCTTCTTCCACCTGAGGACACGGTAGGGTTTCAAATGGCTTCGAGGTAGACAGGTGAGTATGAGCGAAGACGCTTTGATCTCGGACGTGATGAGTGAGGGTGTTATCGCCGTTGATAGGCATGAAACCGTGAAGGAGGCTGCCAAGGTGCTGCAGGATGAGGGAATCCGCGGTGTCGTGGTGGTTGAGGACGGCGACGCCGTCGGCATACTTGTCTGCCGGGACGTCGTCTACCAGGTGGTGAGGACCGGAGGCGATCCATCCGAGGTCACGGTCGGCGACATCATGTCGACCGAGCTCATTGTTGCGGAGGAGGACGAAACCATCGAGGACGTGTCGATGGCGATGCTCAGGAACAGCGTTTCCCGCATACCCGTGGTGGACGGCGACACCCTGGTGGGTATAGTAACCCAGAGCGATATCCTCCGTGCGTGGCCTGGCTACGCCGAGATCGTGGACGAGCGTGAGGAGATGGATATGAAGGCCTCTCCGATACCGGAGTCCAGCGAGGGCATATGCGAGTCCTGCGGCAACTACACTACAGACCTTCAGGACGCGGAAGGAATGCTGATGTGCGGGAGCTGCCGCGGCGCACTCTGACCTAGCCTAGGATAGACCCAGCCTGTCCCTGACGTAGGAATTCAGGGTGTTGTACCTGTCCGGTACCGCCGCACCAAATCTCCTGATGATGAGGAACATCCCTACGCCAGTGACAACCAGCGCCCCGGTCAGCCCTCTGGCAACTGGCGCAACGCCCGTGAACATGAGGGCTGCACCGAGAGACACGCAGAGAGCCAGGTCGCGCGGCGACCCTCCGTGCACCAGCCGTGCTGGAGACATCCACTTGTTTCTCACGTGGTCGTAGACGGCCTCGTCCCTCCAGCTATCTCTGTCCCACGA
The DNA here is from genome assembly GCA_000220355.1 of Candidatus Nanosalinarum sp. J07AB56. GTDB lineage: Archaea > Nanohalarchaeota > Nanosalinia > Nanosalinales > Nanosalinaceae > Nanosalinarum. The sequence continues at coordinate 517,741 of GL982569.1, forward strand.
CCTCAGCTCCGCCCCCGCAAACCTATCGCTTATCGAGTGAACAGAAGCCGCCGCCAGGAAGACCGCGACCAGACCAGAACCTCCGGTGAGCGCCGACAGAAACTGTGCGGCTCCCGACCCGAGTCCGTACAGCCACGGGAAGTGGAGGGTTCTTCTGTGCTTTCCAAACAGCAGATCAAGGTCAGGCAATAGACCTCCCGCCATACCCCACAGGACTGATTCCGTGCCAGGAGCCAGAGCACCCAGCATGCCACCGGCTAACATGTGTGTAGGCGTCATCATACTGTTTGGATTCCCGTACAGAAGGTATTATACTGCCGGATATCTAATTGAGCAGCTGTGGAGATAACCGAGGAGGTGGTGCGGATGCACAACACCATCGCATTGAGGGAGCCGGAGAGGGCGTACTCCGAGATACGGGACCTGCTGGAGAGGAGGATGCACTTCGACACCGTGCAGGAACCGAAGTACTACAACGATGTGGACACAGGGGTTATTCGGTCGGAGATAGAGGCCGTCGCCGGGATGGACACCAAAACAGCCGTGGAGCTGGAGATCGAGCTGACGGTGTCACCGGTGTCGGAGGAGCTTGACATCGGCGTCAAATCGAAGGTTGTGACGAGCTATCCTGACATGGGTCCGTTCAACAACCTAGCGTACTACGCCTATCTCTCGCTTCGAGAGATCTTTCTGTATGGAGGTGTCCGTGAGGAGTACGAGGAACCGGCGGAGGAGCTGGCGGAGGAGTTCATGGAGAGAGTGAGGCAGTCGGTGGAGGTGAGGCACGGTCGTGGCGAAACAGTTTAAGCAGAGTGTCTTCTCCAAGTCCGACTACTACTTTGTTCCTGAGGACCCGGCGCGTATATACCGCGATCTGCGGGAGATGCTGGAGGAAGAGTTCGACATGGACCGCATAGAGGAGGGTTTCATGGAGTTCTCCAACACCAGTCCTAAGGACAGGATTCGGCTGCACGCGTTCAAGGAGAAGTCACCGCACACTGTCCTGCATTTCAGCCTCTCTTGGAAGGCGAAGTCGCCGAAAGGAGTATACAAACAGGACAGGGACGACGACATACTCAAGGCAAGAGTGAGGGTGAGCGCGGACGTATCCACCTCCTACCCCGGTGCGGACTTCGAGCCATACCTCCCGGAGCCGGTGATCCACGGCAAGACCGTCGGCACCAACACAGGTGTGAGGCACGAGGATGCCTCTCCGTTCCAGAAGACCAAGCTGTACGACTTCTTCGTCACGCTCTGGCACGAGCTGATCTACAGCAGCATGGTCGATAAGTATGAGCACGAGGCCGAGGAGATAGCTATCCGGATACACGACCTGATGAGGAAGCGGTTCGGAGCCGAGGAAACCATCCACCGAAAGGACGGGCCGTACAACGCGCCGTGGAAGGGATGACATGGGTGCGCTGAACGACCTCGTCAGTGACTTTGGGGACACGCTCATCGGCGGCAGCATAGTCTACTGGCTGTCGAGCCCGAACCCTAGCAAACGCGACGAGGACGACCCGTGGCACGAGTTCGAGCTGCTCAACGAGAGCTGGGTTAAGATACAGGAGCGGAGGGAGTGGTATGAGTCCCCGAACGTTCCGGGCATATACAAGGAGCACAAGTACATCTTCAACGCCAACATGGGCATGGGGAAACCATATGAGAGGGAGTTCGAGCAGAACATCGACGACAACTCGTTCGCCACGGAGTTCTACGTGACGGAGGAGCTGCCGAGCGGCATAGGAGATGGAGAGCTTAGGATAACAAGTGAGATAAGCACCCAGTATCCCCCGAGTGACGATAACGGTTTCTGCCTCGTCGAGTACCTGGTTTCGACGGAGATCAAGTACTCGGTTCCGAAGGGCATCACATGGCTTCCACGCCTCCTGGCGCGGCCGCTGAACAGGCTTTTCCGCTTCGCCTTCTACCTGGCGATCGCGGCCGACATGGTGGAGCGCGACGGAGAGTACGCACGGGAGCGCACCGCAGAATACTTCCAGTACCTCCGGCAGTACCACGGCGAGGAGCCAACGCAGGAGAAAACCCGCAGAGCCGACTTCGAGCCCCTGCCAGAGGAAGGAGTCTTCTTCCAATAAATTAATATTAGAAGATGAACCGGCATTTCTAATTGCTAGGAGCCAAGCAACCGTGGTCGATGAGCTAAAGTATCTCAAGCAGATAAAAAGGAGTCAGCACAGCTTCGATCTGTTGACTTCTGAAGTGGACTTAGAGGCGCAAATCGAAAAAGGTGCCTCCAGGGAAATTGTGAGAGAACTAGGGAACTATATTTCTGAAGTTCTGAACGTTTCCGAGCTCAATCACCGACACAGAGCCGCAGCTCAGTATGTCTTAGGACTCAACTCGAAAGCTGACCTCGGCGTCGACTCTAGCTTCCCAAAACCCGTCCTAAATCAAAAGAAAAAACAGCTTATCTCGGATGCTGTATCGAAAGGCTACGTTAGTTTCTCTTTGAACCTCCCTTGGCATGCAAGCTTGGCCTTGGATCGGTCTCAACCCGACACCTACCCATTCCAGCATAGTAGCATGCTCCTATATACCGGACAGGACAAACACATGTTTCTCAAGGAAGAGGAAAAACAGTTCCTTCACGAAAAATACGATGAGCCGAGGAATCCTGAAAGCATTCTAAAACAGGGTTATCTCCGGAGAGGAGTAAGCCATAATGACAGAGTACCTGCTGTTTCTGAGAACGCTGCAGACACAAGAAACGTGAGTCCTGATACGCCGGAAGAACGTGGAACCAGAATACCAGGTATATACTGTTCAGCAACTCCCCAAGTTCCGAGAGGCTACGCTGAAAGTTCGGAAGATTCGCTCTTAGGTACTGGAGTGGTGCTAGAGCTCCAGATACCCTCAAAGTGGATAACTGCTTTTTTCCGGGGGCCTGGAGAGGGGGACGCTGGGCCGAAGCTGCACAATCTTGAGCAGATGAAAAACAAAATTGAGCATCCCAGTCGTATTCGAGAGCTTCTGCAAAACGATGCCCTTCCATTTGAGTTCATAGAGAGAAGTGCACCGCTACCGCTTGAGTACATAACAGGTGTCTGGGATCCAGAGAGAACCCCAAAACCTGCATTTGTACCTATGGAAGAATTTGTACCGCTCATAAGATCCGACATCGACAAAAAACTGCCTGATAAATCTCAGATGCATGGAGCAATTCGGGATCTAGATGACACTAAGGTCGAACTAGAAACGGAGATTGAAACACTCAAGAAAATAGAGAAGATATCCAATCCAGGTTCGAACTCCCCCACCCAATATGAGGACGCGGAAGGAGGACTGAATCCATTTTCCCATAAGCTCAGCTCTAGGATGGAAAAAATGGCGGAGTATGCGATAACGTATGACAAAGCTGAAGAGGCTCTTTCATGCGCTAGTTCAATCAACCAGCACCTCAGCGAATACGATGAACTGATTGAAACTCTGGTCGAGATATCATATGGAGTTCTAGACGAACAACCCGACGTTAAAAACGTGAAATATCATCGCGAAATCGAAAGATTTTTACAAAATTTCGAGCCTAACGCCATACCTCCCGACTCGGCGTTCGAGAAAAACCGAGATACTCTTCAACAAATATTCGAAATCACAGCGAAAGAGCTACAGAGCTTCTACTCAGGCGAGATTGAGAGCGCGAAGGAAGCTAAGGATATCGAGACTCAAGTCCAAAAAAAATCTTAGCAGAGGAGGAGTCACTATATAAGGTGCTGCGCTCAGAGCAAGAGGCGATCGAGTATGTTATTGACAAATTCACTTGAAAGCTGGTGGTTGTATCTAAGATTGCTGTCCTGCCTACAGCAGTGGGTCGAGGGCCTCTCCGAGAGGGCGGGGGCGATGCACACCCGTGTTACAGGGCAGCCAAATAACTCCTACTTCAGCTCGGACGCCCTCTCCACAATGTCCCGCGGCGTGTGTTCCGTGTGGTTGTAGTGGAATGTCTCGCAGCCAACGGCCTCGAGCTCTTCCTTCGTGTCGTCGACAAGCAGATCGATGCCGCTTACCTGTTTGTCTCTCTGGGCTATGCTGTGGTGGTCGACCACGATGAATCCATCTACGTACTCGAGCACCCCTGAGTTCCTTACCTTGAGCTCCTGCCACCACCTGAGTCCGCGCGTCACCACGAAGGCATCGAGGTCCTCGAAGTGGTGGAGGCCGTCGAACGTGAACTCCCTGATGCTGTTCTCCGCGAACTCTATCACTCTCTCTGGGTCGACACCGCTGGACCGTGCGTGAGACCTGATATCGTACAGCCCTCCCGGGTAGTGTGCGTCGGTCTTCTCCTCGAAGCTGAACTCGTCTTTCAGGGCGTCCGCGAAGCCGTCGGTATCGAACAGAACTCTATCGAAATCTATGCCTACCTTGTTTGCCTCCTCCGAACCCCTGTTGTTCTCCACGACCTCTCCTGGCCTGATTGCGGCGTTCCTGCCTACCTTCCTTCCGGGCTGTATCGAGGCGTTCACACCTATTCTTGCGTTGCTCCCGACCACGGCACCGAGCTTCCTTCTTCCGGAGTCTAGTATCTCTCCCTTCACCTTGATTCCTACTGAGTCCTCATCGTGCCGCAGGTTCGCCGCCACCGCCCCGGCACCGAAGTTCGCATCTCTGCCGATGTAGCTGTCGCCGGCGTAGCTGAGATGAGGAAGCTTCGCTCCCCTGCGAAGAACGGTGTTCTTAGCCTCCGAGGCAAGCCCAATCTTGGATCCTTCCATGAGCACGGTGCCCGGTCTGACCCTGGAGCCGTGACCTATTTCGGCGCCGGATCGCACTACCGCTGGTCCCTTCACGAGGGCGTTGGACCCGACCTCGGCGCCCTCCTCCAACACAACAGGTTCCTCGATCGTGGCGGAGTCGTGTACCTCTGCTTCAACGCGGTGCTCCAGCTCTTCCAACAGCGTTTCGTTGGCTTCGACCAGCTGCCAAGGGTAGCTACAGGGCAGCCAGCGCTCCGCTTCCACGATGTCGACATCGTTCTGCTGTATGTAGGCTTGGAGCGCGTCCGTGATTTCAAGTTCTCCGCGTTCGGACTCCTCCACTTTTTCCAAGAGATCGAAGAACCTCGACTCGACCCTGTAGCACCCGGTGTTAGCCATCTCTGATGGGGGGTCGTCGGGTTTCTCCACCACGCCTGTGACCTGTTCGCCGTCCCTCTGGAAAACACCGTATTCCGTCGGGTTCTCCACTCTGGAGGCCAGCACCGCCTCGTCCTCGCTCCAGCATGGTCTGGAGGCCTTCGCCGTATATGTCGTCGCCGTTCAGAATCAGGAGGTCGTCGCCGACCACGTCCTGGGCCTGGAGGGCTGCGTGCGCGGTTCCTTTGGGCTCCCTCTGCTCGACTATCGTGATGTCCTGGTCGTTGCCGTACCTGGCGTAGAACTGCTCCCTCCTGTACCCCGACACTATCACGATTTCGTCGACGAGCCCCCGCAGGACCTCGATGTTGTGCTCCACTATGGGTTTGCCAGCGACCGGGAGAAGCGGCTTCGGTGTGTCGTCGGTAAGGGGTCTCATGCGTGTTCCCTTGCCGGCGCACAGGATGACGGCCTTCACACTTCTGGCTAGTACCTCCACTCTTTTTGACTGAACTGGTTCGTACCGAAAATCCCAAAGCCGTGGATTCAGAGTTCAGGTGTGTGGGCGGAATCGGTCGTGACACAGGCCAGGCCTTGTTGAAGCACCTCTCCGGGGGCCTCAGGCAGCACGTCAACCCCTCGCAGCGACTGGACTTGATGCTATTGGCTCTTGGTGAGAAACCGGGTGCGCTGGTTATCGGAGTTGAGGCTGGTGCCGTTCCTGTGCTGGAGGAGTTCTGCCATGACCTCGATCTCCACTCCGCTGTTGACTACGGCCAGAATCGGTCGCTGGTTGACCGCGTCCTCCGCCGAGACACTAGATTCCTCAAGGAATGTTTCTTCGCCGCTCGCTGCCGGGAAAGGCTGAGTCTGCTTGATCCGGATGGTGACTTCTGCGGCACGACCGATCGCGCAACCGGCGAGTTCCTCGGCTACCCGGACAGGGCCGTCGACCTCTACGCAGACAGCGAGACCGCGCCCGCCCAAGAAGCCTCTGAAAAGGCGGAGGAGATGCTGGAGACTGGGGCTGTCGACCAGGCTGACCTGCGCCGCACCAGAACCGTCTCGTACGTTCCCTGCCCCGAAACCCAGTCTATCCTCGACTGCGTGGAGACCGCGAAGAGGAGGACCAGAGCCATAGAAGCTTTCGACGAGCGTTTCGATACCGAGGTCGGCGAGCGCCTGATGGACTCCGCGAAGCCAGTGCTCGGAGCCGAGCGTTAGATCCGAAACTGTATCGGGACTCCTGTCCAGACCTGATACAGCTCCTAGTTCTGTGTGTCTTCTTGGTCCTGTGAATCTCCTGCTAGCTTGTCAGCGGCCTCACCTATGTCAAGGTCGGAGAGGTCGACGTCCTCGGTAACCTTGTCTACCAGTCCTTGAACCGGTGACCCGCCCTCGTCGTCTCCTCCGCCAGGCATCATTTCGGCGGGTATCGTGACGATGGTGGAGTTCTCCTTTGCCACGTTGTCCACGGTTTCCAGGGTTCTGAGCTTGTAGCCGCCGCTCCCGAGTACGTCTGCGGCAGCTCTGATTCTTGCGGACGCCTGCAGCTCTCCGCGGGCGTGCGTGACCCGAGCCCTCCTGTCCCTCTCAGCCTCTGCCTCGGACGCCATTGCCCTCTCCAGCGACTCGGGGATGGAGACGTCCTGTATCTCCACGTCCCTGATGTGGATACCGAAGTCGTTCGTGGCCTGATCCAGTCTGTCCCGCAGGTTGTCAGCTATCTCGTCCCGGTTGTGTAGTATCTCGTCCAGCTCCCGCTCACCTATGATGGCGCGGAGCATGGTCTGGCCGTAGTTCACTGTAACCTTCTCGTAGTCCTCTACCTCCAGAACCGATTTCCTGATCTCCTCGGAGTCCTCACGCACCTTGTAGAACACTATTGCGTCGACTGTCGTCGTGACGTTGTCCGCGGTCAGAACCTTCTGCGGTGTGACGTTGACGGTCTTGACTCTGTAGTCTATGACCTGTACCCATTCCAGGAACGGTATCTTGAGGTTGAGTCCGGGTCCAAGAACCCTGTCGAAGCTCCCGAGACGGAACACGACGGCGCGCTCGTACTCTTGGTTGATGACGATAGAGAAGTAGAACAGGATGGCTATGCTGCCTCCCACGACACCTATTATTGGATTCACGAGGGCTCCACCCCCTCCAAGGACGGCGAGGAGAACCGCGGTCATCACCAGCTCAACGGCACCGCTCCCTGTTCCAGCGCCGCTCGACCCTATGTCTCCTTGACCCGGTTTGTCCATGTCACGCAATATCGGGCTGACGCCATTAATAACTTGTCGCGTCAACGCCCTCACGTCACAGCACCTAAAAGCCGGCCTCACCCAGTCTGTGTGTGAAGAAAACAATAATCACGGCCCTGTTGTTGCTGGCTCCTGTGGCGGCAGCCACCCCGGAGCCTAGGGTCAACGTCGAATCCATAGAGCCGTCCTCTGTCGCTCCAGGGAACAGCTTCGAAGTGGATCTCGTGGTGGCGAACGACGGTGATTCAGCGGCGAGCTTCGGTCCTGTCTCAGTCGAGACCGTTGAGGGCGTGCAGTACAGGGGAACGACCTCGACGCTGGACGGCTCGTTCACGCTGGGCGACAGCAGCCAGCAAATAGGCACGCTGTACATGTCCACCTCCGACAGCCTCAGCTCCGGAAGCTATCCCGTGGAAATAGAGGTTCCGGTGGACGGCGCCTCGTACTTCGAGACCGCGACCATCAACGTCGACGGATCGGCGTCGCTGGTCTCCAGCTTCTCCAGTGCCGAAATCGAGCAGGGTAGGTCGGGCGAGGTCTCCGTCACTGTGGAGAACTCCGGCACCGACGCCGCCTCTGCCCCGTCCCTGAGCTTCTCGTCGGATGAGGTGTTCTTCTCACCTAGCTCCGTATCGCTCCGCGAGATACCTGCTGGGGAGTCCGTGACCCGGACGTTCAACGTCACGCCGGACGAGTCGTTGTCCTCCGGCACGCGCCAGGTTACAGGCACGGTCGAGTACCTTGAGGACTCGGAAGCCGAGACAGCGGAGGTCCAGGGAACAGTAACGGTCTTGGACAGGGCGGAGATGGCCTTGGACTCCCTCGACCTCGAGAATCCCGTGGTGGGTCAGGAGTCGGAGCTGTCGGTGGAGCTGGAGAACCTTGGTCCGGGCGAGGCCGAGAGCATCACCATCGAGGTCAGCTGTGACGGCGCGGACGTTGGGTCGTCGCGCACCTTCGTTGGTCAGGTGGATGCGGACGAGTCGGTTCCGGCGGTTTTCCCGGTGACGCCTACGTCGGAGGACGTCTCGTGCACGGCGTCGGTGAGCTACGTTGACTCCGAGGAGCGCAGCCTGAGTCAGTCGGCGGGCTTCTCGGCGTCCACACCCCCGCCGGTGCCGCCGGCCGCGGTGGCGGTTGTTGTGGTCTTGGTTCTCGTAGGTGCCGGTGTCTGGTACCGCAGGAGGAGCAGGGATGAACTGGAAGAGGTATAGGGTTGTCTGGCTTCTGGCGAAGCGAGACCTTCTTGCAGACAGAAAAGTAACCTTGGTGGTTGTGGCGGCGCTCAGCTTCGCTTTTCTGAACCTCGCCTTTTTCCCGTCGTTTATACAGGGATTTTCAGGTAGCTTCGTTGACAACATAGTTCAGACCTCTACCGGCCACGTCCAGATAACGGCCGAGGACGGGCGCCTGGACGACGTGGACTCGATTGAGAGAACGGTGCGGTCGCTGCCCGGAGTGATGTCCGTGGAGAAGCAGCTGCAGTTCAACGCAGACATCTCGACTGCGTCGGACTCTATCTCGGCCACAGTGATCGGTCTCGAGGCCCGGGACTTGTCGGTTTACAGGTCGCGGGTGCAGGAGGGCAGGTTCGTGGACTCGGGCGGTGACGGCGAGGCCACGCTCGGAATCTTCCTCGTGGAGGACACCACGGTAGGTGACAGGGGGCTGGCCACCGGTGTCGGTAGACAGGTGGAGATGTCGACGGTCAATGAATCTAAGGAGCTGAAGGTTGTCGGCACGGTCGGAAGGCAGGGGCCCGCGGGGGCGAACTCCAATGCATATATGTCCTACGAGGACGCGGAGGAGCTGCTGGACGCGGACGGCGAGGCCTCCGCCATCAAGATACTGCTGGACACCCGGGACGATGCCGATGAGTTCAAGACCCGGCTCGAACAGCTGAACCTGCCTGGCAACATCCGGACGTGGGAGCAGGTCTCGGAGGTGGGAGGCTCGATAAACGCCACGTTCGGTATCGTGACCGGTGTGGTGTCAATTGTGGGCCTGATTGTTGCGGTCGCCACGGTTGGTGTCGTTGTGTTCATCAACGTCTCGAAGCGCCGGCGCGAGATCGGCATACTCCGCAGCATAGGCACGTCGCGCCGCACAGTCCTGCAAGTGTTTCTCTTGGAGGCCGTGATATTCGGTCTCGCCGGCGTAGTTATCGGGAACATCATAATGATAGCGACGCACGCGTACCTGACGGCGAACCCTATACAGACGCCTCTTGGACCGTTGAGCACGGATCTGACGCAGAGCCTGCTGGTGACGAGGACGACGTGGCTGCTCTTGGCCTCCCTCGGCGCGGGCGCGCTCCCGGCATGGCTGGCGTCCCGACAGGAGATTGTGGAGGCGATCGAGAACCGGTGAACGCGATAGAGACCCGCGACCTCAAGAAGGTCTACGAGATGGGTGAGCTGGAAGTAAATGCACTGGAAGGCGTGGACCTCGAGATAGAGGAGGGCGAGTTCGCCGCCATGATGGGTCCGTCCGGCTCCGGAAAGTCCACCCTGATGCACCTCCTTGGCCTCTTGGACACGCCCTCGTCCGGCGAGATAATGATCGACGGTGTGGAGACCTCGAACTACTCGGAGCACCAGCGCGACCAGTTCAGACTGCGGAAGATAGGGTTCGTCTTCCAGTTCTACTCCATGCTGTCCGGCTTGGAGGCCTACAACGACGCCAGGCTACCGCTTCTGCTGTCAGGTGCCTCCGAGAGGGCATCGCTCAAGAAGGCGAAGGAGGCACTCCAGCGCGTCGGCCTGGGCGAGCGGATTGAACACGACTCGTCGGAGATGTCCGGCGGGCAGAGGCAGCGCGCCGCAATTGCTCGCGCCATCGTCAACGACCCGGAGATAGTGTTCGCCGACGAGCCTACGTCCGAGCTCGGCACAGAGACGTCTGAGGCGGTGGTAGACCTCTTCCGCGAGATATCCGAGGAGGGCCGAACAGTTGTTATGGTGAACCACGAGGAGGAGATGGCTCGCAGGGCGGATCGCGTCATCTACCTCGAGGACGGCAAGGTAGTGGACAGCGACTACTGATACGCATGGAGCTCACTCCTGCTGGGACACAGCAGTTTTTCAGTAGCCGGACTCTGTTCGTCTCCGTGGTCCACGGATGAGGCTATTCCGTTCAGAGGAGAGCAGAAGGAACGTCATTCTCAGAACAGCGACTGTCCTAGCGGCGGCTGTTCTACTGTACGTTCTCACCCCGTCACTCGACTTCCTCTCATCCCCCGACGCTGTAAGAGACTATGTCCGTGGCTTCGGCGTGTTGTCCGCCGCAGCGTTCGTACTTCTGCAGATCGCACAGACCGTGATAGCTCCTATACCTGGCCAGGTCACCGGCGTTGCGGCGGGCTATCTGTTCGGCACGTGGGTCGGAACCCTGTACAGCATGATCGGCGTCAGCATCGGGAGCTACATCGCTGTCGTTCTCTCCCGCCGCCTCGGTCGCCCGTACGTCGAGAGAGTCGTCAACCCACTCATCCTCGACAGGTTCGACGGCTTTATGACGGATAGAGGACCGGAAACCCTGTTTATTGTGTTCCTTATACCTGGTCTGCCGGACGACGCCCTGTGCTTCGTCGCCGGACTCTCCGATATATCGGTAGCCCGGCTGATGACCGTGATTATCATCGCCCGCATACCAGTATACCTCATAGCGGCAGCCACCGGAAACAGCCTTGCGCTCAACAACCTTGCCAGGTCCGCGGGCCTGGTTGCCGTGGTCGGTGTTCTCTCGCTCCTGAGCCTGTGGAAGATAGACAGCATACTAGAGTTCGTCGACTCTCACTTCTAGCTTTACTCAGTTTAAGACCAGAAATTCTAACCTATCACATAAATAGCTGCCTCTACAGACACTAAAAATCGGAAAGGACACGTTCAGACTACTTGAGAAGCAGCAGTGCAAGGGCCGGGGAGACGGCTGAAGTGTTCCGCGACGACTAATCTGAGCTTTGTGAAGAGTAGTGTTATGTGACCGTAAGGGAGATCCCGACTTTTTGTATTACTTGACTGGTTGGAATACTGTGTGACCGCAGCTCCTGCATTTTTATGGGCTGGAATGGTATCTGTTTCGGCATTTGCGACACCCGTTGTTCGCTCCTTGGGTCGACTTGGGCGACCAGCCAAACATACATTCAGGGTTGTGATTCGACGGCTTGAATCTATCTTTCTATGCTTGGGGGAGGCTAACAGTTGTTTGAGGACACACTTAGACAGGTAGAAACCCAAGGAACCGCTTGAGAGACTATGATGATGAGAAAAAGTCTCGAGGTGACCTCCAAGAGTGGCTGGACGAAAACCTGAATTCTGAGGATGGGGGAATGATGGGTGGCGGCCAACGGGAGATACCTATTGGAAAGGCGCGCGGAAAAAGAATAATCCAATATAAATTTCTTCCCGCCGTGTGAGAAGGGAGAAGCCGTCTCATAGACACAACTGTAGATTAACGGAGTCTAGGACAACCTGAGCCAGGAAACTGATGCTCTTCCCTCGAAGCAGGCCTGCAGCCGATGGAAGGCTCTGATAGAGTCTTCGCTACTCATTCCGTCTCTATGCACTTCCATTTTTAAATGGTGTGAATTGAAGTATCAGTGTGGAAATCAGGAGTTTCACATCGGGAATACTAGTCTTAATGGCGTTGCTTGTCTCTTCAGGGTGTACTTCCGATGCGTCGCTTGACTCTTCACAAGACACAGAGTCCGCCGAAGAACCAGATTCCAGTACGAACACCGCGTCAACTGACTCGTCCTCCGAGCAATCGGAGCCGAGACCTGATATCTCCTTGACCTCGCTCAGCGTGCCGCGCAGCGTAGAGTTAGGACAGGAGTATACAGCTACGGCCACCTTTAGCAACGATGGATCTGCCAAAGGCGAGTTCCAGTCTACATTGATGACTGAGCAGGATATTGGCGGTTATTCACCAACCTCGTCCGAAGTCAGTGGTGAGGTAGCTGCAGGTGAGAGCAAGACATTCGAAGCGGATTTAACAGCTAAGAGGGTTGGCGAGCGCAAATTTAGGATGGCGGGAACCGAAGAGACAGCTACTGTCGCAGTCACTCCCATGGAGTTGGACTTCGATGAACAATACGTCACATCAGATAATGTGAGCGTCGAGGTAACAGATGTCGAAGTCGAAACCTCGTACGAGACCGAGGGGTACGGTGGCAGCAGGGTTGTCGAGTCGGAGCCAGGTCAGCAGTTCGTATTCATAACCGTCAGATCGGAGAATCAGGCACTAGTACCTGAGGTTGCGCCCTCTGATAGAGAGTTCAATCTGGTCGCTGGGAACCAAGAATACA
>GL982569.1:530419-532842 GCA_000220355.1 Candidatus Nanosalinarum sp. J07AB56
TCTCTATAGATGTGGTACCATCGATTTTCAGGGTTATCGCTCCTGGTTCTTTCATCTCTGTCCCGTGTTTTTAGACGAGCCAAGGCTTCAACTGATGCTTGGTTGTATTTTTGGACTTGTTCCCACTTCCGGTTCTTGTTAGTGATTTTGAGAGGTAAATTTCTCCACCTACCTCTAGAATCACCCTTGTCTTTGGTCACTACCTGTGGGACTATCCAAATGAACTCCTCATCAGGATCCTTTGATCCAAGAATGTCAATTGTAGAACCTCTCACCTTCCTCACCAGCTGTTTCTGACCCTTATGTTTCTCGTAATCCTCTTTTTCCAGTTCTTCTGCGTCATCGGAGCGTGGTACAAATGTAAATTCAGCATCCTCCAGTTCCTGTATTAGCTTTTTGGTGGCCTTTCTGTCTTCGTCTGAATGAAATTTTTTCGCTTCACTCGGATGAGAGTGTCCTTTTATCACCATCTCCTCAGTATCGTTGATCATCTTGAGAATTTGTTTTTCGTTGGGCATCTCATAGTTGTTTCGTCTGTATTCGTCCTTCACAACCGAGGATACGGGCTCAAATTCGTTTACGACTAAACCCTCGTCACCTCTCCTGTAGAAAAACAGACCCCCGCACTCTTCGTTATTTCGCACTTGATTTTCTTTCACATGTTTTATGAAATCTTCAAGAACTCTTTCGTCGATAATCACAGTGGGCCTTGACCAGAAGGCTTCCTCAGCCTTCTCGATCTGCTGAGACAATAGCTTTTCTATAATGGGTTCAATCTCTTCTACTCTTTTCTCCAACTTGACCAGTTCATTGATAGCCGAATTCACCTTATCAAAACTGAAATCTGGTTCTCCAGATTCCAGCCCTCCATAATGGTATTTTCTTTCCCAGTTCTTGGATCTTAGATCCCTGTCTTGTAGGCGTTTAAACAAATCGCCGCTAATCTGCTCCCTTCTCTCCTCAATGCGGTGTATTTTGCTCCCTAGTTGGTAGTGCGAGAAATTTCCATAATTCTCGACAATCTCAAGAAGCTCAGCGTTGAGTTCGTGTAACTCGTCAACCTCGCTTTTAGAACCCTCCACCAAGGATTTCAGCTCTTCATCGCTCTTAGGTACGTTGTCTAACAGTGAATATAGTTCTTCGAACTCCTTCTCTTCGATCTTCACATCCTTTAACAGCTCTTCCGTATCCTCAATCAACTCCTGCGCTGCAGAGGCCACATCGAACTTACTGAAAGGCACCACAAAAACCTAAGGCTAGCACCTCCGAGGTTTAGATCTTTGGTCTACGCAGCCGGCCCCGGATTCCGTCCCTGCACAGACCTCGTGGCCTAGCATATCGTGGAAGGGTTTCTCCGTCTCTAAGTAGTGCGTACCTGCTGCTCGAACCAGTCGCAATCCTCTGTTTACAGCAACCTACTAAGCAGTCTGGCTTCCGGCTGCTTCTCAGTAGCCTTCTAGTTTTTTGTTTTCTGGGTCTAGTGTTCAGAGGCTCCTTTACTGGGTGCTGTTGGGGGCGGTTACAGCTCCCAGGGATACAGAATAGGTTTCTATGAGACCCGTCCGGGATTTGAAACCCGGCAGCGGATGCTGTACCACTGATATCCTCTGAGGTGAACTTGACATTTCAATCCTAAGAGATTTTTTCAGCCGAAACTAAGCTGCGGAGAGCAATACGTTCTTAGTTGAGAATGCTGAGTGAACGACAAAGAGTCCGAGAGACAGAGCAAGGCTTCAACCGATAACTTATCTAAGAACCAGGATCCGACCCACCTAATGTGGACTTCGAAGAGAACTGGCGGAGAAGAAAAGATATAGAACCACAGGTAGAGGAAGTCCCAGATAGAACACACTTCGTAACCGTCTTGATCCAGGTGGAAGATGAGGACATAACCAATAGCTTGAGGCAAGCTCAAGACAAGATAAGAGGCTTTGACTGTGTGGACACAGTACCTAAGGATTACTTCCACGTGACCGTCAAGCTTGGTGGGTTCCTTGTAGACAATCCCACAGAAGAAGACGAATTGGGACAGGAGGATCTAGAAAAAATCAGAGGTCAGGCAGAAGCGATAGTAGAAAACCACGACACCTTCGAGCTAGAACTGAAAAACTTGAACCTCTTTCCCAGTGTTGTTTTTGCCGAGGTCCACGACATGAACGGAGAGTTAGAATCTCTGCACAGCGACTTCCAGCAAATAAACCGACTTATGGAATCGCCTCACGGCTACCTCCCGCACCTTACACTATCACATTTCCAAAGCCAGAAAGAGTTCGAGGAAATGGTAACAAGGCTAGAAAAAGTCAGAGAGCAGAATTTTGGGGAGCTCGAAGTAGAAGAACTGTGTCTTGTCCGAGATGATCTTGAAAACCACCCTGATCTCGGAAATGAGAGGGAATTCGAAGTAATCGAAAGATTAGAGCTCT
>GL982569.1:532892-535228 GCA_000220355.1 Candidatus Nanosalinarum sp. J07AB56
TCAAGATCATGCTCCAGGCAGTCACCCTGGACTGTCCATTCACTCTGATATATCTGATCGTAACAGGATCGACAGCGAGGGCCGCTGAGACCGCGCCTGCCTGCGAGACAAAACTAATCCTGCGAACCGCCGATGCCACCACTGGTCCGCCGACAAATACCCATGAGCAGCCACCAGCGACACAAATCTAGACACACCCTGGCTGCTGAATTCACAGCCGCCGACTGCAACATCGGTCCGTCTGGCGCGGGTGAGGCGTCGGATTTCAACAACTGTTAGAAGCGGTGCGACGTACCACCGAGTATGAACCCGGCCCTAGAAGCGCGCGATGTGACCAAACGATACGGACGCACGCACGCACTCGATGGCGTCACGGTGTCTGTCGCCCCCGGAGAAGTGTTCGGCCTGATTGGCCCGAACGGCGCGGGCAAAACCACGCTCGTCCGTGCATTGACCGGAACTGCGCCCGTCACGGGCGAGGTCAGCCTGCTAGGGGCCGAGCCGGACACGGTAGCGAGAACCCGGGTAGGGTTACTTCCACAATCGTTTGATCCACCTAAACGGCTCTCGGCGCTTGAACTGTTGGCATACTACAGAGGCCTGTACGACGAGGGTCGGGACCCAGAAGACGTGCTTTCAGACGTTGGATTACAAGAGGACGCGACAGTCCGCTATGAGAACCTCTCTGGCGGTCAGCAGCGGCGTGTCTGTGTCGGGACGGCGCTCGTTAACGACCCAGATATCCTGTTTCTGGACGAGCCGACGACCGGAATTGATCCCGCGGGCCGACGCGCCGTCTGGGAGCTGATCGAGGGGCTCGCCGCCGAGGGTACTACGGTTTTTCTCACGAGTCACGCCATGGACGAGGTAGACCGGCTGGCCGACAGGGCTGGGCTGCTCCGTGATGGCCGGCTGATCGAAGTTGGATCCCCTGCAGAGTTGGTCGCTACTCACGGTGGCCAGCCCCGGCTGTTGGTCAAATTACGGGACTCTGTCGCGCGAGATCCCCTCGGGACCACCCTGGAACGCTCAGCAGATATCGATGGTGGGGTATCTACTGTCGACGATGGGGTGATGATTCACGCTGTTCGGCCGCGGGATATCGGTGATATTGCGGGTGTCCTGGAAACGGCCAAGGTGGACTACGAGGCGCTCTCCTGGCGGGAACCCTCCCTGGAGGACGTCTATCTTGAATTGACCGGAGAATCATACGCACCGTTTGGAGGCACCCGTCGTGACCGAGAGCCGGCACAATCCGGCTCCGAGACTGATATGCCAGTAGATACGACAGAAATTGAGGCCGACGGGGGACGTCGGGAATGACCGCACTCGGCCGGATCACTGCCGAAACCCGCGCTGCAGGGCGATCATTTCTCCGTCGGCGGACAGCAGTATTTTTCACGTTCTTTTTTCCCGCGTTGCTAGTGGTGATTTTCGGGGCACTCATCACCACACAACCCACCGGCGGCGGTCTCTTCGCTGAACCTGCCGGCTACTACCTGCCGGGGTATCTCGCGGTGGTTGTCCTGTTCACACCACTCTCGAGACTCGGCAGTGAAATCAACCGAACACGAGCGGATAGTCGCTTCGAGAAACTAGCCACCACGCCACTGACCCGAGGCGAGTGGCTCCTAGCTCACACGCTCATCAACGTCGCGATCATCGGTGTCGCCTGTGTGTTGATTCTGGGATTGGTCGTGGCTCTCACTGACGCGCCAGTCCCGTCGCTGTTGGCACTACTCATGCTGGTCCCGTTCGTCGTCTGCGGGGTGACTGTCTTCTGTGGAATCGGCACCGTCTTGGGAAGCCTCGTAGACTCTCAGGACGGCGCTATCGCGGCAAGCAACACCGTTGCTCTCCCATTGTTGTTCCTCTCGGAAACGTTCGTCCCACCGGAGTTGCTCCCGCAGTGGTTCAGACCTGCCATCTCGGCGTCACCACTTACATACTTCGCTCGCGGGGTCAGAGACCTCACCTACACCGGCGCGCCCTGGGGGGAGAGTTTCATCATTCTGGCCGGACTCGCGGTCGTGGCTTTGTACGTTGGCGCGCGGGCTGTCCCCCAAACCGAGTGACCCGCCTCGGGGTCACGCTCCGAGACACTCGCTTTGCTTATCCGTAGATAACCGCCGCGTTGTGCACTCACAGGACAGTCGCCGCCGCGAACCTCATCAAAAGTCAATTTCGTGGAGGAATGTCTGAAATTCGATCGTCCGGCCGTCACGGTCGGTCGCAAAAAACTGGTAAATACGATACTCTGTATTCTCGTGGGGCTGGTCTGTGGCGATATCGTCGAGATCGCGATATTTCTCGTCTACGGATTCGATGTCGTCGTA
>GL982569.1:535278-536817 GCA_000220355.1 Candidatus Nanosalinarum sp. J07AB56
GTCGCCCGTACGTCGAGAGAGTCGTCAATCCACTCATTCTCGATAGGTTCGACGGGTTTATGACGGATAGAGGACCGGAAACCTTGTTCGTCGTGTTCCTTATACCTGGTCTGCCGGACGACGCCCTGTGCTTCGTCGCTGGACTCTCCGATATATCGGTAGCTCGGCTGATGACCGTGATTATCATCGCCCGCATACCAGTGTACCTCATAGCGGCAGCCACCGGAAGCAGCCTTGCGCTCAACAACCTCGCTAGGTCCGCGGGCCTGGTTGCCGTGGTCGGTGTTCTCTCGCTCCTGAGCCTGTGGAAGATAGATAGGATACTCGAGTTCGTCGACTCACACCTCTAGCTTTACTCAGTTTAAGACCAGCACTTCTGACCTATCACATAAATAGCTGCCTTTACAGACACTACAAATCGAAAAGGACACGTTCAGGCTATCTGAGAAGCAGCAACGCAGGGCCAGCGAGATGGCTGAGGCGCTCGACACGACGAAGTCGGATATCTACAGAGAGGCCCTAGACCTGTACCTAGAGGGACACGGGCACAGCGTTGAGTCGGAGCTGAAGGAGTTCGTTTACGCCGTCTGGATAGGCGACCTGTACGGGGCTCTTGAGAAAGGCCAAGAAGTCTACGGCGAGGTCAGTTACCGGCATGGCGAGGCTATGGCGCACATGGTCGCGGAACGCGAATGGGACATGGACATAGACAGATACCTCGACATGGAGCGTTGAATCGTGAGAGTTCTGACCGGGAGCCAAAAATATATTGTATATCTACAATGATTACATTGGTGTTTTAACCATAAACAGTTATCGTGTTCTGGGTGCCTCTCCAACATCTCTTCAATTGGTTCCATGCTATGTTGGTCTTTTGGAGCTAATCTAGAGCTTGGAGAATTATGTAGCATGTTTTACTGTTCAGTATTGATAGAACAGTTGAGCTGTGTCGGCAACAAGTGTCGAGTATCTACAACGTGGCAAGTGCATCCTCAATATGAGTCTCAGCTTTGGAAATAGATCTTTCAGCCTCTTCTATATCTCTTAGGGCTTGTTCGCTCCGTTTCAGTATATCGTCCAGGTCTTCCGTTAAGAGTTCTGTCAGTTCTTCCCTCCCCATGTAGTTAGTCCTTTTCAGCTCGTCCGACATCTCCTGCCTGAATAATCTCTTTATCTCTTCAATACTACCTTCGATCTCTTCTGTATGTTGTTTGGCCATCTCTATCATGTCTTGCCACCGTCCTACGATGTGGCTTATTCTCTCCAGTTCTTCTCTTCGGCTTTCGAGATTCAACTCCCCTTCTTTGCGTTTAAATTCCTTGTAAGATCTTTGTGCTTTCTGGCTCTTGGATATTAATTTTCGATAACCCTCAGCATATCGGTGTCCAGAGAATAAGTTGTTTATTCTTGCCTCGTATGTCCTGTGTGTCTCGATTAAATTTTTTAGCTCGCCATATGCCTTTCTTTCTGGTTGGTAACTACTTTGAACACCATTTTCTTGCTTTTTTTCTTCGATCACTTTAGGGATTCTTTCCGTTA
>GL982569.1:536867-538259 GCA_000220355.1 Candidatus Nanosalinarum sp. J07AB56
GTGAACTGCCTCGGGGTCAAGCCCCGAGGCTTCCCAGTTCAACGACGCGCTTTGCATCGACAGCCTCTCGCTGAGGCGACGACGTAGGGAGCGCAGTCTGCATGGGCGTTACTTCGGAGCGTCCCGCTCCTATCTGGCTTCAGTCCTCGGGTGAGAATGTTCTTTGCCGCATTGAGATCACGGTCTTGGGTGTGGCCACACGCTGGGCATGAGTGTTCCCGTACCCACAGTGGCTTCTCGGTTGCCACGCCACAACTGGCGCACTCTTTGGTCGTCCCTGCTGGATTGACCGTCACAACGTGTGTGCCGTGGAGCTCGGCCTTGTACTCTAACAAACGGATGAACCGCGACCACGCGGCGTCTTGTTTGTTCTTGGCGTTGTAACTGTCTTCCAGCAGTGGCTTCACATCCAAGTTTTCAACAGCCACAAGATCGTATTCCGTGACCAGCCACGTTGTCAGTTTGTGCTGGAAGTCTGTGACTTTCCGCTTGATCTTTCGGTTCGCCTTGGCAACCTTCCTGCGTTGGTCCTCCCAATTGTGTGAGCCGTGTTCTTTGCGAGCAAGGTCGCGTTGTTCACGGCGGAGCCGGTCGTATTCATCAGAGAGGTCGAGAGTATCGACAGTGAGATTCTCCGAGGTATGGATGTAGTTGGTGATCCCGAGATCAACGCCAACACACTCCTGTGGCTCAATCTCACTGAGGGCTGGTTTCGACGGAACTGTGTCGGCAGGCAAATCGAGCCCGAAGGAAACGAACCACTCACCGGTTGATTCTTTTTTAATTGTGACTTGCTTGATCGTTGCGTTCGGCGGGACATCTCGGTGATACCGGATCGGAATATCACCGACCCCAGAGAGCCACAGTGTTGCAGTCTGACCACTCGTGTTTTTGAGTTTGAAGCCAGACTGTGAATAGGTCATACTCTGGAACTCTCTGGGTGGCTTCCACCGAAGCATTCCCACCGTCTGCCCGTTTTCCTTCAATTCAGATAGCCCACTCAGGTTGCTGTAGAACCGCTTGACCGTTGCTTGCAGGGCTTTTGAGTGGACTTCACCGAATAGCGGAAATTCATCTTTCCACTGCGGGAGCCGGTCGTGGTGTTGATACGCCGAGCCGACGTTGTGTGTCTCGCTTTCAAGTGTCTGATACTCGTAGCGAGTGTAATTGTAGGCTTGGCGGTGAATATCAATGTGGGATTCCACGTCGGAAGTAAGCCCTACCCGATCAGGATAGGCTCGATACCGGAACGTGTACTTCATTGATACATATGCACAATCGCATTACAACGGCATAGTTATTGTGGTTTATGTCATATTACTGTTGGCTTCATCCACGGGGTCAAGCCCCGTGGCATTCGCCGTGTCCGCTGGTAAACGTGTGCCCCTCTTG
>GL982569.1:538309-540523 GCA_000220355.1 Candidatus Nanosalinarum sp. J07AB56
TACCTCGAGATGGAGCGCTGAACTATGAGAGCCCCCGAGAGAGACCCAAGAAAATTATTCCGTATCCTTGTTGCAGGGCAGAAGTTGAGTATCTTCAATGTCTGGCGTAACCGCCTCGCTCCTCATCACCGAACTCATCTCAGTATCCTTTCGAATCTACCAACACGCGAAAAACATCTCCTATCCTACGTCCGCTAGAACCACATCAAGTAGGTGTAAGAGGCCCAAAAACCGCCGGGTTCTTGGATTTGAGCTGTTAATGGAGATTCCATTGATCAGTTTATACATGAATATCTGTTCCAGCGGCACTAGCTCTGGGGCTTCTCCTTGAACTGGTCATCGTATGCCCCCACGTTTCACCCTATGTTTGGGTCTATGTCCTCATATTCCGTGTTTTAGAGCCGTTTGGCGGGTTTAGCTATTTGTATTGATTCTATGGAATTTGGTAATGAACTGTCTAAGCTAAGTATAAATACCTTGTCACCTACCAGTAATCACATATGGGTCAGAGCTCCCTGAGTTCGTACGGCGCGGGAGAGGTCGAAGAGCCATTTCTTCCGAGCAACGCCGATAAATTGATAGATTATCTTGATGGAGAGAGCGATGAATATGAGCAGGCAAAGCTGTACGAGCATCCGCACAGAGATGTAAGCGAGCAGATTAGGAAGAAGCGCCTGTCGAAAGGAATGACTCAGGCTGAACTGGCTGAAAGTCTTTCCATCGGTGGAGATCGTGTCAGCCGCTGGGAGAGAGCATTAAATCTACCACGGGAGTATCAGGAAGTCGCAGAGGAACTAGATATTGATCCAAGATGGTTCGAGGATGAACGGTGTAGAAGTGGAAACCATTCTAACTTCGTTGAAGGAGGACTTCCAGACCGCGCAATAGACATGATTGAGGGGGGATTACTTGGAGATGGATCACTATCAAAGAATGATTCGCATGTACCATCCTACGGCCAGGTCTCTACGGATAGAGAGTACGTTTCATGGCTAAAACAACATTTTGAGCAAGATGGTATTTCTGTGCACAATCTGAGAGAAAGAGACAAAAAATGGAGGAATACTCATTCACTTAGAACAAGATGTTATCCTGAATTTGAGGAACTGGAAGAAAGATGGTATGATGATATAGACGATGTACTTGATGAATTGGACGATAAGGATGAGATAGAGAGAATAAGGAAGAGAAAAGAGCAAGGCCATCAAAGGGTCAAACGAGTCCCTGACAATCTTGAGATGACTCCAGAGAAGCTTCTGCACCTGCATCTGGGAGACGGCTCTCTTCAGCGAGAGGAAGGAACAGGAAGAGGGGGAGGCCGGCCGTGGGTCACACTGTATGTCAACGGGTTTCTCAGGGATGACATCGAGAACATTGCTGATTCACTCGCTGAACAAGGGATAGAAACAGCTATACATAAGAACAAAGACGACTACACTCTGAACGTTCTCTGTGGATGATGTAGCAGACTATTATAGTTTTCTTCCTGACATGCCTGAAGGCCTGGAGGGGGTTGAATCCAGCAAAGACTACAATTTCAGCAGAAAATGGCCTGAACATGAAGACAAGCTGAAGATGGTCTCTAAATGGGATGGTGTCCACGATTTGATCCGTGAAAAACGTCTGAACCATGAGGTTAAGGCAAACGATTTCAGCGAAATTGTAGGTTATGAGGGTGGTGTAAGCGGGGTAGAGGAAGGACACAAACCTCGATTCGACAGATTCAATGTTATGGCCGAAGAGCTGGAAATAGATATTGAGGAAGCATGGAAGGAGATGACCGGCGGTACAAGACAATCAAGATTCCATGTGACGGAGAATGAACGATTCAATGTAAATTGGAGAGGAGAAACCCTCGGATTACCTATAACATCGGACAATGCTTCAGATGTTGTACCTGAGATGAGAGATGATGCAGGGTTGAGTCAGAGGGCCTTGGCTGAGAGAACTGGTATGAGCCGCTCAGGAGTGCAGGGTGTAGAGTATGATGAAACGACGCCGACTAGATGGACAATAAAAAAACTGGCAAGAGGACTAGCTGAGTAATTAACAGCCGAACTCGCACTTCCTTCTTGGGGAAAGAGAATTTTGTTCTCATGTGTCCGACTTAAACTGGATGTAAATGGGTTATCAGACTAAACTATATGTGTCAACTCGGCGGTTTGACCTTTAGGACATAGCTTCGATCGGTTCCACGCTTTTTAGCTACGTCCA
>GL982569.1:540543-541692 GCA_000220355.1 Candidatus Nanosalinarum sp. J07AB56
TCGACAGCAAGAAATCTGCTGTTAGAAAGTCATTTGCCCCTCCAAATACTTATTGAACTCAACACCTGGGCTTTTGTTCTCTGAGATGTCTGGTTTGTGGCATCTACGTCTCTAAGGGTGTACTGTAGACGATTGTTGATAGTGTGTACCGCCGTTCGTCAATCTATGGTATTCTCGATTACGGATGACTTGACCCATTTTCAGTTAAACGACTGTTACCCATATAAATGGTATAGGCAGCCGCAGCCGACACCCAGTAAAATTACTCCACACGGCTGTATCCAGTTGGAATCACAAGGTGCTGATTGCGGTTATTTCCTTCAAGCCAAGAGTATCGGATGCACACCTCTTGTCCAGCCGCCATTAACTGTTTGAAAATCTCACCCATAGATTGCGCTGGAAAACCAGGCTACCAAATCTACTCTTACAATTTTAGTCCACTGCCTCTAACGCCAAGTATATAAATGTTTACTACCATACAATGATCATGGTAGGAGACACTGCAGAAGCACAAGAGGCATTCCACAAAGCGAGAGTTGCGTACAGAATTGGTGCAAAAACCGAGGACATCGCCCAATACACCGGTATGGACGAGGAGACCATCAGTGGATACATAGAGGACCAAAACATAACCGAGGAAGACAGGTTGGACTACCGTTTACGTATGGACGTTGAGCCCAAATCCAAAGAGGCAGTGAAGGATGTTGAAGACCAGATATCTGAAATGGCCATTGACGTTGTAGAGCAGGTGTACGATAACTGGAGAAATATCGAGGAGCTGCCGTCGAATGTGAGGAATGTAAAGACAACGGGCTTTGGCGGCGATCTTGACCTGGCGGGCGACAACATTCATCAAATAGCGGACGTCTTAGGAGAGGAAGAATTTGGAGAAGAATATAGAGAAGAAGAAGAACACTATCTACTCCGTGCGAGTCGAGGCGCGTACGGCTCCGACCATAGAAATCATGTTGCTTCCACACCCGAACTTCCAGACGAGCATCCCGAAGGATCTCTCGATACCCTGATGAAATCCCAGAGGTTCGTTGCACCAGAGGGATACCAAGACGAAACGGAGCTCTACACCGACTCAATCGAATGGTTCATGGACAGGAGAGGCGGAAGTGCGTCGGAGAGCGAGATAAGCGAGTT
>GL982569.1:541712-543582 GCA_000220355.1 Candidatus Nanosalinarum sp. J07AB56
GCCCAAGCACCGATTATGCCCGTTGCCGCCACGATACCCAGTACTTCGAGGAAACCGATGGCGTTCGCCGCCTCGAACAGCACATACATGTCAACGAACGGCAGCGCCAGCAATCCCACTAAGACGTACTTCAGCATTACACACACTATGTCTCGGAACCGCTATAAACATTCTCAACGAATTGGGTGTTATGTCAGAAGAACTAGTAGAGACACTGGCTGATTTGACAGATACGACTGGTGTTTCTGGAACCGAAACGAGAATCGCTGAAACAATCAAGGACAAGATAGATGGGCACGTCGATGAGGCTGAGATAGATGAATTTGGAAACCTAGTTTGCCGCAAGGGAAGCGGCGACAAGACCTTGATGGTTGCTGCCCACATGGATCAAATCGGTTTGACAGTATCCAGAATAGATGAAGAAGGCTTTATTCACATCACCAAGACGGGCGGCATATACCCAAAGGACATAGTGGATCAAAGGTTCCAGGTCATAACCTCCGAAGGCAACGACGTACCTGCGGTCGTCGCAACCAAACCAGTCCACTTGCTGCGTAACAAAGAAGAGAGACAGAAACTACCTGAGATGGACGAAATCGTCTTGGATGTGGGAGCTGAAGACGAGGAGGATGTGAGAGACATGGGTATAAGAGTCGGCGACACAGCGGCGTATGACACCGAGCTGACTCAGCTGGGCAACGACTACGTTACGTCCCGTTGTCTCGATAACAGAGTCGGATGTCTTATAGCTATCGAGGCCCTGAAGGATTTCGATGCGGACTATGAACTGGTCACGGTGTTCTCGGCCCAGGAAGAAGTAGGGACAAAAGGCGCCACTGTATCGGCGTTCGGAGTCGACCCAGACGCCGCTCTAGCCATAGATACAGGAATAGCAGGAGACGTGCCTCAAGTAGACCCGGACGAAGCTGCATCCTCACTGGGCGACGGCGTCAGCATAGATGTGCTACAGGCCGGAGGCAGAGGTCTAATAACACCTCCTCAAATCAAGGATTGGCTGATTGATACCGCCGAGGAATCAGACGTCGACTACTCCCGCAGAATAGTCAAAGGCGGAGCTACAGACGCCGCCTCTATCTACACCTCAAGAGATGGGATACCATCGGGTAGCATAGGTGCCACAGCTAGAAGCATCCACTCTCCAGTGGCTGTAACCAAGATGTCTGACATAGAGCAGACGATAGATTTCACGCGCGATGCGTACGAGAACTTCAGTCAATATTTCTGAAGTTCTCCAGTGCTGAG
Source organism: Candidatus Nanosalinarum sp. J07AB56 (assembly GCA_000220355.1). Taxonomy (GTDB): domain Archaea; phylum Nanohalarchaeota; class Nanosalinia; order Nanosalinales; family Nanosalinaceae; genus Nanosalinarum. The sequence goes on from GL982569.1 coordinate 542,976, forward strand.
CAACAGTTAATGATTAACCAGGTTACAGCAATTTATTCCAACCGGAAGCATCGGGGTGCCTCTCCGCAACATGCACTCCGCTACGGAGGTTGTCGACCCGGACGACATGGAGGAGACGGCTGACTATCTTGAGAACCTGACGGGGGAGATGGAGAACTACTTCTGAGTCTCTTCGACTATGAACTCTAGCTTGCCGTGGTACATGGAGACGTGTCCACGGGCGGACACCCTGTCTCCCTCGCTGACGCCGACGCGGGAGAACGAGACGGCTTGAACCGATGAGTTACCGTCCCGCAGCGTGAAGAACTCGGTGTCGCCGGAGACGCCTGTCTCCGTCACGGTTCCGTTCACCCGGATGTTTCTCCCGGCGTCGCCGCGGTCCACTTCTTGGAGGTCGACATATGGTGTCTCGACATACTGGTCAGCGGCGTAGAGCACCACGAGACCGACGCCAGCCAGCAAGGCGCAGAGCCTGAACAGTCTCTCCCTGTTCACAGCCTCACTGTTTCGATTTCACGGTAGCCATCGTCGCTCTCAAACACCTTGAGGCGATCCACCTCCAGCGTCCCGAAGTGGTGGTCTCCAAACTCCTCCAGGCTGCGCCGGA
>GL982569.1:543632-547398 GCA_000220355.1 Candidatus Nanosalinarum sp. J07AB56
CAGTGCTCAACCGAGACGAGACGCGCACGGTACTGGGCGCAGGTGGTGACTCATTCCTGGAACTTCGGGCGGCGCCGGAAGACCCGCCGCGCCCAGCTCCGACGGCAGGTCTGTTCCACGTTGCTATCCGCGTTCCCTCACGTCGGGCGCTAGGCGACGCTCTCCGTCGCATCCGCGAGCAGTGGGAGTTGGATGGTGCCTCGGATCACCACGTTAGCGAGGCACTGTATCTCACCGACCCCGAGGGGAATGGTGTAGAAATCTATCGCGACCGCAACCCGAAACAGTGGCCGACTCGAGACGATGGCCGCGTGTCGATGGACACGCTCCCATTGAATCTTGACGGAGTCGTGGCTGTAGCCAACGGTGAAGACGACGCGCCGCCAGACACGATTCTGGGCCATGTCCATCTCGAGTGTACGTCCGTTCCGGCCTCGAAGAGCTTCTATGTCGATATCCTCGGGCTCGGCGTGAGACAGGAACTTGACGGGGCACAGTTCCTCGCTGCTGGAGACTATCACCACCACATCGGGCTCAACGAGTGGCAGAATCGCACTGATCGGGCGACCGGACGCGGGTTAGCCTGGTATCGTCTGATCGTCCCCGACCACGAGACGGTCGACGCCGCCCGAGAACGGTTCCGAAATGCCGAGATCCCAACCGAAAACATCGATAATGGTCTCAGCGTGACTGACCCCGATGGGATTCAACTTCGCCTCCAGACCCGCTCGTCGTGACACTGCCACTCGCTTCGGGTTCGAGCCCCGTGGTGGCCGTCTCAGTACTCTGTACAGGCGAGCTCACGACCCTGATCCGATTGGGGGTCCGTCGGCTGCGCCGTTCGACGACTGTGACCGCGATCACGTTATGTCTGCGATAGCCCGCCATCTTATAGCCCGAACCATGAAACCATCTGACCCGTAAATGAGGATATGACAGACGAGCTCTCCACCGGCACAGTTCCAGGTGGACGGACCGGGCAGGCCGACAGAAACGAGCCTGGGTTCGCGGGGCGACGGGACGAGCAGACACGATGGCTCTCCGTCCGCGCACGATCTGCCATCTCACAGCTGGGTATCGACCGCCGATGACGAGTCTCAGGCAATTTGATCCGGAAGAAACGTGGCTGGAAAAGTCCGTTACTCTGGGTGGCCATCGGGTACAAAACCGGCTGTACCGGGCGCCGTTACTGGAGTGTGCGGGGACGAATTCGGAGACAGTGGAGACGTTAATCGCAGATCTGGAGCCGGCAGCCGAGGCAGGTGCCGGCATGATCCAGCAGGGGGCTACTATCGTCCGGGAAGAGGGCGGCTGTGCGGCGCCGGGGATGACCAGAGTGGCCGACCCCGACTTCGTCGAGACGCTTGGTGCCGTCACCGACGCAGTCAAACAGCACGGCACCTCACTCGCAATCCAGCTAGAACACGGTGGCCTGCGAAGTATGGAGGTCTGGCACGACGCCTACCGACGGGCGAATCCGGGGCTTGAGCAACTCGCTGTCTCCCGACCGCCGTGGCCACTGCGAATGTTAGACCGACTTGGTATCCTCGATGTGAATCCACACGTCATGTCGACCGCGGAGGTGCGGGAGTTGGCCGCCGATTTCGGCCGCGCGGCTGCTCGTGCGGTGGATGCAGGATACGATATGATCCACCTGTCCGGGGCAAATATGGGCATCATCCAGCAGTTCCTCTCACCGTTTTACAACCGCCGTGACGACGAGTTTGGCATCGATCCGACGGTCGGTGCCGGAATTCGGTTTCCAGAGCTGGTGGCTGAAGAGATCCAGAACCGAGCAGGTGATGTTCCCCTCCTGACGAAAGTGCCGTCTGAGGCGGCTGCCCCGCGGATCTTGCGCCCGCGTCTCGACGACAAGACGGCAGTCCACACGTGTCAGCGGCTGGCAACAGCTGGCTACGACGCCGTCGTGCCGGTTCGCTGCTCGGTGTTCTGGGACATGAGTATCGTCCGTGGCGAGTACCCCGGTCGGGGCTGGCGCGACGAGGCCTACCGACCCGGGTATGTGGACGCGTTTGGAAGCCGACTGCGTGCAGCCGCCGTCGCGGCGGGTAACTGGGTCCAGTCGCAACAGTACGACTTCGAACCGGGCTGGAACGCGGATCTGTGCCGGCAGGTTCGCCAAACGGTCGATATTCCGGTTCTTATCGAGGGCGGGATTAGAGAGCGGTCCCAGATCGACGATCTCCTCGGGGACGCAGCTGATATGGTCGGGATGGCTCGCCCGTTTTACGCAGAACCGAAACTGCCGGCCCGGCTCCTCGAGGCGGATCCCGACGTAGCCGTGGTCTGTAACAACTGTAATAATTGCGCGGTGCCGCAGGCAGCCGGCGAGGCCGGTGTCTGTCGCACTCCGTCGGTTCTGGAGCGGGCAGGCGAACTCCGTCGTCAAGGCGCGTACGACTCCGAGTCGTGATTCCTTGGTCTGCCGGCTGAGGAGATTCACGCCTCTCATGCCAGAGAATGTGCGCGACGACCAGAGTCAGTGAGTCCGTCCCCAATGGGTCGTGCGCCACAATCGAAGAAATGCCACGCCGGCTGGCACGCGACTGTTGCTTGCAAACGAACCCAGACAAGCCGCGTGGCACGACGGGTTGCGTGCTCCCGGCCGATTGAGACCAACCTACCAACAATTGTTAGTAACTTCCCGACCGACACATGCTGTGTTTGAAGACCTGTCCCGATCGGAACTTACCGTCTACGTCGGGTCTGGTGTATTCGTCATTGTGGTGTTCGCGACGGCACTGATCGCGATTGGCCGAGCCACGCCTATCAGCTTCAATACGTGGACGACTGTGTTTATCATGACCGGATTCACGTTGTTTCTCGGTAGTTATTTTGTCTCAATGTTTGTATGGGACTGGCTCCAGGGTGACCGTGGCGGAAGCTGACGAGAACAGGCTCAGATCCAGGTCACACCCTTGCGGCACAGGGTGTGTCTAAGGGACGACTCACCGTGCGGATCACCAGAATATCGAGACAGATCCCATAGCCCCTCACTCTGGAACGGCTGAAGAATATATGCCGGAACCCTCGCCGCTCAAAATGAGGGTGATCACGATCTGGGCATCAGCCCGTGAGTCACTCATATCCACCGTTGGAAATCGCCTCATTTTATTCTCTGTGCGGGGGAGACTCCAGTATGAATCGCAGGCAGAAGACATCATTCGCCGGCGCAGTCGCCTGTCTGGTGACTCTATTCGTGTTGGTAATCCCGGTGATAACCATCCGCGGCACCCAGCAACCGCTTGGAGCCTACTATGCGTCCGGGCCAGTCGGCGCAGGGGGAATCGGCTTTTTCGCGCTGCTGGGGATCGTCGTGTTCCTATCAGGGGAACGAGGCAGCGCGGATCCAGCGACGGTTGCCGGGATTTCACTCGTATTGAGTCTAGCACTGGTTTCGCTTGCTGTGTTATGGTTCTTCTCGATCGGTGACACTCTCCTGTTCAGTTTCTCCAACCAGCACAGTTGGCTAGAGTGGCACCCGGTCGCGGTGATTGCGACCGGACTGGTGATTCTCGCTGCGAGCGGCGGATACACCGCGGCGGTTATCGAGTAGCCGTACGGCGATTGACATAACCGCTGATCAACAGCGGAGCGAGCCTCGCCGAATCTGGCCTCTGAGGTCGGCATCGGACATCCTCCCCAGATGAACTGTGCCGTCTGGAGCGAGGAGAGTCACAATTGCGACAACTCGCGACAGGGACTATCGTAGAGCCGTCTGCCGGTTTGGAGAACGAAAGGCCCT
>GL982569.1:547448-561645 GCA_000220355.1 Candidatus Nanosalinarum sp. J07AB56
TTTGAACCCGGGGCCTGCTCCTTACGAGGGAGCCGCTCTAGCCAGGCTGAGCCACCGAGGCAAACACGGATTATTCCGGCACCGTTTTCAACATCGAGGACATGTGCTACATATGGACTTCAGCGATGGAGCGGAGACGATAATCGACCAGTCGCTCGCTGTTCAGGACGGCGAGTCCGTGCTGGTGTTGAACGACTCAAACGACGAAGCGATGATACAGGCGGTGGTCGACCGCGCAGAACAGGCAACCGAGGAGGTCGAAGCGATAACCTTTGAGGAGCCGGAGACACAGGGCGCGGAGCCACCACAGCACGTGACGGACGCGATGAAGGACTTCGATGTTGTAGTGGCGCCCACCATTAAGTCCCTGACGCACACGGATGCGCGGCGCGAGGCGTGCGAGCACGGTGCCCGCGTCGTCACTCTCCCAAGCATAACCCGCGAAGTATGGAACCAGGCCCTAACCGCCGACCTACAGGAGGTGAAGCGGAACTCGGAGGCGATCTACGAGGCACTCCACGACACCACAGAGGTCAGGGTCACGACTCCGTCTGGAACCGATGTATCTTTCGAGGTTCAGATCAAGTACTACGAGCCCGGTACAGGCATGGTTCGAGATTCCGGTGACTACGGAAACCTGCCGGCGGGAGAGACCTTTGGCGTGCCGGTGAACATGAGCGGAACCTTGGTCATCGATCATTTCCCGATTGCGCCGCGTGGAACCACGGTAGAGATAGAGGACGACAAGGTTGTGTCCGCCGAGAGCCCTGGAAACGATGGCTCCGAGCTCGAGGCCAGGTTCGGCGACACGCAGGGCGCCCGGAACATGGCGGAGTTCGGCTTCGGAACCAATCCAGAGGCCGAGCTGGTCGGAAACACGCTCCAGGACGAGAAGGTGCTTGGAACCGTCCACTTCGCCTTTGGGGACAACTCCAGCTATGTACCCGGTGACAACGACCCGCGCGAGGTAAACGCACCGCTCCACCACGACACAGTCTGCGAAAAACCCACTGTCTACTTCGATGACACCCTGATGCTGGATTCCGGGAAGCCTGTGTTCCTCGACAGACTCTGAGGAGCGAGCTCTCTGCTAGACCCGGAGTAGGGGCTTTTTATTAGATGTTGTTTACAGTGTAGGTGAATGGACTTCACTCGGTGGCACCATATTTCGCAGTGTTCGAGTGTCCGCCGAGTCTCTATGCTGCCGTCGAATGCGAATTTCCAACACACTTTTGGGACCAAGCAAATCTTTGTGTAGGGTCCCAGAGCCTGCGAACATGTTTTCCCGGTGTTTCTCAGCATGGTTCTGGAACAACTCGACGACGGCGCTTCACGGCTGTTGCTCGTTCTGTGTCTTCCTTTGGTGGACGGTGTATTCGCCACCTTGCTTGTCTCGGGAGCCCTGGAGACCTTTTCGTCGGTGCTGTCGGTGGCTGTAACGGTCTTCTCCGGTGCGGGAGCCCTCGCGGTTCTGTTCAGCCACAGCGACTCCGCGGAGGAGGCGAGATCTATGGTGAGGGTGGTGGCGCCGTTCCTATTGGGGGGTGCGGCCTTGGTGTCTCTGGTTGCGCCGGTGCTTGAGCAGGTGCTGGTGCTGTCGACGATGAAGCAGGCCGCGGGCCTCGCTCTCCTGGTTATAGCAGCGCAGATGGCTGGTCTCAGGTACAGCGACAGGTTGTCGGTTCCCGCGGTCGTTGTTACGGGAGCTTTCGTGTCGCTCCAGGATCCGGCGGCGTTGACCTACAGCTTGGAGTACGTTGTCCCTGGCGTGGGAACGGCGGTTGTGGCGCTTGCTACGCTCTACGGTGCGTCGGCGCTGGCTGACAGGAGCCTTGAGCTGAGATACGTGAGATACGGCGGTGGCCTGGTGTTGTCGCTGATAGCACTGTCGATGTTTGGTTTCGAGGTGCCGTCCGAGCTTTCGCTTGGAGTACTTGCCGCGTCGATGCTGGCCTCGCTGCGCCAAACTACATCGTATCTGTAGCGTGAAACACAGCTCTGTACCTGCCAGTTAACTACACCACACACCAAAGGAGAGCTGTCTACGTGTCGCTCGTCCCTGCTGGTTAGGACATGTCAGTCATCGCCACCTGAATTCAGGAAACCGTCGTTCCCCGAGCGCTCAAGCGGCTCAAACACATCTCTCTTCGCTCCCTGAGAAGCCTCACTCCTACTACTTGGCCTATAGATATTTGGGAGTCCTCGGAGCCTGGTTTCGCGTACTCGTGGTAGAAGGCAATTGAGATATCTCTGCATGGAGGGTGAGCTACACGTCTACCGTAGCAATGACATCTTGTCTGGTTTCAGACGCTCTGGAACTGGAATCTGATGTTGTCCCGGAACTTCTCTCTTATGCTCAGCATTATCCTTTGGCGCGTCGGCCTCCCGACCATCAGGACACCGGCGATGTCGGTTAGGAACCCTGGTGTGACGAGCGCGAGGCCGCCGAGTGTCACTAGGACTGCTTCTATCATGTTTCCGGAGGCCTCTCCTGCGGTCACGGAGCTCTGGAGCCGGAGCAGCACCTGGACTCCCTCCCTCTTGACAGCCCAAGCACCGATTATGCCCGTCACCGCCACGATACCCAGTACCTCGAGGAAACCGATGGCGTTCGCCGCCTCGAACAGCACATACATGTCAACGAACGGCAGCGCCAGCAATCCCACTAAGACGTACTTCAGCATGACAGTGGTATTGCCTCCGAACGGGTATAAACCAAGCGACCCAAGTGTCACACATGAAACAACTTCTGAAGGAACTGATGGAGACGCCTGGCGTCTCCGGACAGGAAAGCGAAATCCGGGAAACAATCCGCGGACACGCCGAACAAAAGGCTGACAGCGTTGAGACCGATGACATGGGTAATCTAATCGCTCGTAAGGGAGACGGAGACAAGACGTTGATGGTGTCCGTCCACATGGACCAGATCGGTCTGTCGGTGATGAACGTGGACGATAACGGCTTCATCTCGTTCTCGAAGGTCGGCGGTGTCACCCTACAGTCCCTTATGAATCAGCGCGTCACGGTTCACGCCGAATCCGGCGACGAGGTTACGGGCGTCATTGGGATGAAACCGCCGCATCTGATGGACAAGGAAAAGAGGGACAAACTACCGGAGAAGGAGCAGCTGTTCATAGATGTCGGAGCGGAGGACAGCGAGGAGGTTGATGAAATGGGTGTCCGCGTGGGCGACAGAATAACGTTCGACCGAGAGCCAGCAGAGGTGAACGGTAAGGTGACTGGCATGGCTATGGACAACCGCGTGGGGTGTGCGCTTGGTGTCGACATGCTGGAGCGCTTCGATGAAGACTACGAGCTCGCCGTTGTCTTCTCCGTCCAGGAGGAGGTAGGACTCAAGGGTGCGAAGACCTCCGCATTCCGCATCGACCCGGATGTCGCCCTGGCCGTAGACGTGGCTATTGCCGGTGATGTGCCTGGTGTAGAGGAGACAGAGTCCTCGCTGGAACTCGGTGGCGGCTTTGAGATAACCCTGATACAGGGAGAAGGCCGCGGGCTGATAACCCCGGAGCCGGTGAAGGAGTGGCTGGTGGAGACCGCTGAACAGGAGGAACATGATTTCAACCGCGCGGTCGGCGAGGGCGGCGCTACCGATGCCGCGAAGATATACCTCGTCCGCGAGGGCATACCCACGGGAAGTATCGGGGTGCCTCTCCGCAACATGCACTCCGCTACGGAGGTCGTCGACCCAAGCGACATGGAGGAGACAGCTGACTATCTCGAGAACCTGACGGGGGAGATGGAGAACTACTTCTGAGTCTCTTCGACTATGAACTCTAGTTTGCCGTGGTACATGGAAACGTGTCCGCGGGCCGACACCCTGTCTCCCTCGCTGACCCCGACGCGGGAGAACGAGACGGCTTGAACCGATGAGTTGCCGTCCCGCAGCGTGAAGAACTCGGTGTCGCCGGAGACGCCTGTCTCCGTTACGGTTCCGTTCACCCGGATGTTTCTCCCGGCGTCGCCGCGGTCCACTTCTTGGAGGTCGACATATGGTGTCTCGACATACTGGTCAGCGGCGTAGAGCACCACGAGACCGACGCCAGCCAGCAAGGCGCAGAGCCTGAACAGTCTCTCCCTGTTCACAGCCTCACTGTTTCGATTTCACGGTAGCCATCGTCGCTCTCAAACACCTTGAGGCGATCCACCTCCAGCGTCCCGAAGTGGTGGTCTCCGAACTCCTCCAGGCTGCGCCGGAGCTTCCTTCTCTGCCTCGGAGCCGCCTCGCTGACCCGGAGAAGCGTTATGTGCGGGTGGAACTCGTGGCTGTTGTCCTCCTCCACTCTGTGATCGGATACGGTGTTCTTGAGGTCGAACATCTCCTGTCCCAGAACATCAGCCCACACCACCCGGATGTGTTCCTCCGATGGGAAGGATCCAAGGCCGCGGACCTCGGCCTCGAACGGCTCGGTGTCCGCTTTCCGAGCTGACTCCGCTATCCGCTCTGCATCTTCCATACCGAGGTTTTCGAAGAACTGCAGCGTAATATGGAAATCCTGCTTCCTAACCGGCGAGAAACCTATGTCGACGGCCTCGCGCACCCGGAGGAGCTCGTCCGCGAGCCCGCCGCTCACCTCGATGGCCGAAAACCCTCTCACAGTCGAACCGAACACCTCCGTTCTTCATATATCTGTGCCGCAGCCGTGTAGCACTCTTTTAACCACCGGCGACGACACTGTACATATGCCACAGAGGCCGCGAGGCACAGAGCTGATCGGGAAGACCATAGTCTCGGAAGAGCACGGAAAACGGTTCGGCGAGGTCGAAGACATGTCGTTCGTCGCCGGCACAGGAGAGCTAATGAACCTGCTGATAACCGATACCACCGACCACCTCGACGACAAGGAGCTTCAGGACGACCGCAAGGGCCGCAACATCATACCTTTCTCAGCCGTCCGGAGCATGGGCGACTTCGTCATAGTCTCGGAAGACGACATCATCTAGTTTCAGCGGAGGTCTACGATGACAGGTCGAGTATCGTACGCCGCAGGAAGCCTCATGATGGCTGCCTCCGGATCATCTATGGGTGTATCGGTCTTCCAGTACGACATGCTACTCACATCGGTATCAGTGGCTGGTTTCCCAATCGCGTACTCAGTGGCAACCGGCAAACACAGATCCTTGATAGAGGCTCCCAGGTTGCGCTACGCACCGGGAATCCTTCTGGGCGCAGCGCTCACGGGAGCCAGCTTGGTAATGGGTGCTCGGGCGGCGGAGTCGCTCTCACCCTTCCTGATAACGGTGTGTGCCCTTGGCGTCCTGACTGGCTATTTTGTGTGCCACGAGAGCTACGTCAAGGGGTTCTTGGAATGAACTACCCCGCTAAAGCGATTGCTGCCTACCTGGCTGTACCGTTCCTAACGGCTTCCGGTACGTGGTTCTCGGTCAAGGCTGCGCCGGCTCCGGTATTCCTGTCTGCTTTGGCGGCTTGGCTGTGCTATTCCAAGTCGCACGAGATGCTGACAGGGGACTTGGTGCACTCCGAAGACCTAGCGGTGATCTGGCGCAGACAGATACGTCGTACCTTATGTTGCTCGTCGGAGCTCTTGTGTCGGCAGCCGCGTTCCCTATCTGTGTGTACGGTGTAAACCTGCGTAGCTTTCCCCTTTTGTCCGTCGGCTATCTGACCTTCTTCACAGGATACGCCGTTATGCACAAGGCTAGGTTCGATGTCTTTATCTAACGCGGCCGCTGACATCACGCAGACGATCTCTTTGTTTGCGGTCTGGACGACGGGCTACCGACTAATTGTCGCCGATTATTCCTCGGTCCTTGACCTTGAAGACCGCCTCTCCTTCTGGCATGTATGGGCTGTCGACTAGGCGGGCGATGCGCTTGTCCTTCTTCGATTTCCGTAGGTATAGGCGGACGGCGGAGTTGTGGGCTACGATGTGGCCGCCGATGGCCTTGGTGGGGTCGCCGAACATCTGGTCGGGGTTGGACATGACCTGGTTGGTGACGACGACCGCTGCGTTGTGGCTGTTGGCGAGGCGGAGCAGCGTGTTCATGTGCTTGTTGAGCTTCTGCTGGCGCTCCGCGAGCTCACCTCTACCGACGTAGTCGCTTCTGAACTGTGCTGTCAGCGAGTCAACCACCACAAGCCCGATGTCGTTTTCTTGGCAGATGTCCTGTGCCTCCTCCGCCAGCAGAACTTGGTGGTCGGAGTTGAAAGCCCTCGCCACATGTATGTTCTCCAGTACCTCCTCTGGGTCGAGGTCCTTGTCCTCGGCCATCTGTTCGACTCGCTCCGGTGTGAAAGTGTCCTCTGTGTCGATGTAGACGGCGCCGCGATCCATACCTCCGGCGCCCTCCGGCAATTGGACGTTGACGGCGAGCTGGTGACTTATCTGTGTCTTGGCGGATCCATACTCCCCGTAGAACTCCGTGATGCACTGGCTTTCGATTCCGCCGCCGAGTATCTCGTCGAACGCCTCGCACGACGTGGTTATGCGTTTCATTCCCTTGCGGCGCTCGTGCTTGTCCATACCGGTCTCGAACCCGCCGACGTCCACCTTCTGCCGGGCTGACGTAATTATGGTCTGTGCGCTGCTCTCGCCGAGGTCCGCCTTCTCCGCGAGCTCTCCGGCTGACATCGTTGCGATCGACATTCCCTCGTTTAGTCCGGCCTCGTCCAGCTTCTCCGCTGTTTTGCTCCCGACTCCCTTCAGGTCCTCGAGTTCGAGTTCCTCTGACATACTGATACACTGTTGAGTAAACGTTAAGTCTGTTGATTGACGCGCCTTTCTGGTTGCGCCACAGCCCCATCAAGCGGCGGCGTCGCTGCGCGAAACTGCTCGGGGGCCTAGGCCTCGAGCTCGTCTACTAGGCTCTTGATTTCCTGAGTGGCGTCGACCTCCTCTACCTCGTTGGCGATGAGCTCTATGCGCCCGAAGTAGTCGTTGAAGCTTGAGCGTCCTGTGATCTCGAGCCGCTTGCCAATTGCGTCGTCCACCGCCTTCTCTATGGCCTTGTGGTCTCCGCCGACGTCCTCGCCCTCCAGGTCCAGTAGTTGCTTTGCTCGTTCCTGGAAGAATATTGCGCGGATGTTGTCGGTTCCGTCATCTATGACCGCGGGCACTGCGAGCCGGTACCCCGGGTCTTCCACGACCTTTCCGGAGTCGGTCACGTGCTCGCCGTCGTCGTTCTCCCTCACGCTCTCCCCTGACTCCGGGTCGACCCTGTAGAAAGGTGAGGAGGTGTAGACAGCGACGACCATGCCTTTGACGGTGTAGTTGGTGTTCTCGTTCATGACGCCTCGGCACATGACCTCGCTGGCCTGTCCCTGTGTGCTACCTGAGGAGCTCCGTTGTACCTCTCCTACCTCTTCTTCGTCCACCATGCTCACCTTCGCATCGTCCCCGAGCCGGAGCTCTGCGTTGCCCTGGTTGTCCTCGACTGTGTAGGCGCCCGCTATCCCGATTGTGTCACCCTCCTCGATCTTCTCGGTCATCTCCACCTGTTCGTCCCAGAGCGACATCCTTACGGTTCCTGTCTCGTCCCCGAGGGTCAGGTTGACCACCTTTCCTGACTCGCCGTCGTCGCGGTCGAACTCGGTCACGTCTCCCACGGATACGACTCTTCCCTTCAGATCCGCCTGCCGCATCTCAGGCACCACGTTCTCCGCCTTCAGCTCCTGTCCGCTTGACTCCTGTAGCTGTATGCCGTGCTGCTTGGCCACCAGGTGGATGGCGCCCTCCTCGGACACCATTCCCTCGAACTCCTCTACTCTGTCCTGTACCTCGTCCTCCGCCTTGTCAGCATCCATATCCAGCTGTTCGACAAGGCTGTCCAGAAGCTCCTCGTTCTCGTCGCTTACCATGGGTAGGTATGTCAGCAATTCTTAAATCGATTCAACTCGGTGCTGGATGTCTTGCGCCAACCAGACTCTGTGATATCGTTTCTACAGGCCGAAGCTACTCTAGCGCCCTTTCGATGTCTTCGAGCCTAACGGTCTTTCTGTCGTCGTCCCTGGCCTGTGCCACCGCTTCCTCGGCTATGTCGCCTGCGTAGAGTTCGAGTATTCGCACCAGCTCATCGGCTGCCTCCGCGCTCACCTGTCTCTCCGAGTTGTCGTGTAGTATTCTCTTTCCTACCGAACGCGAGAGCTCTGTGTCTGACACAACTGGACAGAACCCAGCGAACGCTTATATCTGGCAATGTATTTCTCGCCGCGTTGCGACAATGCGTAATCTTTTTTGATTCTGGACGGATTCCGTCGTGTGCTTGACCTCGATGGCTGGGAGCTGAGAGCTGCCGCAGTACTGTTGACCGGCGTGGCCGCGGCGGCTGTGCTACACGAGGTTTTCTGGACGGTGTTCTTCGCCTCGACCCTGGCATACGTCCTGGTTCCCGTCAGGAGAAGGCTCGACAGCAGGGGTGTGCCACCGAAGCTCTCCGCCGCGGCACTCACAGTGGGTATATTCTTCGGTCTCGCGGCGCTGGCCGCCCCGATACTCTTCCTGCTCTACAGCCGCAGACAGGTGTTCCTTGATTTCCTTACGGATCTTCCTGAAGAGTTCGGGTTAAGATTCCTAGATTTCACGTACAGCGTAGACACCACAACGGTCACAAGCTCCCTAGAGGACTACCTTTCGAACGCAGCTCTCAACCTGGCATCCTCCTCTCCGTCGCTGTCACTGAAGATGGTTCTTGGCTCCTTCCTGGTCTACGCCGCTCTCAGCAGACCAAAAGCAGTCAGGTCCACCGTTGTTGACGCGATGCCGGCCGACCTAGAGCCTGTTCTAGACGCCTACAGCCATCGGCTGGCCAGCACCCTCTACGGCCTCTACGTCGTGCAGGCGGCGACCGCCGCCCTCACATTTGTGGTGTCGCTGCCTGTGTTCTTCCTCCTGGGATACGATGCCTTCTTCTCCCTGGCGGTGATATCGGGCGCCCTCCAGTTCATACCAGTGGTAGGGCCTAGCGCGGTGATAGGTCTCTTGTCGGTGTTTGAGCTGGCGACCAGCGGCACCGCTGCGGCCATCGTCGTCATGACCGTTGGTGTGTTCGTTGTCGGCCTCCTGCCGGACGCGATAATCAGGCCGCGTCTTGCCTCAAGAACCACAGGTCTCTCCGGTGCTATGTACTTCCTGGGCTTCATAGGAGGTGTTCTGACGGTTGGCGCAGTAGGGGTCATAGCGGGTCCTGTTGCTGTAGCCCTGTTCTTGGAGTCAGTGGACGCGCTCTCCAAAACCGAACAGGACTAGCCTTATAAACAACACTTCACACTTCAACAGTACCCTCCATCCGCCTCCACCAATCAAGGGAGGAAGGTCTTGGAAACCAACATTTTGACCTTCCTCCAAAAATTCCCTAACCCGCTGAACAGTCACCACTCAATGCTGCGCCCTACTTCATCCTAGAACCGTATACTGCAGTACAAAGACATGCTAACCCGTAGATTAGGAACCCAACCGTGAAGGCCGGGTCCTGTGGAAGAAGCTGAAAGGCCACCGCCGCTATCCCCAGCACCACCACCTTCGAAGCCCCGAAGAGCATCTCTCTTACTGCAAAGTACTCGGCTGTCTCAAGCTTCTCCGCGTGATCCTGCGCTCTACTGAAAACCGGTACGGTTAGAGAAGTGGTAGCAAACCCATTCAATACCGAGACTAGGAGCGCTGTACCGGTGCCTGCGACCAAAGACATACCCGCATAGCTCAGTGCCGAAACCACCCCTCCGATAGCCAGCACCCTCGCTCTGTTGCCGTCGTCGACAGTTTTCCCGACACCCACACTCACGGCCGCGGATGCCAGGGCCATCAGGCTTCCACTACCTCCGATACCCACCGAGCCAATTATCGTTGCAAGGTACAACGGCCACACCACCTTTCTGCCGCTCCCGAGACTTCCCCGGAACAGAAATGTGAGTATGTCTGCCCTGTCCATCCCTCGCACGAACTCCAAGAGATTGTACCTCACCCTTCCGCCGTGCTTCGATGACAGCAGAAAAGGTGTGAAGGACAGCGCCATTACACCTGCCGCGAGGAGGAACAGGACCTCGAAGGAGAACGTGGCTAGAACCAGCCCGCCCACAAATGGCGATATCACAGACGAGAGCTGCGACATCGAGACGAAGTAACCCGTCTCCTTCTCCCGTGAACCGGAGTGGCTGCTGGTTGCCACCTCCGGGTTCATGCCCATCCAGTAAAGATTGAATCCCAAGGACCCCACGACCCCAACAGCATACAGCTCAGGTCCTCCTGACTCCAGACTCCGCAACACAAGGTAGAACATCAGTAGAAGAGGTGAAGCCGCCAGAGACGCCCTTTTATACCCAATCCTGCATGCAATCCACGAGCACGGCAGGCTTGCAAACACTCTAACTCCGTAGTAGGCTGCAAAGAACAGCACTACCTCCATTGGATCTAAACCTATGTTCAGTAGATACAGAGGCAGAAAGATCGAGACAAGCCGGACCGCGAGCTTGAACAGGAAGCTGTGGACGTAGACCTCCTGTATCTCCTCTTGTAGGTCAATTCTCTCTATCCAGTCCGACAGTCTCACATCACGAATTTTTCGATGCCGGTGTTAATAGCTCAGCGGCCTGAATTCTCAAAAGAACATCGTCTAGACGAATATCGTACGCCTTCTCCGATGGTTCGGCCACAAATTGAATCCATATAAGCGACACACTCTGGCTTCCATCGCTTCTGATATATCTAGATGCTCGGATGTGACCTAGCTCTACGTCTGTTCTTCCACCACTACGGTCCCTTGGTCGCCGGGTCCGCGGTGGTTATGGTAGCCGTACTCCCCGGCCTCGTTGAATGTGAACGAGAACTCCGACACTGCTGCGCACGAATCAAACGGGTTCCCTACTCTCTGTCCTCCGTTGCAGTGCTCTCGGGTCGATGTTCCATCGTAGTTTCTGTGCATGGGGTGGTTGTTGGAGCCAACCCAGACTCCGTTACCGGTCTGATCTACGAACGTAACAGTCTCTCCGGGTTGTGTTGTTATACTGGACGGCTGGAAGCCCGAAGAGGTGTACGTAATCGTGTTATCGGACTCGCCTGATGCGGAGCTCTCCTGTGTTGAAGAAGACGGTTCCGGCGTGGGTGGTGCGGGCGGGCTGCTGTCCTCGGAATCCATTCCGGACATCGTGTCCTCGCTGGACTGCTCAGGTGTTTCTTCGCTAGGCGACTGAGCCTCTGGTTCCTGCGTTTCATCTGCTGCCTCGTCCACAGTCTGTGTCGAGCTGGTACAACCGGATACCAAGAGAACCAGCCCAACCACAGCCATCAGTTTCAAGTCCACATCAGTCTGTTGTTCTCGTTCCTTTTGAATCAGTTCCCCTTTCATCTGTGACTGTGAAGCTTGCCGAAGAACACGTAGCAGATATCCTGTCGGACCTGGTCGGTAACGGCGTTTCGTCGAGGGACATCGAGCGCCCGCCGAACCCGGAGCACGGCGACCTCGCCTTCCCTGTAATGGGTGTCGCGGAGGAACGCGACCCGCGCAGTCTCGCGGAGGACTTGGCCGACGAGTTCCCGGAGACCGACCTCGTGAACGCAGTGGACGTTGCGGGGCCTGGTTACCTCAACTTCCGTCTAGATTCCTCGGAGCTGTTGGATAGAACCGAGGCGCAGCTCCGGTCCGACAGCATGGGTGTGGAGCAGCGGGACGGAAAGGTCTTGGTGGAGTTCTCCTCCCCGAACCTAGCAAAGCCTATGCACATCGGCCACCTCCGCAACAACTGCCTCGGGGATGCCCTGCACAGGATTCTGGACTTCGCTGGATACGATGCGCTCTCCGAGAACTACCTCGGTGACTGGGGTACGAAGCACGGCCAGGTGATCTACGCGTACAAGCAGTTCGGCAGCCGCGAAGACCTGGTGCAGAACCCGATGGAACACATGTATGATCTGTACGTCCGCATAAACCAGGAAGCGGACGAGGAGACTCAGGAGAAGGCCCGGGAGTGGTCCCGGAGGATTGAGGAAGGCGACGAGGAGGCGACCCGGCTGTGGGAGATGTTCCGCGAGTTCACTCTCGACCACGATATGGAGGACTACCAGCGCATGGACATACGGTTCGACAGGATAACAGGCGAGTCAAAGGTCGCGGAGGAGGCGGAGGAGATGCTGCGTGAAGGACTCGAAAATGGCTACCTCGAGGAGGACGACGACGGCAGCGTCTACGCGGAGTTCGAGGATCTACCGGACGTGGTCTTGAAGCGCAGCGACGGAAGCACGCTGTACCTCGCCCGTGATCTCGCCAACATAAAGAAACGGGAGCTCGAGCAGTTCGACCGCAACCTGTACGTGGTCGCCAACGAACAGGACCTGCACTTCAAGCAGCTGTTCCGCCTCGCGGAGCGCTTCGGAATCGGCGAGGAGATGGACAGCCAGCACGTGTCCTACGGCTACCTCAACATAGAGGGCCAGGAGTCAATGTCCTCGTCGAAGGGCAACATAATCGAGATGCGTGAGGTCCTGGACAGAGCGGAGCAGAAGGCCGAACGAATCGAGGACAGGGAGATAGATGCCTCCGAAGCCGTGGGTCTCGCCGCCGTCAAGTACGGCAGCCTCTCGGTCTCCAGGAGCAAGGGCATAGAGTTTTCGTGGGATAGAGCCCTGTCGTTCGAGGGCGAGTCCGGACCATACCTACAGTACTCCAACACCAGGGCCCGGAGCATACTGTCAGACGCCAACGGAACAGGCGAAAACCTGGGTGAACTGACCGACCAGGAAAGAAAACTGGTGTGCGAGCTCGCGGGCTTCCCAAGCGCGGTGGACAGCTCGGTCGAAGCCCTCGACCCTGTCAAGCTCGCCTCGTATCTCTCCCGGCTCTGCGAGGTCTTCAATCAGTTCTACCACGAATGCCCTGTTCTCCAGGCAGACGAGAAGGATATGAGGCGGAGACTCCTACTTGTGGAGCTGTTCCGCGAGGTTACTGACACGGGTCTCGAGCTCTTGGGAATTGAGGCTCTAAATAGAATGTAACACGCAGGTTACTGAGGTGTGAATGTTCCGGAACAGCCGGTATCCTGTATTTGGAGCAGCATTACAGAACCCAAAGCCAATATGAACAGACTGATTATAGAAATGATTATGTGCCGCTGCCAACGGCTTAACTCAAACAACCACGTTACACCAACTGCCTCGCGACTTACGTGAAGCCTCCTGAGAACTATCCAGTTGGCGAGACAGTCTGTGTAGACGTAGAATATACCAGAAAACCCGCAAATACTGACAGCATCCAGCAAATCTACGGTGGTGTCAAAATGACAGTCGATGGCTACGAGCTGACTCGGTACAAGCGACAAGAGAATCTCGAAGACGAGTACGGCCGCTCCTACGAGTACAAAGGCGATTATCCAAAGTTGGTGATTACAAACCTATTGCGGCATGTCTCGGAATTCGTGCGTGGAGAAGTAGACCTCACGGGTCTGGGAGAATCAACTGAGAGGCGAGTTGAACTACACGATGCTATGGGATACATCGTCATCTCTTGGTTGAGCGAAGACACAGCAAGAATTGCGTTTCAAGTACCTTCTACTGGGGTCTTCAGCCCCTCTATTCCGGTCTACTCGGAAGTCGGGTTCGCTGTGGGAATTGAAGATCTTGTTCGAGCAGTAACAGAAGCTAGCGAGGAGCTGATAACGTACATCAACGACTCGGATATACAGGGAAGTAACAGCCTGTCCGACCTCGAGGAGATAACCACCGAACTTCGTGAATTTAACTCGACATAGACGCGTAGATCTCTTGTACTTGTCAATGTCTCGACTCTGAAACAAGACAAACTAGTCGAGTAGCGACAGGCCCTCAAGCAGTCTGGTTCAATCCCTGTAGGTAAGCGAGCCTGCCCTGGCCCGGTTCGTCTCCGAGACGACCTTTCACGACCTCTGTGTATATCCTCGTTGGAACTTGTCCACACTGTGTAGACCTATCTCGAAGAGATGTAGCAACGTGTTTTAAGCCTCGGAGAACTCGAATTGGATGCGTGGTGAGGGTAGGTTAGCTGGCCCATACTACGGGACTGTGGCTCTCGTGACGCGGGTTCAAATCCCGCCCCTCGCCCACAACCGACTTCCCACCCAGTTTGTATTACTACCACATATAACAATGTTACGTTACAGTAACAAACTATGTCTGTCGTTGACGAGGCGATTGAAATCTACGAGAACACGGAATAGAGGTTGAAGAACCTGAGACTATTGAGCCACACAGCAGCATCA
>GL982569.1:561695-563609 GCA_000220355.1 Candidatus Nanosalinarum sp. J07AB56
ACGTCAGTGTGCGCCAGCGCGAGCCAAATATGGATCTGCTGGTGGCTATCGCGGCCGTGTCAGCGTATCTTTACAGTGCACTCGTCACCCTGACCGGAGGTGAACACATCTACTTCGACGTCACCGTGGCGATCATCGTGATCGTGACTGTCGGAAACCACTACGAATCCACGCTAAAAAAGCAGGCTGCAGACCGTCTTTCTGAGTTGACGGCCGTCCAAGCCGACAAAGCCCGACGTGTCACTGAAGACGGATACGAGGATGTCCCTCTCGATCAGTTGGCTCCTGATGACCGGGTTCTGGTGCGGTCCGGTGGACGAGTCCCCGTCGACGGGATCGTTGTCGAGGGTGAGGCGTCGGTCGATGAGGCCGTCGTCACTGGTGAATCGCTGCCTGTCCGCAAATCACCCGGCGAGCAGGTAGTCGGTGGCTCCGTCGTGACTGGAGGAGCCGTTACCATCCGCGTCGGCGAGGACGCGACCAGCAGTCTCGACCGCATCGCAGAACTGGTGTGGAATCTTCAGAGTGGGACGAGCGGGATCCAGAAACTGGCCGACCGACTCGCCACCGTGTTCGTGCCGCTGGTGCTCGCGCTGGCTGTCACCGTGACAGTAGCGTATCTCGTGACAGGGGCTGCCCTTACGACGGCTCTCTTGACCGGACTGACGATGCTGATTGTCTCGTGTCCGTGCGCGCTGGGACTCGCGACCCCGCTGGCCGTGGCTGCCGGACTTCGGGACGCGCTCGACAGGTCGATTGTCGTGTTCGATGATACCGTCTTCGAGCGGCTTCGAGACGCGGATACGGTGGTATTTGATAAGACGGGGACACTCACGACCGGGGAGATGCGAGTGTTGGAGACGGACCTCTCGGCAGGGTTACTCGCACAGGCAGCCGCCCTCGAAGAGCGGTCTGCGCACCCGGTTGGAGAGGCGATCGCCGCAGCCGCGAGTCGCCCCGACTCATCGCCAACTGCAGAGGGGCTTGGGGTCACCGATGGCGGACCACTCACCGACGGTCAACAGCCCACCGATTACGAGCAGGCAGACACCACGATTGATTCGACCGGCGAGACGATGGTCGAGTCGTTCGAGAGTCACACCCGTGGAGTGAGCGGCGAAGTCGACGGAACGCCGGTCGTGGTGGGTCATCCCAAGCTGTTCGCGTCGCGAGGGTGGGACGTTCCCGACCGGCTCGCAGACCGGGCGGCCGAAGCCCGCTCCGAGGGACACGTGGCCGTGCTCGTCGGCCGAGACGGCGCGGCTGAGGGAGTCGTTGTCGCCGGGGATAGATTGCGGTCTGGATGGGAGGAGACGGTCACATCGTTGGAGACAGACGGTGTCGACGTGATCGTCCTCACGGGTGATGACGCCGAGGCTGCTGCTCGGTTCCGTGACCACGATGCCGTGACAGAAGTGTTTGCTGGCGTCCCACCGGAGGGCAAAGCAGAGACTGTCACTCGGTTACGCCAACGCGGCCAGACCGTGATGGTCGGTGATGGCACGAACGACGCCCCAGCACTGGCTGCCGCGGATCTGGGGATTGCCCTCGGCGGCGGGACCGCGATGGCCGCCGATGCCGCCGATGCCGCGATCGTCGACGACGATCTCGGGTCTGTCGGAACGGTGTTCGAATTATCGCAGGCAGCCGGGAGCCGGATCCGTGGCAATATTGCGTGGGCCTTCTGCTACAATGCTGTGGCTATCCCGCTGGCGATCACGGGTCTGCTCAACCCACTGTTCGCCGCGCTCGCCATGGCTGCGAGCAGTCTCCTCGTGACGCTCAATTCGACTCGCTCGCTACTGGACTGATCTACCTGACACCTGTCAGCCTGCCCGACTGTGAGCGTCACACTGCACTGACCTGTTCGACTGTGCCAATCGATTGTGATTGGCTATCGAATCGATGCTACCG
>GL982569.1:564250-565498 GCA_000220355.1 Candidatus Nanosalinarum sp. J07AB56
CGAACGGACTCTGAGTGGTCGGGCTCACATTTCGACGGCGCTGGCGGCCCTAATAATGGCTGACTCACCGAACTTCGGGCCGACGAACTGGATACCGACGGGAAGCCCGTCGGTTGTCCCGGCTGGCACAGAAATCGCAGGCAGATTCGCCAAATTCGCGGGTGTCGTGTTCGCGTCAGCCAGATACATTTTCAGCGGGTCGTCGAGACTCTCCCCTAGCCGGAACGGTTTGACGGGCATCGTCGGTGATGCGACGACATCGACCGAGTCGAATGCGTCGTCGAAATCGCGTTTGACCCAGGCCCGCGCGTCCTGTGCACGGCCGTAGTATGCGTCCTGATATCCAGCTGATAACGCGTACGTCCCTAGCAGAATCCGGCGTTTTACTTCGGATCCGAATCCCTCACTCCGGGTTTGTGCGAACGACTCGTTCCAGTCGCCCTCGGAGTCACTCCGGTGACCGTAGCGAACGCCGTCGAACCGGGCCAAGTTTGAGGAGGCTTCTGACATCGCAATTACGTAGTACGCCTCGACAGCGTACTCTAGCGAGGGCAACGACACCGGCTGGGTCTGGGCCCCTTGAGATTTCAACTCCGCGATAGCTGTCTCGACGGTTGCGACGACATCCTCGTCGGCGCCGTCGAACAGTTGCTCTGGGATACCGATCGTCATCTCGGAAACGTCGCCGTCGGCTGCAGCGGCGTAGTCGGGTTCAGTTCCTGGGTGTGTCTCGGTAGCGGTTCCCGTGTCGAGTCGCGTAGTCGCGTCGCGCTCATCTGGGCCTGCAATCACCGACAGAAGTGTGGCCGCTTCTTCGACAGACCCCGCCATCGGGCCGATCTGCTCGAGAGAATTCGCGTATGCAATCAATCCGTATCGCGACACCAGCCCGTACGTCGGCTTGATACCGACGACACCACAGAAGGCTGCCGGACAGCGAACTGACCCACCTGTATCCGAACCCAGCGCCAACTCGGCTTCACCTGCTGCCACGGCCGCTGCAGACCCCCCAGACGACCCCCCGGGGACCCGCTCTGGATCGACCGGGTTTTTTGTCGGCCCGAACGCCGAGGTCTCTGTTGTCGTTCCCATCCCGAATTCATCCATATTCGTCTTGCCGACAATCTCACCACCAGCGGCAGACACCCGCTCTACCACGGTCGCGTCGAATGGGGGCTCGTATTGCGCCAACATCTCCGACCCACAGGTAGTCTTCACTCCCGCGGTGGATATGTTGTCTTTGACCGC
>GL982569.1:568501-569767 GCA_000220355.1 Candidatus Nanosalinarum sp. J07AB56
TGGCCGATGTCGGGGTCGATGTGTCGCTTCCGGACGGGGCGTTTTACCTCATGTTACCCGTCGACAACGACGACCAGGCGTGGTGTGAGGCGGCTCTCGAAGAGAGCTATGTCGCGACAGTACCCGGTAGCGCGTTCAACGCCCCCGGGTACGCCAGGATCTCGTATGCCGCCAGCGAAGAACGGCTTCGTGAAGCCGTCGACCGACTCGTGAGCGACGGATTCCTGTAGCGTAGTATACTCCCTGAGGACAATGAACTGCGGGAACCGGACCCGTGGTGAGCGATTCAGATGAGTCGACTCGCTGCATCCGTCGGTCGGGCTGTCTATTCTGGTTGCCTCTCGGCTTTCCGACGGGGCGCTGGCGGTAGTGTGACGCGGCGTTGGCGAGAATTTGATTCCGATTGGGTATGCAGAGCAGATGAGATGAGATGAGATGTGACGTGATGTGGAGTGATACAGTCAGAGTCGCTGCGCGTGAGAGGAAGATCTCACAGCGGGTTCCGTGTGACGCCTCTCAGGGTCGGGTCCTGAGAGAGTCGCCGCGACCGGCTGTCCGACCATTCACCGGGTGATCGGGACAGAGAGATTCTCGTTCTTGTTAGTAGGTGGTCACGCCGGTTCGTCAATCATGAAGGCGGCTTGCTCGAGCGCTTCCGAATGACACGAAGGACACTTCGAGGGCTGTCCGAGCGGGTCATCAAACTGGTCGAATCCACACTGTTCACAGGTTGGAGGTGCCACGAGAAACTCTGCGTCATCTCCAGAGGAGCGCGCGATATGCCTGACGTGTGTGAACACTTCCGGAGTCGGGATACTGAATCGCGCGGCCAATTCGTCTGCCGTGGCGGGTTCAGACTCGAGTGCGTCGGCAATCTTCTCCCGCGTCGTATCGGCGTCCATACGTAACCTCGCCTCTCAAGCATATCTGCAGATACCGCATACTGAGTGTTTCGGTGACGTTCCCTGATGGCACCCTCTGAAGCATTTGCCCCGTCCAGTCGCAGTGTATCTCGGGTTCGAGCCTCGAGTCACTTGCCCTACTTAGCCTGTAGCCTCAGTTTGTCGCGGCATCTCCAGTATGTTTTGCGGCAGACGACACTGACCAGTCCCCTGTGGTCAGTGCTACCCGATGTTTCACCACCTCGTCAGGCCAGACCAGCCCAACCGAACTGGCAATCGGGTTGATGCACCAGTATCGACTCGTCTCAATGCGTGTCACCGCGGCGGGAGTCCCGAGTATCTAGCTCACACGTGTGATAGCCCG
>GL982569.1:569817-571818 GCA_000220355.1 Candidatus Nanosalinarum sp. J07AB56
TACAGCCATGAAGTCTGAAAAATTTTGTCAGATAGTTTCTGCATAACTTTGTGACAGTTAAAGTCTCTCAGGTCGTATCTAGTCGAGATAAACTTCAAAGCAATTGACTCAATGGACCAAGGGGATAGACGATCTAAAACAGAGAGGTACTTAAATGTTACTTCTTAGTGATGACATGTTTCATGGCTCCTAACAGAAACGATTACTGGCTCACCGACGTACCCTCACTACAGGACCTAGATAGAATTGCTGGAAGAGTAGAGAGGAAGGAACAAGAGATAAGAGAGGAACAGAATAACCAAAGCTTTGTCGAAAATATACTACACGAGGACGAAATGCCAGATTCAGCGGAGGAGAGCACAGAACATGACCTTGACGAAATCGTTGATCTAAGTGACTCTCTACGATTTGTTAGAGAAAAAAGACGTGAAGAAGAGCTTAGCAACCTAGCAAAAGATAACGATAGTTTGTACCAAAAGAGGTCTCTTGGGACTACCATGGGCAAATTCAAATTACACTCGAATGATGAGGAACGAACTGCACCGCCCGCGTACCTGGTTCCAAGACCAGAAGGTGTAGGAGTGGTGGTGTTTGACGAGGGGATTCCAGGAAACTGGGACGGTGAGGATGTATACAACGCTGCAAAGCTCTACGAAAGAGCTGAAGAAGCTCTTTCACGTGAACATGATCGACCGGTCATGGGTACACTGGGGTTGGAATATGAACTAAACGACTATAGGGAAGCTCTTCAAAGCCTTGAAGGCGTACACGCAGAACCAGATCTGGTTAGCAACGATGCAGATATGGAAGAAATAGAGAAACTGAAGAAAACTACTTATAGAATACTCAGCAGACTGAGTGCACAAACTGCAGAAGTATCAGGAGACCCAGAAAAAGCAGTCAATAGAACAGAAGAATTAATTGAACAACAGCATGACCAAGCACAGCCCGGATTCCCAAGGGTAGATCTGGGATACGAATAGAAAACTTGGGGGCTACCTAAGGGGACTCCTCTCGTATTTTTTATATTCAATCTAAACGGTGCCGATAGTATCTTGGACAATATGTTCGAACTTACACTCCTCACCCTCCAAAGTACACTATTCATGTGAGAACACACCCTCGCGATAACGTAGCAAAGGGTCTCGGCTGATATCTCCGTCAAAACACCACAAATGACAACCATACCACACACGACATCACCTCTTAGCACACCATCGCAGGGAGTTTCAACCAACATGGATGCCTCGACAATTATCACCGTTGCACGCCCTCAGAACAGCACCTATCTCTAGGAAATCAGAGCCCTACAAAAAACTTGGAACTCCCTGATAGAACACTTGAGAAAGTATGGTGAGTAACGAACGACCGTCTGCCGATGATGTTGGTACGTTTGCAACGACCGAAGAGTACTACGCTGCTCACCGACCAGGTTACTCACCAAGGGTGTTTGATTACCTCGATGACAGGTTCTCATTCTCCGACTCTGACCGGGTATTGGATCTTGGATGTGGCACTGGAGAGATTAGTGCCCCGGTTGCGGACCGAGTTGGCGAAGTTGTTGCGATGGATCCGGATCCCGACATGCTAGCACAGGTTGAAGAGAGGGCTAAAGGTCGACTAGATAAGAAAATCACGGTAAAACAGGGTTCGGATGCCGATCTGCCAGCGCTGAGGCGGCCGCTTAATATGGTCGCGATGGGGCGGTCATTCCACTGGATGAACCAAGAGCGAACACTTAGCGAGATATGGCGGCTACTCGTACTGGGTGGCGGGATCGCATTGATCGATAACCATGAGTGGGTACGCCGAGGAACGAAGACTTGGCAAGACGGAATTCACAGAATTATCACGGACTACGTAGATGATGTGCCAGATCGGACTGGCCCAGTAAGTTACGACGACCCTTGGGATGACAAGATACACGACTACGGCTTCGAAAGCGTTGAATCCTTGGATATTCACGTGACACGATCATGGAACGCCGACGAAATCATAGGA
>GL982569.1:571838-573365 GCA_000220355.1 Candidatus Nanosalinarum sp. J07AB56
GGACTGAGCTATTCGTCGTCGCAGCGACAACGGTTCGATGGCGGCACTGACAGCCACGAGTTTATCGCGGAGTCAGAAGCCGGAAGCGACACTACATGAAATGCGACAGCTGCGAGTACGGCACAAAGGATCTCTCGGTCGAGGTCTGCAACGGCTGCGGAGCCTCCCTGAGACAGGTTGACGGCATCGAGATCGGCCACTGCTTCGACCTCGGTACGCGGTACAGCGAGTCGATGGGATTGGAGTTCGCGAGGGAGGACGGCGGCCTCGACCACGTACTGATGGCGAGCTACGGTATCGGGGTGTCACGGGTCATTGCTGCGGTCATCGAGCAGAACCACGACGACCGCGGTATCGACTGGAACAGCGAGGTCTCGGCCTTCGATGTCTCCATCGTTCTCGCGCACCACGGCCACGAGGCCCGGAACGAAGCCCGCAGAGTCCACAACGAGCTCGAGGAGAGCGGTCTGGACGTACTTCTCTACGATGGACAAAGATCAGTTGGAGAGCGCTTCGCCGAATCCGACCTCCTCGGCATCGGCCTCAAGGTTGTGGTCGGCAACAACTACCTCGAGGACGGAGAACTGGAGCTGGAGACACGTGGCGGCGAAAAGGTAGCTTTCTCTAGTCGAGATATGATTGAGGAGGTGAGGGGAGCAATTAGATGAAATAATACTCGTCTTCATAAGTGTTTGTTACACTAGTGTGACATGATACATGGGATTATTCGGCGGAGACGACACCGACGACAATCAGAACCCCAGAGATTATGGCAGCGATCCATACGACAGGGAACCCGACTTCAGAGCTAGGTCACTATTTGACTTGGGACAGACTAGAGGAATTATGAACGCTGTCCATAACTCCCGCCTTGAAACAAGGTTTGACGAGCCCAGAATCGAAGAGCCAAAGGACCGATCATACGACGCCGTCCAGACCCGTGGAGACACTGAGAAGATTACCGATGCCACAGTCGTCTGGCCCTTAAGTGAAAATCGTCGTGGAGTCCACCCCTCGGATCTAGAAGAGGATCAATTCCCGCCGCAGAACTACGTATGGACTCATGTGTATGGCCGGGAACAACCTACAGGCGAGGACGCAACCGAGATGTACACATTTGACTTTAACTCCAAGGAGCTGTATGCTCGGAGAGTATCAGATGCCCTCTCGGACGCCGAAGACTCCGTAAAAGCACAATTGAGGGATACCGTCGCTTCGGGCGGAAATCCAGAAGCTTCCTCGATGGACTCATCGGAAGATATCGCAGACGATGAACTCCCAGTTGGAGAGGCGTATGAACCTGAGGGCTTTCAGTGGTCGGATTTAGGTGTTACGGATGCCAAGCT
Organism: Candidatus Nanosalinarum sp. J07AB56; assembly: GCA_000220355.1. Lineage (GTDB taxonomy): Archaea > Nanohalarchaeota > Nanosalinia > Nanosalinales > Nanosalinaceae > Nanosalinarum. Next base: position 573,185 of record GL982569.1, read on the forward strand.
GGAGCAACTGAAGAGAAACATCCAACATCCACTGGAACAGCCGGCGCTTTACGATCTGGCTGGTGTTGACCCAGACGGGGTCTTGCTCTATGGTCCGCCAGGAACAGGAAAGACTCTAACGACAAAAATAGCCGCCTCACAGGCCAGCGCAAATGTTATCCAAGTGAGTGGCGCTGACCTG
>GL982569.1:573415-574746 GCA_000220355.1 Candidatus Nanosalinarum sp. J07AB56
CGCAGAGTTTGTGCTTCCAGATGTCCAACTGACCTATTCGGACAACACAACGTGGTTGACGGTGAACGCCACGGGGTTGGATGCGACTGTCTCGGGCGTCGAAGACCGATTGCGGGCCGAGCGGGATCGTTTGGCCGGCCTGGTGGCGGAAGCCGCCCCCGACAGACCGGGTATCGGCTCGATTGACCGGACGACTGACCGAGCCGCGTGGCGGGAGACGGTCTCGGAAGCAACGTCTCGAATCTCTGCGGGCGAACTCGACAAAGTCGTGCTGGCGCAGTCGCTGGACGCCGATTTGAACCGGGAGACGGACGTAGCCACGACACTGGAACGGTTGCGGCGGCGGTACCCCGACTGTTACGTGTTCTGTGCCGACCCCATACGGACCGACGCGACCTTCGTTGGGGCGACGCCCGAACGACTTGTGTCTGCGCGCGGCCGGTCTGTCGAGACATCTGCACTGGCTGGGACGACCGGGCGAGGAGAAACTCCTGCAGAAGACGAGTGGCTGGCGGCCGAACTCCGGGAAGATGAGAAAAACCGTCACGAACACGAACTGGTAGTCAAAGCCATCCAGCGACAGGTAGCGCCGTTCGCAGCGTCAGTCTCGACCGGTGATCTCGATATTCGGCGGCTCGCAACGGTCCAGCACCTGCAAACCCCCATTTCCGTGGACCTATCGAGTGAGGAACACGTGCTCACGCTGGCAGAGGCGCTTCACCCAACGCCAGCTGTCGGGGGGCTTCCCCCCGAGGCTGCGCTGGCGACCATCCGTGAGACTGAGTCATTTGACCGTGGCTGGTACGCGGCGCCGATCGGCTGCATCGACGCGGCTGGCGGCGGAGACTTTGCGGTGGCGCTTCGGTCGGCACTCCTGACACCACAGAACGCAACTCTATTTGCGGGTGTCGGGATTGTGGCAGATTCTGACCCTGCCAGAGAGTGGAACGAGATCGAACTCAAATACCGGCCAATCTTGGACGCACTCGATTCGGCCTCGCCGAACTGATCAGGCCCGACTGTGGCACGGGTCTTCTCGACGGGATCGACCCCATTACACGGGCTAGTGGCCATGTCTGCCGAAATACGCGAATGTTCTTAATACTCTTCATGGATCTTACCGCAGTCGAGAGACAGTGAACTACCCCACCATACTCGCTCACGGCTTGCGCCGGTCGCTCGTTGAGGACGGGGGCTTACCGCCTGTGAACTGCTAAATTGGAGTTACTCTCCAAGCAGCTGTACGTCTTGGTCTCGGGGACAGTCACGCTTGTGACTCCCCCAGTCGAGATACTGTCTTGCCAGGTGCAGTTCGGCGATTTGATACGGTA
>GL982569.1:574805-575931 GCA_000220355.1 Candidatus Nanosalinarum sp. J07AB56
TCCGACCTCCTCGGCATCGGCCTCAAGGTTGTGGTCGGCAACACCTACCTCGAGGACGGAGAACTAGAGCTGGAGACACGCGACGGCACGCAAATAACGTGCGACGCCAACGCACTGACGGAGCAGGTGATCTGCAGAATGTAGTCTCTGCGGTTCAACTCCAGAGCTAGGCGACTTTTCTTGCGTCAAACGAATCCACTCCGTACGCGCCAACATGTGTCTGCAGAAGTAAATTGCCATTCCGCGCATTGAGTGTGCTGTCTCCGACAAACACGTCCCAGTCATCCGAGAGCCCAACCTCGCTGGTGTAAAGCAGCTGCGCATTCCTCTCCTGTACCTCTCTGCCGACCCGCTCAAAATAGCCGCTGTCTTGCGGCCTCAACCCGGCATTCAGGTACACTGTGTCTTTCTCTGGCCCGGGTCCGACTCTTAAAGCCAGCTCGCTCCCCATATGCCTCTCAGAAATCACTCTGGTCTGTTCGGTAACTCCTACTGACTGCGCGCTGTCCGGGCTTATCGACATCAATGGTTCTTTGTCGCGCCCCATCAGCGCGTGTGGAGCACTGTACAGGGTGTGTCTTTCTTCGTGTCTCATCGCGTTCAGTATTGCTGAGGCTCTGTCATATCCCGCCTCTTGGGGTATCGCGCTGGACTCCGGGTTTACGGTTATCAGGTTGCTGCCCGGCCAACTCCTCCCTATGTCATCGTCGTTTAGGTCTATGTTCTCATTCTCCACATCCCCCACCACTACCGCGAGGTTGCCGCTCTCGTTGGGCACATACGGAACATCGTCTCTATATGTCTCAATCTCGGGCATTCCGTCTACTGGCCTACTGCGTACCTCCATTTCGCTCTCCACTGATTCTGACTCAAGCACTGACTCAATATCTTCCACCAGCTTGGTGGTTATAGTCTCTAGTCCCTCGTAGTCCCTGTCGGAGTATACGACAACCTCAAGGTCGCCCCCGGTACCGATTGTGTAGTTCACACCAAGGTCGTCTTCGAGGAGTTGTTGCCAGCTCTCGTAACCTTCCGCATTTGCAACCTCATCAGCGGCTTCTAGTGCCGTTACCTTTTCGTTCCTGATGCGTTCGGCCAGTTCTGGGTCTGATACTTCTCTCGAAGC
>GL982569.1:575981-578023 GCA_000220355.1 Candidatus Nanosalinarum sp. J07AB56
GGGCAGCACAGCGGTTCGGCGGTCTCGCGACCAAAAATGTCATATCGATAGACGGTGAGGTGGCGGCTCGATTCGTCGATGGCACTGACCAGGAACTTGCCTGGGACGGCGACTGGGGATACCTTCTCGTGACCCACAACCTCGCGGGAGAAGTCGTCCCAATCGGTGTAGGGCTGTATCTGTACGGCGAGCTTCGATCGGTGATTCCGAAAGGGAGCCGCCGGGACTTGAGCCCGGATTGATACAACCAGACAGAGTTCTTCGTGTCGGCCGTCTGGTCGTCCTGTGAGTCTGCATACAGCCGATCCTCGCAGTTCAGAGTGACCCCGATGGCACTCATACGACAAGATAGTCTGTGTGTCTTCGGGACAGCTGGATTCGGCCACCTCTCAGTGATCAATCAACTGATAGCAGGAATCGCGCGGCGACGAATCTACGCTTTGAGAAGTCACCTCCCGAATGTCAGGCCTGGCCGCCACTCGCGGCCGGGATGACGCGGATCTGCGCGCTAGCGTCGATATCAGCGTCAATATCTGCTACTTCTTCGCCGTCGACAAACACGTTGATGAATTCCTTGATCTGTCCGTCTTCGACAACACTGTTCTTCAGTCCCGGACCGTGATTTGCGGCGTGATTGTCGAACACTGCTGCGAGCGTGTCCCCCTCGACATCCACCGATGAGGACGCTGATCCCCCCGCCAATACAGCCGGTACTTTGATCTGAGGCATGTATCTGAGTAGGGCTGTCGGCTTGAAAAGGACCCCGTCATCGGCAAGCAGTCCCGGCGGATTCACTGGATAGATTACAGAACGTCACGGAGAATGCCCCGCGATTCAACGCGGAGAGGATGTCAACCCAACCCCCGTCGTTGGCGCGGCTCCCTCGCGGCTGGAACTCCGGGTTTCGATAGTGCACGTCACATCCGTCGCGGCGGAACTACTTGAGGAGTTGTCCACAGTCAGTCAGCGGTCGTCCGTGGCATTGGCATGGTGGGTTCCTGCCGTCGCGTTTAAGAGTTTCACACGTGTATATTCACTCAATGAGCGCACCAGATCTCGATCCGACCCAACTCGACCGATACTCGCGACACATAATCATGGACGACGTCGGGCCGTCAGGTCAGGCTGCCCTTCTCGATGCGAAGGTACTGGTGCTGGGTGCTGGCGGACTCGGCTCTCCGATCATCCAGTATCTCGCGGCTGCAGGGGTCGGGACTCTCGGAATCGCCGACGACGACGAGGTCGAACTGTCGAATCTTCAGCGACAAATCATTCACGGCGACGACGATGTCGGTCGAAAGAAAGTCGACAGCGCGGCAGACTTCGTCGGGCAGATGAACCCCGATGTCGACGTTGTCAAACACGAGATCCGCGTTTCCAAGCAGAATATCGAGGAGCTGATCGCTGACTACGACTTTGTCGTCGACGGAACAGACAATTTCGCAACGCGATATCTCGTCAATGACGCCTGCACACTCGCAGGAGTTCCATTCTCTCACGGCTCTATCTTCAAATTCGAGGGGCAAATCACCACGTTCCCGAGTGGCGAGGACTCCCCGTGTTATCGCTGTCTGTTCCCCGAAGCCCCGCCCGCAGGGATGGTGCCCAACTGTGCAACCGCTGGTGTTCTTGGTGTGCTCCCAGGGACCGTGGGGTGCATCCAGGCGACCGAAACGGTGAAATCGCTCATCGATAGTGGAGAGTTGCTCGACGGAGAGATGGTGTTTTACGACGCTCTGAACATGGACTTCGACACTGTCACAATCGAGAAGAAAGCCGACTGCCCGGTCTGTGGTGAAAATCCCGATATTGAGTCGGTTCAGGAAGTCGAGTATACTGCGTCGTGTTCGATCGACAGCAGCTCGAGCGAGCCCGAAATGGAAGTCGGAGACGACTGAAGACTCGACTCAAAATCAGTCGGACGGCGACACCGCACTGGCCCATCTCACGGACCGCACGATGGGCGACATGAGACCGTCTGGCCGTCACGGAACTGCTTTCTCGTCGTGATCACAGACGCAGAGTATCAACCGGCATCTTTC
>GL982569.1:578073-584773 GCA_000220355.1 Candidatus Nanosalinarum sp. J07AB56
TCTATGACGCTCTCAGCCACTGGTGGATGCGTTCCGCCACGACGCATGTTCTGAAACTGCAAAATTCTTCAAAAACCGGTTTGGCATCCAATGAGGCGGGATGATCTCTTTGTCTCGACATCTGAACGGCAGCAGCGCTCCGACTGCATCAGCGCCGATCTGGCTCTGCGGTCCGGTCTTGTCCACAGCTACGGTTCGGGGACGTTCGGCTACTCCGCGTTCGGGAAGATGGTCTTGGACAACGTCGAGTCCGTGGTGCGCGAGGAGCTGCAGGGTCTCGCACAGGAGGTCAGGATGAATCTGCTCCAGACCTCCGATATGTGGAGGAACTCCGGTCGCTGGGAGAACTTCGAGGACGAGGAGTTCCTCAGCTGGAGAACAGGGACGGCAGGGATTTCACGGTCGCCGCCACCCACGAGGAGGCGGCGGTCGAGCTCGCGAAAGACAGGATTCAGAGCTACCGCGACCTCGACACCTGTTTCTACCAGATAGGCCGGAAGTTCCGCGATGACCACGCCAGAAAAGGCCTCATCCGCGCCAAGGAGTTCACGATGATGGATGCCTACAGCTTCCACGCGTCGCACGAAGACCTTGAAGAGAGGTACGACGGCTTCCTCGAGGCCTACCGTCGCGTATTCGACCGGCTGGGACTGAGCTATTCCGTCGTCGCAGCCGACAACGGTTCGATGGGCGGTACTGACAGCCACGAGTTTATCGCGGAGTCCGAAGCCGGAAGCGACACCTACATGAAATGTGACAGCTGCGAGTACGGCACAAAGGATCTCTCGGTTGAGGTCTGCGACGGCTGCGGAGCCTCCTTGAGACAGGTTGACGGCATCGAGATCGGCCACTGCTTCGACCTCGGCACGCGGTACAGCGAGTCGATGGGCTTGGAGTTCGCGAGGGAGGACGGCGGCCTCGACCACGTATTGATGGCGAGCTACGGTATCGGGGTGTCACGGGTCATTGCTGCGGTCATCGAGCAGAACCACGACGACCGCGGTATCGACTGGAACAGCGAGGTCTCGGCCTTTGATGTCTCCATCGTTCTCGCGCACCACGGCGACGAGGCCCGGAACGAGGCCCGCAGAGTCCACAACGAGCTCGAGGAGAGTGGCTTGGACGTACTCCTCTATGACGGGCAGAGATCGGTCGGGGAGCGCTTCGCTGAATCCGACCTCCTCGGTATCGGTCTCAAGGTTGTGGTCGGCAACACCTTCCTCGAGGATGGAGAACTAGAGCTGGAGACACGGAGCGAAGAGACAACTAGATGTTCCATGAGGAACCTGATGGTGGAGGTGAGAAAATTGATCTGAAACCCTGCCTAAACTTGTTGCTTTCTGTCCGGTAATCTCCTGATATTTAACACACGGAGACACGATGAAATGTGATATGTCAGTCCTCGAAGACGCGCAGGCGAACCTTTTGGAGGCGCTAGAAAACACGGACAATACCGACTACGAGCGGAGGCTGATGGAGCCGGAGAGAAGCCTTGAGGTGTCGTTCACCGTGCGTATGGATGATGGGTCGACGCGGAGCTTCGATGGCTTCCGGACGCAGCACTCTACGGTTCGCGGCCCCGGAAAAGGAGGCGTCCGGTTCTCGCCCCGTGTCAACGACGACGAGGTTCAGGCGCTGTCCACGTGGATGACCCTGAAGTGCGCCCTCGCTGACATACCTCTGGGTGGTGCGAAGGGAGGCGTGTCTGTGGATCCGTCCGAGCTCTCTGAATCTGAGGAGGAGAGACTGACCCGCAGATTCACGGATGCCATTGAACCAGTCATCGGCCCCGACACGGACGTCCCGGCTCCCGACATGAACACGGGACGCGAGCACATGGCATGGATATTCGATGAGTACTCCCGCCTCAAAGGTGAGGAGACGCCCGCGGTCGTTACAGCGAAGCCGCTGGAGGTCGGTGGGAGCCGTGGACGGGCTGACTCGACAGGGTTCGCCGCGGCGGATCTGATGAAGGCGGTTGCGGAGGACAGAAATAAGGACATTGGAGAGGTTACAGTGGCGGTGCAGGGTTTCGGTCATGCCGCCCGGCCCTTCGTCAAGAGGGCCACCAGACTGGGTGCGAACGTCGTCGCCGTGTCGGACGCGGAGGGCGGCACCCATGACCCGGACGGATTCGAATACAGGCCCTTGGCCGACCACTCCGACGACACCGGCTCCGTCACAGGGTTCGCGGACGACATCTCGAACGCAGAACTGCTTGAGATGGATGTTGACTTCGTTGTGCCCGCCGCCATAGAGGAGGTAATAACGGAGGAGAACGCCCCCGATATCAAGGCCGACACGGTCTTGGAGATTGCGAATGGCCCTACCACGTACGAGGCCGACCAGGTGTTGTACGACAATGGAGTCGAGGTTATACCGGGTATCCTGGCGAACGCTGGCGGAGTCACGGTATCCTACTATGAGTGGGTGCAGAACCGCCAAGGGGACTACTGGAGCCGCGAAGAGGTCCTCGACCGCATGAAAGAGTCGATGCTCTCCGCCTACGATGACTTCCGTCGAAGAAGAGAAGAGCGGGGGATACGGGGCAGGGTCGCGGCCTACGAGGTCGCCGTTGAAAGGGTGGTCGAGGCCATGGAGTACAGAGGCTGAGAACAAGGACATCGACCGCAGAAACCCTCGCCTCCACGCGATAGCCTCTACGGTCCGGGAACCTACGGAATGGAGGCCGTCCATCACTGTCCTGGCACAGCCAGAAGGTCACGGGTCGGGTCTTGGCGGCTCTTGGCGCCACATATTAGGTTCGCCGGCCGCACGCTCCTTCCAGGTTTATAAGTGTTCCAACACCTTAGTAGGTTACCGCGCCGTGATGCGTGGTGTATATGGCCGGGAGGCCGAGATGAGCACGTAAATTGTGTGATGCAGGAGAGAGGACGGACCCAACATGTTTCTATAGCGGTTTTTCCCCGACAACCTCTTCTAGGGGTTGTCGGTTTGAGAGGGCGTGCTTTGCGCGTCCTCGACCCGTCAAGATTACCCTCCTACTACTTGTAGGAGCGATTCCGGTTGATCCTGCCGGAGACTACCGCTATCGGAGTCCGATTTAGCCATGCTAGTCCACCGAACCTTTGGTTCGGGGCGGAAAGCTGAGTAACACGTGGCCAACCTACCCTGTGGACAGGAATAACCTCGGGAAACTGAGGATAATGCCTGATAGCAGAACCATGCTGGAAACGCAGGTTCTGTGAAATGACACGTCGCCACAGGATGGGGCCGCGGCTGATTAGGTTGTCGGTGAGGTAACGGCTCACCGAGCCCGTAATCAGTAGCAGCCGTGGGAGCGGTAGCTGCCAGTCGTGTTCTGAGACAAGAACACGGGCCCTACGGGGCGCAGCAGGCACGAAACCTTTACAATGCACGCGAGTGCGATAGGGGGACTCCGAGTGCGTTCTTCCCACAAGGAAGGACGCTTTTCTGCACTGTAAGGAGGTGCAGGAACAAGGGGTGGGCAAGACTGCTGCCAGCCGCCGCGGTAATAGCAGCACCCCGAGTGGTAGTCGTTATTATTGGGCTTAAAGTGTACGTAGCCGGACCTGTAAGTCTGTTGTGAAATCCACGCGCTTAACGCAGTGGAAGCGCAACGGATACTACAGGTCTAGGGACCGGAGGACGCCGAGGCTATTCCATGGGTAGGAGTGAAATCCTAAGATCCATGGAGGAGCACCAGTGGCGAAAGCGCTCGGCGACTACGGATCCGACGGTGAGGTACGAAAGCCAGGGGAGCAAAACGGATTAGATACCCGTGTAGTCCTGGCCGTCAACATTGTCCGCTCGACATGGCCCAACCTTTGTGGTTTGGCTGTGTCCAAGTGAAAACGTTAAGCGGACCGCCTGGGTAGTACGGTCGCAAGGCTGAAACTTAAAGGAATTGACGGGGGAGCACCACAACCGGTGGGGGCTGCGGTTTAATTAGATCAAACGCAGCGCACCCTACCAGAGCCGACAGCAGAATGACGGTCAGCTTGAAGAGCTTACCCGACGCGCTGAGAGGAGCTGCATGGCCGCCGTCAGCTCGTGCCGCGAGGTGTCCGGTTAAGTCCGGTAACGAGCGAGACCCGTACCCTATGTTGCCACGGAGACACTAGCTGTCTTCGGCACTCGTGGGGGACCGCTGGCGATAAGCCAGAGGAAGGAGCGGGCCACGGTAGGTCAGTATGGCCCGAATGCTCTGGGATACACGCGGCCCACAATGGCCGGTACAAACAGAAGCCACCCCGAGAGGGGAAGCTAATCTGCCAAAACCGGTCCCAGTCCGGATCGAGGCCTGCAACTCGGCCTCGTGAAGTCGAAATCGGTAGTAGTCGCTGGTCATCATCTAGCGGCGAATAAGTCCCTGCTCCTTGTACACACCGCCTGTCAAGTCACCCAAGTCAGGTTCAGACGAGCCTCCCACCTAGTGGGAAGCAAGTCTGAGCTTGGCAAGGGGGGCTAAGTCATAGCAAACAGTTGTGACCCCGAACCGGAAGGTTTGAGGAAAAATCTGGCTGTATGCGGAAAAATCCGAGTATCGTCTGACTACCCGGAGCTTGCTGCTCCAAACGCAAGGGTAACAATGTCAGCGTGCGGACAATCCGCAGGGAAGTCGTAGCTGACCCCTCAGAGACTGCACGCCAGCCCCAAGTCGAAGCGAGGTCGCTTTGAAGGGAGATGAGACAGTCCACGCCTCGATGCGAGTCGGGGTGCCCAACACACAAGATTGGGCCGAACAGCAGCTGTGCTGTGAGCAAGTGAACAAGGTAGCCGTTGGGGAACCAGCGGCTGGATCACCTCCACACAAACCTACATTTCACATTTCCAACCTCTCTCCTGCAAACAATCCTCATCTACACAACTCAACTCTCCAAAAAACCACAATACTTACCAACCAGTATAACCTAAATTCGACGTGTCAAAGGCCTATCTGAAAGGAATTCTCCATGACGGAACTGAAAGAGAATATACCTACAGAATATCCCAGAAAAACGAGGAACTGATCGAGAAAATTGTGGAAATGGTCGAGGATCTGGGGTTCGATGCCTGGACTTACGAGGAAGGAGACCGGGGTGTCTACGTAGTGGAGTTCTCCAAGAAAGCCGTTGATGGTTTGCAGATACGGGTACTGGAGGAGAAGAGAGAGTATGTTAGAGGTTATTTCGACGCGGAAGGTGGCGTGCCTCAGAACACGGACGCAAGGTTCTACATATACTCCGCACAGAAGAACAAGGCAGATTTGGAGGAGGTCAAGAGCTTCGTGGAGGATCTGGAGATCGAAACGGGAGATCTCCACCGCCCCAGCAGGGAATCCAGACCGAACTACTGGCGTTTCTACATCCCGGTCTCGAGTCACAACAGGTTCGCCAACGAAGTAGGCAGCCGTCACCCAGACAAGGAACAGGCTCTCGAACACCGAGCAGCTACTCCTCAGAATCGATAATACAGTTTCCGCTCTCTGTGTTCTAGTGCGACCGGCGTCTACTGCCGTAAACTGAGTAGAATCGTTCTACCAGTATTTCTCTAGTCAGGTCGCAGCGAGATTCTTCTCATTTTTTTGAGAACGTTTTTAATTTATTGAGTTCAGAATGTGTGTATGGCTACTGAAAGGTCAAAGCTGGAGAGTAAGAGCTTCGCGGATCTGTTCGTCTCCGGATACAAGAAGGAGATTCTTGAGCAGCTCTTGGACAATCCCGAATACTCTTTCACCGTGAACGAAATGACTAGTCGGGTCTCCGCCTCGTACAACACGGTCAGAACCTTTCTCAGAGAGCTGGAGAGGTTCGAACTAGTTTCATTCAGGAGCAAGGGCGGAACCTACCTTGTCGAGTACGACCGATCCAGCGGTTACCACGATCTCATCAAGTCGCTTTTGAGGGCCGACCACAACCGCCTGGAGGAGGAGGCTGAAAAGTATGCGGAGAAACTCTGTGCCGACTCGTTCCTTGAGGACGTCGTGCAATCTGTGGTGCTCTTTGGCAGCGTTGCTCGTGGAACTGCCGGGCCCGGCTCCGACATCGACATACTAGTGATAGTAGGCTCGGACCACAACGTGGACCGCGCGCTGTCCGAGGCCAGGAGAGCCGCTAGAGACACAGAATCGGACTACGAGATCGTACCTGTTGTGGAGACGGTGGAGGAGTTCGAACGGAATCTCGCGGACGGAAGCCGGTTCGAGTCGAATATCGAGAAAGACGGCATCGTGCTGAGGGGTGGCGAGGAGTTTGGTCTCGAGAACTGAGGAATGTGTCAAGGAGGCAGAGTCCTACCTCTTGGCGGCCAACAAGCAGTACGAGAGCGCGCTTGAACAAGGCGTATGGAACCCTGTAATCGTTAGCTGTATCATGGCAATGATCAAGTCAGTAGATGCCTTGATGCTAGAGCACAGAGGCAGCACCAACAGAGACCATTCGAAGACCGCGAACGAGCTCCAGAAGCTCTACGAGGACGGGCTGGTCTCCGACACGTTCAAGTCGAACCTTGACTCGGTCCGGAAGTGGGTCGTTGACGAGAAGACATCTATACAGTACAGGAACAAGTCCGTATCCCAGACAGACGCAGACAGAGCCATTAAGTCGACAGAAAGGCTGCTGGAGAAGACAAGTAAAGAAACCAGATGAGCTCAGACCCACCCCCCAAGTATGTACAAACCGATGCGTGCCCGTCGCAGGTGAGCTCCGATGAATAGTATAATCAAGAAGCCCGGGAA
>GL982569.1:584793-585894 GCA_000220355.1 Candidatus Nanosalinarum sp. J07AB56
TACACGCGGCCCACAATGGCCGGTACAAACAGAAGCCACCCCGAGAGGGGAAGCTAATCTGCCAAAACCGGTCCCAGTCCGGATCGAGGCCTGCAACTCGGCCTCGTGAAGTCGAAATCGGTAGTAGTCGCTGGTCATCATCTAGCGGCGAATAAGTCCCTGCTCCTTGTACACACCGCCTGTCAAGTCACCCAAGTCAGGTTCAGACGAGCCTCCCAGTTAGTGGGAAGCAAGTCTGAGCTTGGCAAGGGGGGCTAAGTCATAACAAGGTAGCCGTTGGGGAACCAGCGGCTGGATCACCTCCACACAAACCTACATTTCACATTTCCAACCTCTCTCCTGCAAACAATCCTCATCCAAACACAACTCAACAATCTCTGTCAAACTACAACTGGTACCAACTCAACACTAAACCGTTCGTGATAGATCCATATGCCGAGGAAGTTACTTTTGAGAATGCTTTCCCAATCTGCCGAGCTCAGACCCGCGGTCTCACACATCCACACACCGATGCTTGCCTACCGCCGGTGAGTGCCGATGGATAGTATAATCAAGAAGCCTGTGAATTCGTTGAAATATAATGGCAAGGAAGGCGTTGTCGGGTTCGCTGCTCCCACTTGTCGTGTCCGCGTCTCTCTTGGCGGGCGTGGCGTCTCTTTCGCTCGCGGATCCGGGTGACGAGGTTCGGTCACCCACACCCAGCAGCGGAGATCTCCCCGGAAACACGTCCCTCCCGGGTACACCAGGATCTGAGCTGAACACCTCGGGCCCCCGGTCACTGTCGAATGGATTGAATTCATCCGGGCTGGAGCCTTCTGGAACCGGGCGTCGCTCCAGTGCCCCCGACATCGGTCCGACCTCTGGTATCGCGAAGGAGATATTCAAGGTCATTGCTGGTTCAGGCGGCAGCAGTCAGAACTCTTCAACCCGTGGCGGTCTCAGCGCCTTGAACACGTCTTCCGGAAGACGACCAGTGGACAACGGCACTGTGGGCCAGGGAGGTTCATTGACTGAGAACCGCACAGGTGGAGGCGCGACTAAAGATACACGGAATTCCTCTGCTCGATCGGGCAACAGCTCCGCAGAGGGGACCACAGCGCA
>GL982569.1:585944-586974 GCA_000220355.1 Candidatus Nanosalinarum sp. J07AB56
TCGGCTCGTATCCGGCTTCTTGAATCGCCGTGTAAATCTCTCCGAGACCGGTCTCTGACGGGTCGTGAGTGACGGTCGCCTCGTCACTGGCGAAATTGGCGGTTGCCTCCCTGACCCCGTCCAACCCTTCGGCTGCATCTGCCACCGAGGACGAGCAGGTAGCACACGACATTCCGCCCACCTCGATGTGGGCACGGTGTTCACTCATTCGTATGATATTATACGTGCCCACGGTTCAATGTGTTTGCGCTTCGTGAGCGCCGGACACACCACCACTTGATTGCCGGGTCGAGGAGACTCACAGCTCTTCTCTTCTCTTCCCCGTTTAGCCGCATATAGGCGCTAAGCCCCCGTCCTCACGGAGCGACCGAGGGGAGCGAGTAGGGTGCGGTAGTTCATATTCCTGCTCTCGCCGATGGCCCGTTTCTGTTCCTGTCTAACAAAGTGATCATGACAGTGTGTGCAAGTATCGCAGGCTAGCACGTCTCATGTGGCCCCGGAGTCTGGCCTGAGACGCCGGAGGCTAGGTCTCGGTCAGGAGAAACTGAGCCAGCCGGCCCGACATTGAGCCGGTGTCGGTCTGGCCTTATGATGATCTCCCCCTGTCTATCGTCGTCTCGCGATCGTCGGTGACGTGGGGTTTCATACCCTTGACCGTGATGTCCTGACCTGACCTGACCTGACCTGACCTGACCTGACCGACTGATACTGGATGCTCGGGTCTTTCCGAGGCGTTCGCGCGTACAGGAACAATCCTTTTCGGTAGGGGGATTGAATATACATTATGACTGAAGACTCTACCGACGCCGATACCGATGCTGATGCTGCTAGTGAGACGACCGATAAAACCGAGAGCGAGAGCGGTGACGGCGAAGAAAAGTCGTTCCGAGAGCGGGTCGAAGAGATCCGCGAGCGGCGGCAGGAAGAGCGCGATGGCGATGGCAACGGCGACGGTGAGGGTGCCCCAGAACGGCCAGACCCACAGGAGATGATGGGCGGCGGCGGAATGGGTGGCGGCGGGATGGGCGGC
>GL982569.1:587024-588799 GCA_000220355.1 Candidatus Nanosalinarum sp. J07AB56
TCGGACGCGGAGGGTGGCACCCACGACCCGGACGGATTCCAATACAGGCCCCTAGCCGACCACTCCGACGACACCGGCTCCGTCACAGGGTTCGCGGACGACATCTCGAACGCAGAACTACTTGAGATGGACGTTGACTTCGTTGTGCCCGCGGCCATAGAGGAGGTGATAACGGAGGAGAACGCCCCCGATATCCGGGCTGACACAGTCTTGGAGATTGCGAACGGCCCCACCACGTACGAGGCCGACCAGGTGCTGTACGACAGCGGAGTCGAGGTCATACCGGGTATCCTGGCGAACGCTGGCGGAGTCACGGTATCCTACTATGAGTGGGTGCAGAACCGCCAGGGTGACTACTGGAGCCGCGAAGAGGTTCTCGACCGCATGAAAGAGTCGATGCTCTCCGCCTACGACGACTTCCGTCGGAGGAGAGAAGAGCGGGGAATACGGGGCAGGGTCGCGGCCTACGAGGTCGCCGTTGAAAGGGTGGTCGAGGCCATGGAATACAGAGGCTGAGATTAGGTTTCTGAAGCCAGTTTGTACGCGTCAGGTAGTTCCTCATTGAGGTCTGTAATCGCCTCAGATGCGGTTTTGTCAAATACCTCGCCCCCAACACTCACATTGTAGCGCGGAGATCGAGAAACTACCTCGGTTTCTGTTTTGGTGATGGGTTCCCGGCCCAAAGCACCTCTCAACGTGTTGGTAAAGCTGTCTACCTCGACTTCGTATTCTTCTGTCTCAGAGGGTTCCAGGAGCCGCCACATAGTGACATACCTGTCTGGTTGCTCCTCCGCGTCAATGCCTTGGGTCTCTGGCTCAGGCGAGAACATAACTACCAAAGGTCTTTCTTGGTGTTCGAAGTTCCAAGATGCGCCCATTAGGCCTCCAGGGCCTGAGTGACGAGTTTCCAACGCTTTCACGTCAGTTATGTTTTCGGTTCCGACATCGTCTAGGAAATCTCCCCATTCGTCAAGTGGCATTCCTTGAAGGCCATACTCTCCACCTTCTAATCTCTGAGACTTAGGCTCCCCGCCTTCTGTGTAGAACGCGCGGATACCAACGCTGCCGACCCCCCGAGCTAAGCCAGCGTCCATATACAACTCGGATTCGTCGACGCCTAACAATTGCTGTGCGGCCTGCCCCACCGCCCTCATTTGCTTCGCTGTATTCGGTCCTGTTTCTTCACCCTCTGTGTCTGGGTTGTACACCAGGCAGTCTTCCATGTAAGTCATAATGACTTGCACGTCCGTCAGTTTTTTATTACTGCCTAGTGAAATCCAGTGTCCTCTCTTTCTTTCTGCTTTGTTTATAAGCTTTCTAACCTATAGGCATGTTACCACGTCGCAACGCGTGGTGTATATGGCCGGAAGGCCGAGATGAGCACGTAAATTGTGTGATGCAGGAGAGAGGACGGACCCAACATGTTTCTATAGCGGTTTTTCCCGACAACCTCTTTTGGGGGTTGTCGGTTTGAGAGGGCGTGCTTTGCGCGTCCTCGACCCGTCAAGATTACCCTCCTACTATTTGTAGGAGCGATTCCGGTTGATCCTGCCGGAGACTACCGCTATCGGAGTCCGATTTAGCCATGCTAGTCCACCGAACCTTTGGTTCGGGGCGGAAAGCTGAGTAACACGTGGCCAACCTACCCTGTGGACAGGAATAACCTCGGGAAACTGAGGATAATGCCTGATGGCAGAACCATGCTGGAAACGCAGGTTCTGTGAAATGACACGTCGCCACAGGATGGGGCCGCGGCTGATTAGGTTGTCGGTGAG
>GL982569.1:588849-591906 GCA_000220355.1 Candidatus Nanosalinarum sp. J07AB56
ACGCGCCAGTTACAGCGCATCGCGCAGGCGCTCGAAGACGACTGACCGGCTCTCTCGTTGCTGATTTGCACTCCTCTCTCTCGTGACTAGTTTTCCGACGGCGGTAGCCGACTGACCGACTCCGCGAGTCACGACGGGCCCTAACCTCATTCTGCACCCGACGCTGGGTACCGACCCCGGATCGAACACGTCCGCTCTCGATGTAGCCTTGCTGGTCAGTCTGGTTGGTCAAGGGTCCCGTAGACATCACGTAATTGCTCGAGTGCACGAGATACATCTAGTTCGTCTCGGCGATCGATACACTGCTGTTGGAGTCGGTCTTTGGTATCGATCGCCCGGCTAATAGCCGTTCTGAACGCCGCAGGGTCACCAGCAGAGTACAAGTACCCGGTCTCGTCGTGGTCGATCGTCTCCACGAGTGCCCCCTCGTCGGCACCCACCACCGGGGTTCCACACGCCATTGCCTCCAGGGCGACCAGTCCCTGGGTCTCGACCGGGCTGGGAAAACAGAACACGTCTAGTGCCGAGTAAAATGCTGGCAGTTTGCTGCGGTCGAGAAACCCAGGGAATTTAGCGTCGATGCCCCGGGCATCTGCGTCGGCGACGAGGCCCTCTCGGGCGGGGCCGTCACCACCGATCACAAGTCGGGCGTCGTGATCAAGACCATCGACGGCAGCGACGAGGTCTCCAAGCTGCTTTTCGTATCCGTGACGGCCAGTATACCCAACGAGAAGTTGATCTCCCAGCCCACGGCGGTCACGGAAGGTTGTGTCATCGACCGGCTGAAACCGGTTCGTATCTACCCCGTTCGGCACCACGTGTACTGGTGTTTCACCGAACCGGCTCGTAGATTGGTCCCGAATCACTTCTGACGGGACTACGACGGCGTCAGCCCCGCGGTAAAACCACCGCTCGTACTGTGCGGCCGTCCGACTCATCACCCGGCTGATGGGCCACAGATTCGAAACGTACTGTGTGTACTCTGCCGTGGGAGTGTGAAACGACGCGACGAACGGAAGATCGCGTTTATGTGCGAATCGGCGGCCAGCAAGCCCCATCGTGAATGGCGTGTGCGCGTGGACGAGTTCGGGATCCGGGAGCGTCGCTGGAGTCGACGGCAGTCCGAATCGATAGCCGTCGTACAACGGAAACGGCGCACTCCGAACAGGAAACTCAGCCTCACCGGGAGAGTGGGCTCGGCTACCTGGATAAACCACGTTCATAACCCCTCCGGCCTGTCTCCACCGGCGACTCCAGGTGGCCACGGTGTAGGAAACACCGTTTACTGTCGGCAGGTAGGTGTCTGTGAACGCTGCGACAGCCTTCATTGTCGGAACAATCACAAGTAGAGGTTAATTGATTGGTGATTTCCGTATCGACCGTCTGATTGTCAGCATCGCCGCGTCGTCCCGGTGTCCCGCGGCAAAATCACGAGTCGAATCTACTGAATCGACCGCCTGCCGAACAAAATTCAGATACTACCGTGCGCCTATCTGTGTCACTCTCTCGACAATGCTGTCCTCATTGGGCGCGACAAACAGCGGTCCGAGCGACTGTAGTAATTCGAATGATGATGGCCACGGCCTAACCTGCAGTGCCCCGCGGGGCTATACTCGAAGTTGCTCCCGATAAATACTCGAGAGCCGCTTTTGCACTTCTTCGAGGGAGTGTTCAGCCGCCGTTTCCCGAGCGTTCTGGCCCAGGCGGGCGGCCAGATCTGGGTCTTCAGATAGCCGTCGAAGCGCGCGCTCGAAATCGGCTCTGGTCTCACACAACAGGCAGTCTTCACCGTCGGTGTAATACTCGCGAAATACGTCGAGATCGCGGAGAACGACCGGCTTGCCACACGCCATTGCCTCGAGTGCGGCAATTCCTTGATTTTCCTCGTGCGTGGGGAACAGGTAGATATCGCCCGCCCCGAACGCCCCGCGAATATCTTCGACCCAGCCAGTGAAGATGACGTTATCAGGTGGCTGAGTCACCCAGCGTCGCACCGTCTTTGAGGCGAGTGGCCCGGTATCGTACGGGCCGAACCAGGCAAACTGGAAGTCACCAGATTCGGTGTCGGCACTGTCAAGATCACGTGCGAGTTCACAGAACGCCGATAGCCCCTTGCGCTCGAACACGTTCCCGACGGTGAACACGACGGTCCCGTCGAGATCGAACCGGTCACGATACTGGTCACGAAGCTGTTCGAACCCCTGCAGAGCGCCGCGATCGACCCCATTCGAAACTGGTTCGACCGCTGGTGTGACGGGATACGTCTCCAATCGGCGTTTCGTGTGTTCGCTGGGACACAGTACGAGATCCGCGCGCGAGTAAAACCACCGCAAATACCGCCGCAGAGCCGGAGCGATCGTGCTGGAGCCGCGGAAACTGTCTTGAAAGTCCTCTGCAGTCACGTGCGCGTGAACGATCAGTGGCACGTCGCGACGCTTCGCCGCACGGGCCACGGCGAGACTCCCGGGGCCAAAGAGGTTGCAGTGGGCCAGGTCGAACTGTTTGAGAGCTGACCGGCCTCTGAGAAGCTGTCTGAGACCCGACGAGAGCGACTCATCAACCCACGGATTCGCCACGACCTCGACTTTCTCGGCTGACTCGAGCGCGCGCCGCTGATGGGACGCTGCCGTCCCGATCCCACTCCGCTGGAGTCGGTCTGCGAACTCCAGATACACCAGCGCTTCTCACGTCCACGTCGCTGGTGACACACCCATTTACCACTACCGCACGACATCGACGGTCAACGGAACGATTATTCCGACAGTGCTCACACGTCAGGTATGGGCATTCCTCACGAGCGTCTCCAGCGACTATTAGCTCTCGCCCGCGAAGCGGTGATCGACGAAGAGGAGGAGCGCTCACAGGAGTACATCCGTCTGGCGCGGCGGATCGCAGAACGCCATCGGATCCCACTGTCGCGGGAATTCAAGCGGTCGACCTGCGATGCGTGTGATCGGTACCTTCGCCCGGGTGTCACGGTGCAAACCCGGCTGCGAGACGGCCACGTCGTGCAGCGGTGTGTCTGTGGCGCGATTCATCGCTATCCGTACAATTGAA
>GL982569.1:591956-599159 GCA_000220355.1 Candidatus Nanosalinarum sp. J07AB56
TTCCTGTCTCCTAGGCTTGCCTCGCAGCTTCCACAGTTCCCGAACTCGTTGGAGACGGCGCTCATCTGGTCCGTGGCAGGCCTCCTAGGCATCTACGGTCTGAAGGCCTTCAGACTCAACGCTCCAAGTGAAGATGACCTCTATCTTGGTTCCGAGAGCCCCGAGGACGTCGAGGACCCGGACGAGGACCTCAGTATAGAGATTGATGCGGAGGACACTGGGATAAGGCAGACTGCTGTAGATGTGCTTGTTGAACAGAGAGGTGTCGGCGAGGACGAGGCTGAGCGCGTGATCGAGGACGGCGACTGGACGGATGACGGTGTGGCGGCCGCGTTCGTCGAGAGCTCGGTTGACTACCCGGTTCTTGAGAGGCTGAGGGAGTGGCTGGAGGACTCTGGAACCCAGAGAAGAAGGCTGGAGAGGGCTGTGAACGCTGTCGAAAGGCTTCACGAGGGTGAAAAGGCTTGAAGCTGGAATACGGTAGCTGGGAGTACGCCACCCCGGTGGCGCTGGCGCTGATCTTTATCGGAGCCGTGTCCGGCAGGGAGGTGTTTCTGGCGTCCGCGGCCATACCGGGCGCCCTCCTGCTCCTATCGGCCCTGTCCCGCAGCCCCGAAAAAGACGACCTCGAACTGGACAGATCCATATCAGATGAAGCACCGGCGCCGGGCCAGGAGGTGGAGGTGACCTTGACAGCTAGGAACGCCGGTGACACGACGATGACGGATCTCAGGGTCGTCGACAGCGTGCCGGATGGCCTGAAGATCGTTGAGGGGTCGCCGAGGGCCTCGTTCGCTCTTACACCCGGAAAGGAGAAAGACCTCCTCTACACTGTGGCTGCTAGAAGAGGGAGCTACGCCTTCGGACACGTGCCTTTCGAGTACAGGGGCAGTGGTCCCGATGCATATGGATACGAGAAGGAGGCCGGGGGAGACGAAGAGATAGAGTGCAAAACAGAGGTGCAAGAGATCGCCTTGAGAAACAAGACGGATACACAGGTCGGCGACCTCGTGACCAGCAAGGCGGGAGCGGGCTGGAGTTCCATTCCTTGAGGGACTACCAGAACAGCGATCCCATGTCGCGCGTGGAGTGGCGCCGCCTCGCGAAGGACGGCGAGCTGGCTACCAAGAACTTCAGAGAGGAGAAGAGCGCTAAGATCGTGATGCTGGTCGATGCCAGAGAGGTCTCCGACAGAAAGGCCGAGAAGGGGCTTCCCACCGGCGTCGACCTGTCCTCCTACGCCGCCAGAAGAGTCTACATGTCGCTCCTGAGATCAAGGCACCAGCCTGGAGTTGTGGTGCCTGGAGTCGGGCCTGAGCAGCTCAGGCACAGCGCTGACTCGCCGGACATGGCGTATATCTCTCCTGGCAGAGGCAGGAGAAAGAGACAGAAGATACTCGACACCCTCACTGACCTGCAGAAATCCGACAAGGCAAACGAGTCCGCCCTCAAGTCCCGCCTTCACAGGCTTCTGCCACCGGGATCACAGGTAGTGATGTTCACACCACTGCTTGACGACGACTTGATCTCCACTTTGAAGGTGCTTGACCAGCACGGTTTTCCGTCGACGGTCGTGAGCCCGGATGTGACCTGTGCCAGCTCCGCCGGCGCCAGGCTCGAGTCCGTGAAGAGGGATCTCCGACTGGAGGAGGCAAGGAAGTGGGCTCCTGTGGTTGACTGGCAGGTCACGGAGTCGATGTCGATGCAGGTATCAAAAGCCCTCAGAAAGGTATACGGCAGGGACATATGACCGAGGTAGCCGGCAGTAACTGGAGAATAACGAGGCCCGGCGCCGCATTGGTTATCGGGATTTCGGCCGCCTACCTCTACATGGCGGCTCTCTCCTCAGGTCTGCTCGCTGCCATGGGCGTTGCCGCCGCCGGAGGACTCTCCTACGGCCTGGGATCGAAGCTTTCGTCGGTCGACAGGTTCGAGGCCATAGGAAAACCGGTCTCGGGTGTCCTGGGGATGGCTTCGGGTGTCCTGCTGTTGGCCTCGTCGGGGCTCTTGGCTTTCACGTATTTGGGGTCTTTTGAGTCCGTTTTGAGCTCTTCCTCCGGCATCGTCTCGCTGGTGAGGACTCTGGTCGTGACGGCTGTGGGTATGACAGGCATCCTCACTGGAACCTATCTGGCTGCTGCAGGGTCTTCTATAGTCCCGTGGGATGGCTTGGGCTCGAAGATGCACATAGAGGCCAGGAAAGGCGACCTGGTGTTCGTCGGTGTGCTGGCCGGTATCACGGTGTTTTCGGTGTTTGGGACAGCGCTCCTGAGGGATATACCTGTCGGGCGCTACTTGGCGGAGGCCGTAGGCTTCGTGCTGTCGACGGGGTCTTTTCCGTCGGTGGTGGCCGGAGCCCTGATTTTTGTTTCATATGTCGCTGCTTCCAGGGCGTGGAGCAGCCTTCCCGTTCGTGAGATGGTGGGCTCGTCGAACGCCGATCTGTATGACAGACTTGCGAAGATTCAGAAGGTGGCTAAGTGGACTGTCTTGCCGCTTGCCTCGGTTGCTGTGGCTGCGAACGACTTCGTCTCCGTGGCATATCTGCAGCCTTTGAGTGTTCTTGCGGCGCCCGGCCTCCGCCGAGTGCTGTTGTACCTCCTTGCTGCGTCTGTCTCTGTTTCTCTTCTGGTGAAGGTTCTGCAGTCTGTGACAGGTAGCAGGGAGCGCCTGAAGAGCCTGGTGCCTTACGTTGTGTTTGGTGGGGTTGCGTGGCTGGTCGCGACTCTGCTTGCTGCCGTGCTTCAGGACGTGACGCAGATGCTGCCCGGGGTCGTCCGAAGCAACGTTCTGCCCCCTGTGGAGGGTATTGGGTACAGGAACGCTGTGCTCGCCGCCATGACCGCTGCCTCCGGGACCTCTCTCGGGATCAAGTCGGCTGCGGCAACCTTCAGAGCCCTTGGATTCGTTCCAGAGGGTTTGGAGGGGGCTACGCTCTCTGCCGCCGGTGTGTTCTTGGTGTCGGTGGGGACGAGCCTGGTTGGCGGGGCGCCGGCGGGTGTGCTGTTCGTGGGTGTTGCCTCGTCGCTGGTGATATGGCAGATAGGGAAGCGGTCCGCAGTCTTGGGGAGGGAGATCGGTAGGAGCGGGGGCTCTCTTCAGGTGGAGATGGTGCAGTTTGCCACGAAGCTTGGTGCCGCGTTGGTTGCGGTGCTGGCGGCCAGAACACTGTACATCGCGGCAAGCAGGTTGAGTATTCCCTCGCTCCAGGGAGGCTCGGCGGCCGCTGTGTTCGCCATCTCTGCAGTGGGCGTGGCCTTGCTCACCTTCTCCTTGAGGTCGCTTAACTAAGGGCTATTCGGGTACCTCTGTCGAACCTAGTACGTCCTTCACCACTTGTCTCTTCGAGATGTCCTCTACCTGTGCGTCTGGTGTCAAGACCAGTCTGTGCTGGAGGACGTCCACGGCGATATCCTTCACGTCCTGAGGGGTGACGAAGCTTCGTTCGTTGACCAGGGCGTAGGCGCGCGAGGCCTCGAAAAGCCTCTGTATTCCTCTCGGCGAGACACCTACCTCGACACTCTTGTTCTCCCTCGTGTTTCTCCCTATACTGGTTATATATTCTCTTATCTCGCTGCTCGTTCGGACCTTCTCTACAGCCCTCTGAATCCTCTTTACCTGGTTGCTGTCCACGACTCTTGATGCCTGTGGCATCTGCTGGCTTCTGTCCGCGCGCCCGGCCAGTATCCTGAGCTCTCCTTCCTTGTCGGGGTAGCCCATCTCCGTCTTCAGCATGAATCGGTCGCGCTGCGCCTCCGGCAACGCAAAGGTGCCTTCCTGCTCCACGGGGTTCTGGGTTGCGATAACGAAGAACGGCTCCGGGAGGTCGCGGGTCTCGTTGTCCGCCGTCACCTGCTTCTCACCCATTGCCTCGAGCAGAGCTGCCTGGGTCTTGGGTGGCGCACGGTTGATCTCGTCCGCCAAGACGATGTTCGCGAACACAGGACCCTTCCTGAACTCGAACTTGTTCGACCGCTCGTTGTAGATGTGGCTTCCTGTGATGTCGGACGGAAGCAGGTCGGGCGTGAACTGTATCCTGTTGAAGGAGAGACCCATCGACTTTGCGAAGCTTCTTGCCGCGAGGGTTTTCCCGGTCCCCGGCACGTCCTCAAGCAGAACGTGGCCCTTCGCCGCTATCCCTGTCAAAACGGTCTCGAGAAACTCGTCGTCCGCCACCACCGCCCCGGACACAGATCCGAGAATGTCCTCTATGTGATTGGAGACCCTGTTGTTAGACATACGAGCCGTTGTTCACCACCAACTAAGTAACCTTCGCCCATCATTCCAGCACAAGAACCAGCACAGCATCAACATTTTGCGCCCTCATCCTTCCACTACAGCCCTCCGCGTTTACTTCCCACAGGAGATTGAGACGCGTCTGGAAGAGCTCAAAGGCTATGTGGAGGACTCAGTAGACGGTAGACCTCCGCCGTGCGAGCAGATGAGTTGGACAATGAAGGGTTTCGAGGAACAAGTGGCCAGTCCTCAAGTCTTATCCTCTCCAGCCCGAGCTCGTCGTAGTTCTTATCGGAGCCTATGATTGTTCTGCCGTCGCTAAGGGCGGCGTGGAACGCGTCGAAAGGCGTCGCCCCCTCTTCCATGTAGAAGGCAGCCTGGAAGGCGGTCTCCTCGTCGACGTAAAGAAGCTCGGCTATCTCAAGTATGTCTGCGACGAGCTCTGAAACCTCCTCTACTTCCTCCATATCGAGCACCATCAGGATCTCCAGAAGAGCGTGCGAGGAGGTAACTAGGTCGCCTTCGTGTTCCTTGTAGAGCCTTCCGGCCTTTGAACTCAACCAGTCGTCCTCCTTGATTAGAGCCAGAAGGAAGTCCGACTCGACGTAGAAGGACACTAGCCTCCTGCGTCCTCCTGGAGACGCTTTCTCGCCTCCTTGCGGAGGTTTTCAACGCTCTCGTCCGACTCCCTGATTTCAGAAGTCTTAGTTCTAAGATCCTCTACGGGGTTGTCCGGCACCGGAATCAGCCTTAGGCCTCCCCCTATCTTTACTGCGCGAAACCTCTCGCCTAGACCTTCCCGAACCTCCTTCGGAAGATAGACTCTTCCGCTTGAATCTAACTCCACTTTTGTCATAAAACAACGAATTGTGGCAAAAACTTATACAAATTGCCACTCTGGAAGAGGGCGGCGTCGCCGACTTCAGTGATAATTTTAGTTGGATTCCCTCAGACAACCAAAGAACATATCGCTGGTTCACCTTCAGAAGATTCTCAACACAGAACGGAGCTAACGGGGTTCGGCCGCGCCTTCGGCCACACGCAGTTAACTCTCGGTGTCGTGACTGTCGTTATGGACGGAGCCGACCAGTCCGAGGAGGCCCTGAAAGAAAAGGCAAAAGAATGTCAGATGCGTACTCTGACTCAGGTGAGAGATACATGTCCCCGGATACCGGATATAACGGAGACTCAAGTACCTGTGGCAGCGTACCAACAGCCATAATGAACCTCGATATCTCCGGCACCGATGTCGGGGCAGAGCCCGCTCCAGGCACATCGGAGAGACACCTCTGGAATAACGCAGACTTTCTGCTCGAGCAGAACGGGATCGATATGGACAGGTACTCCGTCGTCGCGGCGCTCTCCCGGATCGAAGGTACGCCAACCCCAGAGCAAGTTTACAACCAAACTATGTGCCGTGACGACCTAGCCACACAGACCATCGGCGACTGCATGCAGTACATCGAGGAGATGCACGACCGTGACATAGTGAGACTCAGCGACCCCGAAATCGAGCTCACTCAGAACGCTGAGTACATAAAGCAAATGGTGGAACCACTCACCTGAGTTTCTGGAACGCCCGCTGCTGACAGCTACAAACAAAACGCTGTTGGACAACGTGTCGTTGTGGAGGTAGAGGAGGGTAGGTCGATAGACGAGATATTTGAGTCTGTTCGGGGTTACGACATAGTCTTTACCTCTGAGGTGGCGATGGCGGATGCCCTGAATGAGAGGCTTGAGGAACCCGTCATCGGTCACTTCGCCACCACCCCGATTCGGTACACCATGTCGCGCTTCCAGAACGAGGACTTGCTGAGGGAGAAAGGCCTGTTCATCGAGGTGGCGAACAACACGGATCTGTCGTGGAGGCAGTCCTCCTTCCTGCTGGAGAACGTGCTGGACTGCTGGAGACACGAAGGGAGCCTGGACGCCATTATGGACTACGACCGGTTTAATGAGAGTTCCGTCCGGCAGGTGGTCGACGTGGTCAGATCCGTTGACAACGTCTTCACTAGAGCTGAAAAGATAGAGGTCGATGCGGGCATGGATGTCGCGGTCGTGGGATACAGCGACTTCGATGAGATCGACAGGCAGGTTCTGCCGGAGAGCTTCGACACCTTCGAGGTGCTTCGAGACAGGAAGACAGAGCTACCCGAGTTCAAGCTCTACGGCTCCGCGACAGACATAGTGAGATCGGTAGCTCAGGCAGTCGAGGAACAGGCCGCGTTAGATGTCGCGGTCGTTGCGAGACGTGGAAGCATCTTCTCAACCCTGGTGAGGTCAATGCTCGAGTCCAGAGACATAGCGATCAACCGCCGCAAGAACCTGAGAGAGCACCGCGACCTCAGAACTCTCATACGGACGCTTCGCCTGGCTGTCAACAGCGATCGGAGGCGCGTCGAGGAATGCCAGTCCGTCCTGAACTGGCTGGACGTAAAGATACACACGGAGAAGGACAGGGAATTCGTATCCGACATCGGGTCAGACGAGTCCAAGAAACTCCAGAAAACCCTCGAATACATAGGTGAGTCCACGTTGCGCGACGCCATCGACAGGTTGGATGGACACATGGATACGGATCTCGAGGCAGATCTCGAGCAGCTAGGCATCCTGGACTCCGAGGTCTCGGAACAGCTCATCGCCAGGCTCGAATACTTCCTCGACACGTACAACGTCGGCAAGGAGAGCGCCCGAAACGGAGTCTTGCTGGCCGACCCGACATCCTCGGAGGTGGTCGACAGACCCATAGTCTTCCATCTCGGCATGGGTTCCGGCTGGACACCAACCATCCCTGACAGACCGTGGATAGACAGTGAGGAAGAGGACGCGCGAAACCTGAAACGGTTCAAGTACCTGATTCAGAACGGCGAGCAACGACACTACCTGGTTCAGGAGAAGTCGATGGGCGAGGATGTCGCCCCGAGCCTGTACCTCAACGAGCTGGCGGACGGAGAGATCGAGTCTTCA
>GL982569.1:599209-602778 GCA_000220355.1 Candidatus Nanosalinarum sp. J07AB56
AGGTGATGTTCGCCATCCCGGCGACGACATCGTTCGAAATGGGGCTCGGAGCGGAGGCCGCCTCGGTCGCTGGGAAAGACCGGAACGAAGACTGGAAGTTCGCAGACGGTGAGACACGACCGAACACGGTCGCACAAGAGGGTGACCCCGTCCCCGTCGGGAACGACCACGGCGGGACGCAGGGCGGAATCACCACTGGTGAACCGATCTGTGGCGAGGCGACGTGGCACGCCCCCACGTCGATTCCGGCCGAGCAGACCACCGTCGACTGGGAAACTGGCGAGAAAAAACAAGTCCACGTCGTTGGCCGGCACGACCCGTCGCTCCCGCCGCGAGCTGTTCCGGTCGTCGAAGCGGTGCTGTACTGCACGATTCTCGATTTCGCTCTCCTGGACGGCCGAGTCAATCCCGACCGACTCGACGATTCCCCTGGTCAGTACGACACCCACTACCATCCGTCGAGCCCGGAAAACGCGGAATGAGTATCGTTATGTCGGATAGTCGCTGACGATGGTCGACTGGTCACGTGATGACTGTTTCCTGATATACGTGTGAGCGCGTATCTCCCCCTCACACCGAAGAGGAGAGCAAAACTGATTGCACGTGATCTTCAGGCTCAGCGTAAACCCAGACGGGACTCCCGCCGCGGAATCCCGAAAACGCCTAATACGTAACCTTCACGGACGATGTTTGACAATTCATGACAAGCCATATTATCAATGCTTCACATAGGTATAATAGGGCCCAGGCCGGGCCGTGAGTACAAATGACAGATGACGAACTAATCTGGCGTATTGCCGGGGGATCGGGTGACGGGATCGCCTCGACGAGCCAGAACTTTGCCAAAGCCCTGATGCGGTCGGGGCTCAACGTTTTCACGCACAGACACTACCCGTCACGGATCCGCGGGGGCCACACGTATACGGAGATCAGAGCCTCCTCGGAGCCGTTGGATTCTCGCGGTGATGGCTACAATTTCCTGCTGGCACTCGGGGACTCATTTGCCCGTAACTCGCAGGAAGACGCCTATTATGGGGACGAACAAATCAAACCACTCTCGGAGAATCTCGACGAGCTCCGCGAGGGTGGAGTGATCGTCTACGACGAGGGGCTTGTGGATATTAGCAAGATTCCCGACTTCGATGAACGTGTCTCCGCCAACAATTGGCACGTGTACCCACTCGACCTCCGCGAAATGGCCCGCGAACAGGGACGAGAGGTCATGCGTAACACCGCCGGTGTCGGAGTGACGTGCGCGCTCATCGGATTCGAGCTCGAGTACGTCAAAGACCTGATGCGAGACGCCATGTCGGAGTCGATTTTCGAGTCGAATCTAGAAATTCTCGAGACGGCATACGACCTGGTTGAGAACGACTACGACACGGACGCCCACGACGTGACCGTCCCAGAGGGCGACCACGACGACACACCACTCCTCATGTCGGGTTCGGACGCGATTGCGTATGGCTCGATCGACGAGGGATGTCGGTTCATCTCCGGGTATCCGATGACTCCGTGGACCGAGGTGTTCACCATCATGTCGCAGAACCTCCCCGAACTGGGTGGCATCTCCGAACAAGTCGAAGACGAGATCGCCGCGGCCGCACTGGCACTCGGTGCCTCGCACGCTGGCGCTAAAGCGATGTCGGGCTCATCTGGCGGTGGCTTCGCGCTCATGTCGGAGCCGCTCGGGCTCGCGGAAATGACCGAGACACCGGTCGTACTCATCGAGGCGATGCGCGCCGGTCCCTCGACGGGAATGCCGACCAAGCCCGAACAGGCCGACCTCGAGCACGTCTTGTACACCTCACAGGGTGACTCTCATCGGGTCGTCCTCGCACCGGGAACCGTCGAAGAGGCATACGAGCAAACGCGGACGGCATTCAGACTGGCCTACGAGTACCAGATCCCCAGTATCCTCCTGTACGATCAGAAGCTGGGCGGTGAACTGGTGAGTGTCCCGAAGAGTCACTTCGACCGGGAGCCGAATCCAGGCCTGGGTGCCACACTTGACGAGACTGCTCTCGAAGAGGCGCCACACGGCGGCTCTGGCAAGTTCAAACGGTACGCCCACGGCGGCGAGGACGGCGTCAGTCCCCGGTCGATTCCCGGCCAGAAGGGCGGGCGTTTCCTGGCGACAGGCAACGAACACAACGAAGTCGGACACATTAGCGAAGACCCGAACAACCGTGTCACGCAGGTCAACAGCCGGATGGAGAAGCTCCAAGCCATCCGAGCTGATCTCGACACCGAGAGTAACCAGTCGTACAACGGCCCGGAGACGGCCGATTACGGCATCCTTACGTTCGGCAGCCAACAGGGGAGCGTCGAAGAAGCGACCGATCGACTCCTTGACGCAGCTACAGTGTCCGTTCGCTCGGTGTGTCGGACATGGCGCCGTTCCCACAAGACGAGGTCGCCGAGTTCATCCGCGGAGTCGACGAGGTGCTCGTCGTCGAGATGAACGCGTCCGGCCAGTTCCGTGGACTCGTGCAGAAAGAACTCGGCCAGTACGGCGAGAAACTGTCGAGTCTTTTGAAGTACAACGGGAATCCGTTCGAACCCGGCGATATCGTGGAGGGATTCGAAGAAGCCCTTCTCAACGGCGGGAACGTGAGCGGCCCCGAGACGACGTTCGTCCCAGCAGCAGGTGACTAATCTATGAGTACGTTTTCAGCAATCGACGAAGAGCGCGAAATCGAACGCGAAGAGTACACGCCAGGCGTAGAGCCACAACCCACCTGGTGTCCGGGCTGCGGTGACTTCGGCGTCCTGAAGTCGCTGAAGCAGGCGCTCCCGGAGGCCGGCCGGACCCCTGAGGAGACGCTGCTCGTGACGGGAATCGGCTGTTCGGGCAAGCTGAACAGCTATCTCGACAGTTATGGGTTCCACACGATCCACGGCCGGTCACTGCCGGTCGCTCGGGCGGCGAAAGTGACGAACCCCGGTCTTCAGGTCGTCGCCGCGGGCGGTGACGGCGATGGATACGGGATCGGCGGGAATCACTTCACACATACGGCTCGGGAAAACCACGATATGGTGTATATCGTGTTCAACAACGAGATCTTCGGGCTGACGAAAGGCCAGACCTCACCGACGAGCCCCAAAGGCCACAAGTCCAAGACCCAACCGCACGGGAGCGCGAAAGACCCGGTTCGGCCGCTCTCACAGGCACTGACGGCTGGTGCCTCGTACGTGGCCCGGACCGCCGCGGTCAATCCGAATCAGGCCAAAGAGATCATCGTGGAAGCGATGGAACACGACGGCTTCGCGCATATCGACTTCCTGACGCAGTGTCCCACCTGGAACAAAGACGCCAAACAGTACGTCCCGTACATCGACATTAACGACTCCGACGACTACGACTTCGACACACAGGACCGTGCAGAAGCCCAAGAGGCGATGCTAACAGCTGAAGACCGCCTCTCGGAAGGTGAAGTGCTTACCGGGCGATTCTACGTCGATGACTCCCGGCCGTCGTACGGGCAAGAAAAGCGAGCAATCGGTGAGATGCCTGAGGAACCCCTAGCCGAGCGGTACTTCGACGATGACTACGAGTGGGAGCGCTC
>GL982569.1:605187-606771 GCA_000220355.1 Candidatus Nanosalinarum sp. J07AB56
GACACCCGAGCCCACCGAGGCTGGCTACTACCGGCCGGTCGATATGGAACTGTACAAATCCGTGGCATCCGAGGTGAAGGCTATCCTGCACGACTGCGCAGACCCCGTCAGAGAGGTGAGCATCGATGAAGCGTATCTCGACATCACGGATCGCACGGCCTGGGATCAACTCGACGGAGCCACTACTGCGGCTGGCCCAGGCACGCACCGGACCGTCGCCGAGGGTTTTGCGAGACACATCAAAGAGCGGATTAGTCGGGAGGCAGGCGTCCCGGCCAGCGTCGGTGTTGCGCCCGACATGTCGACAGCCAAAATCGCGTCCGATCACGACAAACCCGACGGACTGGTGGTCGTTCCGCCCGGCCGGGTGCGTGAGTTTCTGGACCCACTGCCGGTAGACGCAATTCACGGAGTAGGTCCCGTCACCGCTAGCGAACTCTCCGAGACCGGAATCACGACGGCGGGCGACCTGGCGGCGGCTGACCCCGCATCACTCGAGGCTCGCTTCGGGGACCGCGGCCCGGAACTCGGATCACGGGCCCGCGGCGAGGACGACCGGGCTGTGACCCCGACTGGCCTCCCCAAGAGCCTCTCACGCGAGTCTGCCTTCGGCAGTTCCACGACCGATACGGCGACAAAACGCGACAAAGTCCGAGCCCTGGCCGCCGACGTGGCCGACCGCGCACGGAGTCGAGGGGCTCTCTACCGGACGATCGGGATCAAAGCTGTCACTCCACCGTTCGACGTCAACACCCGCGCACGGTCGCTGTCCGGCCCGGTCGACGATCCCGATGTAGTCGAGCACGTTGCCTTAGAGTTGCTCGAGGAATTCGCAGAGGCAGAGATTCGCAAACTGGGCGTTCGCGTGTCAAATCTGGACTTTGCGGGCTCTGATCAGTCGACCCTGGAAGGTTTCGACGCTGCCGACCTCAGTGCCACCGGCGGTGACGGCGGGAGACTCACCGACTGGGTTGGTCGCCAACCTACCGACGACACGAACACGAGCGACGATTCACCCACGGACGGACAGGCCTCGCTGGGTGAGTTCGAGCCGTCGGAGTAATCCCCACGAAATTGCAGAGTTGACTTCCGGCCGTTCGACTATCACGCCTGGCTGAATTCGTCGCACTACTGCCGGGACACACGAGCGGGAGGAAAACCCCGCGCGTCAGCGCCTCGTGGATGTGAATATCGCCTCTAGACGCTGATCGGACCAGGACCGCTCCTCTAGCGGGGTTTGGGCTAGTCTGGTCTAAGATAGTTGGGCTGTGTTGAGTCAGGTCTGGTCAGGCCTGGTCTTGCGGGGACTGGAGACCATCTCTCGCCCCACGACTGCTTGAGGGCTGATACCCGATGTGGCTGATAGTAAGACGGCTTCCGTGGTCGACGGTGGTGAAACCACGACGTTGCCGTAGCAACCGTCAGACCTCCGTCAGACGCTGGCGAAACCATTTGTATGACCGGGTAGGTGGTGCGAACGAATGTCGGACGAAAGTATCCACGTCGCGGACGTCAGCCAGGGGCAGCGGGCGCCTCCGAAGACGACCCGGGGGAGTCTGTTGAGCTTCCAGTGGTGGACCTGCT
>GL982569.1:606821-609486 GCA_000220355.1 Candidatus Nanosalinarum sp. J07AB56
CTAGATAGGGAGGAAGAGGATTTGAGAGACCTAGAGGAATTTATGGCGCTTGTACAGAACGGCGAACAAAGGCATTACATGGTTCAGGAGAAGATGATGGGAGATGATCTCAATCCGACTTTATTTCTAAACGAGCTCGTCGACGAAGAAATAAGATCGTTTAGCGATCTCCCACCCAAACGGTGTAAACGGTATGAAAGCGGCGCCGAACTGTCTGGCGAAGGGTTTGAAACCCGAGAGCACGACTCAGAGATGGATGTTGTGAACCTCATCAGTCAGTCATCCTTGAACACATTTGTCAGATCTCCGAAGGAATACCTGTTTGACGAGGTGGTTGAAGAACCAGATCAGAGCCAATTGAGAAAAGGCAAGTTGTACCACCACTACGCCGAGTTCTACGCTAACTATCCAGAAATTGTGGAAAAAAGGGGCAGAGGACTGTTCGTTGAAATTATGCTGCAAGAGATCGCTCCTATTGTAGATGAGCTGGCGCTTGACACCCTAGAGACAGAGTTTGAAATAGGTCTCAGAAACATTGAAACATTCGTTGACAACAATCTTGACAAGGACACCAACATCGATGGCTACCAATATACCGAGAAATTAGATAACATGTTCTCAGACAGACTGAATAAGGAGGAAAAGAGTGAGTATACCGAGATGTGGTTTGAGGACGGGGATCTCGGAGTCAAAGGCTATGTAGACCTGATAGCAACCGGAAGACATCTAATCGACTACAAATCCGGAAGTACCGACTCCAAAATGTCTGGATCTGCGTACAAGCTGGTATCAAATTCAAATCCAGAGATTTTAGACGACAAAGGAAATTTCCAGGCGATACTGTACCTCACATACCTTAGAGACATCAACAGCGATCAGAAGCTCGAGTTCACATTCTTCCACTTTCTTGACAACATAGAGGACGAGATGTCAGCCCAAGCAGACAACCAAGACAACGCCGTAACAGTCACATACTACCCAAAGAAATTCAACGAGCTGCTTATGACAGATGAACTAATTGAGTTCATCCTGGACAGCAGTAAATCAGAGGGAAAGGTCTCTAAGAAAAACAACAGAAGAAAAGTTATCGAAACCAGGGCGAGCAGAGAACATTTCATACAGTTCTTCGAAGGTAGAAGCCTTGAACAGCAGTTCGACAAGGAGAAGGCACTGGAATCGAAGTTACTTAGAGATATGATACGCCACTACGAGCGGAAAATAGGCGATCACAACTACGTGGAGGAGGGGTGTGAATCAATTATCAAGAACATCGTAGATTTCAGGAAAGAAAACTACTTCAAACAAGATTTAGACAACTTCGAGGAATTCGTGGACACCCAACTAGGTCTGCTCAACCAATACAGAACCGAAGGATTCCCCCTACAAAACCCTGAGACCGACAGCACAGAGTTTAGAGACCTCAGGAAAACCGATCTGATCCACAGATGACTGATTTCAAGCCGAATGACGGTCAAAGGAAGCTGATACGTAACCATGAGGGGATCTACAGAGTGGATGCTGGTGCAGGTACAGGAAAGACTGATACCGTGACTTTGAGATATGCAGATATTCTGGAGGAAAGCGATGTAGAACCCGACGATCTCCTCCTATTGACCTTCACAAACAACGCAGCAGATGAGATGAGAGAAAGGGTTGTGAATGAATGCGACTATGACTCACGCGAGCTGAGAGACGCACCGATTTCAACTTTCCATAGCTTAGCTAAAGGCATAATCGATGAGAACGGCTTTGAGGCACCAAATCTTCTAGGGATTGATGACAGCATCTCATCCTCGAATCAGATTGTTGAAAACGAGGTCTTAGAGGAAAGGAAGTTCGGCGAGTTCATGGACAGCTTCATGTCAGAAAACTCGCAGTACGATAAATTTTACAGAATAGTCGGCGACCACTCGGAGTTACTGGATTTAATCAAGTCGCTGGCATCCAAGGGAATAGTTCCGGAAGACCAAGGATGGTACCGCGACACAGGACAACACTTGGATGGCGACTTTGAGGACTATTGGGCCCAAGTCCAGGATCTTAACGTTCGACAAGGCAATCGGCAGTCCAAGCTTCGCGATAGAACCAGCAGAGTATTTGACAAATGTCTTGAGGACGACGCGCCGTCGAATAGAGAGGTCAGAGGGGTTCCACATCAAACCAAAACTATCAGCAGCGGTACGCCAAAGAGGCATTCAATGAAGACAGGGAGGATCTGAAGAGCTTTGTACACGATCTTTACCTCGAATATGTTCGTTACAGTCTTTCCCGGAATTTTCTGAACCCCAGCTTCCTACTGATGTTTGGTTACGTGCTCCTGTGTGAGAAGGATTCTGTCAGGGAGAGGCTAAAATATGAGTACGTGATGGTTGATGAGTTCCAGGATACGAACGAGGTTCAGCTGAAGATAGCTTTGCTCTTATCAAAAGGAAATATTGCGGCGGTCGGGGACTGGAAACAGAGCATCTACAGCTTCCAGTACGCCCAGGTGGAGAACATAAAGAACTTCGAGCAGAGGCTGGGAAGATACAAGAAAGAGCTCAATCACGACGAAGAACGCGTAAAATATGAAGTTGATGCTGAATCTATTGACCTGAAACAAAACTACAGGTCCACCCAGGAAATACTGGATTTCTCGGAGCTGAGCCTGACCCTCGACGCTACA
>GL982569.1:609536-611694 GCA_000220355.1 Candidatus Nanosalinarum sp. J07AB56
CGACAGCGAGTCAGCCCGCGATGACAGTCCCGAATCTGAATCCACATCTGCATCTGATACTGAATCAGATTCCGGGCGAACTCCTCCAGACTCGGAGTCAGACCCAGACCCCGACCCCGATTCTGACTGGGACCAAGGTAATATCGAGCCGGTGTCACGCGGCCAGGTGAGCGAATCGTCCATGGAACACGTAACAGACACGACGTTAGGAACGCGGGAAGCGGTCATTGCGGAGCTTCAGGGCCGGATCGGCGAGCTCCCGCGGCTTCCTACCGCGATGTTGCGGCATTACCGACGAAAAGGCGTGAGTGAGCCAGTGGCAGCACACATCGACGCTGGCGGGGACGGTGATTCACAGCACGCGTACAGTCGCAACCGGCCACTCCGGGTTGAGGGGCTGGTGCAACACGACTCTGGAGGCGAATACGAGTATACACTCCCCGACCTGGTTCGGGATGCCTACGCCGACCGGTTGGATGACGCTCAGGTCGCATCGATGGTAACTGAAGTCGAGTCGGTGTTTATCGACGACGATGATATTGATCGCGACGCACCGACCGAGTCTGGCGCCAAGAGCACGGGCGACTCACCGACTGATGCCAGCACTGCGGGCACAGACGGCTCATCAATCGAGTCCGATACTGAGAGTGTGGACCACCTGTCGGCAGATCAACCTCAGCCTCGGGCCAAACTACCTGACAGTATCAAGCTAGCAGCCTTCACGGATAGTTTCTCGAGCGAACAACCCCCGTCTGACAGCACGACAAATCAGTCGGCTTCCTCTGCAGAGATGGCACAGTTGTTTTCATCTCAATCTGAAGACAGCGACGGTAACCGGGATCCTGCAGCGGAGACAGGGCTCAGCGATGCCGCCAAACGCATCGCAAAAAACAGAACGGCGAGCCGCACCCTGGAGACGAAGTTGGAGTCTGAGTCTGAAGCGAAGCCAGATATAGACTCGGAGTCAGATAAATCGGGTGAGGGCGGCCCCGGACCCGTCTCCGGCGCCGATAGACGGAGTCGTGATGGGACCATCGGGAGAGGCGGCTCTCGGTCGTCACGGTCAAGACGGTAACAGCGAACGGTCCTTTCTGACTAGCCTGTCTCGGGAGCGGCTCGGGGTCCGAGTGTGGCTCTGTCTCGCGGAGACCGTCTCGTTTTGGGCCGAGGTAAGGTGATTTGTCAGCGGTATTACCAGCGTTTGTACGGGAGGAACTTGCCCTCGTAGGTGATTTTGACGCGGTCGCCCTCGGCATCGGTAACGCGGTCCACGTGACAGCTAAAGTCAATTGCAGACATGATTCCGTCACCGAACTCCTCGTGAACGATTTCTTTGATCGCGTCGCCGTACACGTGTGGAATCTCGTACAGCCGGTACAACATCGGGTCTGAGGGGATCGTGGGCTGATCGTCGCCTTTTCGCGGCGCCAACTGTAGATCATCGATTGTCTCAACTGGTGCCTGCGAGTCGAGGGCTTCCACAATCGCACGGGCCTGAGCTTCGTCGGCGCTGGCCTCTCCGAAAATGACGGCCGCGACCCATACCTCGTTTTGCCCGACAGTCTCCGCAATATTCTGGTACGTCACGTCCGCGTCACGTTTGGCCGCGAGTAGACGCTCTCGGGCCCGGTCTCGGCGTTTTTGACGCATACACTGGAGAGTTGGCGGTGAGATACACAACTGTACCGCCCAGTCTCACGATCGCGGTCAGGCCGTTCTCGACGACGAGGGCGACTGGGGCAGTGGTGAAAGACACAGAACAGACTGGGACGGCCGCGCCGAGTGTCGCGATTAATCGGCCGCGACTAGATTCCGGAGGACCTCTCGTGGTGTATCCGACTTCGCGACCCCGCTGGCTAAGAGGACGCCCTCCGCACCTAACTCGGCGGCCGATTGGACGTCGGCACCGGTCGAGACACCGGCTCCGCAAAACACCGACACCGTAGTATCTACCTGGTTTGCGGCCACAACTGCGTTCTCGACGATTCCTGGATCGGCAGTCGCGACCGAAACGTCACCGCCGATTAATGCCGGCGGCTCAACCGCGACAGCACTCGGTCTGAGGGCCGTTGCCGCCCGGATCTGGTCGGGGTTGTTCGCACAGATACACGTTTCCAGTCCCGCCCGCTCTGCAGCAGCCACCGAGTCGTCTATCGCC
>GL982569.1:611714-612901 GCA_000220355.1 Candidatus Nanosalinarum sp. J07AB56
GTGTTGGGCCCAGGTTTCGACGCCAGTTTGGGCGACAGTCTTGAGGTGTGCTGTCTGTGGCACGACTCCGATCCTGACGCCACTCTCCTCGCTCACCTCGCGAGCCGCGACGGCAATTCCCTTGGGGTCACAGGGGTAGGCTTTCAGATTCACCAGTACGAACATATTCTGGAAACGTTTGCCATCCTCCCGCATGATACTATCGGAGCCATGAGCGGGGACAACTGTGACCGTATTGACCGTGATTCGAATGCTAACTAGGATCGAATGTGTATTCGATTGAGTAGTCAGCGCACAGTGCGTCTGTGCAGTGGCTCTGACGAGACGGTACGGGCGGCGAAGAAACTACTCACCTGATAAACGGACACGAGCAGGCCACTGTCTGATTCGAATTTGACAGTGGCTCCCAATCTCTGTCGACCCAACAAATGACACATCGTATGCTTCACTGTGATTGATTACACGTTTGAAGAATCCAGTATTTCCTGGGGCAACGGTAATCGCTCGCTAAGTACGACCAACTTGTATTCTCGGTAGCGCTAGTCTTTCCGCTTCACCACGTCACCGAGCGTCATCGAGCCGTCAGATTGCCCGGACCAGTCGGCATCGTCGACATCTGTACCCTCAGACAGCTCGACTTCCAGCGCCGTCTCCACTTTCTGTTGGACCTCTTCGTCCGGGAGGACATCACCGGTTTCTAGTTTGCGAATCAGACTCGCTTTCTCGTTGAGTTGGTCTGCCAGTTCCTCTTGCGTGAGTTCAAGCGCTTCACGGGCCTTCCGGATCCGACTGTCGTAGTCGGCGGCCAACGTGTCCATATCGTCGAACATGTCGGGCGCACGGCCCCCGCCTGATCCGGCCGAATTGGCCGACCCGCTCGACCCACCCGAATTTTTGCCGGAGTCTGAAGACGTCGAGTACTTGCTGGAGCCTGACGAGCTGGATTCTGTCCGGACTTTCGTCCCGAAGTCAGTGCAAGAATCACACAGCTCCAGCGTCGCACCCTCGACTTTCGTTTTGGTGAGCGACGACTTGTCTGCGCCGCACATCTCACACGAAGGCATGAGAGTATAATACGCTCTCGTCCGTTTAATTGTTGTCGATGTATCAAGCGGGCAAGGCGACTCCCTCGGGGCTTGACCCCGAGGCTGAAGCCGACAACACTCAAACAAAACCATTAATACGCT
>GL982569.1:612921-614190 GCA_000220355.1 Candidatus Nanosalinarum sp. J07AB56
GGCTCGCTGACAGATGACGGACCAACGAGCGATTGTATCCCGGGTGGTCGAGCCCTCATCGACGCCGCGGTGAGTGAGTGCCCCTCGAAGACACCGCCGCTCACTGACGGTGGTATTCAACACCGCGAGACCAGCAAGACCAATATCGGGGCTGCAGATGGACATCTGTCGACACCCCGCCCACTCGACCGATCGGTGTTCAACCGACTCGTCGACGAACACGACATCCAGGGTCGCACGGAAGCGTTTGGGCAGTCGGGAATCGAATGGCAACGGGTCGTTTCGGTCGATACGCTAGACCGAACAGCTCGTGTGTACGATCTCGACGTTCGTCACAACGACAACTTCGTCGCCGACGGTGTGTTCGTCCACAATTCAAACACGGTCTCGGTCGTGATTGAGCGGCTGTTGAAGAACGGCCATCCATGTCTCGTCGTGGATCTCGAGGGCGAATACTACGGGCTGAAAGAAGACTACGAGGTTCTGCACGCGGGTGCTGACGACGAGTGTGATATCGTCGTTTCTCCAGAACACGCCGAGAAGCTCGCCACACTGGCACTCGAGCAGAACGTGCCGATCATCCTGGATCTGTCGGGGTATTTGGAGGAAGACGCGGCCAAAGAGTTGCTGTTGAAGACGACTCAGCAGCTGTTCGCCAAAGAGAAAAAACTCAGAAAGCCGTTCCTGATGGTCTTAGAGGAGTGTCACGAGTTCATGCCAGAGGGAGGCGGACTGGACGAAACCGGGCGGATGCTCATCAAGGTGGGTAAACGCGGTCGGAAACATGGGCTGGGGATCGTCGGGATTAGCCAGCGTCCGGCAGATGTAAAGAAAGACTTCATCACTCAGTGTGATTGGCTGGTCTGGCATCGCCTCACCTGGGACAACGACACGACGGTGGTGAGCCGGATTCTGGGCTCTGGGTACGCCAACGCCGTCGAAGACCTCGGTGACGGTGAGGCGTTCATGATGACCGACTGGGACGAGCGGATACGACGGGTGCAGTTTCACCGGAAAGATACCTTCGACGCTGGGGCGACGCCCGGTCTCGACGATGTCGAGCGCCCGGAATTGAAGAGTGTGAGCGGGAATCTGGTGACGGAACTCGAGGAGATCTCTGAAGAGCAGGCTCGTCGTGAGTCTCAACTCGCGGATCTGCAGCAGGAACTGGATAAGAAACGCCAGCAGATCAGTCAGCTGGAACATGAACTCGAGGAGGCACGGGATCTCAGCCAGATGGCCGATCGCTTCTCACAGGCCCTCCTCGGG
>GL982569.1:614240-617880 GCA_000220355.1 Candidatus Nanosalinarum sp. J07AB56
TATCTGTCATGAGCGACATAGAGCTGGACAGGGAATCACAGTACGACAAATCAGTTATGAAGGAACGGCACCTGGAGTCTTTCAAGAATCTGTGCAGCAACTACGTTGAGATGGGTAGAGGAAGTGGAAGGCTAACCGAAAAACAACTCCACGAGTCGTGCAAATCGCTACTAAAGCAAGTGGTTGAGTTCAGGACGAAGAACTACTTTAGAGAGGACCTGGACGACTTTGAGGAGTTCCTGCAGAACCAGCTTGATCTGCTGAACGAATACCGTAACACGGGCTTCCCGGTTGAAAACCCGGAGATAGAGGGCGTAGACCACAGCGACCTCAACAACAGGGACATGATACCTCTGTGACCCAGGAACCCCTCAACGAAGCCCAGCAGAGACTAGTTGATAGCCACGACGGGATATACAAGGTGGACGCTGGTCCGGGCACCGGCAAGACCAGGAGCGTCACACAGCGTTTCGCCGACATACTAGACACCGAGGACGTGGAGCCTGAAGACCTGCTTCTCTTGACCTTCACGGACAACGCCGCGGAAGAGATGAAGGAGCGCGTGGTAACGAGCTGCGACAGGGAGCCACGCAAGCTCAGGGACGCGCCGATATCCACCTTTCACAGCCTCGCGAAGAGGATAGTCACGGAGAACGGTTTCGATGTGCCGCGCGCCCTCGGAATAGATGAGACCGTGACCTCGTCCACCAGGCTCATAGAGCAACAGGTGCTTCAGGAGCAGAGGTTCAGAGAGTTCTTGGACCAGTTCATCTCCGAAAACTCGCAGTACAACGACGTTTTCAGGTCGGTGGACGACCGCAGCAGCCTCCTCGGCCTCGTGGGTTCTCTGGGCTCAAAGGGAGTGGCCCCCACCGAGGACGGTTGGTACAGGGACACCGGGAACTACCTCGACGGAGACCTCGATGACTTCATGGATAGGGCCTCGGAGAGAAATAAGCCGAACCAGGGTGCTCGCGGTCCGAAGAACTCCGACCTCAAGAACGACATCACCGGGATGTCTGACAAGCCCCTGAGGCCGGAAGACCCGAACAGGGACGAGATGTGCGGCGAAAACCAGGTCGAACAGGAGTATATCCGGCGGGCGTTCGGGGAGGACAGACAGGAGCTGAAGGATTTCATCCACGACCTCTACCTTGAGTACCTTCGGTACAGCCTCTCCAGGAACTTCCTCAACATCGTCCTTCTTCCTGTGCTCGCCTACGTCCTGCTGTGCGAGGAGGACTCGGTCAGGAGCCGCCTGACCTACGACTACACCATGGTGGACGAGTTCCAGGACACGA
This sequence comes from Candidatus Nanosalinarum sp. J07AB56, assembly GCA_000220355.1. Taxonomy (GTDB): domain Archaea; phylum Nanohalarchaeota; class Nanosalinia; order Nanosalinales; family Nanosalinaceae; genus Nanosalinarum. Next base: position 615,542 of record GL982569.1, read on the forward strand.
ACGAGGTCCAGCTCAAGATGGCGATGCTGCTGTCGGACGGGAACATCGCCGTGGTAGGGGACGAGAAGCAGAGTATCTACGGCTTCCGCCACGCCGAGGTCGAAAACATTCGGAGCTTCGAGCAGAGGCTTCGGACCTACAGACAGGAGCTCAACAGCGACAAGCAGAGGATAGACTACGGCGTCGACGAGGTCGAGGAGATAAGCCTGAGGCAGAACTACAGATCCACGCAGCAGATACTCGACTTCTCCGAGAAAGCCCTCACCCTCCCCGCCACCAAAGAAGAGTACATCGACGCCGAGCGAGCCCTCGAACGCGTCACCTCTCTACGGTCCAACACAGACACCCAGTCCACGGTACAGATGTTTCAGTCCGATGCCGAGGTCGAGGCCGTCCTGCACAAGATACAGGAGGTCGTGGACAGCGACGAACACGCCGTGGACGGCGAAACCCTCGACTACGGAGACATCGCGGTTCTGTCCAGAACCAGGGAGTTCGCTCTCGACCTCAGGAGGAAGGCCAGCGAGCACGGCATACCCGTGGCGATCGAGGGAGGCATGGAGCTGTTCGTGACCCGGCCCGGCATCCTCCTCCTGGCGTGGCTGAGGATAGTCGAGAGCCGGAAACCCGACAGAGGCTGGGCCGTTGTCCTGGAGGAAGCCGGCTACACGAAGACCGAGATGGAGCACATACTCGAAGAGGAGGACTACCCGCAGAACATGCTGGAGTTCAAAGACGAGCTGGAGGCCGCGCCCGATATCTCCACCATCGCCGCCACCGTGTTCAGGAGGCACCGCGTCGAGAACGCCCTCGCGGACAGGATCACGCACGTGCTCCAGGACGTGTTCGACTCCACCTACAGGAACACCCGAGGCCTCATCCGTTTCATAGAGGACAGCATAGAGTCCGGAGCCACCTACGACGTCGACACCTCCACGAGGCAGGAAACGGTCACCGCCCAGACCATACACTCCGCGAAAGGCCTGGAATACCCCGCGGTGTTCGTGGCCGACATCAACCAGGACCGGTTCCCGTCCACCAACAGCAGTAGTTCCGCGATACAGTTCGACGAGATGACAGGAATCAGGAACACCAAGGAATACGACCCAGACCACCAGTTCGTCTTCCGCAACTGGAAGACCTTCCTGGCCTCGAAGGTCAAAGGAAACGAGCACGACGAGGAGAGAAGACTGCTCTATGTCGCGATGACCCGGGCAGAGAACCACCTGTTCCTCTCAGCATCCAAAGAACGGCCGAGCAGATTCTTCAGGAACCTCGACGCACCCGTCGAGAACGTAGAACCGGATCTGGAGGACGTCGAGCTCGAAACAGTTGACCACGCCGAATTAACGGTCGATGAACCCGAGACCAGGTCCGCGGTCAGGAAGTCGCCGTCCTCGGAAGCAGACCTGGACCCGGAGCCGGTTGGCAGAGGCGTCGAGTTCGGGAGGAAGGTTCACGCCTTCGCAGAGAGATACGCCAGAGGCGAGGACGTCGAACCCAGCGAAGAGATACGCGGTGACGCCGAGAACGTCATGGAGCTTATCGACTCCCTGGATGGAGAGCTCAGAGCCGAGGTACCGATCAAGATACCTGAAGACGGGGACGACAGAAAGACGCTCTACAGCGGAAAGATAGATCTACTGCACATAACCAACGACAAGGTAGAGATAATCGACTGGAAGACCGACCGCACCCGCGCCAACCACGAACAACACCAGAAACAGCTGGACGTCTACAGGAAAGGAATAGAGAAGATATACGACGGCAGGGATGTTGGAAAGAGAGTCTTCTACACCTCAGGGTAGTCGGATCTTCTACGACGCCTAAGAAATAAACTCCACGGTAATGAGCTGTAGCTTGTCTTTATCGAACTCCTTAAGCCTGGACACTGTGGATACGGACTTATCTTCGAGGAAGTCTTCTATCTGATTGGCTAGTTTCTTCCAGTCGCCCCCGCCTTCGCCCTTATACCTCCTCCAGTACCTTCTGAGATCAGAGGTTCTGTTCGGAGTCAAGCTCACCCTCTTCAGATCGTGTTGAATGTCTTTGATCTGTTCCTCTGTCTCTGTGTCTTCGGGGAACTCATAGAGATGGCTTTCGAGATTGGCTTTGAGCGTATCTAGAATATTTATTAGGAATTTTTTGGATCTTTGGTCGTCCCATTCCATTCTCTTGTCGTCTCCGGAGGACTGTTCTATTTTTTTATTCTTCCTCTATACGGTCTCTGGCCTCAGTGCTCTCTCTGTATAATCTATGAAAGAATTCGGTATGTTCCTTTCATAGTCGGGATCCACGGACATTCTATTCAGTATCTTTCCTACTACCACAAAACCAAA
>GL982569.1:617930-619083 GCA_000220355.1 Candidatus Nanosalinarum sp. J07AB56
GCTTCCTGCCGACGGGCGAGTGCACCGTCGACCAGATCACACCAGCCGTTGAGAAACACGAGTCCAGCGGCAGCGACGTATCCTGCTGTCGACGCTACTACTAATCCCACCGCTGCGAGTGCCGCGAAGCCGAAGGCAATCACGCTCACCCGGTCAGGAGTCAGACCCAGGCTATCGGCTGCAGACACCCACGGCCGCAGGAGTCGTTCTGCGACCGGCCGGAGTCTCTCAAGGGTCATCGATACCAAATTTTGGATATCCTCGCATTAATGTTGGTCGGTATCGACAGTGAGTGCGGCAATAGCCACCGTCACAACCCGCACAACACGAGTTCAGCCACCTACGATGGGGTTTCCAGTATAATGTCCGTGTACTCGACGAGCATACGAGGTCCTGAATGGAATCTGCGTCATTGAATCAGGAAGCTCCACCCTCACGGAGCGAACAGTGCCGACTGTGAGCGAATAGGATGGGGTGGTTCACCGGACACACGAGTAGCTGAACTGGTCACTCCCGTCCGACCGTCTCACCGACCGTGTACGACAGCAGGACACCATCGTCGACTCGGTCGACATCAGTCAGTTCGAGATGCGGAAACTCTTCTGTGAATCCTGTCCCATCGGCAAGTGTCGGCGCCGAATCACCACCGACCACTAGCGAGCCAACGTACACTGTGAGTTCGTCGACGAGGCCAGCTTCGAACAGCGAGAAGATTATTTCTCCACCACCCTCCACCATGAGTCGATCCAGCCCCTGGGTATCGAGTTGGTCGATCGCGCTGGCCAGGTCGACTCGGTCGGAACCGGCGACCAGGACATCAGCGCCAGCAGCCTCGAGTGTGTGGTGCCGGTCATCGGGGGCCGTCTCGGCCGTCAAAACGACTGTCCGAGCCTCATCGTCGAGGATTCTCGCGTCTGCCGGTGTGCGTCCGGACGAGTCTGCGATCACGCGCGCTGGATTCCCCGAGCGGCCGTTGCGTAACCGCTCAACACGTCGGTCCTCGTCGGACAGCGTCAGATGCGGGTCATCGGCTAGGACCGTCCCAACGCCCACCAAGATACCGTCTGCGGCCGCGCGGAGTCGGTCAACACGGTCGAAATCCTCCGACCCAGAGATGCGGAGTTGCTCGCGCCGATGAGTCGACAGTTTTCCG
>GL982569.1:619133-620521 GCA_000220355.1 Candidatus Nanosalinarum sp. J07AB56
CCGATGTCCTCGACAAGCTCTTCTATCTGCTCAAACACCTCAATATCCTTCTGTATATCACCTAAGAACTCCTCTGCATCGTATTTGTCCAGTTCTATGGGCTCTGTTTCCTCCTCGTACTCTTCTCTATGTATCTCGCCCTCAGACTCCAGTATGTACTTCCTGTATGTGCTCTTTGACAGCACTGCGCCATCCTCTATGTGGTCCTTGGTCTTCTCAAGGAAGCTGATGTGGTCTTTGACACTCCTCCTAAAGGCGCCTACACTACTCTCTAGCCTCTTCAGCAGAAGCTTCTCAAATATACCCTGCATACCTTTCATCCGCCCTCGTTCAAACTCTTCCTGCTGAGTAAGCTCTTCCCTGTCCTTGTACTCCAGTTTTCTGTAGTACGCCATAGTTGCTTCGTCCTTGATCACCGACGAGATTGTTTCAAAGTATCCCCTGTATGATTCGTCCAAGGCATATGATATGTCATCAAGCTTTCTCTCCGGAAAGTTCAGCTCCACTTCGTTTCCATCGTCGTCCTCGTAACTGGCGTCGGGGTAGTTCTCCTGAATGTATTCTCTAGTTCTCCTAACGGATATCTCATTCATTATATCGTTAAGCAGAGACGGGTTGTTCGTCTCCTCTACCTTGTCAAACTTGCTGTAGAGATCTGGTATACCCTCCTTGATGAAGGCCGCCCTGTCCTTTTGGAGCATCAGCATGAGCTGGTAGTAGAGATCCCATACAGAGTTGCTTATCGGGGTGGCGGTCAGGAAGAGGACGTAGGGTTTGTTGTCCTCTCCCTTGATTTTCTCGTTAAGTATAGTGAAGAGGTGTTCCCACATGTCGGACTTCGGGTTCCTGAAGTTGTGGCTCTCGTCTACCACCACGAGCTCGACGTCCTCGAGGACGCCTCCTGTAGCCTTCTGAGCCTTCCTCTCCCAGTCATCCCTGGAAATCGCCTCTTGGGACACAATGTTCTCGCTCATGTTCATGTCCTTCATTTCATCCGTCCACATGTTGTCTCTCAGAGATGCCGGGGCTACGATCAAATAGTTCTTGTTTCTCTCCATTCCAAACTCCTGTATAACTCTCTTGGCGATGTAGGTCTTCCCGAGACCTACGGAGTCAGCGACCATGCACCCGCCGTACTTCTCAAGTCTCGTGAACACTCTCTCTACAGCGTCCTCTTGGAACTCCGTGAGATCAACCGCCGCCTCACTCGATGTGGAGCCAAGGCTGTTGTTTAGGTCTTCTTTCTGGTACTCGTAGAGAGTCTTCATGAAGATGTCATATGGGTCGTACTCCCGGGATCCAAAGCGGGAATCTTCCAGAAGCTCAATAAGCTCCTCGTTAAACCTCTGAGCATCCTCCCAGAACTTGTCAAACCACTCCTTCCTAGT
>GL982569.1:621561-623273 GCA_000220355.1 Candidatus Nanosalinarum sp. J07AB56
CGAACAAGCTTTTGTGAGGGCCCGCCGAAGTCTGAACTGATGGAACTTGACGATCATGCTGAGGAACTTGCCTCCGACCTCGGTGTGGACAAACAGGAGGTCTCATCCGACTTGGAGGATCTCCTCCAGTACAGCGTGCCAATTGACGAAGCGAAACAGTCGATCCGCCGGAAACACGGCTCTGGGTGGGGTGGTGGTGGCCAGCCGGAATCAGTCGATATTGCCGCCGTCTCTACTGACCACGACAACGTCACCGTGACGGCCACGGTGTTGACGGTCGGGACCCGCTCGATCCAGTATCAGGGTGAAGAGGCGGTCATCCGTGAAGGTGAATTAGCCGACGAGTCCGACCGGATCTCGTACACTGCCTGGCAGGACTTTGGATTCGAGACGGGCGATGAGCTGAAAATCGGCAATGCAGGCGTCCGCGAGTGGGAGGGGGCCCCAGAACTCAATCTCGGCGAATCGACGTCGGTCGCGATGGCAGACGAGTCGATCACCACCGACGCCAATACCACTCTCGGCGGTGATCGGCACCTTTCAGCGCTCGAACCCGGTGACCGTGGCCGTAATATCGAAGTGCAGGTGTTGGAAGCCGAGTCCACGGTGATCGACGGGCGAGATGGTGAAACGGAGATCGTCGAAGGTGTGCTTGGCGACGAGAGCGGCCGATTACCGTTCACCGACTGGGATCCGCGCTCGGACATCGAAGCTGATGCCAGTCTCCGAGTCGAAGACGTGTACATCCGCGAGTTTCGCGGTGTGCCATCGGTCAATCTCACCGAATTCACGCAGGTGTCGACACTCACAGACCCGGTCGCAGCGAAATCTGGCGCGCCCCGCGTCTCCATCGCTGACGCCATCGAGTCGGGCGGGAGATTCGACATCGAGGTGGTCGGGACAATACTAGATATTCGAGACGGGTCTGGCCTCATCGAACGGTGTCCAGAGTGTGGGCGGGCGATACAGAACGGTCAGTGCCGCGAACACGGGGGCGTCGACGGAACCGACGACCTCCGGGTGAAAGCTATACTTGATGACGGGACCGACACCGTGACCGCGATTCTCGATCACGATCTGACGACCGAAATTTACGGTGGGGGACTCGACGCTGCTCGGGAGGCGGCACGCGATGCTATGGACAAAGAGGTGGTCTCTCAGGAGATTGCCCAGTCGCTCGTCGGGGGGTCGTATCGAATCCGCGGGAAACTGTCGGTCGATGATTACGGTGCCAACTTGGACGTGACAGAGTTCCAGCCGGCAGATGACGACCCCGCTGATCGGGCGCAGACTGTCCTTGACCAGTTAGAGCAGCCGGCGGCTGATGGTGGTGTCCCGCCAGACGCAACTCGCGGAGGCGAGAGCCGATGAGTGACCCCGGCCGCCGAGAGGTCGCCCAGCGGATGTTTGCGGCCGAATTCGAGGACGCCGAGCTATCGTACTCGGAAAGTGACGAGGAGCGCGCCCCGAATTACGTCGTGACGCCGACTGGTGCTCGGGTGAACAGGCTGTTCATCGCGGGCGTGCTCACGGAAGTTGAACCGGTCAACGAGGACATGCTCCGCGCCCGGGTTGTCGATCCATCGGGGGCGTTCGTCACCTATGCGGGCCAGTATCAACCCGACGAGCGCACGTTCTTAGACCAGACATCTCACCCCACGTTCATTGGATTAACCGGCAAGGCCCGCACTTTCGAGCCCGATGATGCCGAT
>GL982569.1:623293-625120 GCA_000220355.1 Candidatus Nanosalinarum sp. J07AB56
TGCTGGGATGACACTGACTACACAGAGTGTGTCACGGCGAACAGTACCGCACGAGGTGCGCTCTACGACGAGCTTCGGGCAGAAACCGACCTCACCGCAAACCTGGTTCAAGAGGGTATTCGACGTGCTGTACAGGCGGTCAAGGCGACTGCCTCGGGGCTCGACCCCGAGGGTGAAGCCGACAACACCTAACATCCAATCCTACGTAGCCTCAATAAATGGTATGTTATCCAAACCTCAAAAAGAGTGGCCAAATTACAATCCCCGAAGAAGTGCCTCAAGCGCTTAATCTAGAGCAAGGAGACCAATTGAAACTGAGTGTCGAAAAACTGACTTGTAATCACTGATGAAACGCACGCTTCGCTTCCGCGCCTATCTGCCTGATGAGGTGGCGAGCGAAGCGTGGCGACACATCGATATCCTTCGGCAGATTCGCAACCATGCCGTCCGAGACTACTACAACTCGGACTTCAACGACCGCCCATCGGACTACGACCAGCACGAGAAACTCAAAGACTGGAATAGTCGATGGACGGTATTCACTGCTCCGTCACAACACGCTGCACAACAAGCCATCAGCCAGATTCACAGCGATCTTGAAACACTAAAACAACGACAGAAGAATGGCTACACCGTCGGGCGTCTGAAGTGGCAAGCAGAAGGTGAATTTCGGTCGGTGTCGTACAATCAGTCGAGTCGCTTCAACGTGGATCACAACACGGGCGGCGACAGATTCGTGCGTCTCCGACTCGAAAAGATTGGCTGGTTCACAATCCGTGCAGAGCGTGATGTTCCACCAGCAGAGGACATTGACGAAGTAATCCTGAAACAAGAAACAACAGGTGACTGGTATGTGTCGCTCGTCACAACCGTCGAAGACACACCAGACAAACCGTCAGTGAGCGAGATTGATTCTGACGATTGTGTCGGTGTTGACCTCGGTATCACCAGCTACATTCATACCTCAGAAAATCTGTCTGTGGATACGCTGGATTTATCTGACGAGTACGACCGCTATGCACGCGAACAGCGGAAACTCGACAAGAAGGAACACGGCTCCGCTAACTGGGAGAAGCAACGCCAACAAGTCGCAGTAGCCAAGCGAGCAATCAGGCGGAAAGTACTGGATTACCAGCACAAGCTCACGACGTGGCTCGTCACAGAGTACGATGTTGTCACCGTCGAAGACTTGGATGTCAAGCCGATGCTAGAAACGAGCCAGAACGCGAAACACAAACAAGACGCCGCATGGTCACGGTTTCTCGAATTGCTCGAATACAAGGCTGACCTGCACGGGACTCATGTTGTTCAGGTCGAGCCAGCGGGGACAACCAAAGAGTGTGCCGTGTGTGGTATCGAGACAGCTAAACCACTTTGGGTACGTGAACATTCGTGTCCAGCCTGTGGGCACACGGAAGACCGTGATTTGAATGCTGCGAAGAATATTCTTCATCGTGGTCTGAAGCAATTAGGGGCGGGATGCTCCGAATCACCGCCTGTGGAGACTGCGCTCCCTCCGTTCACACCTCAGCGAGAGACTGTGGATGCAAAGCGCGTCGTTGAAGCAGGAAGCCCCGAGGCTTGACCTCGGGGTGGATTCACAAGCTGTCACAGGCTGTGTCGAACGCTGGAAACAGGGCAAGCGTGTGAGTCAACCGGAGTTCACGTCCTGGAGTATGGTGCACGACAAGCGGAGTGCGACCTTCTACCGAAACAAAGTCTCACTCTCAACGGTCAACGGGGGTGTTGAGTGCGACTTTGAATTACCCGCGGACAGCCCAACACCATACGAAGAATACGTCCTGTCTGAGGAGTTTGAGTTTCGGG
>GL982569.1:626233-631328 GCA_000220355.1 Candidatus Nanosalinarum sp. J07AB56
GCCCGGTGAGGGGGCGTTGAAGCCAATCTGACTCTCGTCGATGGCCGATGTCCAACCAATCCCGGGAGCCGCCGCTGCGACAGCCTCAGCCGCTGGTGAGCGCGCGCTGGTGGTCGCAGACGTCCACGCTGGACTTGAGTGCGCCCTGCGATACGAACGTGGAGTCGAATTGGAGTCGGGCGCCCGCCGTCGTCGTGACCGGCTCCTCGGTCTGATGTCTCGGATTGAAGCCGATCGGGTAATCGTGGTCGGTGACCTCGCGCATCGAATCTCTGCCCCTGAGGGTGAAGAACTCGCAGAGTTGGAAGCGTTGATTGGCGCGGTGACCAAGCGTGTCCCGCTGACGCTCGTCCAGGGCAATCACGACCCAGGAGTGGCCGCCGAGTTTGACGACCAGTTGGATGTAAGGCCGGCAGATGGCTACCGATTTGGGGACATTGGCCTGTTTCACGGACACACCTGGCCGAGTCCCGAAGTCCTCAATGCGAGTATCATCTGTACGGGTCACGAACACCCACAGGTGACGCTTTCAGACGAAGTGGGTGGAAGTCGGACCGAACGGGCCTGGCTTCGCGGCCCGCTTGAGAAGAGCGGCTTCGTTGAGGATGTCGAAATGAGCGACACCGAGTGGGCCAGCCCGGAGTTAGTGGTATTTCCAGCCTTCAACGACCGCTCCGGAGGAACGTCGGTGAATATCGATGGACAGAGTTTCCTGTCGCCGCACCTCCCGGGTGCGCTGGAATCTGCGCAGCATATCTCACGGATGGGACGCGTCTGGGTCCGTTTCGCCAGGTCTGATTCTGACGATATCCTGACCTTCGCCAGTCCATCGACCAAGGCTGTTGCTCCGCCGCCGCTGGAGTAGAAAGAACGTTGTCTCATTCGTGATCGGCATGCAAAATCTGTCGGAGTTAGCTGTGGAACGTCGCCGTTACCCCGGCCGTGATGCAACCTCGGGTGGAGAACCAACGAATCCGACCGCGAGCAATCTACAAATCTCGGGGAACTCCCAAGTTCCGCAACTGCACAGTATCGCACTCTTCACACATCCTGTGGTCTGGATCTCGCTCTCGGGAGCCGCAGTCTGGACACTCGAAAAGCTGGACAGTATCGATCGAAGCACTGGGTCTCATTACTGAAACTGTGAAACTAGACACACTTATCCTCGTCCCTAAAACACCTAATACAATAAGCACCTGAACACACATCAAGCGTTGGTATAACCCCATATACAATCAGCAAACAGATGAAAAATTTGATTATCGGCAGAAGTGTAGATATCAGTTCTGATGACAATATGATGGAGCCGACAAGAGCCCTGACAGGAGTGGGAATCTGACCGGACAACTCTCCCAGACCAGCAGAATGAGACGGTATGACTCCCCCGCGATCAGACATGTGACAGGTCTCGACTGCGACGACCGACAGGTGTTAGTCCCGGGCGAGACGATTGTCAATACATGGATTCTGCGGCTGGAATGGATGCGTTCACCACCCTTGGGCCCGCGGTTCGGGAGGCGCTTTCTGACCGGGGCTTCGACGCTCCGACGGAGCCGCAGCGCCGCGCAATTCCGCCGCTTGCGGCCGGCAAGAACGCCCTCGTGTTAGCCCCGACCGGAACCGGAAAGACGGAAACGGCGATGTTGCCAGTTTTCGATGCAGTCCAGCAGCAGCCTTCCGACAGTCGGGAGGGGTTGTCGGTGCTGTACATCACGCCGCTTCGCGCTCTGAACCGCGATATGCGCGATCGGTTGGAGTGGTGGGGAGAGACACTCGATCTCGAAATCGACGTCAGACACGGTGACACAACGCAGTATCAGCGAAGTCAGCAAGCCAAAAACCCGCCTGACGTGTTGATCACGACTCCAGAGAGTCTGCAAGCGATCCTGACTGGCTCGCGTATGCGTGAGGCACTCGCAGATGTCGATCACGTCGTGATCGACGAGGTGCACGAGTTGGCGGCCTCGAAACGGGGTGCCCAACTGACGGTGGGATTAGAGCGACTGCGACTACTGTCGGGTCCTTTCCAGCGGATCGGGCTGTCGGCCACGGTCGGCGAGCCGGAAGAGGTGGGGCGATTTCTCGTGGGAACCGGTCGCCGGGATGCTGAACGGGACGGGGACCGCCGCTGTGAGATCATCGAAGTATCGGTTGGAACGCGGGTCTCGTTCGAGGTCCGCCGACCGACCGTCATCGACGCTGACGAGCGGCTCGCGGGCCAATTGGCGACCACCGAAGAAATCGCCAGCCACGTCCGAGCAATCCGCGAGATCGTCCGTGAAAACGAGTCTACACTCGTGTTCGTTAACACTCGGCAGACTGCGGAAGCACTCGGCTCGCGGTTCAAAACGCTGGAAGATCCAGTCGAGGTCCACCACGGGTCATTGTCGAAGTCAGTCCGGGTCGATGTAGAAGACCGGTTCAAGAACGGTGACCTCGCCGCGTTAGTGTGTACCTCGTCGATGGAGTTAGGTATCGACGTGGGCCGGATCGACCACGTCGTCCAGTATGGGTCGCCACGAGAGGTGGCTCGACTGCTTCAGCGGGTAGGTAGAGCCGGCCACCGCAGCGATCAGGTCTCTCGCGGGACGATCCTCACGAGCGACCCAGACGACACTCTGGAGGCGCTGGCTATCGCCCGGCGGGCACGCGAGGGAGCCGTCGAACCGGCGGCCATTCACCACGGGAGTCTGGACGTGGTCGCGAACCAGATTGTCGGAATTGTGATGGATCTCGGTGAGATTCACGCCAGACGCGCGTACCAACTGATTACTGACGCGTATCCGTTCCGAGAGCTCTCTGAGACCGACTTTCGTGAGATCGTCAGGGAGATCGCCGACAACAGGCTGGTGTGGCTCAACGAGGACGCCGATCGACTGGAGAAGACTGGTGGGACCTGGCAGTACTTCTACGCGAATCTCTCCATGATCCCCGACGAAGAGACGTACGACGTCTACGATCTGTCGGCCCGCCGGAGCGTGGGGAGTCTCGACGAGCGGTTCGTCGTCAACTTCGCCGAGCCTGGGGAGGTGTTCATCCAGCAGGGTGAGATGTGGCGGATTACCGAAATTGACGAGGAAGAAGCCAGTGTCGAGGTGAGCCCGATTGATGACCCCGGTGGTGAGGTGCCCTCATGGATCGGTGCTGAAATTCCCGTTCCCGAGCAGGTGGCCAGCGAGGTGGGCGAACTCCGGCGGGTTGCGTCCGAGCAGTTGACTGCGGGAGCCTCGCGCGAGACGGTCAGTCACGAACTTGCAGACCGGTATCCTGCAGCCCCCAGAACCATCGCTTCCGGGCTCGAACCAGTCGAACGTCACGTCGAGTCCGACCACCCTCTCCCGACCGATCGCCGGGTCGTGGTGGAGGGCCGCGGCCGGACGATCGTGGTCAACGTTGCCCGTGGTCACGAAATCAACGAGACGCTTGGCCGGTTGCTGTCGGCACTGATCGGCCAGCGGACCGGCTCGTCGGTCGCGATGGACGTGGATCCCTACCGAATCGAGTTCGAAGTGCCATCAGGAGTCCTGCCAGGAGAGTTCATGAGTATCCTCACAGACACCGATCCCGACCACCTGGGGTCGTATCTGGAGTTGGCGGTCAAAAACTCAGAGTCGGTCAAATTCACGCTCACACACGTGGCAGCTAGCTTCGGTGCGCTGAAACGGTACCAGGGTGATGGCCGGTTCGGCGCCGACCGCCTGCTGGCCGCACTGGAGGACACGCCGATCTACGACGAAGCGGTTCGAGAGGTGTTTCACACCGATCTCGATGTCGCGGGGTCGGCATCTCTGCTCTCGGCGATCCAAGACGACACACTCGGGCTCGAGGCCGCCCGCGACCGAACCCCGCTCGGAGCCGGCGGTCGATCGGGCGGCCAGGAGTTTCTCGTCCCGGAGAACGCCGACGCCAGCGTCATCGAGACGATCAAATCACGGATTCAGGGGGATCGCGTGATCCTCCTCTGTTGTCACTGCCATGACTGGGAGACAAAGACGAAAGTACGGCGCGTCCGCGAGCAGCCAGACTGTCCCGACTGTGGGTCTACCCGGATCGCAGCGCTGAATCCATGGGCCGACGAGACCGTCTCTGCGGTCCGGTCGGCCTCGAAAGACGACGAACAACAACGGCTGACCGAACGTGCGTATCGGGCAGCCCATCTCGTGCAGAGTCACGGGAAACAGGCAGTGATCGCGATGGCTGCTCGGGGTGTGGGCCCACACAATGCCGCTCGTATCATTGCCAAACTCCGGGAAAATGAAGATGACTTCTACAGAGATATTCTCGATCAGGAACGACAGTACGCACGTACCCAATCATTCTGGGATTGAACGCTAGAGAGGGTCATTGCGCTCGGCTCGTGACGCCGGTCAACTCATCACGTGGCCAGTCAGCCTCTTGAGGTGTCACCAATCAACTGACCGACCTCCATCACCGCTCGATGGGCCGACCATCATCGCACGCGGGGTCTCGCTCAGTAGGAGGCGGCGACGGTATCGGTAGCGATCTTGAAATGAGCTTTTGAAATTTCGATTTCGTCGGCGTGTTCGTTGGCGGTTTCGCCGTGTTCGTCGGCCACGTCTTGGATAGCCAACAAGGCCGCTTCTCGGCAGATAGCTTTCAGTTCAGCCCCAGAGAATCCCTCCGATTCCTCCGCGAGCGACTCAATATCGATCTCGGGGCCCAGCGGCTTGTCGGCCATGTGGACTTTGAGGATCTCCTTACGGGCCGCTCGGTCGGGGTTGGGCACCTCGATGTGCGTTTCGAAGCGGCCCGGACGAAGGAGTGCCGGGTCGAGTGCGTCACGGCGGTTCGTTGCCGCGATCACGACGAGATTCGGGTCGTCGGCCGCGCGGTCCAGTTCGGTCAGGAGCTGGGAGACCACCCGGTCGCCGACGCTTGAATCGCCCGTCGAATCACGATCGCTCGCGACGGCATCCACCTCGTCGAAGAAGATGATTGTCGGTGCGGACTGTTTGGCCCGCTCGAACACCTCTCTGACGGCTTTTTCAGACTCACCGACGTACCGATCCAGCAGCTCGGGGCCCGCGACCTGGATGAAGTTCACTTCACTCTCACCGGCGATGGCGCGGGCCAA
>GL982569.1:651098-652581 GCA_000220355.1 Candidatus Nanosalinarum sp. J07AB56
ATCACGCCCAGTCAACGCTTGAGACAGTTGAAACTGGGGTCGAAACACTCGCGGCGGCTGACGCATCAGACTCCGAAGATGAAGACGATGAGGACGATGAGTCTCCCGTTGAGTCGCTCCAGACGGTCGTGGAAGGTACACGTGAGACACTGAGCGAGGCACGTGGGCCGTACGACACCGACGTGATAGAGCAAATCGAGACCGTCTCAGAGACGATTGACGACACTCGGTGGACCGCTAACGGGATCAGCTCCCTCGCGGACGCCGTCGACACGTTCGGCACAGTGCTGCAAGAAGAGGTCGGTGCGACACTCGAAATCGAGGATACAGTCTCCGAGGAATTGATTGCAGGACTTGAATCAGCTATTGAGGCAGTCACAGACGCTGAGCTGGATCCTGATGACGACGCCGACGCGGTGAAGACGCTGCTGGATGCGGCTGAAGCACTCGCCACGGCTGCCGAGGATGCCGAAGATTGGAGCGACCTCGAGACCAACGAACAACTCAGAGCCGAAGGGTTCTATGACGTCTTAGGCCACTACAAGGATTTCCCGCCGGAGTGGGCCGCGCTCAAACGTCACGAACGCGAGGATAACCCCGAGATGGTCTTGCTCGCACTGGATGCGCTGGGCTCGGAGTTCATGGAACGACACTGTCTGGAGACATTCAGCCGGATGGGCAAACGGGCCGCGACCGACGACGTAATCGAGGAGTTACTGGCAAGAGCCCAGAAGCGCGACGAGTCCGCGATCGAAGCACTCGGCAAAATGCGAGCGACCGAAGCCATCGACCCGCTCGTCGAGTTTGTCGACGAGGACTCGAACCCGCAGCTGCAGAAGGTGACTTTCCGATCGCTAGGTGAAATCGGTGCCTCCGAGGCAGTCGGGCCACTCGCTCAGAAACTCGTGGTGGATAACCAACATGTTAGACCGATCGCTGCCCGTGCACTGGGCATGATCGGCGACACCCGGGCGATTGCACCGCTAGCAGAGACACTGGCAGGAGACGACTCACAGGATGTCCGGAGCGCGACGGCGTGGGCGCTGCGACAGATCGGCACCCGTGAGGCGTTAGAGGCTGCTGCCGAACACATCGACGCCGAGGCGTTCGCGGTGCGACACGAGGCTCGATTAGCTGCCGACGCGTTGGATCTGGCACAGTCTGCCTGACTTTCCTCCTCCTCCGCCTGATGACGGGAGTTTGCGCTCACACGTTACCAGAATTGGCAGTCTCACATATTCGTCTGTGAAGTGCCTCGGGGTCACGTCCCGAGGCTTCCTGCTTTGACGACGGAACTTGCAAGACAGATTCTCGGCTGAATCTGTCCCACAGTGATTCTCGTCTCCACAGGCGTGACTGTGGAGGCTCCCACTCCTCGTTGGGCATGACAGTTGAGGAGCCTGACCGTCCATGTTTGTGGACTCTCAGCCAGACCAAACAACCGTCATATTTTGATTCAATAGCTGCTTAGGTTTATAGAAAT
>GL982569.1:652631-653943 GCA_000220355.1 Candidatus Nanosalinarum sp. J07AB56
TCGCGTCGTGTCACTGAGGACGGAACCCAGACGGGTGGATTGCGACGACGTTGCCGTAGATCCCGAGCAGTGATGATTACCGATCAGCAAGCGATTCGGCACGTTTATTCATCTTTTGAGATACGCCAGTTAGCCGTGTGATTAGGTCTGTTCCCGTTGAACCCGATCCATCTATACAGCCTCTCACTCTCGCTGGATATTCGAATATGAAAGAGTCCTCGGGGATGCAACTGGTGAGTAGGTATCAAAAAATGCGAGACCGCTCGACGTGACTCGTCTGTTCGGCGTCTAGTTCAGGAACTCTTCGCCCACGAGCGTGTCGTCCTCGAGATAGTGCTCGATGTGGTGGGCGTGGTCCTCGAGACCCTCGAGAATGCCTTTGAGGATCTCTTCGGTGTTGTAGTCGCCGAGATTGCGCGCCAACTGGATGTGTTCACGCACCGCCTGGATCAGGTCAGCGAACATCTCCATATCGTTCTGCAGACCCGTCCGGATGGCGAACACGTCTTGTCCCTCTGGCGTCACTGGAGCCCGCTGCTCGTACGTGGAGCCACCAGACAGCGGCACGCCGCCGATTGCCTGGGCCCGCTCTGCGAGCATGTCGGCACTTTCCTCGAGGTCGTCGGTTACCTCACCGAGGAACAGATGAAGATCGCGGAACTCCGCGCCCTCAACCGTCCAGTGGTGTTTCTTCACCTGGTGGTACAGAACATACGTCGACGCCAGATCCGTGTTGAGCGCGTCAACCAACTGCTCGGCTTTGTCTTCGGGAATCCGAAGCGCCTCGCTTTCTTCGACCGTGCCTGCCTGCTGGCGGGCTTGTTTCTGTTGGCTCATTGTATCCCAATATATGCCCCCCATTCACTTAACTGTTTGCCCAGGGCTAATTCATTTTGTGAAAACACAAATCACTATTCGCAGATTCTAAAAACAGAGGTGAGATTTGCTACTGCAGGGATCAATGATTCCATTCACCCACTCCTGTGAAATCATCCGTGCCCCGTCCATTCGGGTGGTTGAGTCGGTAAGTCCGTGCCTCCGAGAGAGGCGGCGCTCCCGAGCCTAGGCTGGGCTGAGAGTCGTGACGAATTTCTCGCAGACCCCGAATAGCTGTTTTCTCGTTGAGACTCGCAGGAATGGACGACACACTTCACCACGGCCTGTGGCACCGCCGTCTGTCCGACAGAAAACTGGGCGCAGGTCAGACAGGTTCCACTCAGTCTTTCACATCCGCAGAGCGTGACGAGCCTATTCGCATAATAAAGGGAAACGACTTAGTGGACGACATGCGGAGGTCGCGATATATGAGCAA
>GL982569.1:660082-663388 GCA_000220355.1 Candidatus Nanosalinarum sp. J07AB56
CTACTGGCTCGGCGTCGGCTTCGATATATCGGCCTTTGAGTTCGTCCCGCGACTCCTCGTCTCCGACAAGAATAGCTTCGCCGTACGGGTCAAGTCCGGGCCGTCCCGCCCGACCACACATCTGATGTACCTCGAGGGACGGAATTGGGGCCATCTCCGAGCCCGTGTAGCGTTCCTGGTCTCTCACCACGACTCTCCGGGCGGGGACATTGACGCCCGCGGCGAGGGTCGGAGTCGCACAGATACACGCAAGATGGCGATCCCGGAATGCCGATTCGACGGCTGCCCGGTGTGCGCTCCGGAGCCCGGCGTGGTGAAACGCTACCCCGCTCCGGGCGGCGTCAGCGAGCTGCTGTCCCGGCCCAGTATTGTCGATCAGTTCAATATTGTCGCCGACTGCCGCTGCCGCATCGCCGATCCCACGCTCGCTTGCGAGCCCCTCGGACGTGAGTCGGTCACAGAGCTTCTCGGCTTCGCGTCGAGACCGGACGAACGCGAGACACTGACCGCCGTCCGCGACGCCATCCCGTACCAACCGGACCGTCGCCTCGGTGTCCGCATCTCCACCGGGTGCCGAGTCGCTCCCTGACTCGTTCAGTGTCGCTGGAGTGGGTTGCCCGCCCGGTTCAGACTGGGCTGATGAGACTCCGAGTGTCGTCCCATCGTCGAATCCGACGGTCCCGGTCGCGTACACGCCCGTCTTGAGATTGACTGGACGCCACTCCGATGCCACTAATTCGGCGTTCAACCAGTCGGCGATCCCTTCGGGGTTTGCAACCGTCGCCGACAACGCAACCAGTTGCGCACCGCCGGCCCGGCGATTGAGCGTCGCAAGTGTCACCTCGAGCGTCGGCCCTCGCCGCTCGGTCCCCAGCAGGTGGACTTCGTCGATGGCGATGCAGGCGAGTTGGTCCACCCAGCCGGCCCCGTTTCGAATCGCTGAATCCACCTTTTCGGAGGTCGCGACCACGATATCGTGGGCTGCGAGTTCTTCAGAGGGAGAATCATAATCGCTCGTGGAAATCCCAACGTCGACACCCGGTAGCTCCGAAAACGTCTCGTATTTTTCTCGAGCCAGCGCTCGAAGTGGGCAGATGTACAAGCCCGGTCCCTGTGCCGTCAGTAACGCTAACTCCGAGATGAACGTCTTTCCAGAGGCTGTTGGGATGGCTGCGAGCACGTTCTCGCCGTCACAGACCCCAGCCTCGACCGCAGCCGCCTGCGGTGGGTACAACTCCTCGATCCCGTTCGCTCGGAAGTGGTCCACAAAGACCGGGTCGAGCGGGAGATCGCCAATCTGCATTGAAAAGAGTCAGGACCGCCACGGTCTTGAATCCCCGCCGCCTGAAAGTATAATCTTGGGCGTCACGCGTGGGGTTGCCGGTGCGATACTCTTTGACCACGACTGTGTGCTGCAGCCACGAGCAGTGCGAAGACCAAGCTCAAATGGGTATCTCTAGATTCCCGATCGCTCCGAGTTCGGCCGACCTGCCGGAACCCGAACTCGGCTCGGTATCACACACGATAAGATCGTGAACAGATCAACAACCTCTGGCGGCTGAATACAGGAATATTTGCCCGCTACTGTATCAGGACCTGCTGGTCAAGACCTGACTCCAGCGAGATAAAACAAAATGTGGACCGAGATTGGAATCAGTCGGTCATCTCGGATTCGACTTCCGACACCACACCGCGTTCCATCTGCCGTTCACGCGCTTCGGCGATGAACTCGTCCGGCAGTGAGTCGATTTCGCCCGCCTGAACGCCCCACAGCTTCGCGTAGAGCCCGTCGTCGGCCAGCAGTGTCTCGTGATCGCCACGTTCGACGATGGCGCCGTCTTCGAGTACCAGCACTGTGTCGGCATCGCGAATCGTCGACAGTCGGTGGGCGATGACGAACGCAGTTCGATCTGCGGAGAGCCGGTCCAGTGACCGCTGGATTAGCATCTCTGTCTCTGTGTCGACGGCCGAGGTTGCCTCGTCGAGAATCAGAATCTCGGGGTCCTGCAACACTGTCCGGGCAATCGCGACTCGTTGTCGCTGGCCACCAGACAACTTGACGCCTTCTTCGCCGATTCGCGTGTCGTAGCCGTTCGGCAGTGACGAGATGAACTGGTGTGCCTCGGCTGCTTTTGCTGCCTTGAGTATCTCCTGGCGGACGGTTTGTGTGCTCGGCGCGTCATCTGCCTGTTCGTATTCGCCGTAGCGGATATTCTCCGCCACGGTGCCGTCGAAAAGGAATCCCTCCTGGGAGACGTATCCAACCGCGCTACGGAGGTCACTCAATCGTATGTCGCGAATGTCGTGACCGTCCAGTTTGATTGTGCCGTCGGAGACATCGTACAGCCGGAGCAATAGTTTCACCAGCGTCGATTTCCCCGCGCCGGTCGGGCCCACGAGCGCGACCGTCTCGCCGGCGGTAGCAGTGAATGAGATGTCGTTCGTCACGGTCTCGTCGGCGTTGTCTGGCTCTTGGAGCGGCGTCTCCGGATACGCGAACGAGACCCCGTCGTATTCGACACGGCCGTCCACCTGGGCCAGTGTCTCGTGTTCGTCCGGGTCAGCGATCCGAATCGGAATATCGCGCAGGCCGAGAACGCGTTCCGAGGAGGCTTTGGCGTTTTCGTACTGGTCGACGATGTTAGACACTTCCGCCATCGGCGCGACGAACTGCTGAGTCATGAACAGGAAGGTCACGAACGTCCCTACCCGTAACTCGGTGGTGAACGGCCCTGGCGGGCCTTCGAACAACCACACCCCGCCGACGACGAACGTCAACACGAACGCAACACCCGCGAGCAACTCCATGCCGGGCCGATAGACGAAATTCAACTTGAGTACGGCCATCGTCCGTCGAAAGTACTCGAACGAAGCCGTCTCGACGCGGTCGGACTCGTAAGCTTCCGTGTCAGATGTTTTGACTAGTTCGACGCCAGTCAGTGCGTTCTCCAGCACCGTGTTGAGATCGCCGACAGACGATCGCTGGTCGACGTATCTGGGTTCGACTGCGCGCATGAACCAGAGTGTGAACACCACCATCACGGGGATCGACACCAGTGTCACGGTCGCGAGACCGGGATTCAAATAAAACAGGAGACCGGCGATTCCGAGCAGCATCACGCCCAGCCGGGCTGAATTCTGGAGTGCGTTGTCCAAAAACACCTCGAGATTGCTCGCGTCGTTGTTGAGCACGCTCATCACCTCGCCAGTCTGTTTATCATCGAAAAACGTCATGTCGAGCCGCTGCATTCGCTTGAAAGAATCTGTCCGGACGGTGTGCATCACTCGGTGTGCGAAGTTGTTTGC
>GL982569.1:665599-668465 GCA_000220355.1 Candidatus Nanosalinarum sp. J07AB56
ACACACGTGTTACACCGTCTGCCAGCGCTTGTATCCAACGAAGCGGGATCAGCAGGTCTCACGCGAGTTTTCAATTAGCTCCAACTACCAGTGTTTCCAGTGGCCAAGCGGGATTTATGTGGTCCCCGCCCGAGTTATACTCTGTGGATAGAGTCGTCGTTCGGACCTACGTGTACGAGTCACCGGAGACTGTCTACGAATTTCTCCGTGACTTCACAAGTTATGCCAGATACTCAGAGTATCTTGACTCTGTCCGGCGGAGCGCTGGTGATGGGGGGACCGGGAGCGAGTACGCGCTCGCGTTTTCGTGGTGGAAACTCGAATACACGGTGTTATCGCAGGTGACGGACACGGACAGGCCCAGACAGATTGACTGGCGGCTAATCAGAGATATCAACGCACAGGGCTACTGGGGAATCGACCCAGTGGCAGACCAGACCGAGGCAACGGATGGCTTCTCACCCGACTTCGACGCCGGCACGGTCTGTGAAATCACATTCGAGGTTCAGTTTGACCCCGGCTCGGCGGGCGCTAATATCGTAGATCTTCCCCGGTTCGTCTCGATGGGGTGGGTCCTCGACAAGGTGGTCCCAAAAATATACGACGAGGCTACCAACGTGGTCGAGCGAGCGGTCGAAGATCTCGAAGGCAGTCGCCGTGAACTCGAGTTCGACGTGACATCTACGAGCGACACGCTCTGAGCCATTGACTGCCCCGCTGAGACTCGACGGAGTCGTTCGACTGCCACAGCTAGCAGCATGATCGTCTAGCCTAGCCTAGCCTAGCCTAGCCTAGCCTAGCCTAGCCTAGCCTTCTCAGCAGTCTCTGGTCTGACCCGAGTCGAAGTCCTTATTATTCAGACAAGGATTATTCCAGATGACGCTTGGGCTCGTAGATCAGCGGTAGATCATCCCCCTGGCACGGGGAAGGCCGCGGGTTCAAATCCCGCCGAGTCCATCTCGATTCTGCAAGCCGACTGCACAGTAATTCGCCACGGTTCAGTACGTTGTCAACGGTTGATTCCTGAGAGTTATTTTGGCGACATCGTCTGCCGGATGAGAGCCCGATGCCATTCTGGGTTCGATGCCGGCCGTGCACCGTCACGTATCAGACGCAATCCGGTCGAGCCCGACAGCAGCCGCGCCAGCAGCGATCATAGCGAGCACTGCCACTACCAGCAGTGTCGATGTGACACTCACGAGTGGGTCCAACGAGTTCCGGAGCGAGAACCAGGCTTCTACTGGCACTGTTCGAGAGTTTCTGCCAGATAAAAACAGCGTCATCACGAACTCCTGGAGGCTCACAACAAACGCGATGAGTGCGGCCGCGGCGAGTCCGGGGAGAATATTTGGCCCGACCACCTCACGAAATGCTCGGAAGGGGCCCGCCCCGAGATCGTTTGCCGCGTCACGGAGATCCCAGTCGAACCGAGAGAACGTCGCTCGCATCACGGAGAAGGTCAGTGGCGTCGCCCACAGTGAGTGTGCAAACACAATCGTCCAGGGCTGTTGTTGGACGCCAAACTCGCTGAAAAAGACTAACAGTGTCACACCTAACACGACGCCCGGCACCAGCAGTGGAACCACCGCGAGACCGGACACAGCCGTTCGAAGACCACTGTTCAACTGGCGGATACCTAACGCACCCATAACACCCAAAGCGGTGGCGAAAATCGATGTGGCAGTAGCCGTCACCAGGCTGTTTCCAATCGCCCGGGTCCAGTCAGCATCTGCGAGTAGCGCCGCGTACCATCTCGTGGACACCGTGTCGGGAGGAAACGTCACTGCGGGCGCCGCATTGAGTGAGGTACCCACTACCACGACGATCGGTGCGACCAGAAACAAGAGCATGGCCAGATAGCCGCCGCGAAACAGCCAGCGACCCACATCACTCATTTGTGGCCCCCCGCGTCCGGCCGACCGCGATATAGGCGACAGCCAGCGCCACGAACACCGTCACGGTGACCAACACGCCAAGCGACGCGGCAGCCGCCCAGTCGAACCGTCTCAACAAGAGGTCCGCCACCGCGACACCAACCGTCCGTTCAGCTCCCGATCCCAACAGAAGTGGTGCGGCATACGACCCGACACTCCAGGTGAAGCTGATCACTCCACCCACTAACATACCTGGCACCGTGTGAGGGACGACCACTTCACGGAACGTTCGCACAGGCCCGGCTCCCAGGTCTCGCCCCGCCTCGATCAGTGACTCGTCGATTGTCGACAGCACCGAATACACCGCCAATATCGTGTACGGGACAACGATGTACAGCTGCCCGATCACGGCCCCGCTCAGATTGTTAACCAGCGCAATTGGCTCTGTGATCGCCCCGCTCGCGATGAGAGTGGTGTTGAGAACGCCGTTCGGTGAAAACACGAGAATCGCTGCGAACAGTTTCACCACGATCGCAGTAAACATCGACATCAGAACGCCGACTAATAGCGTCACACGAAGCAGCCCATCTGCCCGCCAGATAGCGTACGCGTACATCGTCGACACAGCGACCGAAATCACGGTAACTAACACTGCGAATCCGAGGGTAAACAGGAACGCACCTGTCAGTGTCTGCTCCGTGAGGACATAGCCGAACCCGTCGATTGACCACGTGCCTTCGTTGTACTGGGCAGTGGAGGACCGTTCGGTGAGTGCGATACGGAGGAGATAGCCGAACGGGACGACAAACACCACCAGATCAAACAGCACTAACGGGAGGATCAGTGCGGAGCCGCTGTTCGACACACGTCCGAGTCGGTCCCGAATTCCGGGCACAGCTGCACTCATCGCAATCGTCTCCCCGCGGCATCGAAGTATGTCACGGCACCGGTCGAACAGGACAGATACACCGTGGCTTCTTCTGTCACGTCAA
>GL982569.1:668485-671039 GCA_000220355.1 Candidatus Nanosalinarum sp. J07AB56
TCCGTCTGTCGCTGGATTTCTTTGAGTTCCAGCTGCATGGATTCACGCAGTTTCCGGTCGAGATTCGAGAGGGGTTCGTCTAGTAAGAGGATCTCCGGATCCAGTGTCAGCGAGCGGGCGAGCGCGACTCGCTGTTTCTGCCCGCCGGATAGCTGCCGGGGCATATCTCCCGCGTGGTCGCTCATTTCTACCAGCGACAGCGTCTCTTGAGCCTTGTTCCGGCGGTCTGCTACCGAAACACCGTCCATCTTCAGCCCGAATGCGACGTTTTCCAGCACAGTCTTGTTCGGGAACAGTGCCCAATCCTGAAACACCATAGAACACTGCCGGTCGTCAGGCGGTGTTGCCGTCACGTCTCGGCCGTTAATATTGACTGTCCCAGTGTCGGGAGCTTCGAAGCCTGCAATCGTTCGGAGAGTCGTCGACTTGCCGCAACCGGACGGGCCGAGCAGGCAGACTAATTCTCCCTCTGCGACAGACAGTGAGACCTCGTCAACGGCTGTGAGGCCGTCAAACGACTTCTCAATGTTATCGAGCTGTAAGACAGTCACGTCTATATCCCATGATGTAGCGGCGCGAACTTTATACGTTGGATTTCAGTTCGTCGAACCGCTCACTCAGATCGTCTGAGTATTCTGCCACGTCACTCCACTCCATGAACGACACGTCCTCGAGTGCGTCGTTGGACAGTGGAACGTTGTCGAGCGTTTGTTGCGGGTACTCTGTCTCTGGGTTCACCATTCCCAGATTGAAGTTTTCGGCGTAGGTGCTCTGGATATCCTTGCTCAGCATGAAGTCGAGGAAGTCCTCTGCCATCTCTTTGCGGTCAGTTCCACGGACGAGGTGGTAGTCGTCGATGTAGCCGGTCGTCTGTTCTGGCACACTGAGACCGTAATCCACTGCATCCGTGGTCTCGGCCTTCTTCCGTGAGTACGCGAAGAAGTACTGTCCCACGTTGGCCACTCCCTCTTCGATCGATGTCCACAGGTCCTGGGCACCGGTGTAGTATTTGGCCGTATCGATCGATTCCAGCGTCTCAAAGATCGCGTCGTGCCCGTCGGGATCGTACAGCTCCTGATCGAAGGGCAACTCGTCGGAGACAATTGAGGCCATCTGCAAGGAGTTACTGAAGAACGCACCCGGCAGTGCGACGTCAGTCGCTTCCGTAGTCAGATCGCTCCAGGGACCGGGCTCGAATCCGATCGATTCGTTGTCGTACGCGTAACACATCACGCCGTACGCCAGTGGGACCGACACGGGGTCTTCTCGCATCAGTTCCGGCTTGATCACGTCGCCGTTGTCCAGATTCCCGTAGTCGATCTGCTCCCACAGATCCTCTTGAACACCAAAGTAATGTTCTTTATCGCCCGTAACCGTCAGATCGTACGGCGGATTGTCTGCGGGCGCAGCCCGAATCCGACTGAGAATCTCGGACCACCCGGGGACAACCTCGAGCGTGCCACCCGTCTTCTCCTCGTACAACGGCTTAATCTCTTCCTCGAAGACAGTCGCGTTGGTCCCACTCCACGTGGAAAATCGAAGCGTCTGGTTGCGGAACGGATTCGATGACTCGGGTTCTCCGGTCGTCGTCCCGCTGGATCCAGTATCCCCGCCACCCAGACATCCACTTAATCCAGCGATGCCGACTCCCGTCGTCGCAAGCACCGCGCGCCGTGACGTTTGACTCTCTGAGACCTCCGTATCGCGAGATGTTCCCATCATTACATTATTGATGAGGAAGCCGTTAATATCTGACGATGCGTGATGGGTTATACCGGGCCTGGAGCACCTCTATCGCCGAATATCGGAATTTAACCGTCACCGAATTTTTGCTCTACCGTCGGGTCCTGTTCCAACTTGAGAGCCTGTGTCGGAAGAGCTTGAACGGCAGATTCAGTGGCTCTGCGACCGCTGCAGTCACACAAATGTGGAATGCACGCAGATATCGAATAGCTCGGCAGTAATCCCCGGAGACCCTCCAACACATTTTAGAATTGACACACCACTGACGGTCCGCTTCTGGTGAATCAACCTGCGCATACAGAGTTAATCGGGTTCGAGTCGAACGGTAGCTGTGCTCGATTTGTTCGCGTATCTCAATTGCAGTCACTCTCCGGTCATCGAAGACGCGTGGCGTGACGAGCGTCACGGGCAGGCAGACGGCTACCGAGACGTGAGTTTCTGGACGGGCGTGGCCCAGCAGTTAGAGGCAGGCGGGTTTACAGGCGCGTTCTTCGCAGACGCATACAATGTGGCCGACAATTATGAACAGAGTATCGAGCCAACCCTCCGACGTGGCCAACAGGTTCCCGAAAACGACCCAGTGGTGTTGCTGTCGGCGATGGGCGCGGCCACCGACACGCTTGGCCTCGTCACGACGGCTTCCACCTCACTGTATCCGCCATATCTGCTCGCCAAGAAATTCTCGACGCTGGACGACCTCACTGACGGGCGGTTAGGGTGGAACGTGGTGACTTCCTCGGGACGGCTGGAATTCGAAAATGCAGCCGGGGGATACGTTCCCCATGACGAGCGCTACGAGCGGGCCGCCGAG
>GL982569.1:675048-677372 GCA_000220355.1 Candidatus Nanosalinarum sp. J07AB56
CAACAAGTCCCCGACAGTGGACCCGGCTACCAGGTTGCTTACGCCGAGCAGATCCGCCAGGAAACTGGCGTCCCGACGGCAACAGTGGGTGAAATCACTGACCCGACCCACGCCGATGCACTGTTGCGCAACGACCGAACGGACCTCGTCGCGCTCGGCCGAGAGATGCTGCGGCACCCGTACTGGTCGCTCGAGGCGGCTCACGAACTTGACGCAGAGATCGACTGGCCCCCACAGTACCGACGTGGACGGTTCGCCTGATACGTCCACGTGTCAGAGAGATCATACTGACTCACACCGATGAAGATGAGTTCTGTATCTGTTTCTCGAAGATTGACGCCAAGCTCGCGTCAAAGACGGACTCGAAGCCAGTGATTCGATATGCGTCTCTGTCTTCTCGGCAGAATTGAGCTTGAAGTTGGGGACTCTCGCTTGCAGGTTTGAGAGTGGTGATACCGGGAGTCCTTTTGAGGCTCGCGGCCTAAGATAGCGATATGACTGACGACCCTCGAGGCCCACACGATGATGACCTCGACGAGCGGCTCGACGAACTCGAGGACAAACTCGGCCGACTGCGCGATGAGTTGGGAGACGACACTGGCTCGTCATCCCGATTACCGAGCCCGTCAGAGTTCATCCAATTCACCGAACAGTACACCATCCCCACCGTGATTGCGCTGTTGGAGACAGCAATCCGCTCGCTGGAACTGCTCCGCGGGTTGTTGCGGCTCGCAGATCCCAATCGCCGAGTCACAGACGATATCGGCGATCAGCTGACAGGCCGGACCGACGGCCGGCTGGCAGAGGCTCGATCAGAAGCCTCGCGCGGTCTTGCACGGTCGCTCTCGGAACTTCGGACGGCCCTCTCCAAGGCTGACCTCCCACAGGACGAAGCGTCCAAGTCGATTATCGAAGAGGCCCGAGAACTCTCTGCGGAAATCGAACGCCGCGTCGAACAGGCCGAAGACAGAACCGACTCGTCTCGGACGTCTGGATCGCGCCAGTCGTCGACCTCGTCGCGTCCGTCTCTCGGGGATTCGAACGGAACTGGGTCGCGGACCGACAACGGTTCCAACACCGGTGGGGATCCAGTCACTATCGATGTCGAAGATGCCGACGGCCACGATACCGACGACGCTCCAGCCGACGGCGACGACAGTGACGGTGGAGCCGAACAGCCACCGCAAGGAGACGGTGGTCAGGAGTCACTCGCGAACGACCCGTTTGACTCATCGGATGAGATCGGTATCGACGTGGACTCAGAGCTTCGGTCGATCAAAGACGAACTCGACGATATCGAGGACCAACAGACGAACCGTGACAACGGAACGGGTGAAGAGCCCTCCAATGGCGACGGCGATTCCAGCGACGAAGGCGACGTGTCAGACACTGACGACGCCGGCTCTGACGATGACACTGACGACGGCGGAGACAATCGTCGAAAGTGAGTGACTCGTCGGGAATGCTTCACCCGCGGTCAGGTGTCGGAGCCGTGTTCGGTATTGCACTTTTGTACTCGCTGAGTGATCGGTTGGCGATACCTCCGGACAAGCGCGTCACACTCGTTTGCGGCACGGGCGGGGAGACGCTCGGCCTGAGGTGCGCTCCGGTGTCCGCGCCCACTAGAGACGCTCATTCGGTTTCTTCAGTCGCCTCATCCACGGGAGCAAACTGATATCCGTCCCAGGCCTGACTCTCCGGTTCGCGAATCCCAGCCTCGGGGTCGCGTAGTTCGTCCGTATAGACGGGTTCGACCGGCTGACCGATATTAATATCATTACTAGTCATCTGGCCAATTGCTCGGACAGATTCGCCGTCTATGTCGAATTCGACGATCGCGAGATGGTTCGGTTCCCGAACACCCGGCGGTGTCGCCGTGGACGTGGTCCAGGTGACGACGACGGCTCGATACTCCGAGAGATCGACTGTGGCGACGGGTTCGTTCCCGTCGGGGCCGTACGGGTGTGCTGGATACAGCATAGTCCCGTCGGGGTACTGTGCAGCCTCCATCGGCGGCACGTCGTCGCTCATTCGCCTGCCTCCAGGATCGTCGTCGTCACACAGTTCCCGAAGCCACCGACGTTACACGCCAGTCCCACCTCGGTCGGCACTTGTCTCGGGCCGGCACCGCCCAGGACCTGCTGATACACCTCGTACACCTGGGCAACGCCGCTGGCCCCCAGTGGATGACCTTTCGACTTGAGCCCGCCAGAGGTGTTGATCGGTAAGGCTCCGTCGCGGGCAGTGACGCCGTCTCTTGCTGCCTTCCAGCCGTCACCTTTGTCGAAAAATCCGAGATCCTCACTCTGGAGGAATTCGAGGAT
>GL982569.1:677422-679346 GCA_000220355.1 Candidatus Nanosalinarum sp. J07AB56
GGCTAAGATGGAGTTCACGCGTTACAGCAGCAGCGAGCTTTCTGACATCCTCAAGCACAGGGCAAGCAATGCCTTAAGAGATGGTGCTGTCTCCGACCAGGAGATAGATCTTATCGTGTCGAGGGCGGAGGGCGACGCCCGCATCGCTATAAGCTCGCTCAAGAAGGCCTCTTACGCCGCACAGGACCGAGGCCTAGACCGCATAACCGAGGAGGTGGTGGACGAGTCGGTGAAGCAGGCCTACAGCGAGGACAGAATCGACTCCCTAGACAGGCTGAACAAGCACCAGAAGCAGGTCTACCGAACCCTCCAGAAGTCCGACAGCTCGATGGGCATGGGTCAGCTTTTCGACATCTATCGGTCAGAGATGGACGATCCCAAGTCGAGGAGGACGCTGAGGCGCTACATCCGCAAGATGGAGGCCTACGGCATAGTGGATGCCGAGGGCGAGAAATCCGCCAAGACCTACTCCCTCGCCGACTGAAAGCATTTCGGACACTTCTGACACCCGCAAGTCGCCTTAATAGGGGACTTAGCGACCAGTATACGTATGCAGGGGAAAGCCAAGAATGCAGACAGACACCGGAAGCGACTCAGGCCCGGAGAAACAGGGCGTGATAATCGAGACCCAGCCCTCCCTCGAGGAGGGGGTCACGCTTCTCGACAAGCCAGAGAACCTACCTGTGTTCCAGGCCTTACTGGGGTCGGAGCTCGCTGGAGACAGCTCGAAGGCGCTCTGGCTGGACGCCGAGAATCAGTCATCCACCTACGCCCTGGCGCGCCACGGAGAAAGCCTGATGGAGAGGGTGGAGATTGGGAAGGCGTTCACAGCCAGGCAGCACCACAGCCTCATTGAAGCAGCCGACCAGTTCACATCACAGGAAACCGAGCTCTTGGTTCTGCCGCAGATAACCTCCCTGTACCTGGACGGGGGTCTCAAGGAGTGGGCGCGGAAAGACCTCTTCTCCGACACGTGGCGCCAGGTGGAACGACTCCAAGAAAAACACGGCCTCAAGGTGCTTGTCTCTCTCCCCGACAGACCCGACGACATGAGATATCTCGTCACCTCTTCCATAGACGACAGGATCGAGGCGGAGCACACCGACCAAGGCCTCAAGTACAACGCTGACGGCTTCAACCAGCTCGTGTACAGCCACGCCAGAAGCGTCCAGACCACGGTTCCATACTGGAACACCCAAACCACCGAAGAGATAGAGGTCGCTGTCCGCAGCACCTAAGAAAAGAATGCGCTATGGGAAGGACTAACTCAACATACCGAAACCACCTCGACACATTCTTCGAAAGGTTCAAAACCTACAGGAAAGGCCTCAGAGAGGACTCCCAGCAGGCCTATGACCGGTTGAAGGAGAAGGCTCACGGCCATGCACACGCCGCGTCATACCTCAACTCCGGGAGACCGCAGCTCCCGGCCTTTTTCTCCATGCTCGTTGGACTCCAGAAGGAGACCCGAAAGAACTCCAACGAAGTGGAGAGACTGGAGGTCGAGATAGAGCAGCTAAAGACGCAGCTGGAAGCGCTTGAGACCAAGGCCTTCGAGGAGCCGGGCCGCGGTGTTCAAGGTTGACTTCATCGACGGAACTCCCGTCACCTGGGAGCTCGGACACGGGGGTGTGGAAGCCTCTAGGCACCGGGATTATCGACCTACCTTCTACCTAAACGGCGACAGAGACCACCTCACGGAGGCACGCGTGTGGCTGCACGACAACACACCTGTCAACCGGACCCGGTTCGAGGAACACCGCCCAACCCTCCAGAAACCCAAGAAGACCGTTCTGAGAGCGGATGCACCAGACCACGACAAACTAAAGACCGCGGTCAACTTCCTGAAGAAGGAGTTCGGACTTGCCGCGTTCCGGTCTACAACGTAGGTTTCAGCCCGCAGTTCCGGTACTGCCTCCAGACC
>GL982569.1:680342-687761 GCA_000220355.1 Candidatus Nanosalinarum sp. J07AB56
AAACTGTTCAGCTACGGCCCGGCTCTCCTGGCGCCGCTGGCATGGCTGGTGACCGCGCTCGGCGCCCGTTCGGCCATCGGCTCCGATGCCTTCCTGGTGATGCACGCTGTCATGGTTGTGTTCATATCGGCTTTCCTGGTGTTCGGGTGGCGGAGGATGTCGGAAGGCTTGGAGGTCTGGAGAGCCATTCTGTCCCTCGGCCTTGTGTTCACTGCCTTGGGTCTCTATGGATTTCTGTTCGACCTGGGATTCTCGGTCTCCTTGCTTCCCGAGCTAGCCTACTGGTTCCTGGCGCCTGCGCTCGGCTCTGTCTACACCGGGCGCGAGATGGAGGAAGGCTCCCCGGTGCTGATCGGTGGCGTGGCATCGCTTCTGTCTGGTGCTGTAGCGCTCTACGGTGTGTCCGCTGGCGGCGCTGTGTTGATTACGGGTCTCGGTGGAAAAGCGGTCGGCGACTTCGTGTCGTTGACCGGTGCTGTTAGGCGCTCGTAGCTGTATCTGAACCCCGACATGGTGGCCTGTTTCCCTGCTAAACCGGTATAGCCCTCAATCGTATGGTCTACTCGCTCTTGTAGTCTCTCTTTTCCATGTAGTCGGCTACTCCCTGACCCGCAACTGAGGCTACGCCTCCTGCGATGGACTCTCCGACCGGGTAGAAAAACTCTGGTGTGCCCGGTATCACGTACTGTGAGGCCTGGCCCGCTCCCCCGGCTGCAATGGAACCAGCTAACATCCAACTATATTTTGCGAGGCCGTCGTCTGGGTTATCAGAGATTTTGGAGTATGTTTCTTCTGTGGCTACTGAGCCAGCTGTTCCGAGGGCGCCGTGGCCGATACGATCAATCAGCCAGGAGCTTTCCGCCAGAGCCTCGACATAGAAGGGCTCTCCCTGCAAAGCCTGGTCCACTGCTGCGAACGCTGCCGTGCTCGTGGCGACTCCGAGAATTATTTTCTTACCGCACTTCTCGTACTTTTCTGCTGTACCCGACAGCGCAGATTCGATCCGCTCGAAATCCACCACTCAGCCCGATACAGTGTCTGGATACTTTTAGCCATAAATAGCACACCTGATTTCATCAGAACGAATATAGAAAGAAGTTAATGGGGGTTGAAACGGATGTCCTACTGCTGTCTGTGCTCAGGCCATAACCTCGTCAGTTGAGCCTGATATCTGAGGTCTTCTCCGTCGGGTTCCACGAGGCCGGAGGTGAGTGCTATGCGCGTCAAGGAGTCGATCACCGCCTCGTTCGCGACCCCGGAGTCCCTGAGCCAGTCTTTGAGTTCTCCGGGCGCCGCCTCCTCGAACTTGGAGCTCATCTCGAGGACGGCGTCCCGGAGCCTGGTCTTGTCGCCGTCGTAGACCCGTTGTATCACGGGGTCTCTCTTTATCGAGTGCCAGGCGTAGGTCTCGGGGTCGGAGAAGTTGTTTACCTCCAGCACCCGGTTGTTGGGGTAGAAGCTCTCCCTTCCGTCGCCGGAGATCGTCAGCCCGGTGTCGTCCAGTTCCGCGGTTTTGGTGTTTTCGTGCGGTAGAAAGTGGTCAACCGTTCCGTCCGGTAGTCTGTAGGAGGCAATGGTGTTGTCGTTCACTGCTCATCACCTCATCGGGTACGTCATATCAAAATCTGAAAAATCTTGGTGATGTAACAGAAAGGTTGACAACGGGCAGGATTCTGCTATCCCATCTCGACCCTGTGAACTGCCGTCTCGGAGAACTCTCCCAAGTCCTCTCTGTAGCTGCTGGGCAATCCGGCTTTCTTCACGATCTCGAACACGGGTTCGATTAGTTCTCTGTTCCGTGGTCCCTGTGGTCTGTGCTGCAGCCCAAGTAGATCGCGCCAGCCGTCCGGGGTGCGGGCTCCGTCGGGTTGGTATCTCTCGAAGTCCATCTCCGTGTCCTGAACCAGCGCGCCCGCCGCAGGGATGGCCGCGTCCACTTCTACACCTATCCACTCGATCGCTGGCTTCTCTTTCTGGTCTTCTATCCAGCCTAGTACCTCTTCATACTCGCGGGTTTCTGATCCCGGGCGCCTGTCTCCGAGTGCTGTAAGCCTCGCCTGCCCTATCCCCGGAGATACCCGTGCCTGAACCTCCAGTTTTCCGGGCTCGCGGCCACCTGATACAAAGCTGCGGTCGATGTCGACCCCGCAACCGTTGAGGTTCTCGACCGCCTTCGAGGCCGCATCCCTGATGGGCCCTTCCGGTACGTGGATTTCTGCTTCGGCAGTGTATTCCTCGTTGGAGTCCAGCATGTAGGCGGTGGATATCCTTCCGTCTCCCTTGTTCGCCTCGAAGAACTGGGCGTCGCTGTATCCCACGGGTACGAAGCCCGCACCCAGGCTTCCGTTCTGGCTTTTTGCTGAGAAGCTCACCGTCTGTGTATAGCCCTTCGTATCCGGGAAGTAGTCTTTGTGTGCCTCCCTACGCCTCCTGTGGAGGGCCGGATAGCCTCCCTCGCCTCTTGCCTCCGGTTGTATGACTGTGGAGGAGTACTCGCACCACCCCGACCTGTTGTTCTTGAGGGCAGACACGCCGCGTACGTCGCCATGTCCGTCCTGCAGGACGTACACCACACCCCACGGGCTCTCACCTCCCTCGATGCTCATAGTTGCGCTCTCTAGGCTCTCCGACAACAGCTCATCGTCGCTGAACTTGCCGAAATACCTGTCGTACTCCTGTTCAAACAGATCCGTTATCTGCGAAGCATCCCCGCTGTGTGCACGCCTTGCTGTCAATCTCAACATACTCCGCCTCTGTGCGGTTCTCTCCGGCCCTTGGCGGCCACACACCCGCGCCGTGAGAGGGCAACCTTCCGTGGTTGACCGCCATCGCGCCGACATACCCATCGAAACATCAAACTGGGTCCGGCGCTCGTTCCAGCGCCTCTATGAACCGTCTCAGGCCGGAGATGTAGTCTTCCATGCTGTCGAGTACCACGTGCTCGGAGGGCTCGTGCGGATCGTAGGCCTCTGGCCCGAACACAGCAGCGGGGATGCCGGCCGCGGAGAAATGGCGCATGTCGCTGGCGGCGTTCTTCCGGGTCACCTCCGGTTCGAAACCTGATCTCCGGCAGGATTCCTTGAGGAGCTGCACGTACCGGTTGTCGGCGTCTGTGTCGAGCATCGGATCGTTGAACCAGGAGCTGACCGTGATTCCCCGCGTCTCCTCCAGTTTCCCCTTGACTTCCTCTGCCGGGAGATCCTCCGACCACCGGATGTCGAGCTTCATCTCGGCCTCCCTCGGCACCTTGTTGACTGCGTCTCCCGAATCCATTCTGCCGAGGTTGACGGTCGTCTTCCAGGTATCGGAGCTGGCGTCGGCGAACATCGGTCTCACGTCCTCCATATACGTGTGCATCAGCTTCTCGGCTGCGTTCTCCCCCTTCCACGGCGCTGAGGCGTGGGCGCTCCTGCCCTCTGCTGGCGATATCTGCTCTGGCAACACCCTTCTGTTTCAGCACGATGTCCATGTAGCCGTCTCCGGTACTGGGCTCGGCGCTGACCGCGAAGGAGGGGTCGACACCTCTCTCCTCGACCATGTGCTTGGCGCCGTCGAAGCCACCTCTCTCTTCGTCCGTCACGAGCATCAGCGCCACGTCA
Organism: Candidatus Nanosalinarum sp. J07AB56; assembly: GCA_000220355.1. GTDB lineage: Archaea > Nanohalarchaeota > Nanosalinia > Nanosalinales > Nanosalinaceae > Nanosalinarum. The sequence continues at coordinate 683,942 of GL982569.1, forward strand.
GGCTGCTCGTCCCGTAGTTCGTACATGAGGAGACATCAGGCACGCAACCCCGGCCTTCATGTCGCCCGCTCCTCTTCCGTACAGACAGCCGTCCTCTAGCTCCGGCTCGAACATCTGGCTGTCGGCCGGCACCACATCCACGTGACCGTGGAGTAATACCTCGGGGCTCAGGGTATCCTCGAAACCGACTATGAGAACCGTGGCGCTGCCGTTTTCGAACTCCTGTATCACGAACTCGTCCCCCTCGAAGAACTCCCGGACGTAGTCCAGACACCTGTCTATCTCTTCGGAGTTTCCCTCCACGGTCTCGAACCTCACCAGAGTCCTCCAAGAGCTCGACGGCGTCGTTCACGGATAATCGGGTCTCTGAAGATTTTTGAGCCTCGCTATGACCCGCTAGAACGGCTTTGTCTCCGTTATCGAGTGGTCTACTCGTCGCCGAAGACCGAGACCCCTCCGGTCGTCAGGGTGAAGTAGCCGGTGAAGAAGGCTGTTGCTGCGACAGCGACCAGCGCGAACTTGAGGTCGCCGGACTCCGTCACGAACTTGTGGATTCCGTAGGTTATTGCGACCGCGATAGCGGTGTTGATTAGTCCTTCAACTATTCCGTTGCCGACCTCTTCGGTGTCGAGTTGTTCCATAATTGGTCTTTTCGACGGCTGGTTTATAGCAGGCTGCCCTCATTCCTGTTCTCCCTTGACCGACACCGTGTAGTGAGTCGGTTTGTGTCCGGCGCCCTGCCTGTCGGAGACGTTCATGCCGCTGGGCGACTTGTCGCGGTACTGCTTCTGTGGTTTCTCTACCCAGTTCCAACCCTTGATTTCGCCGTGGTGACGGCACCGTCGAGGGCCGACGATATGTTCTGCGACACGGTCCTGAGATCGGCCGCGTATCTCCTCTGCCTCGCCTCCCTGGTATCTCCCTGGAGAACAGCTCCACCTCCAGGACTCCGCTCGACCGGCGCTTGACATACCTAACTCCCTCTATCTCCCGGAGGTTGTCGACAAGATCCACCTAGGGCTTCACCAGAACCTTCACGTCGTCGCGCCGGTCCATAGCCTCGTACCCCTCCTGTATGTCCTCAAGCCGCACCTCCTTGGTGAAAACCGGCGAAGGATCGAGCGTGCCCTGGAGAACGTCCTCCATCAGCTCCGGCATGTACTCTCTCACGGGCGCGACACCCCCACGGAGCTCGATGTTGCTTCCGAAGTACGGGAAGAGACTGAAGTCGTCGTCCACGCCGTACGGCGCCCCCACGTACCCCACTGTCCCGCCTGGGTTGGCGATTTCGGCAGCCTGGTTCATCGCGGAGGACGCACCCACGCACTCCGCCACGTGGTCGGCACCTCCGTCCGTCAGCTCCAGTACTCTCTCAACAGCCTCCGAGCCCTCCGCGGAGACCGTATGCGTTGCGCCCATCTCCTCCGCGATCTCCAGCCGATCCTCGTGGTGGCCAACGGAGACAATCTTCCGTGCACCGAGCCTCTTGGACGCGTGCGCGGCGCACAGCCCGACGGCTCCGTCACCGATGACAACCACTGTGTCTCCCTGACCTACTTTGGCGGACACGGCGGCGTGGTGTCCGGTTCCCATGACATCCGTGAGGGGCAGGAGGCTGCGGAGGGTGTCCTCGTCGTCCACACGCTCGGGCACCTTCACCAGTGTGCCGTCCGCGTGCGGGCACTTCACGTACTCTCCCTGTGCCCCGCCGTTCTCGCCTCCCCAGAACTGCGCGTCCACGCAGGAGGTCTGAAGCCCCTTTCTGCAGTATTCGCACTCCCCGCAGCTTATGGAGAACGGCGCCAGAACCCTGTCCCCGGGCTCCAGAGACGTCACGTCGTCCCCTACCTCTTCTACTACTCCCATGGGTTCGTGACCCACGGCGCTTCCGGGAGCCTGGTCTCGCTGCCCGCGAAAGAACCATAGATCGGATCCGCAGACCGCGGTGTGCGTCACCCTGATGAGTGCGTCTCCGGACGACTCTACCTCTGGTTTCTCCACTTCTTCGACCTCTATATCGCCTTCGCCCTTGAACACTGCTGCCTTCATACGCACACTTCTTGGCTCGATAGTTTCAAGTCTGTTCCCAGAAAAACTCCCTCTGTATATTTATACGCGGTATACCTATATTCAGTAGGAGATGAACAAAACAACAATCTTAGCGACACTCATGCTGGTTGTCGGCATGGTGGCTGCGCCCGCGGCAGCACAGAACTATGGAACGGAAGAACAAGAAGAGCCAGAGCCTGAAGAGGCGGAACAGGAGGAAGAACCCGAACAGGAATCGCAGGGCAGGAACGAGGAAGAAAATGCCACGTCTCTGACCGTGCCAGAGAGCGAAGCCAGGGATATCGCAGCATCGACCCTCTCGGACAGGAACTGGACTCTGGAGGACACCAGCACAGAGGAAGAAGAAGCATATTACGAGCTCGAGTACGCTGTTGAGAATACTGAGTCAGAGGCCGAGGTGAGAATCGATGGCTCCTCCGGCGATGTGCTCAGGCGTGAGGAGGACATAGAACAGGAGACCGAACCTGAGAACCCTCAGGTCGACCAAGCATCGGTTCAGGCCAGCTCTCTGGAACAGGCGAGGGAGAGAATACAGGAGCTGCGCGAAACCGTCACAGAACTGCGGAGAGAGAACGCAAGACTCAGATCCGCTCAGTCAGGGCAGGTTCCTGACGCCGCCGAAGCAGAGAACCCCGAAAGAGAGATTGAGTCCCGTAGAGGACCCAATGGAACGGAGGTAGAGACCGAGGTTGATGGCAACAATGTAGAGGTTGAGGCCGAAGGACAAGTCAACGGCACTGAGGTGGAAATAGAAGCTGAGGGAGAACTAGAAGGTTCGCCCTTCGAAAGAAACCAGACTCCAGGCAGTGATACAGCTCGCGAGAACAGACCGGGCTTCGTCAGTCAGGTTCTTGGAGGAATATTCGGCTAAGGGCCGCTGGCACTACCCACCTTTCTCCCGTCATATACCACTCAGATCCGTCGAGGGCACGATAGCTAAGCGGGGTGTGTAGGGACCACGCCGAAAGATAGCCCCGACGTGACAGATTCCTTTGGCACGGATTCTCCTACTTTTTTGAGCTTGGAACTTCTATAAGCTATCTCTAGCGTTCACAGAGAATTAAAATCGGCGCCCCATTATCTCTGGATAGCTCGGACCAGACATGGAAGTTCATGTAGTGCACAACAGTCGGCCCGCTACAGAAGTACTGTTCCGGTCTGCTGCTGAACGACACACTCGCAATGAATGGTGGAGCACCGCAGCGTATACCTCCGCGGTTACGACCCACTAGGAGTGCGTGGAGCAAAGCCTAAACTATTCGCGAATTCAACGCCCTCTGGCCCCCAAAAGTTTTCGCCTTTGAGATGCTCAACTGGGTGTCTGAGAGGATTATGCTCTCTGTGACAGTAGAGCTCAACATTTCCTCCTTTATTCTCTATGGGTACAAGATGATACTGAAATTGTGAAAATATTCCCTCCGGACGGTAAGCCCAAGATCCAAGTTCTACCTGTCTTTCACCATCCTCCAGCCGCCATCTAACTGCCGACAAATTGTTCGTGTAGACATTTGAGTCGGAGTCTGCCCATTGTCTGAACTCTTCTATGTCCATTTCAATCTCCCCAACATGATCATCCTGATGAGCTGAGTATATTATTGAGTCTGGCAGAAATAACTGGATGTGAATGAGGATGTTTTGACGGACCCAGTTAATGCAACCACTAGTCACGTACTACTAGTATATTCAAAATGACATAACGCTGGGGGAAAGATGCTGATACCTACGTTTGCTGTAATGTGCCCAAGACCTC
>GL982569.1:689198-702358 GCA_000220355.1 Candidatus Nanosalinarum sp. J07AB56
CACGCCAAAAGACATCCCTGATATGACAAATCCTTTCAGCACGCATTCCTCTACCCTTCTTGGAGCTCGGAAGTCTCTACCTGGCTCTTAGCCCTCAGTCAGAACCAAAAGCCTGTCCGATTGAGGCGCAAACGGAATCTGTCCGGATTGCTGTTGTCTATCCTCTGCACTGGTAGCGCTTCCAGTCTAGGTTTTCGTGTTATTGTCCCCTGCTGTATTCTGTGGTCTCAGCGTCCGATGGTTGGTACAGTGGATGCACCGGTTCCCCTGACTGATTAACTCCGAAACATTCTAATCGAAACTCTGAGATCATGTCGTACACTTCCTCGGATCTGTTCATGTATTCACCATGGTTTCCCCAACCGCATACAATCTTGTCCGCTCTGCCGCATGCTTCCAGAATATGCCTGTCGTTCTCCGGACCCACGGGGTCGTCCATCTCCTTGAGCTTGCCAGGGTACGGAGTACGGCCGGCAAACAGGTTCACAAACTCTAATCGGCGGAATCCCCATCGCTTGGCAAAGTCTATTCCCCGTCTATTGGTGGGATCGTTCTGTTCAGCACTGGCCTTGGCTGGGTTCAGCAAGATCATGACGACTGTACCCTCGCGTTTACTTATCAGGGATTGATTTTCGAACTCCCGCATCAGGTTGTACCTCCAGGCTCCGCAATCCAAAAAAATGGCGTCGCGTCGCATCTGTACTACGTGCACGTATTGGACGGTTCTACTTATGACTCGATTCCCAGCCAATATCGTGGATGATGACTCTGGGTCAAAATATGCCACAGAAATGTAGATAACATCCGTGTTCTCGTGGCAGCCAGACGGACGGACTTTGTCTACATAGATGATTCTTGCCGGGATAGGCTGGAGCAGTATTGGATGTTAGAGTGGTACCGATCTTCGAATCCCGCAACTTCTGTGGACTGAGATCCTAATCAAAAATTGCATCGGTGGTCGCTGCGCTTAGTAGTTAGACGCTCTGTCAGTGGTTTCGCGTCATCTTGCTGTCGCGTCAGTCAGGTTTCCACCGCTTCCCAGCTCCTCGACGAAGGTCGGTGTCCCGCTCTCCCCTATTGGGATGTAGGCCACCCGCACATCTCCACTTCTGAGGGCCTTGATGTAGCGGTCCACGAGAACCTTGTCTGTCAGGGAGCGGTCGAGTATGTCGTTCTGTTCGGCCTCTCCCTCGGCCTCGATTATCTTTCTTTCTTTCTCGAGCCGCTCTCGCTCGATCTCGTTCTGTTTCTGGCCTATCTCCTGCTGCACGGCTTCCTTGGATTCAATGGCTTCCTCTACTTGGTCGGGCAGACGGATGTTCCGAACCTGAACCTTCTCGACCTCGAATCCGAACTCGTCGAAGTCGTCCTTTATGTCTGTCTCCACGGAGTTCCGGAAGTCGCTGCGGTTCTCCGCGTAGATTGCGTTGATATCGTAGTTGGACGCCGCCGTCCGTACCTCTTCCCGTACGGTGGGTCGTATCAGTTTTCTGACTATCGCTTCCGTGTCCCCGAGGCGTTCGTACACGTTCAGTGCCTCTTCGTTCCTCATCCTGTAGCGCACGGAGATGTCCATCTGGCTGTTCAGTCCTTCATTGGTTTTTACCGAGATAGCGTCTTCCGCCCTCGCGTCCTGTTCTATGGTCTGTGAGGCCTGGCTGGACGACATGGTGTAGGTCTCTGTTCTCACGGACAGCGTTGTGATGTCCTGGTACACCGGTATGACGAAATGCCATCCTGGTTCGACCTGGTTGACGGCCTCGCCTCCCTCCAGAACTATTCCGGCGTTTCCCTCGGGAACCACGCGGAGCGATACCGTTAGGAGGATAACCGCCAGTACTCCGACGGCTATCAGCGCTGTGGTTCCTCCCATCTTCGCGAGGGACGGGGCGTCAATTTCTACCTCTTTTGTGTTGGCCACAGGAATAGTGGGTGGTGAGGCTTTTTGTGATGCGCCCCTACCGGAGGTCTCCGACCTTCGATTTCAATCTGTCTCTGAACACGTAGGTTACTACGGCTGCTGCCACAAGGAGTCCGGCTATGACGACGGGCAGTGGGCCTGTTCCCGAGCCTCCTGTGGATGACTGTACGTTGAGGCGCTGTGTCGTATCCTCGACGAACACCTCTGTGCTGTCGACGCCGCGGAACTCGAAGTCCACTAGATATTCCTGTGGTTTGGCTCCGCTGTCGGCCGATACATCGAACGTGGCGGTTGCCTCTGCTCCTGGCTCCACGGTTCCCACGAAGTCGGAAGCCGAGGAGTAGGTGAATGGCTGGTCGCCGCTTTCTAGTATCCTGACGCGGGTGGATTCTGATTCCTCGCTTCCCACGTTCTTGAACCGGAGGCTCACCGTTCCGTCATCTCCTTGCCGTAGGCTGCCGTTGAACTCCGTCACCTCGTACTGCGGTCGTCCGGAGAGAAACAGCTCGAAGTCCCGTTCCAGAGATATCTGACCTGTGTCGTCGTCGGCCGAGTAGGTTATCTCGGCCGGCATCTGCCGGGTTCCAGAGGAGGCGTTCTCCGTAACATCAAAAACGAACTCGGCCTCCTTCACCTGACCCGGGTCTATGTTTCCCAGGCTCTGTCTTGTTGAGAAGGTCGAGGTCTCCTCGAACCCGTCCGGTAGCGACAGCGTCATAACCACGTTTTCTGCCTCCTTGTCGCCGTTGTTCGTGACCTCGGCGACCAGCGACGAGTCCTCTGTGTCGGGCGCTAGGTCTGTGGGTTCGGTCCCCAAGTTGACTATGTCGAGTTCTATGTCCTGGCTCTGCACCTCTACGTCGACGGTTCTGGTGAAGGTCCGGCTCGCTGTCTCGATTCTCACTCTGAGACTGTTGTTCCCGTCAGGTGCGTCCTCCGCCACCAGTAGCTCTGTGGAGAAGAAGTATCTCTGACCGGGCGATAGATCTCCGATCTCCCGGCTCCTGTCTCTGTCGGGCTTCACCTCGAAGGGGTACGTGTCGAGTATGGTTACGTTGACGTCTTCGGCCTCTGCGCTGCCCGTGCTCCTGACGCGCAGGGAGATGTCGGCGTCCTCTCCTGACTGGACGGGAACAGGGTCGGTCGTAAGCACATCAGCCTCCAGTGATGTGGTGGGCCCTTGAGCCGCTGCTGTCCCCGCAAACAGAAGTACCGCAAGTAGTGTTGTAGTCTTCTTCATGTCAGTAGTTCGGATACGAAGGGATTTATGCGGCGGTCATAAACCACCATGGCCGCTGGTATCAGTGTGAGGGCGCCCATGTACGCGAATCCCGTGGTCAGGGTGAGAACCGTCCCGAGCTCCCCTAGGAACGTTATGCGTCCGGCGGACAGAGCTGTGAAGCCTATGGTTGCGGCGACTAAGGCCACCGTCATCGGCCCCACAACCCCGTTCAGGGCCTCCTGCAGAGCTGGCTCTGGGTCGTAGTCGTTGACCTCTTCGCGGTACCGTGAGACCACCTGTATGCCGAAGTCGATGGCTATCCCTATTCCGATGGATATGGAGCCGGAGGTCGCTGGTGAGAAGTTGAGACCTAGCAGCCCGTACACTCCCAGGCCCACGGCCACACCGAAGATCAGTCCAAGTAGGCTGGATATGCCGTTCACTATAGAGCGGAACAGAACCATGACTATGAGGAGGACTCCAACTAGAGAAACCACTGTCGTGAAGCTCTGGCTCTGCTGTGACTCCTCTTGGAACGCCTGGTCGATGTAGACGTCCCCGGTGTATGATATCTTCAGTCCGGGCGGTGCGTCCTGGCGTTCCATCACCTGTTGCACCCGCTCCGCGACCCGTGTCTGTTCCTCCGTCGACAGACCGGTGGATGTCACCTGTATCCGGGCTGCCGAGTAGTCGCTGGACACGAACCTCGAGGACGACTGCGATGAGTTGAGGTACTCCTGGCTCTCGCGCACCGACGCCGGAACCTCCGGATACGAGTCCGCTGGCGACGACACGGCGGACACGCGGTCGATGCGGGAGATGTCCCTCGTCGTTGATATGATGTAGCTGACTACCCTTGGGCTACGCACGTCTCGGGGTTCGCTTGACTCCGCGTAGGTCGGATCGGTCTCCACCAGTACTGTGTATGTGGTGCCGCCCGCACGGCTGAACTCGGATGAAAGGGTTGAGAACGCTCCCACGGACGGTATGGACTCGGGTAGAAGGTCTTCTGTGTTCTGTTCCACTGTCTCGATGCTGGCCGCGTTCGGCGCCACCAGTCCTGCTGCCAGTAGCACGCCGGCGATCACCAGAACTGGGTGGCGTGCGACCAGCGACCCGTAGCCGTCCAGCAGCTGCTTCTTCACGACTTCCACCTCTCGTAGGTTACTATCAGCGCCGGGGTGACCGCGACAGCGGCCGTCAGCGTCAGTGCTATCCCGAGCGCCAGGGTCAGACCCAGGTTACGTATGAAGGATATTGACGCCAGAATCAGCGCTGCGAAGCCCACTATGGTGGTGGTTGACGAACCTATTATTGCCTTGCCTGTGGACGATACAGAGGTAGCCACTGCTTCGTCTATATCGTGGTTCTCTAGCTCCTCCACTATCCTCTCGGTCATGAAAGAGCCGTACTCGACACCGAGCCCAAGTATCAGTGACCCGAGTGCGATGGTGGCGATCGTGAGTGGTATACCGAGCCATCCCAGGGCTCCGAGGGTCCAGATCAGCCCCATAGCCAGCGGAACGAACGTTATCGGGCCGTAGACCCTCCCGCGCACCACGGTCAGTAGACCCAGTATCAGCACGGAGGCAACGGCTGTGGTGGTGGCGGAGTCGGAAACGAGGATCTGGCCGAGGTCGGCGCGCACAACAGGAAGTCCGGATACTGTGGTGTCGACTCCCGGGTACTGTGGAGACTGCTCGAGGTTCTGCTCTATCACCCGTGTGGTCTCTACTATGTTGTCCTCGGTCGTGTCGGAGGAGAGCTCCACGAACATCAGCGAGGCGGTGAAGTCTCTGTTGAAGAACTGAGAGCTCTGTCTGTTCTCGAAGACGCTGCGGCTGGACTGTGTGGTGTTGGGCAACTGCTGCACGAGTGCTGCTGCCGACTGTGCGGACGCCACCTGTTCCTCGCGCTCGAGTTCCTCGGCTAGGAACTGCTGCGTCCTCAGAAGCCGTGGGTCGCGGACGTCCGTGACATAGCTGTCCTCTTGGACGGAGCTGTCGGTTTCGAAAAGCACTATGATGGCGTCCGTGGAACCGAAGTTGGCCTCGACACGGTCCTCTGCCTGTATTGGGTCGAGGTCCTGTGGCAGAGAGGCCTGGAAGTCCGTCTGGAGCTGTATATTTGGTATGCCAGTAGCGAGTCCTGCCGTCACCAGGAGCGAGACCGCCACCAGAGCCACGTTACGCTCCGACTGTATTTTGGCTAGACCTCGAAGGATATCCACAGGCTGGAGATAGAACGTGAAAGTTAAACCGTGCTCAGCCGGAGATTTCGGACTCTATCCTTGCCTTGAGCGAAGGGTAGTCCAGAGGGTTGCTCACCTGCTGTCCATTGATATACACCGCTGGTGTTCCGGAGACGCCGAGCGACCGGCCTTCCCTCCTGTCTGTGGTTACCTCTCCGCGCGAGTTCCCGTTCGCAATGCAGGTCTCGAGCTGGCCGTAGTCCAGTCCGTCCGTTGAGGACCTGGCGACCTCCATGAATCCCTCTGTGTTGAAACTCCCCGTGTGTTTGAACAGAGCAGACGAGTAGTTGTAGAATCCTTCCTCTGACTGCTTCGCCACGCACTCGGAGCTTATTGCGGCGTCCGTTGACTGCTGTCCCAGAATCGGGAAGTTGTACATCACGAACTTGACATCCCCTGAGTCAATGTAGTCTTGGGTGAGCTGTGGCTTGACACCGTTGCTGAACTGCTTGCAGTAACCGCACTTGTAGTCCTCGAACGCAACCACCGTGACCTCGGCATCCGAGCTCCCGAGCACGGGCTGGCCTGTCGTGTTTATCTGGGTATCCGCAGAGCCTCCACCTAATGCACCGAGCACCGCCCCCGGTCCACCGGCCTGGCTGAAAAGCAGACCGACGACCGCAAGTCCTCCTAGAGCGGCGAGTCCGTATCCACCGTATCTCTTGCGCTTGGCCATCTTGTCTTCCTTCTGTTGTTGGAGTTCTCGCTCCGCCTTCTTGGCTTTCTCCTCTTGGTGTGAGTTGAGCTCGTCCTCGTGCTCACGCCAGTGTGCTTGTAGCTCGGTGTCCGTGTCGAACTCCTCGCCGCAGAACTCGCACTCGGTCATAATCAACTATTGGTTGCGGCCCGATATAAAATAGGGTTCTGCGTGACCTGGAATACAAAAACTAGCCCTGCAATCAATCTCTGTGGTTGAGCAACCCGTGGTGTACGCGCTGGCCGCTGGCGCAGCCGCGATACACGCTTCGCTCCTGGCAGCTGTGTCGTACTTCGCCGCCTCCAGGGCTGGTTACAGAGTGGCGGCTGTCGAGAGGCTGAAGTCGCGCATAGCTGGTCACTGGCGGGAGCTATCACTGGTGCTGGCAACGCTTGCTACTGGCGGCTCGCTCTACATGTCTCAGGTGCTGGGCTGGACGCCGTGCAAGCTTTGCTGGTACATAAGGATAGCCATATACCCTCTGGTCGTTCTGTTCGCCACGGCGCTGTTCCTGGACAGACAGGATGTCCGGGAGTACGTCATACCACTTCTCTTAGTGGGTATTCCTATCTCCGCGTACCACTACGCTATACAGAGGATTGACCAGTTTACGTCCGCTGGCTGCTCCGTGCTCGCGGTCAGCTGCTCAACCGAGTACACGTTCCACTTCGGCTACATTAACATATCGATGCTGTCGCTCACCGCGCAGCTCGCTATCCTGGTTCTAGCATGGCGTTTCGGCAGGAACTAGCGCCGGTCTATTTCAAGGTAGTCCTCCCGACAGTCAAAACCCGGCCTGCTCTCCCTGTAATCGCTGTCACACGTGTCGAATTCGATTTCGATCCATCTACCCAGACCTTCACCTGTCATTGAGATCGTGTGGATTTGGTCTCCGTATTCTTCAGCGCTGTGGCTGATCTCTACTTCGGCATTAGGCTCATCCCTCAAGGCCGGGAAGTATTCTGGCAGCGATGGCAGTCAGTCCCCGTCCTCCATATATTCCAACCAACATCGACTTCTTTTTATTGAATTTGTTCGAGTATCTTGGCGAAGGCCGGCCGTGTTATCGTGATGCCGACAAGAACACCAAGTATCGTTGTGACCGCGAAGCCGCGGACGCTCTGGAGCGCGAACGCGGATGGACTGAGAGTGAAGGTGAACGCAGCTACTAGACTGACCACGGTTCCGAGCACCAGGAATTGCTGGTTCGTGCGGCTTTTCACTAGGGTGTAGCCGATGAGCGAGAGACCCGCGATCCCGACTAGTATGTTCGTGAGGCTGGGGGACACTATCGGCATCATTGCTCCTATTGTGGAGGCCGCTGAGGTGAAGATAACGAAGAAGGCGCGCTTCATCCTCTTCTTCCAGCTCCGTACCTGTTCCCGGCTGGACTCGTCCGTGATTATGATCTGGTCGTCGACCCCGGTTCCGACCGCGGCGATTATGCCGGCTATCGAGGCGAGGTCGAGCGTGGCTACTGTGGAAAACCAGGTTCCGAGCACTATGTAGACCTCGGAGGCTCCTGTGATTATTATCGGTACGACGACACGGATGTCTCCGTACCTGAGGAACACGAGACCTCCCACCGCCACCAAGGACGCGATGATGGATAGGAAGGCGGCGGAGAGGAAGTCGGATCCGAGGGAGGAGGAGACAGTGGAGAAAGAGTCTATCTTGACAGGTACTGGTAGGGCGCCTGACTGCAGGATGGCCTGTAGACGCTGCATCTCGTCCTCGGCCTCTGCGTTGGTTGTTGCCCCGCCCGATATCGATGGCTGGTTCACCACCGAGTTCTTGAAACTTCCCGCCATCCTGAGACCTGACTCCCTGTTTTCGTCCACATACAGACCTAGCCTTGCTGGTCTGCCGTCCAGCCCGAGGTATGGTTGCCCGGCGCTGCTCGGTCCCCCACCCGCGATAACCGTCTCGTAGTTCCGCGCTATCTCCTGTACGCGTTCCGCCGCACCGTTGTCTATAACTACTTGGAATCGGAACTGGTAGCTCCCGCGGCCACCAGTTATCTGAGAGCTCGATGTCAGTACGTCGTCGACCTCGCTACCGTTGTAAGCCACCATCTCTAGGTCGGCCGAGCCATCCGTATCGTTGGCGTAGTACCACTTTGTCCCTCCCATGCGCCACGTGTCCCCCTCACTGTATGTTTCGCCCATGGCCCGGAGTCCCTGTTCGGTGCGGGTGAGGCTGTGGTCGGTTCCGTCGAGGCTGAAGGTGCTGTTGTCTCTGACCGTCCACGGCATGCGGGCCTCGAAGCTTCCTTCTTCCGATATTAGTTCGCGTAGCCTGGTTCTGTTCTGCGATGCCACCTCTACTTGTACGGAGAACTCCTCGCCCAACCTCACGGTTCTGACTGATGCCTGTGTTAGTCCGAATGCCGAGATACGGGTCTGTATTATGTCTGCGACGCGCTGGGCCTGTGCCTGGCTGGTGTTGGTGGAGTTCGGCGATATCAGGACTCGCGTGCCGTTGGACAGCTCCAGCCCCTTGTTGATCGACGTCTCTATCGTGGTCTCGCCGCTCGGTCCCTCGCCGTAGGTAGGTGCGAGGAAGAGAGTGGATAGTGCGAGCGCCGATACGAGAACCCAGATTCTCCACTCCTTAGCTAGGCTCTTCAGCTCCACGGCACTACACCGTCGTAGTCTCCGTTGACGTATTTTTTGAGTACTATGGCGTTTCCGAGCCAGGTTATCGGCATGTCCGCGGCGAGTCCGATTACCATGACGGCGGCGATGTTGGAGAGCTCTGATGGCCCAACGAGGGCGAGCGACACCAGGTACAGCAGCAGGAAGCCTGCTATGCCGCCGGAGGACATCGTTGTTCCTGTCTTGATGCTGCTCCACACCCTTGACTTCAGGCTGCCGCGCTCCCGCTTCAAAACTCGGGTTGACAGCACGATGTCGGTGTCGACCGAGTACCCTATGAGCATGAGGAGCGCGGCCAGCGTCCCGAGCGTGAGCGGTATACCGAAGAGTGCCATGCCCGCCAGTGCGAACACGATGTCGGCGGTCGCCGCGAACACGACCGCTAGACTTGGTATGGCGTCGCGGAACGCCACGAATATCACCACCGACATGACGGAGAACGCCAGTCCGAAGGCGATGCCTGCTTGGGTGAAGAACTCCTCCGACACGGATGCGTTGATGCTTCGGAAGGATTCGACCTCTGCCTCTATCCCTGCGGCCGTGAGAATCTGCCGCGCCTCATCTCTCTCAAGCTGTGGAGGAGGTAGCTCCACCAGCAACCTGGTTGTGTTGCCTGTGGTCTGTCTGGTGGCGTCTGCACCCGGTCTTCCGCTGTTGGCGAAGGCGTCCTCTGCTTCCTGTGGCGAGAACTGCCCTCCCCCCACTTGGTATGTTATCTCTGTGCCTCCGGTGAAGTCGGTTCCGAGATTGACGAACTGGCCGTTCAACGCGAAGTTTCCGCCAAGTACGGTTAGGGCTGCGACCACCAGGATTGCTGGAACATATAGGTATCTGTCGTAGCTGTCGTACATCTGATTGAATTTTTGAGCAGCTTTTTCCTCTATCTCCACAGCCAGAAAACCGCTCGCAGGTTTTTAAACTGGTCTCTGGGCGGGTTTTGCTGCGGTAATAAAAAGCGTGCCTTGTGTTGTTTTAGCGTGGCAGAGGGAGACTTCTCTAGTTTTCTAGACGGGTTTGAGAGGCGGCATGCTGTCTACACAGCGGTGTCGATTCTCATGTTGCTGGGTTTCTGGCTGCGGTACCTGCCGGAGCAGGGGATGCAGTACTTCCAGGCCTTGGATCCGTACTTCATCTACTCGACGTCACAGCATCTCGTGTTTGATGGCGCCCTCCCCGTAACGGATTTCACCAGGTACTTTCCATACAACACACCGTCCTATACCTTCCAGTTCGGCAATATAGCGATTCCGGCTCTGCTGTACCTGCTGGGCCCGCAGTTCTTCATGCCGTTCTTGGAGTGGGCGCAGATGTACCCTGCTGTCATGGCGGCGTTCTCGATACTCGCGATGTTCCTGTTCGGCCGCGAGATGAGGGACGACCTCACCGGGCTCGCCTCCGCGTTCTTCGTGGCTGTGGCAGCAGGAACGATGCAGAGAACCTCAGCTGGGTTCTTCGAGAAGGAGCCGACCGCGATACCCTTCATGATGTTCTCGGTCTTCGGCTTTGCCCGGGCATGGAGAAACAGGGACTGGAGGTTCGGAGCTGTCTCCGGTCTCTCCCTCGGTGTTGCGACAGCCTCCTGGGGTGGCTCAAGCTTCCTCTGGCTACTCTTTCCACTGTCGGCGGGTACGGTGTTTCTCTTGGATGAGGACATCCAAGGTCTCGTCGCTGCGTACACCCCTACGGTGCTGGTCGGAGGTGTTCTGGGCTTTGTCGCCAACCCCTCCAGGTTCTCACTATCCAGTTCATTCTTCCTCGGTAACCTTGGTCTGTTAGCGCTACTGTGGGCGAGGTACTCCGCGGAGAAACTAGACCTAGTGTCGGAGAACAGGCTTCCGTACCTGGCTCCATCGGCAGCGGTTTCCTCGGTGGTTCTCGCAGCCCTGTCACCACTGTACAGCGACTTTTTGGCGTCCCGCGTAATCTCACTTTACTCAACAGCCGTGCAGTCAGGTGGCGGTGTCGTCGCGGGTACCGTGGCGGAGAATCAGGCTGCCAGTCTGTCCCAGTTCGTGGGTCAGTTGTCCGCGGCGACCGCGGGATCCGGTCTCTCCGCGTTCCTCCCCTCGCAGCTCAGCGGGTTCGCCCAGGTAGCGGGCTTCATTGGCGCTGGTTTTGGACCCTTGGCCTTGGCGTTCGCCTCCGTGGTCTTCATGGGTGCCTCTGTTGGTGCCGCCGTCCTCAGGCGTCTGGATGTCGTCGGTGACACTTTGTCGGAGCTGTCCTACCATCAGCTTGTGGGCGGTGTGCTGCTGGTCTGGACGCTGGTCTTCGCGTCGACCTTCCAGGACAACGTCTTGCTCGCGGCTGGTCCTGGTGTTCTACTTGTGCTGGTTTCGTCGGCGGCTCTGTACCTCGGAGATGAGCTTGTCGCGAACTTTGAGGTTAGGAGGGATTTCTCTTTGGTTCTGGGCCTGTTCTTCGTGATTTCCGTGGTGCTCGGCGCGGCTGCGAAGTCGAGGCTGCTGTTCTTGGCGGCATTCCCAGTCTCGTTCGGTGCGGGCTACGCGGTGTCGCTGGCCTGGGCGAGAGCAAAGAGTCTTTCGACGGACGCATCGGAGTTCGCTGCGGGTGCGGCGGCAGTCCTTGCCCTGGATGTGCTGATACTTGGCGTCGCTCTCTCGGCTGGGGGCAACCTGCTGCTCGTGGTGGCGGGTCTTCTCGTTCTGAACGCCGCGTTGTATTTCGTGCTTGACTCGGAGAAGGCTGACGGAGCCGTGAACATCAGGAGGCCCGCAAAGTTCGCCGCTGTTGTTGCTGCCGTGGTGCTCGCCGTCGCGAACTTTGGCGCTGGCTACGGCGCTATCTCTGGTGTCGGGGACTCTCCGAGCTCGCTGTGGGATGAGAACTTGGACTACCAGAGGACGGAGCTTGATGGCGGGGACGTGGTTATGTCCTGGTGGGACTACGGCTACTGGTTCCAGAATATCGGGGAGCGGGCAGCTGTTGCCGACGGAGGCAACCTTGGCTACTACGCCTCTGGTGAGAAAATCAACTATCCCTTAGCGGATGTACTGACCTCTACTAATGCTTCGGAGCAGACCGAGTTCCTAGAGAAGCATTCGGTCGATTACGTTGTCCTTGATGAGACTATGATCGGTAAGTACTCGGCTGTGTCGCAGATCGCGAACCGCGATAACTCAGATTTCCAGTCAATGCTACAGGTCGGTGCGAACAATGGTAGACGGGCGCTCTCCGGCACTGAGAACGACACTGTTCTGACGCTGTCGCGCGGCAACTTCCGTCTCTTCGTGCCTGTGAATGCCTCGCGGTCGGGCGTGGAGGTTTCGGGAGCACCCACACTGGAGGCCGGTGGGCAGCGCGGCCAGATCGACTGCCTGTTAACGGAGAATGGGGAGCGCCAGTTCAACGCCACTCCCCTGCAGTTCCAGGGCAGATTCCTCGGTTATGAACAGCCGGAGCTGTGCGTGGCTGAGAATCCGTTCTACAACCTTGACAGGGGCGTAGGCGCGGGAGCGCGGACACGGATGGTTCTCGTGCCGAAGCAGATGAAGGATCACATGCTGGTTGACCTGTATCTCCAAGATGGCAGCGAGATACCTTTCGTGGAGAAGGTACCTGAGGCCAGCAACGGATATGTCAAGATGTGGGAGGTTCAGGACAGCGACGAGTAACGTTTTGAACACTTCGGCGTAACAAAGGAGTGTGGAACCGGTGTCCATCGCGGTGGTGGCGGGTTTTGTAGGCTTTCTACTGGTCTTCGGGGCTGTCCCGTACGCAGCCCGTTACCTGTACTACTCCGGTATCCGTGGCGTAGACCAGCAGAAGCTGAGCAAGCCGTCGCTTCCCACCAGCGGCGGAACAGTGGTCTTTTTCGGGTTTCTGACGGCCATATCGCTGTTTATCGCCGGTGCCTCGCTGCTGAACGCCACGTCAGTCGACCTGACTTTGATGCTTGCAGGACTCGCGTCGGTCTCCATAATCACGATGATAGGTCTGATAGACGACATACACGTTGACCTGGAGCAGTACGCGAAGGACGAGCTCGACATCAAGAACCCCTCTGTGTCAGAGGGCAGAGAATACAGAAAGGGCATGGAGCAGCTTCCAAAGGCTCTGTTCGTGCTGCCGGCGGTTCTGCCTCTGGCGGCGATCGGGGCAGGCTCCTGGGAGATGGCTCTCCCGGTTTTGGGAGTGGTGAACTGGGGCTACCTGTATCCTCTCCTGCTTCTCCCGATTGGTCTCCTGTTTGTGTCGAATGTGGTCAACATGCTGGCGGGTACGAACGGTCTCTCTGCGCTGCTCTGCCTGATTACGGCTCTCGGAATCGGGGTCTTCGCCGCGTTGAACCAGCGGTTCGAAGCCGCTGCGATTGCACTCGTCTTGGCTGGTTGTCTCGGAGGGTTTCTATTCCACAACCTGCATCCTGCCTCGGTGCTCCCGGGTGACTC
>GL982569.1:702378-703633 GCA_000220355.1 Candidatus Nanosalinarum sp. J07AB56
GTGGTGTACGCGCTGGCTGCTGGCGCGGCCGCGATACATGCTTCGCTCCTGACAGCTGCGTCGTACTTCGCCGCCTCCAAGGCTGGTTACAGAGTGGAGGCTGTCGAGGAGCTGAAGTCGCGTATAGCTGGTCGCTGGCGGGAGCTATCGCTGGTGCTGGCGACGCTTGCTACTGGCGGCTCGCTCTACATGTCTCAGGTGCTGGGCTGGACGCCGTGCAAGCTGTGCTGGTACATAAGAATAGCGATATACCCTCTGGTCGTTCTGTTCGCCACGGCGCTGTTCCTGGACAGACAGGATGTCAGGGAGTATGTCATACCGCTCCTCCTGGTGGGTATCCCTATCTCCGCGTACCACTACGCCATACAGAGAATCGACCAGTTTACATCCGCTGGCTGCTCCGTGCTCGCGGTCAGCTGCTCAACCGAGTACACGTTCCACTTCGGCTACATCAACATATCGATGCTGTCGCTCACCGCGCAGCTCGCTATCCTAGTTCTAGCATGGCGTTTCGGCAGGAACTAGCGCCGCGGTACTTCGAGGTGGTCTCCCCAGTAATCGAAGCTACTGCTTGCTCGTCTTTACGGATTTGCCGACAGATCGAACTCGGCCTCCAGCCACTCCTCCGAATTTCCGCCTCTTACGGCCAGCTTGTATGTCTCCTCTCCTCCTTACAGAGAGGTGCTCGGACAGCTCTGTCTCAACCTCCTCTCCGACCTATGAGAATTACTCGGGAAGCGTCGGCAGGTTGACGTCCTCCATGTCTTGAACGTGTTACGCCACTCCTACGGCACTACTGTATCTGTTCCAGTATCTTGGCGAAGGCCGGCCGTGTTATCGTGATGCCGACAAGAACACCAAGTATTGTTGTGACCGCGAAGCCGCGGACGCTCTGGAGCGCGAACGCGGATGGACTGAGAGTGAAGGTGAACGCAGCGACCAGGGTCACCATGGTTCCGAGCACCAGGAACTGCTGGTTCGTGCGGCTTTTCACTAGAGTGTAGCCGATGAGTGAGAGACCCGCGATTCCGACGAGTATGTTCGTGAGGCTGGGGGACACTATCGGCATCATTGCTCCTATTGTGGAGGCCGCTGAGGTGAAGATAACGAAGAAGGCGCGCTTCATCCTTTTCTTCCAGCTCCGCACCTGTTCCCGGCTGGACTCGTCCGTGATTATGATCTGGTCGTCTACCCCGGTTCCAACTGCGGCGATTATGCCTGCTATCGAGGCGAGGTCGAGCGTGGCTACTGTGGA
>GL982569.1:703653-710151 GCA_000220355.1 Candidatus Nanosalinarum sp. J07AB56
CCCTTACCTATCTCGCTGGCGCCGGTCTGTTCTCCGCCATAGTGATCGGCAACATAGAGAAGTTCGGTGTATTTGTGTCCGGGCTCTGGTTTGTGGAGTTCTTCCTGAAGGCCAGAAGCAGGTTCGAGGCCAGGAGCTGGGGAGACATACAGGAGGACGGAACTCTTCAGCCGTTCCACAATAGGACCTACTCGCTGACACACCCGCTCATGAGACGGGGCCTCACCGAGCCTCAGGTCACCCTCGTCCTTGGAGTTCTCCAGTCCTTTTTGGTTGTCTCCGCTCTGTTCCTCTTTGTTCTCGGACCTCTGTAGGGCGTGCCCCGTCGGGAATTCGTGTGGCCATATCCAGATCACACCTGCCCGCCAGTCAGTATATTCCTAACTGTGGTAGTCAACCGTTTTTCTCACTCCGTCTTGGAAGCTGTTGCTGGGTTTCCACCCCAGTAGGCTTTCTGCCTTGGACGTGTCGGCGCGGTGCTCGTGGATGTAGGAGTCGCCACGGGGGTTCTCGACGAACTCGGCTTGTATCTCGGTTTCAAGCTCGCTGTTCAGGGCGTCCATGACCTCGTTGAAGGTGTGGGGCTGTCCGGTTCCTACGTTCACGACCTCTCCGTCGAGCTCCTGCCTCGTCTCCGCGGCCTTGATGAGGGCGTCAACGACATCCTCAACATAGGTGAAGTCGCGTTCCTGGGCTCCGTCACCCCATATCACTGGCTGCTCCCCGTTCTGCATCTTCCAGAGGAACTGCGATATTATGTTTGCGTACTTGCCCTTCGGTTTTTCATGTGGCCCGTAGACGGAGAAGAAGCGTAGCCCCGTGGTCTGGATTTCGCCGCGGTGGCTGTAGCACTTTCCGTACTGTTCGCGGCAGAGCTTGGAGGCGGAGTACCTGTTCTTCGGCACGACGTCGGCGTCCTCTGTGTGCGGCGGCGGAACCGTGCCGTACATCGAGCTCGTGGAGGCGTACACCACCTTCCCGGCGCCTTCTTGGATAGCTGCCTCGACTGTCTCGATGAATCCCTCGACGTTGACTCTGGCGCCCTCCGTGGGATTGTCTTGGTGCATCGGCGAGGAGCTGCGGGCCGCGAGGTGGAACACTGTGTCGCAGCCCTCAACTGCCTCCTTGACCGTCTCTCTGTCGAGTACGCTCCCGTCGATGAAGTTGATGTCCTCTCCACGCTGGAGAGGTTATCGGTGTCTCCGAGGTAGAGGCTGTCCAACACTGTGACGTCCACTCCGTTTTCGACCAGTCTTTCGGTGAGATTTGAGCCGATGAAACCTGCTCCGCCTGTTACGAGTGCTTTCTCCATTCTCTGTATTTCTTGATGTCTTTGTAGGAGTTTTGAGTTAACCTGTCTTTTCCGGATTCGTGGTCTTGCACCAGTTGGTCGATACGGCGCCACTCCAGGCTGCTGAACTCTTCCTCGTCGACGTCTAGCACGGGTTCCTGCACCTCGAGTCCGTAGATTGTGTATTCGTGCCGCAACGAACCGTTTTGTGTGTGCCGGCACTCCGCCTCGCGCACAATCCCGTCCTCTACTTTTGACAGCGCTTCCTTGTTGGGCTCGCTGTCGAGCATTTCTTCCTTGGCCTCTCTGACTGCTGCCTCCTTCGCTGTCTCTCCCTCCTCGACATGGCCGGTGCAGGGCTGGAGTCTGTCCTTGCTGCGCTTCCTGCCAACTAGGACATTGTTTCCGTCGGATATTATGACCCTTACTGTCCTGTGGGTGTCGCTGTGGGTTCCGGCGAGCGCCTGCTCAGACATACACAGTAATACACCGTATTACGTTTTTACATTGTTAGGCCTCGAACCAGTCGCCGCCGTACACATACCCTGAGAGCTTGTCCTCGGAGGCCAGGCGCTCGAACACGGCATCGAGGTCGCTGCTGCCTATCTCTCCGAACACTCTCGGGGACATCACGTAGAACCCGGCGTTGATGAGGTGTGAGGGCTCCTCGCCCGGCTGTGGCTGGTGAACGAAGCCCTGGATGCGGTTTCCCTTGAGGTCGGCCACCCCGTAGCTTGAGGGCTCGTTTGTGGGCCTTAAGGCCATAGTGACCGCGCCTTCCTGCTCGGAGTGGAACTTGCGCATCTCCTTGAGGTCCACGCCAGCGTACACGTGTCCGTTCAGGGCGGCGAAGACGGTATCTATCCTGTCCCGCAGGAGCTCCAGCGCCGATCCGGTTCCCTCGCCCTCATCGCCCACTATCTCCAGCTGGATTCCTCCCTGGTACTCCAGTTGGTCGTCCAGTCTGTCCATGCCTGAGAGTAGGTAGGCCGAGTCCACATCGTTCTCCTCCAGGTTTCTTAGAGTCATGGAGAGTATCTGCTGGTCTCCGTGCCTCGACAGGCATCTTTCGTCGCCACAGAACACGACAGCCTCCGACACCTGCCTCTCACCCAGCTGTTCCCTAAGCATCGTGCTGACGGTCTCGGATCGGTTGTTTCCCTCCCTGTCTGCCCTGTCGTCCAGCCTGTTGACGAGGCTTTCCTCCAGAGTCAAAGACACCCTCCGTTTCGCCACATCAAATCTCGAACCCGGTCAGCTTTAAGCATATGTTCGGTCAGCCAACAGTGTGAACGTACTCGTCACCGGAGGCGCAGGATTCATCGGGTCACACCTCTCGGAGCTACTCGTCCGCAGAGGAACAGCACCCACGGTTCTAGATAATCTGTCCTCCGGCGCCAGGGAACTTGTTCCGGACGAAGCGACGCTTGTCGAGAAGGACTTGGCGGAAGACAACCTGCAGCCGGAGCTCGAGGGCGCTGATGTCGTCTACCATCTGGCGGCTAACCCGTCCGTCAACAGTTTTCCGGATGACAGGGAATCCGATTTCCGCGATAACTGTGTTGCTACGAAGAGGTTGCTTGATGCCGCCGCGGACTCGGAGATCGATGAGTTCGTGTTTGCCTCCAGCTCCGTTGTCTACGGTGAGGATGCCGATATACCGACGCCGGAGGACGCGCCGCTGGAGCCGATATCGATGTACGGTGTCACGAAGGCGACGTGCGAGAGGATGTCGCATCTCTACGCGGACAGGTTCGGGTTCGACGCCACGGTTGTCCGGCTGGCGAACATTGTCGGCGGCAGAGCTCGAAAGGGGGTGACCTATGACTTCGTTGAGAAGCTACAAGAAAATCCTGGAGAGCTGGAGATACTTGGGAACGGCCGCCAGAAGAAGAGTTACCTGGAGGCGGAGGACGCCGTTGCAGCGATGGAAGCCGCGCGGAGTGCGCCCGGTAGCGTGTACAATGTCGGGAGCCGGGACTCCGTTTCGGTCACGCGGATAGCTGAGATCGTTTCGGATGTGATGGGTCTTGACCCCGAGTTCAGCTATACCGGTGGTCGCAGGGGCTGGAGCGGGGACGTGCCGGAGATGAGGCTGGACATCTCCGCGCTCGCCGAGGAGTCGGACTGGGAGCCAGCTATGAGCTCGGAAGAGGCTGTGAGAGCGACCGCAGAGGCGCTCAGCTGACCTTCTACATGTATCCGAGATCCCTTAGCTTGTTCATGATCTCTTCCTCGTCCTTGTTCTGGGCTCGTCCTGCTCTTTCCTCCGTGTTCTCCACGTCCTGTAGCCAGGCAGGTATCTGGTCGCTTGGGTCTGTGGAGACCTCGCTCCCCAGTGACCTGTAGCCGGCCCAGTACTTGGGGCTTATTGGGATGTCCTCTTTCGTCATGTCTCCGGGGAGGTCTTCCTCTGACTCTGGATAGTCCTGCATTCGCTGGAACTCGCTGACGCAGTCGGGGCAGAGGTGGTGCCAGGTTGCGTCCCAGACGTCGCGCTCCGTGAACTGGAGGATGGGGTGGACGCGGAGATGTTCGGGTTCGTTCCTCGGCGAGTAGAACTCCTCGTTCCCGCGGCTCTCGTGCTCGTCCCACCTGACGCCGTTTATGACGAGCTCGATGCCCTGTTCCTCTATGAACTCGTTCATCGGCACCGTCTTCAGTAGGTGGTTCCCGGACTCGGTGTCCATCAGCCAGGGCACCTCCTCCAGGTCTTCATCGACTCGCCTGACCTCCTCTTGGTTCCTGTCGTTCAGCTCCTCCACCGGTACCTTGTCTCCCGGCTGATCTGCCTTCTCTATGAGGTCGCTGTTGCGGATGTTCACGACATCGAAGCCCCAGTCGCCCCCAATTCTCTCGACGTAGTCTTCTATCTCGTCGAAGTGCTGTCCGTGGTCCACAAACATGAACCGTGGCTTCTCGATGTTGTTCTCCTCGCACACCCGTTTGACGAGCCAGGCCGTGAGCGTTGAGTCCTTCCCGCCCGTGAAACCTATCACGGTGTTCTCGGCGTCGTGCTCCTCTAGCGCCCTTTTGACCGTCATTTCTCCGGCTCTGATCTTTGCTTTCATGGGTGCGTCCTCTATCTCGCTGCGCGTAACTGGTGCTTCCATAACAATAATGCATAACTTATGCATGGTATTTAATGGGTGGCTTTTGGTTGTCCAAGACCTGATACTGTGTATGCCCGACACAGTGATATACGACGGCAACTGTCCCTTCTGCAGGCTTGCGGCGAACACCGCTTCCAAGTTTCTGGGGCTGGAGAGACTAGAGTTCGACTCTGGCGATGCTCAGCGGTTGCTTGAACGGGAGTTCGATGATCCTGGTTTCACGCTCTACCTCTTCGAGGAGGATACAGTGTACTTCGGGGGTGAGGCATCCCGAAGGATAGCGGAGAGACTGGGGTTGCCGGGGTTCCTCGCCGAATACGTTTCGGAGCACTACCTGCAGCTGGCAGGACTGTTGTCTGTCCTGACTGGTAGACGGAGGTCGGTTGAGCTCCCCTCATGTAACGGAGAGTGCAGAATTCACCGCGGCGGTGGTAGGAAGCCGAGGTCGTGAGGGGTTAGTTCTGTCTGAATCTGTCAAGTATCTTCCTGCCGACGTCTTCGGGGTCGTGGAACTCGTCTATGTCGAGGTTGTTGACCATGAGAACCGCATCCTCGTGGTGGTCGCCCTTGATTTCTCCCTTTGGTGTCTCTTCCGGTAGTGTTTGGACTCGTCCCCTCTCCGTGCTCTGCGAAACCGTGGTCGGATAGGACTATCAGGGGTTCGTCCGAGTCGAAGTCGTAGTACTCCAGTAGCTCTCCGAGCGCGTCGTCCATCTTCCTGTAGAATTCCAGGACTATGTCGTCGCCCCAGTAGAAGTGTGATATGCGGTCGAGCTGCATGAACACAACGGCGAACAGGTCGGGATCATCTCCGAGCACCTGTTTTGACTTTTCCAGAAGCTGGTTCATATCCTGCTCCAGTTCCTCGGGGTCGGAGGACAGTCCAAAACCCTCTGGCTCGTAGTCCGTGTTCCAGTTCAGTGGAGGAGCTACTGCGGGAACTTGGAGGACGCGGACATCTATCCTGTCGTCCAGCTTCTCCCAGACGAACTCTGCGTCGATGTCGCTCCTCCGCTGGAGCTCGTCGTCCACAATGAAGTCCTGGTGGCCATGTTCCGCCTGGGTCTTGCCCGTGAATATCGAGGTCCAGACTGCTGCGGACTTCGGTTTCTCGTCCACGGTCAGAGTCTTGTAGTCGCACTCCTTCATAAGCCGGTCGAAGTTCGGTAGCTCGTCCCTGTGCGGCTTGATTACGTCCCAGGTCGCGGCGTCCACACCGATGATTTTCATCTGTCTAAATACCCCAAATTCTTCAGCTTCTGACCAATCTCTCGGGCTTCCTCTTCTGAGAGGTTCTCAGCGTCGACGTGAGTCTGTTCCGACAGCTCCCGAAGCTTGTCTTGCACGAACCGCGACAGATTGATGTGGTTTTCATCTACGTACTCGGCCAGCTCCTCCGGTAGCGAGATAGTTTTCCTCTCCACGTATTTGGATGGGACCTACTGATTAAAAACAGCTCGAGCGAGCCACCGGAACACTGATATTGAGGCCTGCCGTTCCACTTGTGTGAAGGTATCGGTTGTTGGAGGCGGCTTTACTGGCCTCTCCGCAGCGGAGGTAGCGCACAGGAAGGGCTGCGATGTAGAACTCTACGAGAACTCCAGCTACGATGATGGTGATGAGGTGGTTAGAGCATGGGGTGGCGGGGTCGCCGAATACTCCAAAATTCCCCGATCCAAAAGCGCCGACGGATACATCCGCGACCTGCGGAAGATAACGCTTATGGAGGGCGGTGAGGCCGAAACAGAGTTCGAACTGGAAGACGGCGCTATGCTTGAGAGACCGGCTTTCGACGCATCCTGGGGCAGGAGCCTGCGAGACAAGGTTGATGTCAAAGAAAACTTTGATGTTTCAGAGAGTGACTTCTGGAGAATATGTGAAGGCAGTGACCTGGTAATCGATGCCACGGGCGCCAGACCCATCTCAACAGAGGTAAATAACACGGTCCACAGTTCGAATGTGGCCGCAAAGACGGTCTCAGCAGTCGTAAAAGGAGACTTCTCTGAGGTTCACCCCGGCGCCATGATTTCCCCATACAGCTCCGGGTACAAAGGTATCAACCCGATTAACGAGAGAGAATCTACAGTCCTGGTT
>GL982569.1:710763-712196 GCA_000220355.1 Candidatus Nanosalinarum sp. J07AB56
TATCTGCTGGAGAGCGTGCCGCAGGAGTGGGATCCGAGCTACGACCTCTATCTGGAGTGCATGAAGCTGGCCTTGATGCTGCGGGCGTGGATCTCGGAGGTGGACGAGGAGCGCATCATGGAGAAGTACGGTGTTGCGCCCGGTGGCGTCCGCGCGAAGAACCGGAACGCGGACTGGCTGCTCTACTCTGCCCAGGAGCTCTGTCGCCTCGAGGGCATAGAACAGCGGGAGGAGCTGGAGAGGCTGCGGAGGCGGATGCGCCACGGCATCAAAGAGGAGCTGCTGCCCTTGGTTAAGTTCGACCAGATAGGTCGTGTGCGGGCCCGGACGTTGATGGAGCATGGCATCGACACCCAGCAGCGCATCCGTGGGGTTCAGTTCGAGAAGCTGAAGAAGCTGATAGGTAACTCCACAGCCCGCACCCTGAAGGAGCAGGTGGGCGAGGAGAACATCTTCGACCGCGAGAACATTATGGACTACTTCGACGAATAATTTCAACGCGGGCCTACGACATGTACTGTGAGCGTGTTGGACGCGATACGTGCGTCAGACCGAAGAGCTGTGAAGTACCTGAAGAAGCGCAGGCTCGGTCATGTTGACAGCTTCTTCTCATCAGTCACCGCGCTCGGCTCCGCATACCTATCGGGCTTCTTTGGGCTTCTGCTTGCCACTGTAAATCCGGACTTCTTAGTTCATGTGTTCGTGCCGCTTGCGGCGACCTGGGCGTTCGGCTACGGCGTGAAGATTGCTGTTGACCGGGATAGGCCGAGCCATCCCGATCTCACGGTAGATGTAGCTCCAAGCTTTCCCTCAGGTCACGCTCTCACATCGTCGTTTTTGGCAGTCAGGTTTTCAGCACTCGCCCCGGATACAGCCCCAGTTTTGTTCGCCGCTGCTTCCGCGGTCTGCATCTCCAGGGTGTACCTCGCGGCTCACTATCCCAGTGACGTGGTCGCGGGCTCGGCGATTGGGGTCCTGTCCGCCTCCCTCCCCTGGACCACGCTCTTCTAAACCTCGACACTCCCAGTATCAGTATGGCACTCACGGAGTCAGCGTCGGAACTACAGAGGGGAGACAAAGCACCAGGATTCAATTTGGAGAACCCAGATGGAAACGAAGTGGAGCTGTCGGACCTCGACAACTATGACGGAGTTCTTGTGGTTTTCATGTGCAACCACTGCCCGTTCGTCAAGGCCAACCTGCCGGAGCTATCTGCTTTGATAGAGCGGTTCCCGAGCGTTGCCTTCGTCGGCGTGAACCCCAACTCCGATGTCCACCCGCAGGACACCGTGGAGAAGATGCCGGAGCTCGTGGAGGAGTACGACTTGGGGACGGAGAACTTCTACTACCTCGCTGACCCCGACCAAGAGGTCGCGGAGAGCTACGGCGCCACGTGTACCCCTGACCCGTTCCTTCTCGACATGAGACACCGT
>GL982569.1:712246-729033 GCA_000220355.1 Candidatus Nanosalinarum sp. J07AB56
CATTTAATACCCCCGACCCGGCTGTCATAGATAGATCGGAGTTTGAGGTAGGATGGGCAGAGGACATATCGGACATAGTAGATATAGAACCTCAAACCAGTGTAGATGCAACCGATTACCTTGAGCTTGCCAAAGAATCCGATGTCCTGATAGATGCTACTGGCCCAGATCCAATATCTGCGGGGGCAACAGATACGGTCAGCAGCTGTGGAAAATCAATCGTGACGCTGAGCGCATCTATGACAGGTGACTTCAGCGACTACTGGCCTAGACCTGCGGTCGTTACCTGGTCCAAAGCCACAGGCTTTGTCACCACGAAGTCCGATTCTAGGGCAACCCTTGGTGTCGGTTGGTATCCTGGGTACGAGCCTGATAACCCCATTGAGGTATTTTATGAATTCTGCAGCACCCTCGGACTTCCCTCTCCTCCGAGCACCGAGATAATCACAGGCAGGGAACCTGTTCAGGACTCTAGGAGCTTCTCAGAGTGTGCATTTGAACTGGAGGGCTGTGAAGTTAGGCTCGCTGGCGACGCCTGTGGTCTAGTGAACGGCGTCAACAACTTTGGCAACGTGAGATCCGCTCGTTCTGGAGTGAAGGCGCTGAGTACATCTCCCTCAGAGTACGTAGACTGGCTTGGAAGAGAGACAAAAATTTACTGGTCGGGAACAGTTTTTCGCGAGAGCACAGGAAATCATCGGTAGCGACACGTTCGTGAAGATTATTGGGACCGACGGCCGTGTCCTAAATGAAAGAGCGTTCTGTGAGCCACGAACCAACACTGAAATAGTTAAAAATATAGCTAAATTTGGTATCTCTGCTGTAAGGAGCAAGATCAGCCCGAAATAACGCTTCAGAACGTGACGCGCGTATGACCCAAGTCATCCAAACAATGCCCTCTTGGAGCCTGCCAATTCCAACAGAATTTATGAGATAAGGTTCTTTTCTACAGTAGCCCCGTAGCATAGCGGCCAAGTGCGCCGGCCTTTGGAGCCGGTGGCCCCGGTTCGAATCCGGGCGGGGCTATACTGATATTGCGTCTCGCTCCGACTTAAAAGAATTCAACGAGATTTGTACACGTAGTGACAGACACAAAGGCCATAGTGAGGATGGCGAGAACGGACATAGACGGAACTCGTCCCATTCCGCAGGCACTCAAGTCTCTGAAGGGTGTAGGAGATGCGTATGCAAACGCCATCGCAAAGGCTGTGGAACACGACCCTGAGACACCCATAGGAGACCTATCGGAGTCCGAAATCGACGGTATAGAGGAAACCTTGGAGAACCCTGATGAAACCGACCTCCCGTCCTGGATGGTTAACCGCCGCAGAGACAGGGAAACCGGTGAGGACAAGCACGTGGTTGGTAGCGACCTCGATCTACAGGAAGAGTTCGATATTCGCAGGTACCAGGAAATTGGCTCGTACAGGGGATGGAGACACGAACTCGGTCTCCCGGTTCGGGGACAGAAGACCAAGTCCTCGTTCAGGAGCGACGACAAGATAGGTGTGTCCCGAGCCAGGATACAGCAGGAGGCAACAGAGGACGCAGGTGAGGAAGAGTGAGTCAAAAAACAGATGACACACAACCGGAGGTAACGACGTGGTAAAGAAACTGAAGAAGCAGTACGAGACACCCAGCGAGGGCTGGAACGGCGATAGAATCGAGGACGAAAAGGGTCTGATGGACGATTATGGTCTCCGCAACAAACAGGAGATATACCGCACACAGAGTCAGCTCCGCAGCCTGCGCAGGCAGGCAAGAGAGCTCATCGGCACTGATCAAGACGAACAGAAGCAGCAGGTCATATCGAAGACATACGAACTTGGTCTGGTTCAGGGAGGACGCCGGTCTAGAAGATATTCTGACTCTGAACGCAACGGACTTCCTGGACAGGCGACTCCAGACGACGATCCACCGCAGGGGCTACGCCGACACGCCGATGGAGGCGCGCCAGCTCGTCACCCATGGCATGGTGAGGGTGGACGGCAGGCGCATCGATGTCCCGGGATATATGCTTACACAGGAGGAGGAATCACAGATAGAGGTATCCGAACCCGAGGAAACCGAAGAGGAAGTTGAGGAAACACAAGAATGACAAAGAAAGGAATAGTCAACATCTATTCGTCCTTCAACAACACGATAATCCATGTCACCGACACCACTGGGGCTGAAACCATATCGCAGGTGACGGCGGGAATGGTGACCGACAAGGGCCACCTGCAGGGCTCCAGCTTCCCGGCAATGAAGGCCGCGAAACAGGCTGTTGAGGAGTCGCTGGAGGCAGGACTGGACGAGGTCGACATACAGGTTCGGGCTCCAGGAGGCCAAAAGGAGAAGATACCAGGCAAGGGAAGCCAGCCCGCTATCCGCGCGATATCGAGGAGCGACATCGAGGTCGGTGAGATACGCGACGTAACACCGATACCGCACGACTCCTGCAGAAAGAAAGGCGGGAAGAGAGGCAGAAGAGTATGAACCTGGAAACCATCGAGGAGACGGACGAGGTTCTACACGTCCAACTTGAAGATGCCAACCCCGCGGTGGCGAACACCCTCCGTCGCTCCATGATGACGAAGGTGCCGACGATGGCCGTCCAGCAGCTGCGCGTGAACCAGAACCAGTCCGGCCTATTCGACGAGATGCTGGCCAACAGGGTAGGGCAGATACCACTGACTATCCCGGAAGGATTCGATGAGGACGACACCGCGGTCCTGGCCCTCGACCGGGAGGGAGAGACGAGGGTCACCGCAGAAGACCTTTCCGCCGGAAACTACGATGTAACGCCTGTCAACGACACCACAATCGTCAAACTGAAAGAAGGACAAGACCTGAAGTTCGAGGCGGACGCCGAGCTCGGGTACGGCACCGAACACGCGAAGCACCAGGGAGGAACCGTGGGATACGAGAAGGTCGACGAAGACACCTTCGAATTCCGCATCGAGTCAACGTCAGCGTACTCCAACCGAGAGCTCCTGCAGAAAGGCCTAGAACAGGTACACAACAGTCTGGAAGAGCTGAAGACCGATATCCAGAACTAACAATTCCGCTAAGCTCTAAACATCTTGTTGCCTGATACTTCATCGCCGGGGTAGCCAAGCCAGGCCAAAGGCGACGGATTCAAGACCCGTTCCCGCAGGGGTTCCTGGGTTCAAATCCCAGCCCCGGCATGCACATAGATCCCGGTCATACTATTGGTCGAGGCCTTGGAGCTCGCTCTGTAGGTTCTGAAGCTCGTCTTGGAGCTCCCTCACCGAGTCATCTATCTGCGGCTCTTGAACGGGTTCTGGCTCTTGCCTAGTCGTCTGTTCTACCGTCTCGGGCTGTGTCTGTGCGCCGTTCTCCGGCATTTCCTGCTGTAGGTCTTCCAGGCGTCCGTCAAGCCTTCCGAGGTTGGTCTCCATGGTATTTAGTGTCTTGGACTTTACCTCTCGCACCTGCTGCAGTACGTCCGCAGCCTCCGAGATGTTCTCCACCGTTTGCCTGACCGCCTCCAAGTCCTCCAGTAGCACATTGTATCCGTCCACCCGAACATAGAGCTGGTCTTCCTGGGTCACGCAAAGAATTGAGACGGCCTGTTAATTAAAACTGGCACTTGGACGGTTACGGGAAAATCAGCAGGGCTCAGAGGGTGTTACTTTCATCAGCGGCCTTTCAACCTCAGTCAACAGTCTGTCATCATCGCCCGTTCCACCATTTGACATGTGATTCCTAAAAGCTACACTGAACGAATTTGACGTATGGATAGACAGTACACAACGCACATCACACCCGAGATGGATGGCGAGGAGGTATCGGTCGCGGGCTGGGCTCACGAAATCAGGGATCTCGGAGGCATAACGTTCGTGATTCTCAGGGATCGTGAGGGAAGGATTCAGGCCACGTTCAAAGAGGACGCTGATGAGGAGCTCTTCGAGAAGGCCCAGAAGCTTGGCAAGGAGGACTGCATCCGCGTCGAGGGGGTTGTCGAGGAGAACGAACAGGCACCTGGCGACCGCGAGCTACAGCCCACAGATCTAGAAGTCGTGGGCCACGCCGAAAGACCCCTGCCGATGGAGGTCTCCAAAGACATCGATTCCGATCTGTCCACCCGGATGGACGCGAGATTCATCGACCTCCGTAAACCCGAGGTTCACGCCGTCTTCTCCCTCCGCAGCCACGTCGTCGAGGCGATGGAAGAGTACTTCGAGGAGAACGGCTACATCCGCATCCAGACCCCGGCAATTGCGAAGATGGGTGCCGAAGGCGGTGCCGAGCTCTTCCCCGTGATCTACTACGGAGACGAGGCCTTCCTTAGCCAGAGCCCGCAGCTTTACAAACAGATGCTGATGGCGGCAGGGTTCGACAAGGTCTACGAAACTGGCAAGGCCTTCCGAGCAGAGGAGTTCGCGACCTCTCGCCACGTCTCCGAGACATCGATGTTCGATGTCGAGCTATCCTTCATCGAAGACCAGCACGACGTGATGGATGTACTGGAGAACTCCCTCAGACATGTCCTGAAGGAGCTACAGGGCCGCGCCCGCGAAGAACTCGATGAACTCGGAATCCAGGTTCAAGTGCCGGACGAAGAATTCCCTCGAATCAGCTTCGAGGAAGCCAGAACAATACTTGAAGATGAGTACGACCATGTCCCGGACGACCCTGACGATCTGGACACGGAGGGCGAGAAACTGCTGGGCGAACACTTCGAAGACAAGGGCCATCCCGCGGTCTTCGTCGTGGGATATCCCGGCGAGAAGTTCTACTACGGCGAGGCCCGAAAGGAGGACGAGTACTCTTCGCGCCGGTTCGACCTCATCTACAGAGGCCTGGAGCTCGCCTCCGGCGGACAGAGAGAGCACGACCTCGACCGCCTGATGAACGCGGTCGAAGAGGAGGGCATCGACAAGGACGACATATCCTTCTACCTGGAGTCGTTCAAGTACGGGATGCCGCCGCACGGGGGCTACGGCCTCGGACTGGACCGGCTCGTTAAGCAGATCGCTGGACTCGACAACGTCCAGGAGGGCATACTGTTCCCGAGAACCCCAGACAGGCTGGAACCGTGACCGACCTACCCAAGCTGGTTCGAGACCGCATACCCGAGATTATCCGTGAAGACGGCTCTACACCAGTAAGCCATGAGGTTCACGAAGACCAGAAGCACCTAGACCTGCTCGCGCAGAAGCTGGTAGAGGAATCAAAAGAGTTCGCCGAAGACAGAGAAGACGATGAACTCGCAGATGTGCTGGAAGTCATCAGGTGCTACCTCGAGGCCGCAGGAATTGACCGAGAGGCGATTGAGGAAATCCGGAGAAACAAAGCTGCGCAGAAAGGGAGCTTTACCGAAGGCATAGTACTCGAAGATGTCGAATAACAAGGATGCCGCTTTTATTCCAGAGAAAGTGAATATCACTTAATGGAGCAGAAAACGGTCGACAAGCAGGACGTAGATCCCTCGGAAACTATGATAAACAAGGTGACGTGTAAGGGATTCAAGTCTTTCTCCGGGCAGACTGCGATACCTTTCTATGACGGTCTTACGGCGATCGTGGGTTCAAATGGCAGCGGGAAATGTGTGTCGGGCGATACCCAGATTCTGACCTCGGATGGCGACAGAAAGCAGATTCGGGAGCTTGTCGAAGGGTCTCTGCGGGGCGACCAGGTGGAGGAGATAGAGGACGGTGTGGTCTCTTACGACACTGATTTTCAGGTGCCGTCCCTCAACCCGGAAACACTGGAGGTGGAACACAGGAATGTTCTTGCTTGTGCCAAACGCAGGTCGCCGAATCGCGTTAGGAAGCTGACTCTCGAGTCGGGAACGGAGCTTGAGGTCACCGATGACCATCCCGTCTTCGTGCTGAGAGAGGGCGAGGTGACGCCGACGGACTCCGAGAATCTGTGCGAGGGAGATAGTATAGCTGCACCTCGTAGAACCCCGATTTCCAACGCTGATAGATCGCTGACAGGTCTCCTAGAGAGTATCAAAGGCAGCGACAACCTCTACGTGCCGTACTCCGAAGAGCTCGAGTCGCTAGCTAGAGGCCTCAAGGAGATGGAGGATGCAACCTGGGAGGAACTAGCTGAGGATGTGGGCGTTGATAGAAACGTGTTCAAGGGACTGGTCGATGGCCAGTCTGTCAGACTTTCGGCAGTAGCCCGGATTCTGAGGCATTCTGGACTTGACGACTCGGAGGTTCTCTCGAGGATCAAGCAAGTTGAGCCGAAGAACTACTCGAAGAAGGCCAAGCTGCCTACAAACAACAATCCGCAGCTCTCGAAGTTTCTAGGCTACCTCTTGGCTGAAGGAAGGGTGGACATGGAGAACAACCAGGTCTGGTTCACGAACTCGAACGAGGAACTTGTCGAGGAGTACACAAAACTCTCGGAGGAAGTCCTCGGTGTCAGTCCGGACGTAAAGGAATACTCTCCTAACTGCCTGGATGCCATAGCTTTCAGCGCACCAGCCACGAAGATCGTCGAAGCCCTCGGAGTCAGTGGCGATGGCTCTGGATCGAAACACATCCCGGGGTTCTTCCTCCGTTCCGCGGGTCAGACAGAGCTCCAGGCACTTCTTGAATCATACCTTGCGGGAGACGGATATGTGTCGGAAAGCGACCTCAGCGCAACAACGAAGAGCAGCCGCCTCGCAGAGGAACTCAGAGCAGTTCTCCTTAGGCTCGGCGTGAAGTCCACCGTCAACGAGAAGACCAAGGAGGCAACAAACTCCGACCACAAAAGCGCCACATACTTCGAAGTCCGCGTCTCGGGCAGGGATGTCGATGAGCTCGCCTCACAGATACAAATACCGGTGGAGAGAAAACAGAGATCGCTAGACAAGCTGGCGGCGAAGAACCACAACACCAACAGAGACACGATACCGCTGGAAAACCCATCGGAATCACTTAAACACATAGATGCAGAGCTTACCTCCAAGCAGACGTCTAGGATGTCGGCATACACCAGACAGGTCTGTGAACCAAGCCGTCAAGGCCTCTCAGAGATCCTACAAGAGGCGATGCTTCAAGACAACAAATCCGAAAGCATACAAAACCTCTCAAGGCTCGCATCCTCCGATATCTACTGGGAGAAAATAGAAAACATAGAGGACTCAGAAACCGACGACGAGTGGGTCTACGACCTGAATGTCGCCGTCAACCACAACTTCGTGGCCGAAGGCACCTTCGTGCACAACTCCAACATAATCAACGCCCTGTCGTTTGTTTTCGGCCGCCGTAGCTCGAAGCTCCGTGCGGAGCGGATGGAGCAGCTGATATTCAACGGCGGGCAGACAGGCTCTCCGGCGGACGAGGCAAAGGTCACCGTCCGCCTCGACAACTCCTCGGGTATATTCGATGATTTCCTAGACGAACATACGGACGAGGTCAAGATCGCCCGCAAGGTCACGCAGGCAGGGAGCTCGATCTACAAGCTCC
Source organism: Candidatus Nanosalinarum sp. J07AB56 (assembly GCA_000220355.1). Lineage (GTDB taxonomy): Archaea > Nanohalarchaeota > Nanosalinia > Nanosalinales > Nanosalinaceae > Nanosalinarum. Next base: position 719,662 of record GL982569.1, read on the forward strand.
AGGGAACAACGACGAAGAAGCGGGAGATAGATAGGCTGGCGCGCAGAGCGAACATCGATCCGGAGGGCTACCACTTCGTCCGTCAGGGACAGGTCACGGAGATAGTGGAGCAGAGCGACACCGAGAGAAGAAAGGTGATAGACGAGCTCTCCGGCGTGAAGAAGTTCGACGACGAAAGGGAAGCCGCGCTGGAGGAGTTGGAAGAGGTTGAGGAGAAGCTCCAGGAGGAGGAGTTCAAGCTCCAGCAGAAGAAGGAGCGCCTCGATGAACTGGAGGAACAGAAGGAGCTAGCTATACAGTACAGGGAGCTGGAGGAACGGAAAGAGAAGTTGGAGGCATCGATACTCGAGGTTCGGAAGCGCGCCCTGTCGAACCAGCTCGCCAACATCAACACGGATGTCTCGGAGAAGCAGGACAGGATAGAGGAACTCGACGCAGATGTGGAGGATATCGACGACAGAATCGATGAACTGCAGGAAAGGATAAGCGACATCGAGCAGGAACGGGGAGGAAAATCGGATGTCGAGCACCTTGAGACCCGGATCGAGAAGAAGAGGGGAGAGCTCCAGAACAAGCGCGACCGGAAACAGGACCTCGAGGAGACCGTGGAGGAGCTGGAGAGGATGAAGAACAACCGCAGCACAGGCTCGAAGGCTGTGGACGCGGTACTGAACCTTGACACGGACGGGGTGCACGGCGTCTTCCAGGACACCATCTCCTTTGATTCCCGGTACGGCGTTGCGATGGACACGGCCGCCGCTGGACACATGACGGATGTCGTGGTTCAGGACGGTCGGACAGCGACCGAGGCCATAAACTACCTGAAGCGCGAGTCCATAGGCCGCGCCCGCATGCTGCCCCTAGAGAAGATAGACGACCGCGGGAAGTCAGCCAAAAGCCAGATGGCGCGGAAGAAGAAGGGTGTGATCGGCTATGCCACCGAACTGGTGGATGCCGAGTACGAGAAGGCGGCGAACTACGTGTTCTCCGACACGCTGATAGCCGAAGATCTCGACTCCGTGAAGGGTGTCGACGGCGTCAGGGTCGTGACCCTGGACGGCGACAAGATGAGCCGTGGCGGAGCCATGACAGGGGGAAAGTCCAAATCCCGCAGCCGCTCAAGCTCGTCCTCCACCGACATCAACATCCAGGGAAAGAGGGACGAGATCGAGGAGCTTGAGGAGGACATGGACTCCCTGAGGAAGGATATCGCCGAGCTGAAGGAGATGAAGGACAGCGCCGAGCAGGAGGGGGCGCAGGACGACCTACTGGACGAGAAGCAGGAGATACGCAGCGAGCTCGATGACCTCCGGGAGAACCGCCAGGAGAAGTACTCCGAGCTTCAGCGCCTCAAGGCCAAGGTCGAGGACACCGACTCAAAGAAGGCCCGACTCAAGTCCGAGCTCGAAAAGGTCAGGAATCAGCTGAAGGAGTTCGACTTCGACGAGGACGAGCTCACCGGCCTGGACTCAGCTCCAGAGGACCTCGAGAGCAAGAAGCAGAGGGTGGTGACGAAACAGAACTCGATGGGCCGGGTCAACATGATGGCCATAGAGGAGTTCAAAGAGCTCAAGGAAGAGTACGACGACGAGAAACAGACCGTGTCAGAGATACGCCGCGAGAAGCTCAAGGTTGAAGAAATGCTTGAGGAGGTGGAGAAGCGGCGTCGCAAAACCTTCATGTCGACCTTGGAGGAGGTCAACCGGAGCTTCTCCGAGTTCTTCACCGACCTCTTCGGTGGTGGCAATGCGGAACTCGTGCTGGAAGACGATGATATCGAGAAGGGCCTGAAAATCCGTGCGGCCCCGCCAGACAAGGATCCCCACATCCTCAAGGCCCTGTCAGGTGGGGAGAAGACGATGACGGCCGTCGCGTTCGTGTTCGCTGTCCTCGAGTACGAGGAGAGCCCGTTCTACATCATGGACGAGATCGACGCTGCCTTGGACAAGGAGAACAGCCGCAAGCTCGGGGAGCTACTGCGGGACCACGCGGGAGACACACAGTTCATTGTCATCAGCCACGAGGAGATCACCGTCCGGCATGCGGACCGTGCCTACGGTGTCTCGATGACCAACGGTGTGTCCGAGCTCAGGAGCATCGAGCTCCAGGACGCGTAGAGCTACTAAATAAAATTTCTTCTGAGTCTCAGAAAGTGTGAAGCTCTACGAGCACGAGGCGAAGCAGCTGCTCGAGCGACACGGAGTTAGCACTCCCGCTACTGATCTACAAGGCGAGGTCGTTGTGAAGGCGCAGGTCTTGGCGAAGAACAGGGCGGAGAAGGGCGGAATCAGGTTCGCCGACAGCCCGGAAGAGGCTCGGAACGTCCGCGAAGAAATGCTCGGTACGGAGATAGACGGCGAGTCTGTGGAAAATGTTCTCGTCGAGCAGCAGGTCGACATACACCAGGAATACTACGTTTCCTTCATGTACGACACGGACTTCCGGGCTCCGGTAATGTTGTTCTCTGGCGATGGCGGCACGGGTGTTGAGGAGCGCGATGCAGACCGGTTGGTTGTCCCTGAGGCCGAAGCATGGCGATTTCGAGAGTTCTTGACTGGCAGGGTTCCAAGTGATGAGCTCAACTCCCTGGCTTCCACTCTGGTCTCGGCGGCACAGACGTTCTTCGAAGAGGATATGCGCCTGCTAGAGATTAACCCTCTTGCCCGAACGCCTGATGGACATGTGGCTGTGGACGCGCTGGCGGAGCTGGAGGACGACGCCTCTTTTCGCCACGACAGGGAGTTCCCGGAGCGCTCGGAGCTCGGTAGAGAGAAGACGGAGCGCGAAAGAGCCGCGGAAAGCATAGACAGGAACGATCACCGCGGCGTTGCCGGAAAATACATAGAGATGGACGGCGACATAGGCATGATGTTAGCCGGGGGCGGGGCCTCGCTCACGAACATGGATGCCATGATGGAGGCCGGCGGGCAACCAGCCAACTACACTGAATACGGAGGCAACCCTCCGACACAGAAGGTCTACAGGCTATCTAAGGTCATCATGGATCGCGACCTCAACGGTCTCTGGCATGTCGGTGGAACCGCGAACAACACCGACATTCTCCGTACCATGAAAGGGTTCGTCCGGGCGCTACACGAGGAGGAACCGGAGTATCCAATAGTTGTCCGGAGGGACGGACCGCACGCCGATGAAGCGTTCAATCTCCTAAGGGACGCTCGCGAAGACCTCGGACTCAAGATGAAGCTGTACAGGAACAAGACCCCGATGACCCAGACAGCCGAAGAACTGATGGAGATGGTTGGAGGATGAAACCAAGGATCTACTTCAACCTCGATCTGACTCTGACACAGATGGACACACCCTTCGAGGAGCTCGTGATTCTTACGCTGAAACGCATGAACGTGCCGGAGGACGATATCGACCCGCAGCTGTATCAGACACTGTTCTTTGAGAGATTCAACAGACTGGAAGAGAACCCCCGACAGAAAGCATTCGCCAAATACTTCGCTTCGAAGACAATCGATGCAGACCAGCAACAGGCCGCAAAAACCTACTGCGAGCTCGAAAAACAGGCAACAAAACCCCAAAAAGGTCTACGAGAGCTCTTGCGCGCAATATCCCAAGATACGCCTGTCGGCGTGATAACCGCAGGCACCGTTGAACTCCAGCGGGCAAAAATTGAGAAGATCGGAATACAAGATGTGCTTGACCAGGTTCTCATAACATATGACCAGCAGCTGTCTAAACCAGACATACTGCAAACCGTTAGCGACGAGCGACACGAGACGCCACTCTACATCTCCAATTCGGAGTCCGACATGGAGATCGCAGCGAAGGCGGGCTGGAACACCCTGCAGAAAACCGCGTCACAGCTCACGCCGTCCGAAGCAATAGCTGCGCTATGAGCATACTTGTAGATGAAGACACAAAGGTAGTGATTCAGGGCATAACTGGCAGGGAGGCGTCAGAGAAGCTTCCGGCGATGCAGGAGTACGGCACCGAGGTCGTCGCAGGGGTGACGCCTGGTAAGGAGGGTCAGGAGGTGGAGGGTGTGCCTGTCTACGATACTGTGTCGTCTGCTGCTGCAGACCACGACTTTGATACCTCGCTTCTCTACGTACCTCCTTTCGCGGCGAAGGACGCCGCCTTCGAGGCAATGGAGCATGTCGACCTCCTCAACATTATCACCGAGAGGGTTCCGACCCGTGACACATACCGGATGCTCCAGCGCGCCGAAGAGACCGACACCAGGATAGTGGGGCCTACCTCCGTTGGCATCATATCGCCCGGGAAGTGCAAGCTCGGACCTATAGGTGGTATAGACGCGGAGGATGTGTACGGTTCCGGGCGGGTCGGCGTGGCTTCCAAGTCCGGTGGTATGACGACCGAGACCGCTTGGCAGGTGAACCAAGCCGGGTACGGTGTCTCAACCGCGGCGGGACTGGGAGGTGATGTACTGCAGGGCACGTCGTTCGCAGACATGCTCCAGTTGTTTGAGGAGGACGAGCAGACCGAGGCTGCCGTGGTATTTGGCGAGCTTGGCGGCACCTACGAGGAGAAGGCAGCAGACGTCGTGGAAGACATAGATCTGCCGGTTGTTGCCTTTGTGGCCGGGGAGTTCGCGGAGGAGCTGCCATCGACCAACTACGGCCACGCAGGGGCAGTAATACGCGGCGACAGAGGAAAGCCGTCGGAGAAGAAGAGACGGCTCCGGAATGCGGGCGCGAGGGTTGTCGACCAGCACCACCTCGTTGGACATGCACTGAAGGAAATCCTTGACTAACCCGAAGCAGTCAAAAGCCGCTGGATACACGCCCTGTTATGGAATGGAGGACATCGATTTCCAGCGCCGGTGAAGACGCCGAAATCAGAGGAGAAGACCTCGAGAACGTCATGGATCTGCCCTTCTCCGACGCCGTATTTCTGGTGCTGTCGGGCAGGAAGCCATCGGACAACGAGTCGGAGCTGTTCTCCACTATTCTCTCCTCCTGCGTGGATCACGGAGTCGGCAACCCCAGCACTGTCTCCGCGAGAACCGTGCAGAGCGGCGGCAACGAGCCAAACACATCTATAGCTGCGGGTATCTTGGCTATGGGCGACAGCCACGGCGGCGCGATAACCCCGTGCATGGAGATGCTTAGAGGCGAGGAACCACGCTCGGCCGTGAAATCCCGTCTCGAATCGGGCGAGAAAGTCCCCGGACTTGGTCACAAGGTCTACGAGGACGGCGATCCTCGTGCAGAGAGAATCCTGGAGCTAGCCGAGGATCTGGGAACTGTCGGGTGAACACGTCCAGACTCTCCGAGACGTCCAAGAAAATTTGGAGGACAGGAAGGTTCGCCTCCCTGTGAATGTCGACGGCGCGGTCGCCGCTGCTCTGCTGGAGATGGACTGGCCTCCGAAGCTGGGTAACTCCGTCTTCATAGTCGCCCGCACACCCGGCTTGGCGGCGCACGTTGCGGAGGAACAGGACAGGGAGGATTTCCGCAGGCAGGACGGCGAGTACACCGGTTAGTCCGTTCCTTATAGAAGCAGTTCTCACCCAGTACCAGTGTGGAAGACTATGTGCGGCGAACCCCCGAGGAGCCTTGGGAACGCCTGGTTGACCTGTTCACCGCAGATATGGAACCGGGGGGGATCGACATCGAGGTGCTAGCGGAGCGCTACGCCGAGTACATAGACGCCTTGGAGGACACAGAGCTGGAGGTTCCAGCGCGGTCGGTGAGGGTGTGCTCCCATCTCCTGAAGCTGAAGGCCTTCGCCGCGGCCGGCGACCCGCTGCACATCGATGAGGAGGACGGGGAGGTCGAACAAGCGGAAGACGGAGAGGAGGACGCTCCTGACCTGTCGATTCCGGAAAGCTCTCTGGAGATGCCGGTGGAGCCGGAGCAGAGCCGGCGCGTCACCCTCTCCGAGTTGAAGTCGTCGCTGCGGGACGCCCTCGATGTCAAACACCGCCGGGAACAGAGGCCGGAGGAGACCGAAGAGGTTGGAGAGAACATGCGTATAGATGAGACAAGCTTGGAGGACAAGATAGACTCGCTCCTGTCCCGCCTGGGCAGCCTTGTATCTACCACCGACGAGCAGAAGGTGGAGTTCGAGACCCTTGTGGAGGAAGGCGAGCCGGAGGAGAAGCTCGAGAAGTTCCTACACGTCCTACAGCTGGAGGACGACGAGAAGGTAAGGTGCATACAAGAGGAGTTTCTCGGAGATCTCGAGGTAGAGCCGCAGAAAGACCTCGCGCCCAAATGAAAGACAGATCCGGCACAAGCATCTAAACATGGGCATGCTACACATGACCTCGTCGACGATACACGGGACGACACTCACTGGTTCAAGCCCATGTGGCCGGGTCGCCTGTCCGCGGGCGACAGATACCGCTGTGCGCGCCTTGATCGTAAAATCGACGCAGATAAATCAGGACTCTGGCTTCATCCCCTAAACAGTCGCTGGCGTTCTGCAGTGCTTGTATTAACGGCTAGCAGCCCAGTTCGCCGGCAACCAAGTCTAGGACTCTGTTCTCGACCTCGTCCCTAGACCCCGAACCGTCTACTATCACGACCTCGGTCTCCGAGCCGGCAAGCCTCAGGTAGTTATGCCTCACTTGCCTTTGGAGATCCATTCCTTCGTACTCCTCCACTTCCTCGTCGCGTTCGCGCACCCTTCTGAGCCCGGTAGCGGGGTTGATGTCCAGCAATACTGTCAGGTCTGGCCGTGTTATCTCACGGTTGAACTGGTGCACTCTCTCGAGGTCTACCTCGCGAGTCCTGTGTTGCAGCGCCGGCTGGTACGCCAGAGAAGAATGGACGTATCGGTCGCAGACAACGGTCTTGCCCTTGGATAAGGCGGGCTCGATTCTCCTCTCGAGGTGCTGTAGGCGGTCAGCAGCGAACTGCATTCCGGCTGCCTCCGGCGAAAGGTCGTTCTCTATAGCGTCGTAGACCGCTTTTCCACACCTGAAATCCGTGGGTTCCTGTGTCTCCAGCACATCCTTGCCTCGGTCTCTCAGATTGTCTGCCAGTCTCTTAGCTTGTACAGTTTTGCCGGCGCCGTCACACCCCTCGATAGCGACGAAGTCCCCTGCGAACTCCAGATCTCTCATAGCGCTCAATCTACAGCTCTACTGATTTAACAACTCGCCCCACCGGCTTTTATTCAAAGCCTCTCTATTTCTACTGTGGACAACAAGAAATCCCGGCTCGAGGCAGCGCTGTACCTTTCGGAAGAACCGCTGGATAGGGAGGACATCGCGGACGTGCTGAACCTGGGATCTATGGGGTACGTAGATATGTTGCTGGACGAGTTCCGTAACGACCTCGACGAGGACAGCCGTGGCCTGGAGCTGGTGCAGTCGCCGATGGGCTACGAACTCAGGGCTGCGAACAAGCACTTGGAGCACGTTCGGCACCTAGCGCCGAACCAGGATCTCTCCGAGGGCGTTCTCAGGACTATGTCTCTCGTGGCTCATAATGCTCCTGTGATGCAGAGCGATATCGTTGAGGTGCGCGGCAACCGCGCGTATCAGCACATCAAACAGGCGGTGCAGCGCGGTTTTATCGACAAGGAGAAGAAGGGCAGGAGTAGCGAGCTCGATGTCACCGACTACTTCCTGGATTACTTTGACGTGGACAGACAGGATCTGGACAGACTCGATGAGAAGGAAGAAGATAGCTCTCAGGACACGCCTGGGCTGCTCTGAAACGTCACGTACGTGACACAGGTTTGGTCTCCGTTTAATCCTCGTCGTCTGTGTAGCTCAGATCATAGTCGTGTTGCTCCGTCCTGGGATCTCCTGCGAACCCAAGTGAATCTCCCTCGTCCCCTGGTTCCTCGTCCTCTCCGCCGCGCGAGTAGATATAGTATGCAATGGTCGAAACGAACAGTATTGTGGACAGGCCGCCTAGGATGAGTGATAAGGGAGGCCCTGAACCGCTGTTCTCCTCTCCGCGCGGGCGCTGCGCGGTCTCTGGCTCGATTGTGATTTTCGAGGTCAGGTCGCCACCATCAACGTGTAATTGCCGGCATCCTCTATGGTTATCTCGCGCGTCGTGGAAACGGAGGAACTTGGTGGAACCTGTACTGTAAACGTGGAGACCGATTCCCCCTCTAGCAACACCTCGTTAGATGTGTTGCCCCTCGCGTCGCCGCTGTTTTCTAGTGATATCTCTAACTCGAACGTGGATCCCTGTGTCACGGCGTCTGGTGTCTCCAGATTGGCCACAGATATGTTAGCGACTGGCTCCGGCGATTCATCTAGGCTTGCTGTCTCGTTGGTCAGCAAATCCCCTGTTCCCTGCGACCCATCTGACTCCTGCGTGTCGTCCTCGGATGACTCCTGTGACCCTTCCGAGTCTCCACCTGTATCCTGCTGCGTCGAGGAGTCCGCTGCTTCACCTGTGTAGTTCAGAACCGTCTCTCCCCCCGACCTAAACTCCACGCTCTTGTCGACACCCTCGCCATCGACCGACATATCGAGGTTCTCTCTGCTGTAGTCGTCTGAAAACGGTATCTCTAGGGAGTAGAATCCCTCCGCGTCCGTTGAGTCCGAGGCCTCCTCTGTGTCGCCGTCGAGGAAAGCGACATCCTCGTCATCGACGCGATCATCGGTCGAGTTCTCTATGTACCCCTCCACCAGGTGCGGAAGACCGCCTGAGTCCAGCTCGCGCCGGCTGGTCTCTCCGGCCTCAAATGTGGCGGTGCTCCCGGTGTCTGTCGAGTTCACCTCGAGTGAAATCTCTTCTCCGCTGTAGGAGCTGTCATAAGGTATCTCAATTCTGTATTGTCCGTCCGTACCCGATTTCGTAGACACCAGTTCTGAACCATCGTGAAGCGCTGTTACGTCGCTGCCCGGCGCAGCTACTCCGTCTCGAGTTACCTCTCCGTAGACGGCGTGCGGCGGCACAGGCTGTGCTCCCGCCACAGATACGAGCGCGAGGACTGACGCGCAGACGATCATAGGATTCACCGCCACAGCCACCCCAACAGGTCTTCAAGGCTCGACGATTCTCCGAAGGATCCCGTCAGCGTCCCGCCGTCGACCTCCACCCAGTAGCCATCCCCGGGCTTCGCCTCGCCAGAGACCGACCTCGACCTGTCTATCTCTCCGTTATCCAGTTTCCTGACATCTCCCACTCCATCGAGATGTGAGAAAGCCCCGGTCTCGGAAGCCTGCTGCCGGTAGGGTTCAGTTCCACCTGCTAGAACCCACTGCTGACCTGCACTAACATCGCTCGGTGCGTCCTCTGCCGCGGACAGTTCTGGGGCGAACTCCACAGGGTTCCTCAGCTCAATGGCATAGCCCAGTCCTCCGCGCATGTGGCTGACCTCTGTCGCCTCCGATCCTGGTATCCCGGCGCTCCACTCTCCGTCCGCATAGCCCCAGATAGACTCCACGCTCGACGTGTTGCTGAA
>GL982569.1:729053-734129 GCA_000220355.1 Candidatus Nanosalinarum sp. J07AB56
CATCCTCCCCATCGACCGACATATCGAGGTTCTGTCCGTTGTAGTCCTCCGAGAACGGTATCTCCATGGAGTAGAATCCGTTCTCGTCCGTTGAGTCTGAGGCCTCCTCTGTGTCGCCGTCGAGGAAGGCGATATCCTCGTCCTCGATGCGTTCGCCGGTCGAGTTCTCGATGTAGCCCTCCACCAGGTGCGGAAAACCGCCTGAGTCCAGTTCGCGTCGGCTGGTCTCTCCTGACTCGAACGTGATGGTACTTCCTGTGCCTGTCGAGTTCACCTCGAGCGAAACCTCTTCTCCGCTGTAGGAGCTGTCGTACGGTATCTCAAGTCTGTAGTCCCCGTCCGCACCCGGTTTCGTGGACGCCAGTTCTGAACCGTCGTGAAGTGCTGTCACGTCGCTGCCCGGCGCAGCTACTCCGTCGCGGGTTACCTCTCCGTAGACGGCGTGCGGCGGTACTGGCTGCGCTCCAGCCATAGATACGAGTGCGAGGACTGACGCGCAGACGATTATAGGTTTCACTGCCACAGCCACCCCAATAGGTCCTCGAGGCTTGACGATTCTCCGAAGGATCCTGTCAGTGTCCCGCCGTTGACCTCCACCCAGTAGCCGTCCCCAGTCCCCGCCTCGCCAGAGACCGACTCCGACTGGTCTATCTCTCCGTTACTCAGCTCCCTGACGTCCCCCACTCCATCGAGGTGTGAGAATGCCTCGGCCCCGGAGGTCTGCTGTCGGTAGGGCTCAGTTCCACCTGCTAGGACCCACTGCTGTCCTGCGTCGATATCGTTCGGTGCGTCCTCAGCCGCGGGCAGCTTTGGGGCGAACTCCACGGACCCCTTCAGCTCGATTGCATAGCCCAGTCCCCCGCGCATGTAGCTAATTTCTGTTGCCTCTGAACCCGGTACGCCAACGCTCCACTCCCCGTCCGCGTAGCCCCAGATAGACTCCACACTTGACGTGTTGCTGAACACGTCGTCCACAGGAACCCTTGAGCCCGTGTCGATTGGGAGTGAGATGAGATTCCAGCCCTCGCTGAGAATCACTGCCTCCACACGTTTGCCCGTTCGCGAGCTGTTTGGAAACACGCGTACTCTCACGCTGCTGGATCTCACACTGTTCCCTCTCCCGTCATTGACCCCTGTCACGCCAGACACCGTGTGGGCAGACGTCATGTCAAGCGATTCACTCACTGTCGTGTTGACTTGGCCTTCCGACACCCTGACTGGCTGCGCATCTCCGTCCACCGCAACTGTCGGGTTGGTGCCTGCGACCGACCGTACCTGCTCGCTGAACACGAGATTGATAACTGTCTCTGAGTTTCCGGAACTGGACTTGTTCACCACCGCACCTACCAGTATGGGTTGTGCGCGGTCGAGGGAGTCTCTGGTGAACGCGTCCATCTCGTTTCCCTCGCGGTCGCTCAGAGGGCTGAGACCTCCTGGTGAGTACTGTACGCCTACTTTTCCCGTCCAGATCTTGCTTTCGCTGAGCTCCAGAGTAACTTGGTTTCCGTTGAGCTGGTTTCGGTCAGTTTGGAGAGAGTCGCCGTCCTGTGATACGGAGAAGACCTGGTCGAGGGAGGCGGATGACTCCAGCTGTTCGGATGTCGTTATCTCAACCGTGTCCAGGCGTCCGTCCGCGTCGGTGTCGCGCGAGTATATGGCGGTGGGCTGGGGTGGCGCCCTGTCAGACGCCGTGACCGCTGCGCCCGTAGCCGTGTTGCCAGCGGCATCCGTGAGGTTAGAGGTAAACTCAGTCAGCGGCTGTCGACCGGTCGATATACTGGTGTTGAGCCTGACCTCTACGGTGAAAGAACTGCCTCCACGGGACACAGATACGTCCGTGGGAACGGCGGAATCGAGGTTTGGGAACGCCACCGAGTCCTTGCCTATGTTCTCCGAGGGCCCGGAGATAGCCTCCGAAAACTCCAGCACAACCTCCCTCCCCGACACCTGTGCCGCGCCTGTGAACTCCGGTGCTTCCACGTCTAGAACTGTTGTGTTAGTGACTCTCTCGGAGCCGTCAAAGTACGAGAAACCGAGGTTGTCGCCGCTTTCCGCCTTCAAGCTCCTGAAGCTTCCTGGCTCACCGATTTTCACGGTTTCTGTGAAGCTTCCCGGGGACTGTTCAGTCGCGTTGACAGTCCTCCCTGCCGTGTAGTTCACCGAGTCGTTCTGGTCGAAGCGCCCTGACACCTCGGCGGAGCCGTTCTCCAGCACGGAGTTGAGCGTGAGCGTGTCTGTGTCGTCGGTGCTGTAGACCTCGATGTCATCCACTGATATCCTGTTGTCTCCGGACGAGTCCGCTACGGATCTGCTCGTTACGTGTGTGTTGCCGGATGCGTTTTCGGATACCTCCTCTACGCTGTTTTGCGGGGTCTCTGCGTTCACCACTACATACTGCGAGAAGTCGTTGTCCTCCACCTCGATGTTCACTGTCCTGTTCGAGAACTCCGGTACCGACAGTTCCGCAGTCGCCGCACCGCACGTTAGGATGAGACACACCGCAAAAACGAGCCGCTTCACATTGATTGGTGAACTAACGCCGCTTTTTACTCTTCATGCGACTTGAAATGTGTGGAGATAACCTCCCTCGACCTGAGGTACTTGATGAAGGAGTTTGAGGAGCTCGGTGATGGGTTCGTCCAGAAGGCGTATCAGCGCGGACAGGATTTCACGCTTGAGTTCTACACTGGGGAAAAACAGCGCCTTGTGGTCAAGCCGAACGCCGTCTTCCTCTCCGAGTACAAGCGGGATAACCCGGAGCGCCCGCCAGGCTTCTGCATGGAGCTCCGGAAACATCTTGGAGGCGTAGACCGGATAAGGCAGCGGGGATTCGACCGCATACTGGAGATTCGTTCCGGCGACGTCAGGTTTGTGGCGGAGCTCTTTGGAAAGGGGAACGCGGCGCTCGTCAAGGACGGCAAGACTATTGGCGCCCTCCGCCAAGAGGAGTGGAGCGACCGCAGAACAGTGGTTGGTGAGGAGTTCGGCTATCCGGAGCCTGCGCCGAACCCGTACGACATGGAGTCCTGCGTACAGAACTTGGAGAGCGGGGAGCTGGTGCGGAGGTTGGCGAAGGATCTCTCCCTCGGCGGCACCTACGCTGAGGAGGTCTGCGAGCGTGCAGAGGTCGATAAGCACATCGAGGTCTCCGATATGGACGGCCGCCAGGAATCCCTAGTGGAGGAAGCGCTCGCGGAGGTGCTTGAGTTGGGTGACGACCCTGTGCTGTACACCGATCCAGAGGGAGAACCTGTTCGGGCTGCACCCTTTCCGCTACAGACCTATTCCGAACACGAAGAAGAGCGATTCGAGACCTTTTCGCGCGCCCTCGATGAGCTCTTCCACCGCCGTAGACAGCAGAAACTCGAGTCCAAGCGCATGGACAAGTACCGGGAGCGCAGGGAAGGGATAGAGCGACAGCTCCACCAGCAGGAGCAGAAGGCGGAGGGCCTAGAACAAGCCGCCAGACAGAGGAGACAAGCCGCAGAAACGATATACGAGAACTACCAGGTCTTCCACGACCTAAAACAGAAGGTTGACTCCGTCATCCACGAGGAGGGATGGGAGTCCGCCGAACAGCTCGAAGTAAGCGATCTAGAATCGGTGAACCACCAGGAGAGGTTCTACAGAGTCGCGATCGATGGTGCGGAGGTGAAGCTGTCGCCGGACGAGTCCCTAGAAGCGGCGGCATCGCGGATGTACGACGAAGCGAAGGAACGCGAGCAGAAGGCCGAGAACACCAGGGAAGCCCTGCAGAACACCCGAGGAAAGCTCGAAGAGCTCGAGGAAGACGAGTTCGAGGTCGAAGAAGACTCTATGGAACGGGATGAGTCGCGCTCGAAGAGATGGTTCGAGAAGTACCGATGGTTCCACACCCCCGAGGGCCGACTAGTTATCTGTGGCCGCGGACCCCAGACCAACGAGTCACTCGTCAAGAACCACCTGGAGGGGGACGATCTGTACCTCCACGCCGACTTCGACGGCGCCCCCAGCGTCGCCCTGAAAGACGGACAAGACGCTTCAGAAGAAGAGATACGACAGGCCGCAAAGGCAGCGGTGACCTTCTCGAAGGCCTGGAAGTCGGGAATCGGAGCAGACGACGTCTACTACGTGGAACCCAGTCAGGTGACGAAGAACCCAGAGAGCGGCGAATACCTGGAAAAAGGAGCCTTCGTAATCCGTGGAGACCGCACGTACCTCCGGAACGTGTCTGTAGATGCCGCCGTCGGACCACACGAAATCGAAGAGGACGTATACGTACCTGTCTGTGGGCCTAAAACATCGGTGAAGCCAAACTGCGAGGTCGCTGTCCAACTGGAGCCCGGCCGAACCAAGAAGTCGGAGATTGCGAAGGAGCTGAACCGCCGCTTTCGCGACCTCGATCTCGATCTCGACTACCTGATACGCAGCCTGCCGCCCGGCGAATCAGAGCTCGCCCACGCCCAAGGCAGCCGATAAGCTCCCGCCAGCACCAGCGCCGATGTCGAGTTTCACACAGGGCGAGGTTAACGACGCGCCTTCCCTTGAGACAATACCCCTCGACATCAGGATTCCTGTAACTGCCGAGGCTGTACAGGCTGCGTGACCCCCAGCGTCGTCACAACGACACTAGCTTGCTCGCGATGCCGACCCTTTACGCCACGCCCACTCCTCGACCGTCGGTACTCGAAGACCGAATGATAAGCACCCGGCCCTACAGGATACCATCTTCCGTCCTAGCTCCCCCGTTTGCTTCGATCCAGCCAGCAACAGCAAGACCACGAATCCAGAGAGAATACCGATCCCCCCGAGGTATCCCGCCCAAGCGATTAACGGTGCGCCCCCGAAGATAAGGCGGAGCGGGACACACCTGGCCCCGAACACCGCGGCCTACGCCACAAGAACGCGCCTCCTCCTACGAAACCGCGTCAGTCCGACTATAGCCGGGATGAGCCCTGCTTCCACATAAGAGGACGCGAGATAATCTCTCCTAAGAAGTCAGCTGCCGGCGATATGGTGAGTAAGGACTCCGACGATGCCACGCACACGTTCGCAGAATCCCCATTTCGAGAACCAAACAGGCACAGCACATCGCCG
>GL982569.1:734149-735294 GCA_000220355.1 Candidatus Nanosalinarum sp. J07AB56
GCGGAGGGCCTAGAACAGCCGCCAGACAGAGGAGACAAGCCGCAGAAACGATATACGAGAACTACCAGTCCTTCCACGACCTAAAACAGAAGGTTGACTCCGTCATCCGCGAGGACGGATGGGAGTCCGCCGAACAGCTCGAAGTAAACAATCTAGAATCGGTGAACCACCAAGAGAGGTTCTACAGAGTCGCGATCGATGGCGCGGAGGTGAAGCTGTCGCCGGACGAGTCCCTAGAAGCGGCGGCATCGCGGATGTACGACGAAGCGAAGGAACGCGAGCAGAAGGCCGAGAACGCCAGGGAAGCCCTGCAGAACACCCAAGGAAAGCTCGAAGAGCTCGAGGAAGACGAGTTCGAGGTCGAAGAAGAGTCGATGGAACGCGATGAATCGCGCTCGAAGAGATGGTTCGAGAAGTACCGATGGTTCCACACACCCGAGGGCCGATTAGTTATCTGTGGCCGCGGACCCCAGACCAACGAGTCCCTCGTAAATAACCACTTGGAGAGAGACGATCTGTACCTCCACGCCGACTTCGACGGCGCCCCCAGCGTCGCCCTGAAAGACGGACAGAACGCCTCAAAAGACGAGATACGACAGGCCGCGAAGGCAGCGGTCACGTTCTCGAAGGCTTGGAAGTCCGGAATCGGCGCCGATGACGTATACTACGTGGGCCCGGCCCAGGTGACGAAGAGCCCGGAAAGCGGCGAATATCTCGAGAGGGGTGCGTTCGCGATACGTGGCGACAGAACCTACCTGAGAAACGTGTCGGTGGATGCCGCTGTCGGCCCGTATGAGATAGATGAGGGTACGTATGTGCCGGTGTGCGCCCCTGTTGAGTCCGTGAGATCGAACTGTTCGAATGCTGTCGCCTTGGAGCCTGGCAGGACCAAGAAGTCGGAGGTTGCGAAGGAGCTGAACCGCGTGTTCCGCGACCGGAATCTCGATCTCGACTATCTGATACGTAGCCTTCCGCCTGGGAACTCCGAGTTGCTCGATCGCTAGAAAAGGAGATATACACCTATCAGAACCAGTATAGAGGCCGATAGCTCCAGCCATGGGGGTGTGGACCGGACCTCGCTGTCGGAGAACAGGCCGGTCTTGGAAGCTAGTATCCTGGCTGGAACAGCGACTACAACGGGCCGC
>GL982569.1:735314-749959 GCA_000220355.1 Candidatus Nanosalinarum sp. J07AB56
GACGTTCGCAACGAACATAGTCAGCCAACCTCGACAGGAGACCACCGAGAGAGCCACGCAGCTCACTCAGTGTTCCAACGCTATTATCGAGGTAGAAGATGGCAACCGTACCTACACTGAGCTACGTCAGTCTCAGGGTGACAACAGAGCAGCCAATATCTCTGTGGTGTTCCAGTACAACGGCTCCGCGCCCATACAGGTGTATGACACTATCGAGTCGAAGAGGGACATCGAAAGAGTGTTCACCAACGAGGAAGACGACACTCAGGAACCGCCAGAAGACGCCACCCTAAAGCAGGTAACGGTGTCGATTGTCGATCAGGATGAACCGGGCTGTACAAGCGGACCCGAGATAGAGCAGGAATTCCCGATACGTCAGAGGGGATAGCTCTGCACCGGATCCGCACAAGCTTTCTTTCTATTTACAGCTTCCGATAGAGATACAGCGAACTCACGGCTAGTATGCCCGTCTGCACAAGCTTGTCCGCCGCCGCAACAGGAGAGCCCGTAAACCCATAGAGTGTGTAGTACGCTACGAACTGGTAGCCTGTGTACGGTAGAACAAGACCTGAGAGAGCGGCTCGATTGAATCCTTGCTCAAGTCCGGCGGCATCATCGAGCCTGGGTCCCGCAAGGAACAGGCCGGCTCCGCCGATGAAGCCCGCGCCTGCCAGCGTAAGCATCTGGTACTCGGCAGTCAGTCCTACTCCTATGTGTATGATCCCGGTCGCGGCTACCAGGATTGTCAGTGCAGCCTCCAGCCTGGTTACCTTTACGTTGCTTGTTAGCTCCATAAACTGGATTTATTCTGGTGTTTTATTTCTGTTTGTCCGGAATCATTTGTTGGCGGGGTGGTGTAGCGGACTATCATCGGTCGTTTGGGACGACCGGACCGCGGTTCAAATCCGCGCCCTGCCATATATCACAACAGCCGATAGATGTCATCTAGGCTGCGTCCCGTACGGGGAGCATCAGCACCCTGCGCCTACGATTATAAGCACCGTATGTAATATAGTGCCATGAAATCACACAGAGTGGCGATACTGGACGAAGAATCTCAGGCAAGGTACATAGCTGATGCATACGAAAGGTATGAACAAGACCAAGAAGCCGCGTTCCACGCTCCAAACCACAGTCCTCTACTGGAGAGAATGGAAAACCTACCTAGGGATCCCGAAGAAGCATTGGATCAATTCGCTGACTACGACGTTGTTGTAGCCGATCAGAACTACACCAAACCCTTCTACAGTGGAATGGATCTCCTGAAGGAGGCGGCCGGTGGAGACTACGGCACCGACGTAATCCTGTACACAGGCGATCACGGTCTCGGTGAAGCAGGTCTCGACATAGAACATGCGAGCGAACTGACTGGTCACAACGACAACATAGAGTATATTCCAAAGCACGGTGCCTCGTCGGGCATGGAGGAGCTTGCCCCAGCCATAAACCGGGCCCTGACCGGAACTGAACAGGGAGACCAACAAAACGTGACATAAAATCCAAAAAAACCCTGTTTGAATACTCCCAACACAGAACAATTTTTGACTCCGCCCCAGAGAGTATTAGTTATGGAACACGAAGATATATCGAAGGCGGATCCAGAGGTTCACGACGCTCTCGAAAAAGAGGCTGAGAGGCAGGAGTCCGAGGCGCTGGAGATGATTGCCTCAGAGAACTTTGTTCCTCGACAAGTACTCCAAGCTCAGGGCTCGTTGATGACGAACAAGTACGCGGAAGGCCTTCCAGGGAAGCGGTATTACGCAGGTTGCGAGCACCACGACACTGTGGAGAACCTGGCGCGGCAACGGGCCTGCGACTTGTTTGGCGCGGATCACGCGAACGTCCAGCCCCACTCCGGTTCGACCGCCAACTTCGCTGCCTACTTCGCTCTCCTCGACCAGGGCGACAGAGTCTTGGGTCCCTCGTTGGACGACGGAGGCCACCTAACCCATGGCCATCCTGTCAACTTCTCTGGAGAGCTATTTGATTTCGACTTCTACACATTGGACTCGGAGACCGGTAAGTTCCGGAGGGAAGACGTTCTGAAGGCGGCGAGAGAACATGACCCTGAACTCATTGTTACGGGTTTTTCGGCTTATCCTAGGGAGTTCGACTTCGAGATGTTTGCGGAGGTCGCGGATGAGGTGGACACCTATCTTATGGCGGACGTGGCTCATATATCGGGCTTGGTGGCGGCGGATGTCCACCAGCAGCCGTTCCCGCACTGCGATGTCGTAACCACGACAACCCACAAGTCAATTCGGGGGGCGCGCGGCGGCATGATACTCTGCCAAGATGAGCACGCTGACACTATCGACAAGTCGGTGTTCCCATTCGCACAGGGCGGCCCGCTGATGCACCAGGTGGCCGCGAAGGCAGTGAGCTTTAAAGAGGCACAGAAGCCCAGGTTCGAAGACTACGCGCGCCAGATAAGGAGGAATGCGGAGGTGCTTGCGGAGGGTCTGCGGGGCCAGGGGTTCGACCTTGTCTCTGGCGGCACTGACACCCACCTCGTCTTGGTCGACCTACGCGACACCGATCTCACTGGCAAGCAGGCGGAGAGAAGGCTAGAGGAGAACGGTGTGGTCTCCAATAAGAACGCGGTGCCGGACGATCCTGAACCTCCACAGGTTACATCTGGAATACGGCTTGGTACACCTGCGTTGACGACCCGTGGAATGGGAGAGGCGGAGATGCGCGAGATCGCTGACCTCATCGGCGATGTGCTTCTCCGGGATGAGGACAGGTCGGATGCCGTAGAGCAACTGCTTCAGGAGTTCCCGCTCTACAGGAATTCAGAGGTCGACTACTAGTGACATCCACAGCTACGGTTTGGAGTGCCGCGAGGTGTGATAGGTGAGGGAGTACCAACACCTTGTGAGACAGGTGCTCGAGAACGGCACATACAGACAGAATAGAACGGGCGTTGACACGATAGCCACGTTCTCTGCCCACTATTCAGTCGACCTCCGAGAAGGGTTTCCGCTGCTGACAACGAAGAAGATGGATGGATTCCGGTGGAACTCGTTGATGCACGAGCTGGCATGGTACTTCTCCGGGGAGCACCATATCCGCGACCTCAGAAAGAATACCGGTATCTGGGATGCCTGGGCCGACGACAACGGCAACCTTCCGACCGCCTACGGCAGATTCTGGAGACGGTTCCCGATACCCGAGAAAGACGCCAAGCTTGAGGGTGAATGGTGGGCGGACGACACTTCGTGGTATTCGCAGGCCGAGGACTGGTTTGGCAACCGCCCGGACGGCTCCCAAATAGCTAACTGGGTGAACGAAGAGAGCGACGGCTCAAAGACCTTCGACCAGCTCAGGTATGTGATAGACACTATCAATGGCGACCATCCACACAGGTCGGAGAACAGCCGTCGCCTCGTTGTCAGCGCTTGGCACCCGGCGAACGCCGCGGTATCGAAGCTACATCCGTGCCACTTCACCTTCGTGGTCGTCGTCCAGGACGGCGAACTGAACGTCCACCTGACACAGCGGAGCGGCGACATCGCGCTCGGCATTCCATTCAATATCGCATCCTGCGCTCTCCTCGCGCATGTGATCTCGAACAGGACGGGTCTGCCGGTCGCTGAGTTCTCACACACTGTAACGGACTGCCACATCTACTGCGGAAAGGGAGAGCGCGGACAGTGGTACAGAGACAACCTGACACGCCTACAGCGCAGGGTCGAGGAAACGGACGGCCACGACACCTCCGATATCGTGGATTTCATACAGGAGAACGCACCGAACCAGGAGGATGTGTATGACCATGTACCAGGGTTGCTGAGACAACTGGGACGTGAACCGAAAGAGAGACCCGAGATAGACATACAGGACAAGCCCCTAGACCAGCTTGAGTTCGAGGACTTCAAGCTCACCGGCTACGATTCACACCCCGGGATACGGTTCGATGTCGCGGAGTAACTATACCAGAGCCATCGAAGATTTGACATCCAGGCAATCGAGCCTGGAGGATCTCTCAACGGACTTACTGGAGTCGGTACTAGGATTGCTTGGCAACCCGCATCAGGAGTATGAGAGCGTTCTTGTAGCCGGCACCAACGGAAAGGGCTCCGTGGTCGAAATGACTTCACACCTACTCCGTCACAGAGGACTGTCTGTTGGCAGCAACATGTCGCCTGGCCTGACCTCCCCCAGAGACAGAATACGCGTCGATGGTGAGAAAGCGTCGCGTGAGCGATTCGCCGATCTCTACGAGACGGTGTCCTCCGTTGACGAGGACAACGAGCTGTCGTTCTTCGAGTGCGTGACCGCGATGGCTTTCCTAGAGTTTTCCGAGACCGATATGGACTGCGCGGTCGTGGAGGTAGGTATAGGCGGAGGCAGGGACGCCACCTCGGTGCTTGAGAACACCTACAGCGCGGTGACGGACGTGTCGCTTGACCACACCGACATGCTGGGATCTACCCGACGCGAAATAGCTAGGTCGCTCGCTGGCGTGGAGGGCGAGAGGAACGTAGCGGCCAGCCACCTTGTGCGTTAGAGGATGGAATCGGCGCGGAAACCGGTCGAGCTCGACACGCTATCGGACAGATTCGTCTATCGTGGCCAGGCATTCCGTCTGCCGATCGCAGGATCCTTCCAGAGCAAGAACCTTAGTGTCACGCTGGCTCTACTCGAGGAGATGGGAGAGGTACCTAGGGACATCGCGGCGGCGTCCACTGGACTCAGCATACCGGGTAGAATGGAGCTGGTGTCTGGCGAGCCGGTGGTGCTTCACGACGGCGCCCACAATCCCCCAGCTGTAAACGAGCTCCTAGATGACCTGCCCAGCGGACTAGTATGTGTGTTCAATTGCCTCGGGACTAAGCGAACACAGGAAATGATTCGGGCTCTTGAGCACAAGGTAGACCGTTTCGTGATGACAGAGACGTCGAGACCATCCTCCGTTCCTGCTCAGGACCTAGCTGACAGGACGCAGCTTCCAGCGGACGCAGTCGCGAACCCCCTCGAGGCCCAGCAAACCGCCGAAACCGTTGCAGGTCAGAACGGTGTCGTGCTTGTGACTGGATCCCTGTATCTTCTCGGGGAGATACGCAGTAGCCACCCGAGCTTTTGATAGCTACAGCAACAACTAACAGCGTGGAGAAGGTTGTAGTGGTTGCCACCGATGAAGACAATGTGATAGGTGAGAAGGGAGAGATACCTTGGCATCACCCTGAGGATCTCAGGCACTTCCGGGATCTGACGATAGGACACCCAGTGATCATGGGCCGCAGCACCTACGAGTCCCTGCCCGACAGCCACAGACCTCTCCCCGAGAGAACCAACGTCGTGCTTACACGCAGCGGGCTTGATTCCGAAGAGCTTGGACACGACAGCGTCCAGGAGGCGAATTCGCTCCAAGAGGCGTTCTCGATATCCGCCGAGCTATCGGACACCGTGTTCATCGGCGGAGGTGAGACCGTGTATGAACAGACTCTGGAGGATGCGGACAGGATAGAGCTAACGAGAATCCACGACACCCACGGCGGAGATACATTCTTCCCGGAGCCTGGCGATGAATGGGTAGAGGCAAGCAGGGAGGACGGCGAACAGCTCTCTTTTGTCACTCTCCGACGCCGCTAAAAGAACAGCTGCATAATATCTGGCTGTGAAGACACAAAATCTCGATATAGACCCGGAGGTCAGGCAGTCGTTCCTCGATGAGGGCATCACAGATCTCAATCCACCTCAAGAGAAAGCGGTCAGCGCGGGAGTGCTTGAGGGCGAAGACATGGTTGTGGCATCTCCTACCGCGTCCGGAAAGACACTTGTGGCGGAGCTCGCGTTGACGAAGAACACCGTAGAAGGTGACGGCATGACGGTCTATGTCGTTCCCCTGAAGGCGCTGGCCTCTGAGAAGTACGAGGACTTCTCGGAGCGCTACACCAATCTCGATGTCCGCATGGCGGTCGGGGACTACGACTCCGGTGGCGAGAACATGGACGCCGCTGACGTACTGATAGCTACCTCTGAGAAGCTGGACTCTCTCCTGAGGCATAGCCCGTCGTGGATAAGCAGAATCGATCTCGTGGTCGTGGACGAGATCCACCTGTTGAACTCGCCGAACCGCGGCCCGACATTAGAGGTCACGATAACCAAGCTCCGCGACACCCTGAACTTCCAGCTTCCTTGGTCTCTCCGCCACCATATCGAACGCCTTCGAGATGGCGGGCTGGCTCGACGCGGAACTTGTCGAGAGCGACTACCGCCCGGTGGAACTGGAACAGGCTGTGGCGCACGGCGAGGCCTTGGAGTACTACGACCCGGAAGAGCACTCCCCGAGCAAAGAAGACGAGATTCATCGTTCTCGAAGGCCTCGGATCACGAGGAGGGAATCGAGCCGGAGCGCGAGGTCGAACTCGCTGGACAGTCCCGCGAGACCCCTGTAAGAATCGTGGAGGATACCCTCGACAGGGAGAAGCAGGCGATAGTGTTCACGTCGTCCCGGAAGGGAGCGGAGAAGTCCAGCGACAGGAACGCGGACGTCGTGGAGGATAGCCTCTCGGAGCAGGAGAAAGAAGAACTGGACGGATACGCTGACCGGATTCTAAGCGCCTTGGGATCGCCGACCTCCCAGTGCCGGAGACTCGCCGAGAACCTCCGCAGGGGCGCGGCGTTCCACCACGCGGGGCTGGTCACCAGCCAGAGGCAGGTCGTGGAAGAGGCGTTCCGCAAGGGACTTGTCAAGACGGTTTCCGCCACTCCCACGTTGGCTGCCGGCGTCAACCTCCCGGCCTTCCGGGTCGTTATCCGCGACCTCAAGCGCTACACTGGCTCTGGAATGGATTTCATACCTGTCCTAGAATACGAGCAAATGACGGGGCGCGCAGGACGCCCAGGCTTCGACGACAGGGGCGAGGCCATCTCGGTTGCCAAGAACCCTGGCATGACGGGTGAGATCGTGGATCGGTATATTGCGGGCGAGCCCGAGAAGATCCGATCCAAGCTGGCTGCGGAACCCGTTCTACGGATGCATACGCTGTCTTTGGTGGCGTCAAAGTATACGAGGTCCCGTGAGGAGCTGCTGGAGTTCTTCGAAGGCACGTTCTACGCCCACCAGTTCGGCGACTTCTCCGAGATAGAGAGGAAGCTCAGTTCCACGATCGAGGAACTCAGGGAGTACGGCTTCATCGACCCGAACGAGTTCGAGGCGACTGACACCGGCGAGCGCGTGGCGGAGCTGTACATCGACCCCGACTCCGCCAACCTGATGCTGGAATCGCTCCGGACTGCGGACCGCTCGGACGAGACCCGGCCGATCTCGTACCTGTTCATGCTAGCCCGTACCTCCGAGATGGCTCCGCGACCCAACCTGAAGTCGGGCGAGGGAACGGAGATCGAGCGCGCACTTCAGGACGCCCGGAGCTATCTGCTGGAGAGCGTGCCGCAGGAGTGGGACCCGAGCTACGACCTCTACCTGGAGTGCATGAAGCTGGCCTTGATGCTGCGGGCGTGGATTTCGGAGGTGGACGAGGAGCGCATCATGGAGAAGTACGGTGTTGCGCCCGGTGGCGTCCGCGCAAAGAACCGGAACGCGGACTGGCTGCTCTACTCCGCCCAGGAGCTCTGCCGCCTCGAAGGCATAGAACAGCGGGAAGAGCTGGAGAGGCTGCGGAGGCGGATGCGCCATGGCATCAAGGAGGAGCTGCTGCCCTTGGTCAAGTTCGACCAGATAGGCCGCGTGCGGGCCCGGACGCTGATGGAGCACGGCATCGACAC
Source organism: Candidatus Nanosalinarum sp. J07AB56 (assembly GCA_000220355.1). Classification (GTDB taxonomy): domain Archaea; phylum Nanohalarchaeota; class Nanosalinia; order Nanosalinales; family Nanosalinaceae; genus Nanosalinarum. The sequence continues at coordinate 743,049 of GL982569.1, forward strand.
CCAGCAGCGCATCCGCGGAGTTCAGTTCGAGAAGCTGAAGAAGCTGATAGGTGACTCCACAGCCCGCACCCTGAAGGAGCAGGTGGGCGAGGAGAACATCTTCGACCGCGAGAACATAATGGACTACTTCGACGAATAGGCCTCCACAACACCTGAAAACTCCTAAACGAATTCGTAATGTGTGCGCGTCATCAAGAAGCTAGATGAACTGGATCGCAGGGCAGAAGATAGACTAAATGACCTGAGGTTTGACCTCGCTGACTCCTTTTTCTCCGCGGTTACAGGGCTCGGAAGCGTCTACCTGTCTGTATTTTTTGCCGCAGCCACATATCCGCTGGCGCCCCGTCTACTTGACGCTGTGTTTCTTCCGCTCGGAGTCACCTGGCTTCTAGCCTACGGATTGAAGACCGCAGTAGACAGAGAGAAGCCACAGGACGCACCCCTGGCCGTCGACATCACACCCAGCTTTCCATCTGGACACGCCCTCACCGCTTCTTTCCTAGCGGTGCGGGTCTCGGCGCTGATTCCTGACATTGCACCCGTCCTGTTCGTCGCCGCCTCTGTAGTCTGCCTCTCCAGGGTGTATCTCGGTGCTCACTACCCCAGTGACGTGGTCGCGGGCTCGGCCATCGGGGTTCTGTCCGCCTCCTTACCTTGGACCACGCTCTTCTAAACCTCGACGTTCTCATTCTTTAACATGACACTCACGGAGTCGGCGTCGGAACTACAGAGGGGAGACAAAGCACCGGGATTCAATTTGGAGAACCCAGATGGAAATGAGGTGGAGCTGTCGGATCTCGACAACTATGACGGAGTTCTTGTGGTTTTCATGTGCAACCACTGCCCGTTCGTCAAGGCCAATCTGCCGGAGCTCTCCAGCCTGATAGAGCGGTTCCCGAGCGTTGCCTTCGTCGGTGTGAACCCCAACTCCGATGTCCACCCGCAGGACACCGTGGAGAAGATGCCGGAGCTCGTGGAGAAGTACGGTCTGGAGGCGGAGAACTTCTACTACCTCGCTGACCCCGACCAAGAGGTCGCGGAGAGCTATGGCGCCACGTGCACCCCTGACCCGTTCCTTCTCGACATGAGACACCGTCTGTTCTACCAGGGGCGGCTGTCCGACAAGACATCCCCGAGCGACGAGTTGACCAACCACGAGATGCAGGGCGTGATACAGGACATGCTGAAGAGCCGCGACCCACCCGAGGAACAGAACCCGTCGCAGGGCTGCAGCATAAAGTGGAAGCGAGGTTCCGTCGGATAGAGAGGACAACAGCCATGTGTATGTCCAGTTTCCGATAAACAACAGTGGGTGCTGGACAGGTCGGAAGTGCTCTGTGATGAGAGCCTCTGCCCTAGAACCAAACCATGCGGTTGCCGACACAGAGACCGCCGAACAGGTATAAGTTACACGCCTGTACAGCAAGTGTGAAAGACGAAATCCACCCCACGCCAGCGGAGCTCCAAGAGGCGAGGCGCCACGCAAAGAAGGCCCTACGCAAATCTAGAGAGCGGTTACAGAAGGACGAGCCTGTGAAGCTGTGCCTCGGCTGGACGGAAGACGAGTTTGTATTGGAAAATATGGACGGTGTCACGGGCCACGCTTTCAGTTCAGACATAATCAAAGTGCGCTTCAACGCCCGACCCGATATGTGGGTACCCTCTCTAAAGACAAGTACGGCCCACGAATTTGCACATGCATGGCACTACGAGCAGAAAGGCAGGAGTACCGAGACTATGTGGGAACACGTCTTGGACGAGGCTATCACACAGAACTTTGCTGAGCAGGTCTACCCTGAATATGAGACTTCTTGGCGTAAGTCGCATCCGGCGGAGACTGTCGCCAAATTCTGGCCACAGGTCAAGAAAAAAGAGCTTGACAGGAGGACGGATGACATCAACTGGCCCAGCCTGCTATACATTGATCTTAGTGACGACGGCGATTATCCCAACTGGCTTGGGTATTCGATGAGCTATCTCCTTGGCAAGGAGCTCCTGAAGGACAGGAATTTGGAGGAAATGCCTGATGTATCCAGGCAGGAGCTTGTTGACGCCGGCGACAGGCTGTTCGCAAAGCCTTAACACATTGGAAATGTCTGTTTCACCGTGAGAGCTGTGAAACCGTCATCGGGCGAGATGGAGTCGGCGCGGGCCAGGGTGCGTTCTGCGCTCCAGTCTTCGGAGGCCATGCTGGAGAAGCAGCACGACTACGAGGTCTGGATGGGATATGCCGAACAGGCGTCGGCGGAGGCGTGGAGTGCGGACAAGCTGCGGGTCGAGTTCGGCGGCGACCAAGACAGGCTGGAAGGTGTGGTGGCGGCCGCGTACTACAGGTCGTGGTTCCTGGAGTCGGTGGAGCCTGAGTTCCAGTGGCAGGAGCTTCTGCGCACTGGTGGCGGGCTGCACTTCGCGGAGCGGGCTGTCGACTGGGAGGCCGACATAGATCCGTCGGTGGGGGACAGAGAGATTCCGGTCGAGGATCTAGGCAACCCTGTGCATGAGCCCGGGGACTTCCTTCGTAGACACGGCTACACGGTCGCATACCTAGCCGTCGAGAGAGCGCTGAGGATACACGACCCCGACGACCTCCCTGAGCTCAAGAGAGACGACGCGATGAGCGCCGTAAGGTCGGTGTCCGGGTGAGGCTTGCCTTCGTCGGTAGATTTCAACCATTCCACAGAGGCCACATGAGCGTGTTTGAGGACTTCTCCGACGTCCACGAGGTGGTTGTGGTCGTGGCGGACGCCGGCGAGAGAACCCGGGATGACCCGTTGTCCGCGGCGCAACGTGTCGAGGTCATAGAGTCCTGTCTGGACGCAGAGGTGTTCGTACAGGAAGACTACCCAGAGAGCGACGAGAGATGGTGCCGCGAGCTTCTGGATGCCACGCAGGCGGAAGGTGTCGTTACCGGCAACGACTGGACGCGGCGCGCGGTCGAGGAGCACTCCGACGCCGAGGTGATTGAGCCGGATATGCACCGCCGCAGCCTGTATTCAGGCACGGAGATCAGAACCCGGATTAGGAGCGGCGACGAGTGGCGCTACCTGGTGCCGGACTGCGCCCTCGAGACCTTGGAGGGTCGTGGTCTGGTGGAGGAGATATCCGGAACAGCCATTGACTACGAGTTCGACCCCGGCTGGAAGCCGGAGCACGCTCGGAACTAACGGAACTACATCTCTTCTAGGTTGCGTAGGCTCCCTGGCAGGCGCTCCACGATATCGGACGCGAGTGCCCCGTTTCCGTACTCCACGGCCGCCTCCTCTCCGGCCATGCCGTTTGCTCGCGCACCTGCCTCTGCCGCATCTACCCGACTCATGCCTTGAGCTATGAGGCCGCCGACCACTCCTGCAAGCACGTCACCAGTACCACCAGCTGTCATAGTAGGGTCGCCGCGCTCTATCTCCACTTCCAGGCCCTCTGGAGAGAACACCCTGTCGGTCGGCCCCTTGAGCAGGATGACAGCTCCTGTTTGCGCAGCGAACCTCTCCGGGTCTCCGAGCCTCTCTACCTCTCTTCTGTGAGGTGTCAGGACGGCGTGCGACAGGTCTGCCTCCAGGACGGTCTCGTGTATGGCGTCGGCGTCCAACACGCACCTCCGGCTGTCCACAACATCTCTCAGTGTCTCCGGATCTGGCCTTCCGAGACCCGGTCCCGCGACCAGCACGTCACCCCACTCCGCAAAATCTCCCAGTCTGTCCGCGTCCTCCTCCGTCAGGAACCTCCCGCTGTAGCTCTGCACTATCAGGTCCTTCGAGAACCCAGCCACGACATCTCTCACAGACTTGGATGTCAACACCTTTACGAGGTCGGCTCCAGCGCGCATCGCCGCCTGGCCGCAGAGAGCGGGCGCCCCGGTAAACCTGCTCGAACCTGCTATCACTCCCACCCTCCCGTTATCGCCTTTCCGCGAGTCCTTGTCTCTCGTTGGGAAGGACACTATGTATTGGCGTGTCTCTCCTATGATATAAGTCTGTGAATAGGCAGTTACTGCTACATGGATAGCCACAGAATCGGTTCAGGCGGTGGGGCGGTCGAGGCCGTCCGCCATGGAGAGGGCTCCGACCCGTGTGTCTTCCTGTGCCACGGCTTCGGATCCGACAAGGAGGGAGGTCACCGGGAACGAGCCGACTTCCTCGCCCGGAACGGTTTCAGCGCTGTCCGGTTTGATTTCCGCGGGAACGGCGGAAGCACGGGCGAGTTCGTAGAACAGACCCTCAGCTCTCGTGTAGAGGATCTTGTCTCGGTCGTAAACTACTTTGAACCAGAGGAATACGCGCTTTTCGGCGCGAGTTTCGGAGCAAAGGTAGCGTACTTCTCACTGAAAGAGCTCCAGCCGGGGCTGGTTACGGTGAAGTCTCCGGCGCTCTTAGATCGTGTTATGAACGCCCACAGGGTTCGGGTCGAGCGGGGCGGGGATTTTGAGTTCCTGCCCGGTAAGAGGGTTGGAGAACCGCTGTTCGAGGACTTGAACCGGTACAGCTTTGGCTCGGTCGATGTGTCTGTTCCTTTTCAGCTGTTTCAGGGAACCAGTGACTCGTATGTTCCTGTGCAGCAGACCCGTGAGGCGATTAGCTCTCTCGATACACGGGTTGAGTACCACGAGATGCCGGGCGAGGGACATAGTTTCTCCGACGCCGCAGAACAGAGCATGAGGGCGGCGTGGATAGATTTCCTGCGCCGCCACCTAACTTAAGCGACCGCTCTTATATCGTCTTATGGCATCTCTGGCTGCTTCACTGAGGTCGCCGGGCGAGCAGATACCTAGTGTCGAGGATGGTTTCTCCCTCCCGCTGAAGGTGGCGGGGATGTCCGGAGCAGCTTGGGGTCTGGTAGTCTGGGTTCAGTTGACTGTCCTCGGTTTACTTGGTCTCGCGCACCTCCCTGCTCTTGTTGGTCTGGGAGGTGCCTTAGGCTTGGTAGGCCCTGCTGTCGCGGCCGCTACCGTTCACCCGCTTGTGTATCTCTTTGGCGGAGGCAGATACGAGCTCACGTACAAGGTTTTCGGTCTGTATGCTCCGGTCGGTGTTCTCGGCGGTGTGTTAGGTCTGAATCTGCTTGCGTTTCCGGCGTTGTTTGCTCTTGAGGTTCGCGGCCTCAAGTCGGTTCACGACCTTTCTTGGGTGGAGGCGGCGGCGGCGATGTCTGCGCCCGCGGTCGTTCTTTCGCTGGTCGGCGTTGCTGTTGGCTTGGCGTCGATCAGCGCTGGAATCGTTGCTATACCCTCGCTCCCTGGCTAGAACCTGTTGTCAAGGGATCGGCGCTGTAGGGACTCTATGTCTGGTTGTGTAAACGGGGATACGTCGCGTATAAGTGCGGAGTAGTATGCTAGGTACTGGAGGAACGCTGTTAGCTTGCCGACGGATCTGTGTGACAGCGTTTTGAGCTCTATCTGTGCTGATGGTCTATTGAGGTTCTCGACTTCTGACTTCATGGCCTCCAGTTCTGCGTTGAGGCTGTCTCCGAGCGTCTGCTTGTTGAGAGACATCACACTGTTTCCGCCCACGTCTACATCGGTGTCGAAGGAGTGCTCGACGCGTTCATGGGTGTCGGTGGATATGAAGAGCGGCGCGACATCTGGGTGGCCTCCTAGTAGCCTCTGTGCGGCGTGTCTGTGTAGCTCCGGTCCGTGCTCTGCGTGGAACGTCTGTCCCTTCTGGTGCTTGCAGACGGTCTCGTGCATCAGCTGCTTGATGAATGGGCCGAAGCCGTAGAGCCGGGTTGAGTATATGCATGCCATTACCTCGGCGTAGCCTTGGTCATCGAGGCTGTGCAACGCGGAGGCCAGGTTCAAAGCGGGGTTGTACTGGTTTTCGGGCGAGACCTGTGTGTACATCTGCTCTGCTCCATGTCGTACCTCTAAGGGGTCGATTCCCGCGAGCGCCAGCGGCACGAGACCGCTCCCCGTCAATCCGGAGAACCGCCCAGGAATATCCTGTGTGTCCAGGCTCTCACCTCCTGCCTCCGAGCAGTAGTCGCTGAGTGCGGATCCGTCGCTGGATGCCGTCACGAGGTCGGCTCCCTTGCTCATGAAGAAGTCCGTGGCCTCAAGCACACCGATAGGGCTCTCGGAGCTTGAGACCGCATAGATGAGCGTCTCCTCCATCTCGAGCTCTCTGCCAAGTCTCTGCAGGTAGTCAGGATCGATCGTGGTGACCAGCCTGACACCGACGTCCGCCTCTTCTATGAGAGAGTAGTACAGCGCCCTGAAGACTGTGACCGCGCCACCCCTGCCGATGACAATCAGGTGGCTGTGGCTCTTATCCTCCGATATCTCTCTCACTTTGTCGAGGTCGACACCTCTCTTTGAGAACTCGGGTTCGTTCTGCCGTGGCAGGCGCTGGACGCTCCTCTCGTGGCTGGAGACATGGTCGATTTCTACACTGAAGCTCACACAACAGCCCCTGCCAGCTCGAATATAAGCCTCATTATTCATCTGATGAAGTCATCGTGACGCCAACCCTTCTCCGATTGACAGGACATCTCGGCCGGTAGCACCTGCTTCCGTGTTACCGCCATGATTTTAGGGGCGTGATGTGCTGGTTTCAGAGTTATATCGGGGTAATGTCGCATCACCCATACCCGACAAACTGCGACCTCAGCTACTGTTTCTTATGTAGTCATTTACTGTTCCTTTGGCGCGTCTAAGCACCTCATCCACGCGATCCTCGGTGTCGAATTCGCATCTGATGCTCATCTTTGGAGAAGTGTTGCTGGGCCGAACCAGCAGCCACTCCTCCCTCGAAGTGTACCTTGATGCCGTCCTTGGTCGAGGTTTCGTGGTCAGAGTACTCGCGCTTCAGGTGTTCGATCACATCTTCTTTGAGGCTGTGCGGGCAGTCAGGCCTGAGCTCCGGCGATGCCGGGTGTTGAGGTAGCCCTTGGAGCCTGTTTGCTAGGTCTGTAGCAGAGTG
>GL982569.1:749979-751247 GCA_000220355.1 Candidatus Nanosalinarum sp. J07AB56
CCGAGCAGTAGTCGCTGAGTGCGATCCGTCGCTGGATGCCGTCACGAGGTCGGCTCCCTTGCTTACGAAGAAGTCTGTGGCCTCAAGCACACCGATAGGGCTCTCGGAGCTCGAGACTGCACAGATGAGCGTCTCCTCCATCTCAAGCTCTCTGCCTAGCCTCTGCAGGTAGTCAGGATCGATCGTGGTGACCAGCCTGACATCGACATCCACCTCTTCTATGAGAGAGTAGTACAGCGCCCTGAAGCTGTGACCGCGCCACCCCTACCGATGACAACCAGGTGGCTGTGACTCCGATCCTCCGATACCCCTCTCACATTGTCGAGGTCGACACCTCTCTTTGAGAACCCGGGTTCGTTCTGCCGTGGCAGGCGCTGGACGCTCCTCTCGTGGCTGGAGACATGGTCGATTTCTACACTGAAGCTCACACAACAGCCCCTGCCAGCTCGAATATAAGACTCATCATCTGCTGAGGAAACTTCTCACAGCGTCAGCTCTTTCCTCCCTCCCCATCTTCCGGTAGGCCTGCTCTTCGTATTCCAGCCGGAGAACCGGTACAGTTATACTTCTGCTCTCTACCCGCACGTTCTTGAGGTTCTCAGTCACATCGACCGTTTTCCCCCAGCTTCCGTCCACCTTCTTCTGCAGGTCTCCAATGACCTCTATCTTAACTCCAATGAGCTCGTATGATCCAAGCCGCGACGACATTTTCTTGCTCTCTACACTTCTCAAGGTCTCCAAGACATGGCCTTCTCTGCGCAGGAACTCCGCCAGCCGGTCTGCTGCCGGCCCGTTCGACTGAATATCAAGGTCGTTCACATCCAAATCCATCCCCTGGAGTGCCATGCCCGTGCTTCCTGTCACCGCCCAGTCACCTGACACATTCTCTACCAAAACTTCCAAAACATCGAGATGCTTGTCCGGTACCTGAGTTCCGGGCGTGTTGTCCGTCATCAGGTATGCCTGGTCACGTACCTGTTTACGGTCTCCTTGGTCTGTCTGAGCACCTCATCCACGCGTTCCTGGGTGTCGAATTCGCATCTGATGCTCATCTTTGGAGAAGTGTTGCTGGGCCGAACTAGCAGCCATCCATCTTCGAAGTGTACCTTGATGCCGTCCTTGGTCGAGGTTTCGTGGTCAGAGTACTCACGCTTCAGATGTTCGATCACATCCTCTTTGAGGCCGTGCGGGCAGTCAGGCCTGAGCTCCGGCGATGCCGGGTGTTGAGGTAACTCTTGGAGCCTGCTTGCTAGGTCTGTAGCAGAGTG
>GL982569.1:751267-759238 GCA_000220355.1 Candidatus Nanosalinarum sp. J07AB56
CGCCGGATGCTGAGGTAGCTCTCGGAGCTTCTTCGCCAGGTCCGTGGTAGAGTGCATATGGGCCATTAGTGCGGCGGCAAAAACCCCGTCGTCCCACGGAACCTGGAGACCTGGCAAGTAGTAGTGTCCCGATAGCTCTCCCGCGAACACGATGTCGCTGTTTTGGTGTATTCTCTCGGAGATGAAGGTGTGGCCCACTCGGCTTTCTAAATAGTTCCCGCCGTTGCGTTCGACCTCTCCCCGAACGGTTTTTGATGACCTGAGGTCCGCAAGCACCGCTCCGTCGCCGTCCAGACACTCTTCGGCGAACAGCGCCATTGCCTCGTCCGGAGATACTTCTCCGTGACCGGGCACGAGGAAACCCGCGCGGTCGGCGTCTCCGTCCAAGACGACTCCGAGCTCATTCTCCACTTCCTCTTCTAGTCTTTCAGTTTCCGTGTCCGGAAGATGGTCCGGGAAGCTGCCATCCGGCTCTGCGTTGACAATCCTGACATCGCAACCTATCTCCTCCAGCACCTGCCTGGCTCTCTCTCCGCCGGCCCCGTTTCCGGCGTCCACCACCACGCCCGCGTCTGACTCCAGCCCCGACGAAAGGTGGTTCGTGTATCCTGCCCCCAGATTCACCTCGTCTGCGTCTCCATCTCCCTCGTCGAATTCCCCGGACTCATAGATTCTCTGTATTTCTGCCATGCCCGCCTCCCTTGAGAGCGCGACCCCTCCTGGCGAGGCGAACTTGACACCGGTGTACTCCGGTGGGTTGTGTGACGCCGTGATCGCGGCCGCCGGGATGCCGCGGCTCCATGCGGCGTGGTACGCGACGGGCGTGGGCTCCAGCCCCCCGACCAACGCGTCGACTCCTGTAGATGTCAATCCCTCTGTAAATGCCTGTGTGTGTCTCTCCGAGTGTTTTCTGGCGTCGTGCACCAGCGCCACCTCGTCCTTGTCAACGAAGGTTCCATAGGATTTCCCGAGCCTGAGCATCTCCTTCTCTCCGAGCTCATCGGATGTACCGCGGATGTCGTATGCGTGGAAGAACTCCGTCACAGGGGCGAGAGTCTCTTGATTCCGAGCCTGAGTCTTTCTACTGGCGTCTTCTCGGGCGGTGTTTCGCCCCTGATTCTGTAGGCCACGTCCTGTACTGCGTGTGAGGCAGGTGAGTCTGGTTTGTGGTCGACTACAGGCCTCCTGAGCGCTATACCTTCGCGCACATGTCGATGGTCTGGTATCCTGCCGATGATGTGTTCATCGAGCAGCTCCTTGATGTCGTGGTCCTCGACCTCCGCCTTCTCATTCCTGACACCGTTCAGTATCACGCCAGATATCTTCGTCCCGTGTGACTCGGCCAGCTTCTTAGCACCGAGCGTGTTGGTGAGGGATGGCAGCTCTGGCTGTGTCACGAGCAGGGTTTCGTCGCTCGCCTCTATCGCTGCCTCCACCTCGTCCCCGGTTCCGGCGGCGGCGTCAATCAGCACGAAGTCCTTGTTTCCTAGGAAGTCGAGGACTGAATGCTTCAGGTTGTCGGCGCTGGCGTCGAACTCCAGTATCGAGGCGGGTAGAACTGACACCCCTGTCGGGTGCTTCGCCACCGCCTGGCTAACATAGGCGTCCCCGCCTAGGACATCGTTCAGGCTCATCTTCTGGAACCCGAGCCCGAAGTGCTGGGCGACGTTTGCGCCGGAGAAGTTTCCGTCTATTATCAAGACGTCCTCTCCCTGTTGTTGAAGAGCTACTCCGAGGTTCGAGGTTACGGTGGTTTTGCCTGTACCCCCCTTGCCGGAGACCACCGATACTATTCTAGTCACAGACTGGAATCAAGCCGTACCTGAATAAAAAGGGTGCGGGAACACATGGCTTCCGCCTCTGGACTAGAGATCGCCGATTCTCTCCCTGATTCTGTCCAGCAGACCCGGTCCGGACAGATCCGGTTCGTACTGCAGACCCGCCATGTTTGCCGCCACACCCTTGAATCTCTCGGACACATGGTGGTCGGGTTCGTGGTGGATGACCGGTTTCTTTACGGAGAGCGACTCTCGGACGGCAGGGTCGTCAGGTATCTCCGCCAGCACTCCGTGACCAAGCATCGACTCTATCTCATCCGCGTCCAGTTCGTCCTCTCTGTTCTGTATCTTGTTCACGACCACCCCGGTTACATCGGTTCCCGATTCCTCCGCGATGTTCACGGTTTTCAAGGCGTCAGTCACTGCAGGTAGGTTTGGGTTGGTGACCACCACTACCTCGTCGCATGCTTCTATCGCCGATATGGACTCGTTGCCCAGGCCTGCGGCCGAGTCCACAAGCACGAACTCCGGGTCACCTACCGTATCCAGCAGTGCGTCCGGCAGGTTGTCGGGGTCTGTGTCCGCGAGGTCTTCTATCGAAAGTCCTGCTGGCACCACCCGGAGACCGGAGTCATGGATGTACGTTGCCTCCGTGATGTGTGAGTCCCCCTTCAGGACGTCGTGCAGCGTGTTGGGGTACAGCGGTATTCCCAGGTGGAAGCCGAGGTTGGGGTTGGTAAGGTTGGCGTCCAGGACTATGGTGTCGCGGCCGAACTCCTGTAGCGCGGCACCCAGATTTGAGGCCACCGTGGTCTTGCCGGTTCCACCTTTTCCACCTGTGACGCAGATTAGCCGGGTCACGGTAACAGGAATTCTCGCCTCCTATTTATAATCCGTCCGGCTCGGCTCGGTTCAGATTCAAATTAATTGCACTCAAAACCGGTGGTGTGACAGAGGAAGAGTTCGCGAACCGGCTCCAAGGGATGCAACAGAAATGGTCGCAGGAGTACGACGAAAAAGGTCTGTTCGAGCCGGAGCCCTCCGACGAAGAGAAGTTCTACATAACATCTGCCTACACCTATCCGAGCGGAGGGATGCACGTGGGACACGCACGTAGCTACGGTCTTCCGGATGTCATCGCCCGGTTCAAGAGGATGCGAGGTTTCAATGTCCTCTACCCAATGGGTTGGCACGTCACCTCCACACCCATTGTAGGTGCTCTGGAGCGCCTGAAGGACGGAGAGGAGCAGCAACTCCATGTGCTCCGCGATGTCTACGGTGTCCCGGACGAGGATCTTGAGGCCATGGAGGAGCCGATGGATTTCGCGAACCACTTCATCGACAACTCGTTCAAGCCGGGTATGGACGGTATGGGTCTGTCGGTGGACTGGCGCCGCGAGTTCACCACCAACGACGACCGCTACAACAGGTTCATCGAGTGGCAGTACAAGCGCCTCCGCGACGAAGGTTTCATCGACCGAGGGAAGCACCCTGTGAAGTACTGCCTCGACGACAGAAACCCGGTCACTACCCACGACCTCCTAGAGGGCGAGGACGCAGAGAAACAGGAGTACACGCTCGTTAGGTTCAGGCACGGCAACACCGTGATCCCATGTGCCACGCTGCGGCCGGAGACAGTGTTCGGCGTCACACATATCCACATCGATCCGTCCGCAGAGTATGTCAAGGCGGAGGTAGACGGCGAGGAGCACCTGCTGTCGCGGGAGGCAGCGGAGAAGATGGATTTCCAGGACCGCGAGGTCGCAATCAAGGGAGAGGTGGACGGCGATGAACTGGTCGGCGAGACCGCCGCCAACCCCGTGACCGGCGAGGAGGTGCCCGTCCTCCCCGCGTCGTTCGTGAATCCGGACTCCGGAACCGGTATCGTCATGTCCGTTCCGGCACACGCACCGTACGACTGGATATCGCTCCAGGATCTCAAGCAGAGCCCCGATACGCTTAGGGAGTACGGCGTCGAACCGGAGACTGTGAGGGAGATAGAGCCAAAGAGTGTAATCAACGTCGATGCCTACGATGGCTTCCCGGCGGAACGCGCCGTGGAGAACCATGGAATCGAGTCCCAAGAGGACGTTAAGGCCTTGGAACAGGCGACAGAGGAGGTCTATGAGAAGGAGTTTCACTCTGGCACGCTGAACGCGAACTGCCAGGACTTCGCTGGCGACAAGGTCTCGGAGGTCAAGGATAGGATGGTTGAGCAGTTCGAGAACATGGGCAGGTTCGACTCGATGCACGACTTCTCGGAGCCGGTGAAGTGCCGGTGTGGCGGGAAGGTCATAGTCTCGCTCCAGGACTCCTGGTTCATTGACTACGCCGACCGCGGCTGGAAGGATCGGGTTCACAACCGGTTCGACGAGATGGACATAGTTCCCAACAACAAGCTGTCGCAGTACCGCCACACCGTCGATTGGCTGGAGGAGTGGCCGTGCATCAGGAACTACGGACTCGGAACCCAGCTCCCGTTCGACGACGACTTCATAGTCGAGCCGCTGTCCGACTCGACCATCTACATGGCGTTCTACACGATATCACACATCGTACGCGATGTAGAGCCGGAGAACCTAGACCCGGAGTTCTTCGACCACGTATTCAACGGTGAACACGACGCTGAGCAGGTCGCGGACTCCACCGGCATTGACCTGGAACTCGTGGAGAAGGCGCGGGAGTCGTTCGAGTACTGGTATCCTCTGGACTGGAGAACCTCTGCACACGAACTGGTGCAGAATCACCTCACCTTCATGACTTTCCACCATGAGGCACTATTTTCGGAGGACAACCAGCCCGGCGGCATCGCCACGTGGGGTCTCGGTCTCTTGGAGGGCCAGAAGATGTCCAGCTCCAAGGGCCACGTGGAACTGACCTCGGAGGCCCTCGAGAAGTTCGGAGCCGATACCGCTCGCCTGTTCCTGTTCACATCCGTGGAGCCGTGGGAGGATTTCGACTGGAGGCGCGAAGAGGTCGAGAACTACAAGGACAAGCTGCAGCAGTTCTACCGCCGGAGCTTGGAGATGCACGGCGCCGGCGACAGGAAAGAAGAGAACCACGTGGATCGATATGTGCTGTCCAAGCTACAGGAGATCAAGCGGGAAGCGGTCGAAGGGCTGGAGGAGTTCCAGACACGGAAGGCAGGCCTCGCAGCCTTTTTCCGCCTCAACAACCTCGCGAACAAGTACAGAAACCGTGTGGAGGAAATGAACCCAGAGGTCGCGACCAGGCTCGTGGAGACACAGGTTACGCTCATGGCTCCCTACACTCCTTTCGTGTGCGAGGAAATCTGGAGCGAGACAGGTCACTCCGCGCTGGCCGCCGAACAACCGTACCCAGAGCCCAAAGAACAGCTCCGAGACGAGGAGGCAGAGGCCGCCGAAGAGTTCCTCAGCTCGGTGGTCGAAGACGTCCGAGAGGTCTCCGACATGGTCGAGGGCTTCAAAACCGTCAGGCTCATCGTTGCTGAGGAGGACGAACGCAACCTGTTCCGTGACATGAAACAGGTACTGGAAGAAACGCATGACTTCGGCGAGGCGATGGAAGACTTAGTGGCTGGAAGGCAAGAAATGGGTCAAATCGTCCAGGAAAGGCTCGAGTCGTACATAGACAGTCCTGGCGACCTCCCAAACCGCGTCCTCTCCACACGGCGCGAGCTCGATACTTTGGAGGACAACAGAGAATACATGTCCGATCAGTTTGACGCAGACATAGAGGTCGAGACCGCGGGAGACTCCTCACACCAAAAGGCCAGTCGATCGGAGCCGGGCAGACCCGCCATAGTCCTTGAGTAGGCTGTTCAGTAGTTCCTTAGGGTGTCGCTGACCTCGTCGTCCAGACCTTCCTCGGGATCCACATCTAGGTCTTTCAGGGCGCCGCGCTGCCTCATCACCAGATCCTCCAGTCTCTTGTTTCTGCGGTGCAGGAGAGCGACCGCAGTCCACAGCTGTGCCGCACCTGGGTTGTCGGCGCTGGAGAACGACTCTCCCCAGCTCTCCGTGGATTCCAGCATCTCCTCCAGCGACTCCCTGATATCCTCCGGAAGCGACTCTCTCCAGTTCATGTACAACAGTCCTGTAGTAGGCTTAAAACGCTACTCCGCGGTGACGAAGCTGTATGGAGAAAGGCGAACTCGTCCTGATACACTACACAGGGAAAACCGATGGAGAGGTCTTCGATACCTCGCGCGAAGAGGTCGCGAACGAGAACGACCTCGACACGGACCAAGATTTCAAGCCCGCCCCGGTGCTCGTTGGCGAGCAGTACGTGATCGAGGGACTGGAGGAGGCGGTGGAACAGATGGAGGTCGGAGACTCCGAGACCGTGAGTGTCGAGCCCGAGAAGGGTTACGGCGAGCGTGACTCAGAGGACGTGGATGTCTATCGCGAGTCCGAGTTCGAGAGCCAGGGCATAGACAACGTCCGCAGGGGCGACGAGCTGATGATAGGCAACCGGAGAGGCCGAGTTCTGTCCAATGAGTCGGGCCGCGTCAGGATCGACTTCAACCACCCTCTCGCAGGCCAAGAGCTCGAGTACGATGTTGAGGTAGTCGAAGAGGTGGAAGACAACGAGGAGAAGGCCGAGTACATCTTCTCGTACCGCCTCGGGCACGGCGACATATCCTTCGAGGACGGAACTGCAACCGTGACGCACGACCACGACCACGAGATACCGCAGCACCTGAAAGACACAGTCCGCAACGAGATACTCGAATACACAGGCCTAGAAGACGTCGAGTTCGAGGAATGAAAGAGCAACAGAGAAGAGCCGAAGAGTTCGCGGAGAGAACGACCTAGACGCCCCGACCCCCTTCAGGCTACTTGATCTTGTGTCGGAGCTCGGAGAGATAGCGAAGGACGCCACGAAGACAGCGGAGTACGGCGAGAAACCCGGACAACTTGAAGTCAAGCAGGACGAGATCGGCGACCTCCTGTTCTCGCTCTTCATGGTGTGCGGCAGCCTGGACGTGGACGCGCAAGAGGCGTTCGACGAGGCGATGCGCAAGTACGAGGAGCGGGTGGAGAATACGGGCGAACCGGGCTCCGGCTCGTAAACCGGTTTTGCCACCCACAAGGCATTAAATAGTTGCAACTGCGTATCGTGTTAGGGAGTCTCTAAAATGGAGGAAAGAATCCAAAAGGCAAGGCGGAAAGACGATGGTAACGTGCCCCAACAAGAAGGAGAACACGAAATCGATGAGGAACTCCGCGAACTCATAGAACAGCGCCAAGCCGAAATCAAGGTCATCGGCACAGGAGGTGCCGGAAACAACACGATATCACGCCTCGTGGAGGTCGGAATCGAGGGCTGCGAAACCCTCGCTATGAACACCGATGCACAAGACCTTCTCTACGCTAAAGCAGACAGGAAAGAGCTCATAGGAAAGGAACTGACCGGAGGCCTCGGAGCCGGTGCAGACCCCAAAGTTGGCGAGGAGTCCGCGAAGGAAAGCCAGAAAGAGATCAAGAGCTCAGTTGAAGGCGCAGACATGGTTTTCATCACCTGCGGCCTCGGCGGTGGAACAGGAACGGGCAGCGCCCCGGTGATCGCCCAGCAGGCAAAGAAAGAGGGCGCGCTCACGGTCGGAATCGTTACCCTGCCGTTCGAGATGGAGGGCGACCAGCGCCGCGAGAACGCCGAATACGGCCTCGAAATGCTGGAGGAAACGGTCGACACACTGATAGTCATACCGAACGACAAGCTCCTAGAAATCGTACCGGACGTCTCCCTAAACACCGCGTTCAAGATAGCAGATGAAATACTCGTGAACGCGGTCAAGGGCGTAACCGAGCTCGTTACAAAGCCAGGGCTGGTGAACCTCGACTTCGCCGATATCCGCGCTGTCATGGGCGAGGGAGGTATCGCCATGATAGGTATGGGTCAAAGTGACACGGAGTCCCGAGCAACGGAAGCCGTCCAGAAGGCTCTCTCCAACCCACTGCTGGACGTCCAGATCGACGGCGGAAAGGGTTCCTTGGTGAATGTCACCGGTGGAGAGGGTCTGTCACTGAACGAGGCGCAGGAGGTCGTCAACACTGTGTCCGACAAACTCGACAACTCGGCGAAGGTTATCTGGGGGGCCCAGATACGCGACGACATGGACACCACGCTGCGTTCTATGATAATCGTCACCGGTGTCCAAAGCCCACAGATTTACGGCCCGGAGAAGACCCACAGCGACGAACGAGAG
>GL982569.1:759258-760624 GCA_000220355.1 Candidatus Nanosalinarum sp. J07AB56
CAATTGCATTAATCTAGGACTGCGCCTTTCTACCTGCGTCCAATCGCTACTGCCACATAAACAGGGACTGACTTGAAGGAACCAGTGGATCAGGTAGGGCTTGCTAAAGATGATACCGATAACGGCCGGTTGTGATGTGATGCGGTCGGAGCGGTGAACCGCCAACTGAAGAACTGTAGACTACTGTGCTCTGCCCCGAGCATAGTCTGCATGCAGTCCTGTGTGCAGCGAGCATGCAAAGCATTAAATGAAGTCGATGCTGTGTTTATCCATAATGAATCGTTTGTGGTATGCGGCCTTCGCATGCGTCCTGATTTCCCAGCCTGCTTATTCACAGAATGCTCCAGCAGACAGTGTCCAGAATGTCGAAATCGTCAGCTGCTCGCTCGATGAATCCACCACGCCTGGAACCGCTAAGGCCACAATTAGTGCGAGCTATGATGAACAGACAAGTGAGGAGGAGCTATCATTCACTTGGGAGGGGTCGCTGAACAACTGGGTTTTTGCTGAGAAGAGCGGCGTCGGAGTTACATCCTCCACCACCAAAGAGATATCCACAGATGTCGAACAGACAGACCTCCAGAGAGCCCAGGGCGAGTCTATTAGAGTAAAAGCCTACGTGTCGGATGGGACTCCATACTATGATGATAACCAACAGATAGCTACGTTGGAATGTGAGAGTTCAGCACTGCAAGAGGCGGCTTCCGATGTCCCAAGCGAGGAGGGGGTCGATGCAGCAATAACAGTACAGAGCCAGAATTCAGAAGGTGAGATTGTTGTAGGTGAGGACATAACATTTTCGGCCTCGGAAAGCGTGGCGGAAGACGGTGAAGTTGCAGACTATGTTTGGGACGCCGACGACGATGGTATCGGTGAAACCGTAGGCCAACCATCCGTCACCAAGTCGTTCGAGACAACCGGAGAACACACCGTAACCGTGACGGTATACGACGACCTCCCGAGAGGCGAGGGTGCTGAAGATACTCTTTCTAAGACCGTGAACGTTGTTAGTCAAGACAGTTCCCCGCCTAACTCCTTTGCTCCCAGCGAGGAAACCGATGAACCTTTCGTCTCACAGTGCGCTATTCAGTTTGCCCAAAGCGCCACAATCGACGTACCGGCTGTAACCCTCTCGCTAAACAAAGGAGGTACCGTTGAACCCATGTTGGACAACAATGTCATAGGAAGGAATACGTTCGACTCCGATGTACAGGCAGGTTTCATCGAACAACTGGATTTCTCGGGAATTCAGAGCGGAGAATACCAACTGAGCATGAGATTTCGGGACGATGGCGAAGTGAAAGAGGTAGAAAACTGTGGTACTGTTACAATTAACACCGTTCCAGCATCTGACACCAGCATACCC
>GL982569.1:760644-765854 GCA_000220355.1 Candidatus Nanosalinarum sp. J07AB56
CTGGTGAGGAGGCGCAAGCTGTAATAACGGCGTTTCAGCGAGGACTTGAGTTCTCATTCTCCACTGTGGATCTGACTGTCGATGGTACGAGTAATCCTACCTCTACAGGCGAGCAGGTGCAGTTTGTGGCCGACCCAAATCTGGCGGAAGGTGTGTCTGTGGACACGTATGAGATTGACTTCGACAATGGTAACTCCGTTAGTACTCCCGCAGACACCAATGCGCCACAGGCGTTCAATCAGGACTATGCCGAGCCAGATACGTACACTGTTGAGGTGGTGGCTGAATTTACAAACGGGGATACCTCTCAAGATACAATAGAATTGTCAATAGAGCAAGGGGGTTCTGATGAAGGGAGCTCTGGTGGTAATGATTTGGCGATTGACCCTGAGTCGCCTTCCGTCGGTTCATCAGTGACTGTGAGCGCGGACGTAACCGAGTCCCTCGCCGAGGACGGCTATGTCGTTGAGGTTTCTGGTCCGGAGAGTTTTTCGGAGTCTAAGGAAGTGAGTGAGGAGCAGGAGTCTGACTTGAGTTTCACGCCCTCGGATTCTGGCGAGTACAGCGCCAAGGTCGTGCCGCAGACCTTTGCGGGCGGTTTGCCGTTCATCGAGGATATTGTTCAGGGTGGTGCTGAGACGGAGACGAGCTTTGAGGTTGCTGCACCGGATACACCTGTTTGGATTGAGTTCTGTAATTCTAATGATTATGACATTGAGTCTTTGGGTCAAGACTTGGAGACTGCTGGTGAGTGTGTCGGGTCTGAGATTGCTCCGGCGTTCTTTGAGGAGGGAGGGGAGGCCGAGAACGTGGACGTGCCTCAGAGCTTCTGCCGGGATGTTCTTGATACGAATTATATTGAAAGTCAGAGGGTCTGTGGGGAAGAACCATGAACCGGCAGAAGAGGATTGCCGTCATCCTAATGGGTCTTCTGGCTGTTTCAGTGGTTCTGGTGGTGTCTGATGTTGTTCCTGGGATTTCGAGTTCGGAAGCCGAAGAATCTGTGGACTGTGACACCCAGTATGACAGAACAATAGCTGGAGAGATGGAGTCCGGCGAAATCACGGAGGACTGCCGTCCTATACCTGAGTCGGTCAAAAATCAGGTGCTAGCGAAGGCGCTGTCAAGATGACAAACCCAGAACCGAAGGCCGGACATCCCTGTGATACGTTCCAGCGACCTCCACGAAAATCACTGACACTACGCTCCAACAGGCGAGCAGATGAACCAGACGCTCGCTATACCCATATCTCTCATTGTCCTAGCGGTTGCGGCGCTGGCGGTGCTCGCCGCGTCCAACTCCGGTATCCAGACCTTCACCAGCGGAACGGAGAGCGTGGCAAACGAAGCCAGGTGCAGCAGTGAAGTAGAGGACGTGTGCTCAAGCCCGAGTTACGTGGACGCAGCCACCGATATATCTGAAGAATGCAGCGAGGTACTTGTCCAAAGAGTCAACAGTGGCCAGTGTGCTTCCGCCGAAAACACCGACGAAAATGTGGAACAGAGCCTCATACCTCAGCTCCCATCGTCAGTCACCTCTTAGCCACTTTTAATATTTGAGGTCCAATGCACAGACACCCGACAGCACCACTTGACAGGTGGGAGGGAGATCTGACGAGCACCAACCTCGCGATTCCCTTCTGCTACGGAGTTAAAACCAAAAATGGAGACAAAACCAAAGAAAATAGCAATACTGGCGAGGAACAAGCTAAATGAGTACAAGAGAGTTCTCAAAATATCCGACAAACCAGACCGCGAGGAGTTCTCGATGTCCGCAAAGGTCACAGGAGCCGGCATAATCATCATTGGCGGACTCGGGATGATGTTCTACCTCGTCTCCAATCTGCTTCCGGGAGCGGTATGATAGTCACAGCCAGGACGACGCGAGGCCGCGAATCCACCGCGATAGATGCGATAAAGACGGAGACAAAGAACAAGGACCTGGGTATTAACGCGGCGTTCCACCCGAGCGATCTCAGGGGATACGTGTTTATCGAGGGGTCGGAGTCCGATCTCCAGGAACTCAGATCGGCGGTCAGGCAGATAAACGGCTACATAGATGAAGAGGTAGAGATAGAGGAAATCGAGAAGTATCTGGACGAGGAGGAGGAAGACATCCGTCTCGAAGAAGACGACAAGGTGGATGTCATCGGAGGTCCGTTCAAGGGCGAGGAGGCGAAAATTACGAGGGTCGACGACACCAACCGCGAGGTCACTATCGAGTTGCTTGACGCAGCGGTTCCGATACCTACGACGGTGGACGTCGACACGGTGAGGAAGAAAGCATAATGACAGAGACAGTAGATCTACTTGTGGAAGGAGGACAGGCGTCCGCCGGGCCACCTCTTGGCCCGAGCCTTGCGCCCATCGAGGGTGTTGATGTGGGGCAGATTGTTGCGGACATAAACGAGGAAACAGGCGGATTTGAGGGCATGGAGGTGCCGGTGACCGTGGAGGTGGACGAGGACACGGGCAGTCACACGGTTGAGGTTGGAACACCTCCGGCGGCGCAGCTGGTGATGGAGGAGCTTGGCATAGATCCGGTAGTGGAGAACCCAATGAGAACAAGGTGGCGGACATGGAGTTCGAGCAGCTCTGCAGCGTCGCCCGAGCGAAGTCCTCCGACCTCTTGGGAAACGACCTGCGCGGATGCGTGAAGGAGGTCGCGGGCACAGCCCAGTCCATGGGAGTTACAGTCGATGGGAGCGACGCCCACGAATTCCAGAAAGCGGTTGAGACGGCGAGTACGATGACAGGCTCGACAGCGAGGAAGAGATATGAGCTTTGAACAAGCAGTGCAGGAAGCGGTTGAAGAGGCACAGGACAGGAACTTCACCGAGTCCGTGGACTTAGTAGTCAACTTCACGGGACTGGATCTCTCTGACCCAGAGAACCGTCTAAACGACGACCTCCGGCTTCCATACCGGCCCGACGAGGAGGTCAGAATCGCGGTCATCGGCGACACATTGGTGAACGCCACCGACTCCGCGGACCGCGAGATAACGGAGGAAGAACTGGAGGACATCTTCGATGAACCCGATCAGGCCAAGGATCTCGCCGACGAGTCCTCGTTCATCATCGCGGAAGCACCTCTGATGCCCAAGATAGGCCAACAGCTGGGACAGGTACTCGGGCCGCGCGACATGATGCCCGACCCGATGCAGCCCGGCGAGGACCCGACCGAGGAGATTGAATCACTGAGGAACACCGTGTCCGTCCGCATCAGGGAAGACCCCTCTGTTACAGGTGAAGGTTGGAGAGGAGAGCTTTGACTTGGAGGATGTCGCGGACAACGCCGAGGCAGTCTACGAGTTCGTCTCCGGTGAGATGCCGAACGGCGCGAACAACATCAAATCGGTGCTGCTGAAAACGACGATGGGCAGTCCCGTGGAGGTGGAGGTCTGATGGTTCAGCCAAAGCCCAAGCAACTGACCCGCAGCGACAAGGAAGAAATTGTCGAAAACACGGCGGAAATGATCGAGAGCCACTCCATCGTTGGCATTCTGGACATGCAGAGTCTTCCGGCACGCCAGCTCCAAGAGATCAAGGGAGAGCTCAGCGAGTTCGCTTCTGTCCGTATGGTGCGGAAGACGCTGATGGAGATAGCTGTCGACCAAGCCGAGAAGGATGGCATAGACGCGGTGCTGGAGAACCCAGCGCTCCAGCCAGCCCTCATATTCTCCGAGAAGTCTCCCTTCCAGCTCTACAGACTCATAGATGAGAACAAGACCAGTGCGGCGGCACAGGGCGGTGAGGTCGCGCCGGATCAGATAACTATTCCGGAGGGCGACACGGGAATCGGTCCGGGACCGATGCTCGGCAAGCTCCAGCAGTTCGGGGCTCAGGTTCAGGTACAGGACGGCAGCATCCACGTGCAGGAGGAGACCGTGATGCTGGAGGAGGGCGACACCATAGACGACGATGCCGTTGAGGTCCTGAACCAGCTCGGTATCGAACCCCTCGAGATAGGACTGGATCTCAAGGTCGCCTACAGCGACGGGAACATCTTCGACAAGCAGGAGCTCGACATCGACGAAGAACAGTACCGCCAGGACGTCGAGGCAGGTGCCGGAGCCGCTTTCCGTCTTGCGGTCAACGCCGGAGTAGTCAACGAGACCACCGCACCTGCGATTGTCTCGGAGGCTGTCTCGAAGGCCCGCAGCCTGTCCACCGACAGAGGAATACCCAGCGAGGAGACCATCGAGGACTCCATCTCCCTGGCGAGGTCGCGCGCAGAAGCAGTGGACAGCGAGACCGACAGAGAGAACACTGACCAGTAGGGCCGGCGCGAGCCCACTCGCTGGCACCTCTCTATTCTATCTTCTCCGACAGTGCGTCGCCCTTTGCCGCTGCGAGTCTGTACCTGTTCCGCATTGAGCAGAGCTTTCCTTCAAACTCGTCGATTCGAACCGTCTTTCCCTTGGCTCTCAGATATCGCTCTCCTACCGAGCCGTTCTCGTCCACGAGCGCTGAAAACACCGGCTTGAACTCTCTGTCTCTGAGTATTCTGTCTAGGAACTTGGGGTAGCGCAGCTGGTATCTTACCTCTCTGTCGTAAGCTGTGGTCTCGACATCCCCGAGCTCCGCTAGCAGCTCTCGGAACCTCTTGAGGTTGCCTCGATCGTCTGTCATGTACATGGGTGCCGCGTTCCTGTCCCTGTGAACCGACTCGTGTAGCCGGGTGAGCAGCTCGTTGGACGGATTGAAAGGTAGCTCCGGTTTTCTGACCTCCAGGCTTCTGCCAGCGCCCTTTAAGCTCACTATATGATTTGGTTCCACGCTGGTTGCCTCCAGCAGCCTGACGGGAACCGCGATGTCTCTGCTCCTCCACGAGTAGACCTGTTGGGGCTGGAAACCGTGGTTTTCGGCGAATGCTTTCACTGAGGGTGTCGAGCTCTCCTCGGCGAGCCTGGTTCTCCCCTCCGCGTCGATGCGGGCCCTCAAACCCTTGATACCTGTGTATAACTTTGTCACTTCGATTTGAGGTTCTCGTGCAGTATGGAGTCGTCGACGACTCTATCCTCATCGAACGCTTGTATTACCTCTCGGCGGTTGTCAAGTCGGAGTTCTGTGTCGAGCGCTTCTCGCGGGCTGGCCCAGCGGTAGTCCAGAATTTCTTCCCCGTCCACCCCCACTCTCGTCTGTTCGCACGAGATCTCGAAGGCGAACACAAGCACGTCTTGGCCGTTGTTGTTGGTCTCGCGAACCAC
>GL982569.1:765904-767662 GCA_000220355.1 Candidatus Nanosalinarum sp. J07AB56
AGTCGTCGCTGCGGGACGCCCTCGATGTCAAACACCGCCGGGAACAGAGGCTGGAGGAGACCGAAGAGGTCGGAGAGAACATGCGTATAGATGAGACGAGCTTGGAAGACAAGATAGACTCGCTCCTGTCCCGCCTCGGCAACCTCGTCTCAACCACCGACGAGCAGAAGGTGGAGTTCGAGACTCTTGTGGAGGAAGGCGAGCCGGAGGAGAAGCTCGAGAAGTTCCTACACGTCCTACAGCTGGAGGACGACGAGAAGGTAAGGTGCATACAAGAGGAGTTTCTCGGAGATCTCGAGGTAGAGCCTCAAGAGACGCTCGGGTCCTGACCAGGCTTTTCGTGTTCAATATAAACCTGAAGGATGTTGGAGTAATTTCTGAGGTCGCTTAGCGTATCCGATAAAGATTCGTCCTCTACAGCTCTTTCCCCTGACTCGATTAGGTTGACCATCCTCTGAAACTTATCGCTCATTCTGACGGCGATTCCTTCCTCCACAGAAACTAGGCCTTTCTCCTCCACTTGTCGAAAGTTTTGGAAAGGATCCTCACCCCGCGAGTAGTCTTGGTTCTTCTTCTTAAGCACCTCGAGATCCTGCTCAACGTTTTCTGTTAGGTGCTCGTGGAACTCTTCTCGGTCCATAATCAAAGTATCCTAGCATCGGCTTATCAGTATTAGGAATGGTCATTTAATGGAGTTATAGCAAGTCTTGGGCTATGGAGGACAAGAAGTCCCGGCTCGAGGCAGCGCTGTATCTTTCGGAGGAACCGCTGAGACAAGGAGGACATCGCGGACGTGCTGAACCTGGGGTCGATGGGGTATGTGGACATGTTGCTGGACGAGTTCCGCAATGACCTCGACGAGGACAGCCGCGGCTTGGAGCTGGTGGAGTCGCCGATGGGATACGAACTCAGGGCTGCGAACAAGCACCTGGAGCACGTCCAGCATCTGGCTCCGAACCAGGACCTCTCCGAGGGCGTTCTTAGGACTATGTCTCTCGTGGCGCACAACGCTCCTGTGATGCAGAGCGACATCGTTGAGGTGCGGGGCAATCGCGCGTACCAGCATATCAAGCAGGCGGTGCAGCGCGGTTTCCTAGAGAAGGAGAAGAAGGGTCGAAGCAGCGAGCTTGACGTCACTGACTACTTTCTAGACTACTTCGATGTGGACAGGCAGAGCTTGGACAGTCTCGACGAGGAGGAAGAGAATAGCTCTCAAGACGCGACCGGTCTGCTTTGAACCGCCCACACCAGTATACGCGTGTTGTGTCTAGTCCTCGTCGTCCGTGTAGCTCAGGTCATAGCCGTGCCGCTCCGTTCTCGGGTCTCCGGTGAGACTGGACGAATCTCCCTCACCGTCTGATTCCTCTCCTTTCTCGCTGTGCGTGTAGAGGTAGAACCCAATAGCTGAAAGAAAGAGCAGTGCGGACAGACCGCCTAGAATAAGTGGTAGAAGAGGTCCTGAATCGCTGTTCTCGCTACCGCGTAGACTTTCTGTGGCCTCTGGTCTGACTGTGACATTGGAGCTTAGATCCGCTACCGACACCGTGTAGTTGCCAGGGTCCTCTATGGTTACTTCGCGCGTCGTGGATACGGAGGACGACGGCGGAACTTGTACCGTAGATGTGGAGACCGATTCTCCGTCTACCAAAACCTCGTTAGACGTGCTGCCCCTTGCGTCGCCGCTGTTCTCCACGGATACCTCCAGTTCAAATGTCTCTCCCTGCGCCACGGTCTCTGGAGTCTCCAGCCCTTTACAGA
>GL982569.1:767712-770168 GCA_000220355.1 Candidatus Nanosalinarum sp. J07AB56
AGGAGAACCTCCAGGCTGTAGTGGAAGCGGCAGATCTCGACGTCGACGAGAGCGAGATCAAGGCTCTCGTCGCCGCCCTTGAGGACGTGGACATCGAAGAGGCTATGGAGTCCGCGGTCGCCACGGGCGGAGCCGCACCTGCTCCTTCCGAATCTGACGAAGCCGACGAGGCTGAGGAAGAAGAGGAGGAAGAAGAAGAGGAGGACGACGGCGACGACGATGACGACGCCGCGGAAGGACTCGGAAACATGTTCTGAGGCCTTCCAACGACCTTTTTTCTTTCTAACGTAGAGTAGTACAGCAGATGACTCTCTCGGTAGAGTACAACCATCGAGCATTGACGGTTTAGAGGTGATCCCTACGTACAGGTGTAGCCAACAATCCGGTTCCAGGACCCGGAACACTTCGTGAGCGTCCTGCCACGACCCTGCTTTTTTTGGCATACATCCACCAAACGGGCGATATGGTTCTATGGTGTTGACGGGTGTACGGGCTTATCTCAGCAACACGTCGATTGCCGTCGCTCCCTGGCCCTTCGGCGTCGCAGCCGCGATACTTCTGGTTCTCTTGGTTGTAGGAACTCCTTTGGACCTCTCGGGAGTGAGCGACCCATTCGAAACGGTCGGTCTTTTGGTAGCGGGTTTCGCCGCAGGAATCGCGCTGATATGGAAGGGTCTCAATGACCTGATGCTCCTCCGATTTATCCGCGACACCCCCACGTCCGATATAGGTTCTATGGCGTCGGGCGACGTCGAGGTGAAGGGTACGGCACAGAGGCTGGAGCAGGACTTCCAAGCGCCTTTCTCCCAAAAGAAATGTGTTGCGTACCAGTACAAGATTGAGGAGTACAAGCAGAGGGGCAAGAACAGCAGATGGGAGACGGTTGACTTCGGGGGAACAGAGGAGCTATTCGCTGTGAAGGACGATACAGGTGCAGCTGCTGTCGATCCATCCGGGGCGGACTTAGAGGTTGAGTGGCATCAGGTCGCGCGAACAGATAGAAATGAAGAACCTTCGCAGGAAGTTCAGGAGTTTATTGGAAGCTCACCCGGGGTCGACTTCGAACACGACGGTCTGTTTGGAGGCAACCGCCGCAGATACAAGCAGAAAGTTATTGAGCCTGGCGACAGACTCTACGTCTTCGGAGAAGCTTCCACATACACCGCCTCCGGCGTCAAGGAGATCAGGGAGGGGAAGGCACCGGTGTACATAATATCTGACAAGACAGAGAGCGAGCTCGCCAACGACCTATCCAAGTGGCACAGAATCACTCTACCTCTAGGCCTCCTGATAGCTCTGGCATGCTACGCAATACTGTACATGTACCTATTATAAGGACGAAATGACTCCACCTAACCATGGCGCTCACTGACAATCCAGTGCTCTTGACGTTCGGGGTTCTGCTTGCGCTCGTGGTTGGAGGCTACGCTGTCGTAATCTATAACGGGCTGGTACGTCTGCGGAAGAACATCGATGAGTCCATGGGCAACATTGATGTGCTGCTGAAGCAGAGGAGCGAGGAGATACCTAACTTGGTTGACACGGCACAGGAGTACATGAGCTACGAAAGGGAGACTCTCGAAGACATTACCAGCCAGAGAACGAAGGTTCAAAGAGCGTCCACTCCGAAGCAGAAAGCGGAGGCCGATCAACAGATGAGAAGTATGCTAGGCAACCTCTTCGCTGTAGCGGAGGACTACCCGGAGCTCAAGTCCAACCAGCAGTTCCAGAAGGTTCAACAGCGTATATCCGATATACAGGACAAGATTTCCAGCCGCAGAGAATTCTACAACGACTCCGTCACTACGTACAACACCCGCATAAACCAGATACCGTACAACGTCGTCGCTAGCTTGCTTGGCTACACCGAGAAAGAAGTATTTGAGGCTACAGAACAGGAGAAGCAAAACGTAGACATATCAGAAGAATTCAACAGCTGAGACGCAACTAACATCACGGAACCCAACGCAGACTTGAAACCACCGCTGCCTAACAATTGTCCAGTTGTAAACTGTGCGGCGCCCCCAAGCCCGGTATCAGGCCCGCATTTAAAAACGCCGTGACACACTGTCACCGTATGACACTCGATATCGCCGATGCTGTGAAGACCGCAGTCGAAAAAACTGTATCCTCTACAGGCGCACAGGTGACGGCGCTGTTCTTTGTCGTAAGCCTGCTCAACACCGTTACTGGGAGCACCTTCGGAAAGGCCATCAGCGATCAGCTCTCGGGCATGCTCCCGCCGTCCGCCACCGTGGGTTCGTCGGCCGGAGCCGGGATGTCGGGCAGCTTCCCGCTGGCGCTGGAGATGCCGCTGTGGCTTGCGGGGTTCAGCACCTCGGGCGCCATAGTTCTGTCGATAGTGGGGAGCATCGGTGCCATTAGGTCGCTTGAGGGCTCGATCTCCGGTTTGAAGGGATCTCACTTCACCCGCAACGTGGGCTGGGTGGGGCTCA
>GL982569.1:770188-771454 GCA_000220355.1 Candidatus Nanosalinarum sp. J07AB56
CTTGAGACCTCGGTTATACAGCACAGTACATTGATGGCGACGAGTCGTTTGCGAGAGCCATGAAATAGCATCGTTTGCCAGTTTCTTTTTGCTGAGGCTCGAACTGCGAACGTGGGTACCATGCCTGCTTTATATAAACCCGATAACTTAGATGTGAAACATTGTGAAAACAACGAAATTAGCGATTGCAATCGTAGCTACCATGACACTCAGTTCGATGGCCGCGTCACAACCACCAGTGCCCCAAGTCGAGAGCGACTCGAACAACACGCCGCCCAGTCCCGAACCATCAGACGACGAAAACACCCAGACCTCAACAGAACAAACCCAAGAGCCAACTGATCAAAGCCAACCACCGAGTGAATCCTCCAACCAAAATCAGACCACAGAGGACACAACACAAAACCAAGACGAGGGAATCATAGGAACGATTCTCTCGCTTCTAGGACTGTAGGGCAAACAAATGTTACCTGCAAATAACTGTAACATGACAACAGAACCGACACGCAAATTGGTTCTTGCGTTCGGAATCCTCCTACTCACCGGGCTGGCGACGGCTCAAGGTACAAATACGCAGCAGTCTGACAGCACAGACGCCCCGGAACTTACCTATGATGGAGAGCCACGCTCGGAGTACACCTACACTGGGACTCGACAAGATCTTTTTGAGAGATGGCAGAATGGCGAAGTGTCGACGCGATATTTCCAAACAGCTACTGCTCGAGGTGATGGCACGGCGTCACTTGAGCTCGATGATTCCGGTGGCAATGATGCCGCAGATAACGACGACTCTGTACCCACGTACAACGGACAGCCACGTTCAAATTACGTGTACAGCGGCACTGAGGACGACCTGTTCGAACGGTGGCAGAACGGTGAGGTGTCGACGCGATATTTCCAGACGTACACGGCTCGAGGTGATGGCACAGCGTCACTTGAGCTAGGTTATGATGGGGAGCCACGCTCGGAGTACATCTACACTGGAACTCGAGAAGGTCTTTTTGAGAGATGGCAGAATGGCGAAATATCAACTGACACTTTCCAAACAGCTACTGCTCGAGGTGATGGCACAGCGTCACTTGAGTATCAACCTGATGTCTCGGAACCGCCATCTAGTCCCCAAGTCTACTCAGAAGTACTTGACCAAGGTGACGCCATAGCTGAACAGATAGGTGACCAGGATGGTGGGGACAGGCTTGTCCTCGAAAACGTAGATGCAGACGGGACTGTCGACTTGAGAGAGCCCGCCACGCCTACTGAGCTAGC
>GL982569.1:771474-774505 GCA_000220355.1 Candidatus Nanosalinarum sp. J07AB56
GATCAGAGCTTCATCGAGGGGTTCAAGAGCAGCTGGCAGGCGACATCCAACGACGCCAATCCCGACTCAGGCTTCTTCAACAGGTACTTCATCGGCAGCAACCGCTTCAGGATCATTGTCACACTACTCCTGACGTTCATAATAACAGGACTGTTCAGCTTCGCAGCCACTGCCCCACTGAACTTGGCCCTCGGTCAGGGCGCTGTCCTAGAGCTACTGAAGATTATTCCGGGCGCCATCACGACCACGTTCAGCTTGGCAACGCTCGTCGCGGTCTACGACCAGCTGGGCTGAACGCATATCTAGACGGGTGCATCCGCGCCCGTCATCCAATTAAATCACGGTCACCTTTGAGTTGATATGACCAATGTTGACGAACTGAAATCCCAGGTTAGGCAGGAGGCTTCCAGCGAGCCGGAACGGTTCTTCCCTATAGATGTCCTGGACGACAAGGAGTTTTCGAGGGATACGTGTGATGAGTGTGGCCGTGGCTTCTGGAGCTCCAAGGCCCGTGATGTGTGTGGTGAACCGGAGTGTGGCAGCGGATACACCTTCATCGAGGATTCACCTACCGAAAAGACCCTGAGCTATCAGGAGGCATGGGAGGAGTTCCGTGCCTTCATGTCGGAGCGGGGCTACACACCTGTGGATCGGTACCCGGTGCTGGCGCGGTGGAGGGACGACCTCGATTTCACGATTGCCTCGATTTCGAACTTCCAGCCGCATGTGGTGGAGGGCGTGAGCGAGCCCCCGGCAGAGGAACTCGTCATACCACAGCCCTCTCTCCGGTTCAACGACGTCGACAACGTCGGAATCACGGGAAGGCACTACGTGCTCCACGACCACATCGGCCAGACCTGCTTCAGGGAGGAAGACTACGACCAGGAGAGGTATTTCCGCGACATGTTCGAGTTCACGACCCGGGTCCTTGAGATACCGAAGTCCGAGATCGTGATACATGAGGACGCGTGGGCTGGCGGCGGGAACCTAGGTGCATCCATGGAGTTCTTCGTCGGAGGCCTGGAGCTGTTCAACCAGGTATACATGTTCTATTCGGTCACAGAGAACGGCTACGAAGAGCTCGACCAGAAGGTGCTCGATATGGGAATGGGACACGAGCGCATAACGTGGATCACGCACGGAACCCAGACCAGCTACAGATGTGTGATGCCGGACGCGGTCGAATACATGGAGGAGAAAACCGGAGTGGACGTCGAATCTGACACGTGGCAGAGCTTTCTTCCGCACAGCTCCCGTCTCAACCGCGATGAGGTGGAGGACATCGAGCAGGTGTGGCAGGAGATCGCGGACGAAATCGGTGTCGAAAAAGGCGAGCTGAAACGCGAGGTGGGGCCGGT
The DNA here is from genome assembly GCA_000220355.1 of Candidatus Nanosalinarum sp. J07AB56. Lineage (GTDB taxonomy): Archaea > Nanohalarchaeota > Nanosalinia > Nanosalinales > Nanosalinaceae > Nanosalinarum. Next base: position 772,833 of record GL982569.1, read on the forward strand.
CGCCGATCTCTACGCCGTGACGGAACACGCCCGCGCCCTTCTGTTCCCGCTGGCGGACGGCGCCGTTCCTGGCTCCGCTGGAGGCGGACACAACCTCCGGGTTGTCTACCGCAGGGCCAGAGACCTGATGCGCCGTCACTCCTGGGAACAGGTGGATTTAGAGGAACTGGTGGACATCCACGCAGAGTCGCTGGAACTGGTCTTCCCCGGTCTGAAGGAGAAACTACCGCAGGTCCGGGACATGCTGGACGCGGAGTCCCAGAAATACGAGTCCGGCAGAGAGGAGGCAGAGACCAAGCTAGAGAGCCTCAAGAACCCCGACGTTGACACTCTCGTCGAGCTCTACGAGAGCCACGGCGTGACACCCGAGATGATGGAGAGACACGGCATACACCCGCCTGACGACCTCTACACCCGACTGACCTCCACCGAGACCGATGCCGAGGACTCCGATGAACAGGGTCTCAACATCGAGAAGCTGCCAGACACCAAGAGGCTATACTACGAGGACCAAGAAAGGACCGAGTTCTCCGCGGACGTGGTGGCCGTGCGCGGGGAACAGATTGCTCTCGACAGAACCTGCTTCTACCCCACTGGCGGCGGCCAAGAGCACGACACGGGTACAATTCAGTGTGGCGACCAAGAGTTCGATGTCGTGGACGTCGAGGAACGAGACGGCGTAATACTGCACAGTGTTCCGGAACACGACCTCAACCATGGAGACGGCGTGACCTGCGAAGTGGACCGAGATCGTCGGCGACAGCTCATGCAACACCATACCGGTGCGCACCTGGTCGGCGCGGCGGCGAGAGAGGTCCTTGGCGACCATGTAGACCAGGCCGGAGCCCACAAGTCACGGAAAGATGCCAGGCTCGACATCACACATTACGACTCCCTGAACCGCAACCAGCTCATGGAGATAGAGGAGGTGGCGCGCCGACTCCTCATAGAGGACCACGAGGTGGAGGTTATGCGGTTCTCGAAGCGCGAGGCCGAAGACAGGTTCGGACTCCGAATATACCAGGGCGGTGCGCCACCCGGCGACAGCATCCGCCTCGTACAAATAGGTGAGGATGTTCAGGCCTGTGGTGGAACCCACGTGTCCTCGACCTCGGAGCTCGACGAGATAGCGGTCACGGGCTCCCAAAAAGTCCAAGACGGCGTTGTCAGAGTCCGGTTCCGCGCCGGCGAGGCCGCTGAACAGTACGTAGACGGAATACGCGAGACCGCGGCCGGAGCAGCAGACCTGTTGGACGCCGAGGAGCCCGACAACCACCGTAAGGCCGTCCACAGGTTGACGGAGATGTACAGCGTAGAGGAAGACCACATCCTCGACACACTAGAGAGGTTCCTGGAAGAGAGGGACAACCTGGCGAACCAGACCCGTATACTGGCTGAGTACCTGGGTGCCCTCCCGGAGGCCTACCCTGTCAAGGGCGACACACTTCTGGAGCGCGCGGAATCCCTGTTTGAGGCCCGGAAGCAGCAGGAGAAGCAGGTCGAGGAGATGGAGTCCCGCATCGAGACGCATGTTAGAAACCAGATGGAGGACAGACAGGTCAGGGAGAATATCCCCACAGAGAACATCGGACTCCTGATACAGGTCTCGCGCAAGCTCGCCAGAGACTTCTCCGCCGCCGTCCGACTACAGGCCCGGAACGGAGCCGTTGCCG
>GL982569.1:779369-784369 GCA_000220355.1 Candidatus Nanosalinarum sp. J07AB56
ACACGTTGTTGTTGAAGCGTCTTGGTATCTCTCTGAGTCTCAGCACCTGCTCACGCTGGGACTCGTTTTCGTAGTACGCGTTCACTATGACGGCACCGTTCCTGGCGGCTGTGCCGAGCTGTTCTCTGATACCTCTGTCCAGAGGTTGCTCGGCGAAGTTCTCCGCAGGCAGCGAGGTGTTGAACGTGTTCTCGCCCTGGCTTCCGCCTCCGCTGCTGTCCGTGAGCCCGGCGTACTGGGCGATACCTCCGAAGGCAAACCCCCCGCCTATCATCAGTCCGACCACCAGCACACCGTACTTCTGCATTCCATCCTTCAGGTCCATGTGTCCAATGAGGTGTTGACTACCCTTAATTATCCTCGTGTGGCCCCGTCGCAGGGCTTCTGGGAGCATCTACGCCATGTTCCCTGCGTTGATTCCTTTTCCTCCCCCAATCTACACCGGTAGGCGCCGTCACAACGTGGTCGTTGACGTCTTCTGTCGCCTCCTGGGAGGCTTCCGGAGAGTCTGCTGTCGTCACACCGCGGCCGCCAGTAGATTATCCAGCCAGCCTTGTTTGTCTACACGTTCTCAATAATCACCGTCGAACGCATAGAGCATCAATATAAGTTGTTAGTAAGGAAGTTTCTAACATGATAGTTGGATTCAATGTGGATTCAATCTCTGGTGACAAGGATCCGGAGGGCGCGAGGGGAGACCTTCAGGTAAACTACAACCCTGTGATCGACAGCATCGAGGCCGCTACGGTCTCTAGCTTCGAGGAGGAGGTGGCGAGGATAGAATTCACCTTCACGGTTCAGTACATGGTGAATGAATCGGACGAGGTTGCTTCGATAGAGCTCTCGGGTAACGTTCTCTGGAACGGCGACACTGACTCCATAGTTGAGGAATGGGAGGAGAACGGCCAGCTCACGGACAACATCGAGGCCCCGCTAATGAACGATATGTACCGCAAGTGCATCAGCCAGGCTGTCGGGATCGCAGACACCCTGTCGCTACTGCCGCCGATGCCCACGCCACGAGTCGACGGTTAGACGCATTTCAAGCGACGCGGTCTCAGGGCTTGTTCGGTGATATCCGAACTGGGTTTACACAGGTGTTTGAGGCCGCTCTGAACGTCTTCGGTGGCCGTGGACCGGCTCTCGAGGTCTGGGGCGGAGAATTGACTGTTTCCGCCAACACATACAAAACGGGCTGTGCCGGTGTCAGGTCTGTGTGATGAGGAGGTTCTGTGTGGCGGTGGCGGTTCTGTTTGCGGTGCCGGTGGCTGCCGGGGCGTCTGACACTTTCGAGCTCCGGCTTGGGGAGTCGAGGTCTCTGGATCCGTACGAAATCGAGTTCGAGGAGACGCTTCCGACGCGCGAAGACCCGCGGCTGCTGGTGAAGAAGGAGCTGGAGGGCCGGGAAACCATCATACACATCACGGGATACGAGGACATCTTGGACGGGGCCACGCGCTTCGAGGCGGACGAGAACCTGAGCTACACGGTCAACGACTTCGGGACGGAGGGTGGCTCTCTGGCCGTCAACCTGACGGTCGACACACCACTGGACATATTCTCTGGCGTGGATCTGTCCTCCGACTCTCCTGACAGGGTTATAGGCCGGCGCGAGTCCACGATAGATTTCGGCCTGGGTATCGAGAACTCCGGCACCCGGAACCAGACCTTCCAGCTGAACGGCTCCGGGCCGCAGGACACCTCGATTACCTACGGCTACCAGGGTTTCAACGTGTCGCGGCTCCAGGTGCCGAGCGGGGAGGCGCGGAGGTTGGAGCCCTCGGTCGAGATAGGTGAGGACACACCGGTCGGGCGCCACAACCTCACGTTCAGCGCTGCCTCGGACGGTGCTTCGGCCTCGAAAAGCTTCACGTTGGAGGTGCGCGGGGAGCGCGAGGAGAGGTCGTTGGGTGTCCGTTTGGAGGAGAGAACCCAGTCCGTTCGGCCGGGCGACACCCTTAGACCTGAACTGGATATCAGGAACAATGGCGAGGCCCCGCTGGAGGAGGTCAGGGTCGAGGTCGATACCCCGGACAACTGGGAGCTCCAGCAGTACGGGCCTCCCGGGGAGCAGAATCTCGCCGCCCAGAGCCTGCCTCCGGACGCCAGGGAGTTCTACAGCACGCAGGTCGAGGTGCCGGAGGGCGCGGAGCCCGGTGACTACTTCGTGAGGATGACGGTGAACAGCGAAAACCTGGAGTCCGAGGAGAAGGAGGTCAGGGTTTCGGTCGCCTCCACCTCCGGCCTCTCCGTCGTCGGTATAGGCATCCTCGTGGCGAGCCTTCTAGGGATGGCGGGCACCTACTGGAAGCTCGGGAGGCGGTGAGGCGGTGCCGAGCCTTGAGCTCCGTGGAATCCACAGATCCTACGGCGATATCCAGGTGTTGAAGGGTGTCGACCTGGAGCTGAGGGAGGGCGAGACCTACGGACTCCTCGGGCCGAACGGCGCCGGGAAGACCACTCTGTTCCGGTGCATGCTCGGGCTTTTGACGCCGGACTCCGGCCGGGTGCTGATTGATGGAGAGGAGTTCGACTTCTCCCGTGAGAAGCGCAGCCAGCTCGGCTACCTGCCCAGCGGCGTCTCGTTCTACGGCAACCTTACTGCGGAGGAGAACATGAGGTTCTTCGCCGACCTCGTCGACAGCCCCCCCGACACCGACGAGCTCCTGGACCAGGTCGGGCTCGCGGAGGACCAAGACAGGAAGGTGAAGGAGTTCTCCACGGGTATGAAGAAGCGCCTCGGGATAGCGCAGAGCCTTCTCAGGCAGCCCGACATCATGGTGTACGACGAACCCACCACGGGCCTTGATCCGGAGGGGAAGAAGAGGTTTCGGCGCCAGATAAGGAGGGTGACGGAGGACGAGGAGGTGACGGTCCTGGTCTCGAGCCACATAACCGGTGAGATAGAGCCGGTGTGCGACAGGTTCGGTATCCTTGCGGACGGGGAGATACAGGTCTCCGGCACGAAGCAGGAGATAAGCCGGGAGGAGAGGACGCGCATACAGCTCTCCAGCGAACCCAGTGAGCCCGTCGGCGCCGAGGTCGAGGACGGGTACGTGGTTGTGGATCCGGGGGAGACGGAGGACGTGCTGCGGAGGCTTATCGATGCGGGCGCCGGGATCGAGTCGGTGGAGCCCGCCAGGGAAACCCTGGAGGATGTCTACATGAGGGTTGCGGAGGGGTGAACGCGAAGTGGGCGGTCGCCCGTCGAGAGGTCAACGAGATGCTGTCCAGCAGGAAGTTCGCCGGCGTCTTCGTTGTTTTCCTGTTGTTGACGCTGCTGTCGGTCTGGGTGAGCAAGGATATCTCCCGGTTCACCGACGAGGTCATCCTGATAGAGGTGTTCCAGCCCTTGGTGCGGTTCAACCTGCCGCTGGCGGCGGCGGTGCTCGGTGTCGCGATATCCTACAACTCGGTGGCGCGCGAGCGGGAGTCCGGAACCCTCGAGCTCCTGCTCTCCTACCCGGTGTACCGGGACGAGGTGGTGAACGGCAAGCTCATCGCCAACCTGTTCTTGGTGTCCGTAGCTCTGTTCTTCGCGATGGGTGCGGCGCTCGGCCTGGGGATGCAGCTCACCGGTCTGCCGCTCACGGGTTCCACGCTGCTGCGCCTTGGCCTGGCGTGGGTCGGGACCGTGGTCTACACCGGTCTGTTCGCGGCGGTCGGAACGATGTTCTCGACGTTGCTGTCGACCTCGTGGAGGAGTCTCGCGGCCTCTGCGCTCGTGTTGCTGGCGTGCGTGTCCGCGCCCTTGACCTCCGGTATCATCGCTAACGCGGTCTACCCCATGGATGGGTCGTCCGACGCCTCCGCAGACAGGGAGGAGAAGCGCACGCAGCTGAGGACGACGCTCAACAGGGTGTCTCCCACGACCTCCTACCAGAACTACGTGTCGCGGATGCTGGGCTCGAACTTCGACTCGTACGACATAAGGCCGGACGTGACCCAGACCTTCCGGGACACTCGCGGCTACGTAGTCTACCTGCTCTCGGAGACCGTCCTCGCCTTCACCCTCAGCTACGCTGTCTTCACCTCCAGGGAACTCGACTGAGCCCACGTTCTGTGGACCTTTAGGTTCTCGCACCGATCTGCGGGGTTCCGGTAGAACCGGAGGCTGTATAACACATGGTATACATGCTGTGGTTCATGCAGGAAGCATTCCGTATGGGCGAGGACCAGAGAACCATGGTGGACAGGATAGTGGAAGATGAGGGATACAACAGCCGCTCGGAGTTCTACAGAGAGGCCATCAGAGACAAGATCAGGGAGTCCCAGCGGAGCCATGACTTGAGGGTGGTTCGCCGCCGCCAGGAGAGGCTTGAAGAGGACGACACAGAGCTCGTGGACCACGACAAGGCGATGCGGAAAGCTGGCCTGGACGGCTAGAGCTGGCCCGCCCGTGAGAGTGTCCTGGGTGGAAGAGGCTCTGCAGGAGTTCCGCCGCCTCGACGAACAGCAACAGTCGGTGGTTCGCCGGTTCGTCGACACACTTGCGGAGGACGGGATAGAGATGGACGAGGTAGGGCCGCCCGTTGACGGCGAGACAGACCTAAACCTTTTCAGGCTAAAGATGATGGATGGCGACTCCGGGTTAAACCACAGGGCGGCGTTCGATGTCCATGACCGCATGTTTGTTATCTACAGGCTGTCCTCGAGGGAAGGCTTCTACTCGTCCGAGGAGCTCCATGAACTTGAGTCGAGGGAGCCCTAGCGTTGCGGCAACGCTCCTAGTTGGTGTGTCAGATACCTGTAAAGCGGGTCCTGTCTCCGGCCGAGTCCGGGTCGTGCAGAGTTTTGACGTGGCACTCTCCGGGCTCCTCGAGGAGCTGTCGCAGGGGGAGGAGTACATCGACGCCCTGTCTTCCCATTACGCTGAGACATCCAACAGATCTAAAATCTCACTGAGGACGATGGAGCCGGCACTCGAAGAGGACGGCACTCTTCCACACGGCGCCCAGCAGGAGCTTCAGGAAGTCCTCGACATCAGGAGGGACAGGGGC
>GL982569.1:784389-785413 GCA_000220355.1 Candidatus Nanosalinarum sp. J07AB56
GCATCACAAGCTTCGCGTTCATCGATGATGGCTCCAACGACGGAGACAGCGCCTCAGGCTACCAGGTCGGGGACGACGTCGTGGAGGTCAGCCAGGTTCACGATGGAAACAGCGATGTCAGCGACGGCGGAACGGTCAACACTTTCCAAGACACTGTTGCGTACATCGACGACGGGAACAGCGACAACCAGTACGACGATGGGGACGATCTCTACACAATCACGACACGGACTGGTAGTTCGACGCCCAGCGACGACGGCACGGTATACCAGACCTTCAAGGACACCACCAGCTACATTAGTCCAAGTGGAAGCAACTTCGATGGAGCTCAGCCAGTCGTAGACGACTCTTCCGGGACAGGGACGCTAGAGGACGGAGACACGGTCCTGAGAGACGGAACCGCCGGAGTCCTAACACAACTGAGTGGGTCACCAGAAAGATACATCGAGGACGACTCTGGTAACTCGAACGAGTATGACGGAAACAGCGGTAACTATGGGGAGCCTATCTACGACACCCAGGGCAGCAATCCCGCCTCAGTCGAAGACGGAGACGTCCGCACGACACAGGTAACGGTCAACTCAGGGTCCTCCGACGGCACGCTATCCACTGTCGATCTTGGTCTTGGGACTTTCACAGCAGTGCAGAGTTCCGATGCTGACACTGGCGAGTCGCTCGAGACAAGTTCTGAGCAGATAGTTATCATCGACGATGGAGACACTGACTCAGGAACGGCCTTTGGTCCGGACGAAGACACCGTTGTACTCGACGTAGACGGCAATGGCATAACAGAAGGCGACATCGTCCTTGTGTCAAACAAAGCAGGCTTTAACGCAGGCCAGCAGCTGGACAGCTCCGAAGCCGAAAACCTCGCTGGAGATACAGTTACTCCTGATAACGACAAGACGACTACGTCGAATTTTCAGATAGCAGATGCCGGATCCGACACTGACTTCTACATTGACCTGTACGACACAGACGGCACCGGGGATGGATCATCCAGCTCCGACAACCCTGACATCGA
>GL982569.1:790912-792031 GCA_000220355.1 Candidatus Nanosalinarum sp. J07AB56
TGTGTCTGGCGAGGATGGCATGCCGGAGGAGGGCGACGTGTTCGAGATACCTGCATCCGATACCTCCGGCGACGGATATCCATCTGAGGGCGAGAATGAGGGTGATGGGTCCGAGCCGGGCAGTGACCCTGGCCCGCACGGAACGAGGGAGCTGTCCAACCAAGAGGTCAGGGACCTGCTGGACGACGTCCTCGACATCGAGTTCCAGAAGGGCAAGGAGCCGGCGACAGTCGAGAAGACTGACCCGTCGGTCAGAAACGTGGGTCCGAACTCTCGCCGGGACATGGACCGCACCATCAAACAGTTCGTGAAGAGAGGTCAAGCCCTACATGAGGACGAGGACTACGTTTACGAGGCCTTGAAGGTGGATGGCTGGGGTCCGGACGAGGCGTTTGAGTGGGCGCGCGCCAACAGTTTCAAGGTGAACTACAACGACCTCGAGGCCGCCGTCACTTACAGCAACCATCAGCGGTTCGTTCCGGAAGACGAGAGAGACGAGTACAGCGACATTGAGGAGATGAAGAGTGAGAACGAGCCCACTGAGTTCAAACAGGCTTTCCGGAACAACAACGTGTCGGTTCCGATGAGCCCTCAGGACGAGAGGTTCAGGGATACCATAAGTAGAGAAGAGGAGGAAGAAGATGAGTCCGCGCTCTTCATCATCTACAGGGATGCTTCAGGCTCCATGAGCGGCATGGAAGACTTGGTGGATGTCGCGGTAGCGCCGCTTCTACAGTACTTGGAGCCAGAGTATGACAACGCCGTTTTCACCTATCTCGCGCACGACAGCGAGGCACTGGAGCTCGAAGACAAGGAAGCGTTTCTGACCTACGGCGCCGGCGGCGGCACCCGCCTCGCCTCGGCCCTGGAGCTTTCCGAGGCCCTGATAGAGGGCTCCATCGAGAGGTATAACTCCGAAAGAGGGGATGTTGACGGCCCGAACTCTGATTCGAGACCTCCCATATTGACAGAGAACCACGAGCATGTAATCCGGGAGGGATACGGTCCAGACCATGACATCTTCATGTTCGGCGCTGGCGACGGGAAGATAGGCGGCAGCGATCGGAAGGACGCCCGTGACTACATGGAGAGCCTTCCCGCCAACCTCCATCTCTATTT
>GL982569.1:792051-795191 GCA_000220355.1 Candidatus Nanosalinarum sp. J07AB56
GGCGGCGGTTCTGGTTCAGTCGAGTCTCAGACTCCGACTGGATTCCCAGAGGGCGCCTTGCTGGACTCGGAGGTTACTTCGAGTCAGAGGCAGAACACCAACCACATCCTGGTTGGAGGACCGGCGGTCAACACGCTGGTCGCGGACCTCGCGGAGGCCAACAAGACGATGGCTGGCGCCAACTACAGCGAAGGCGACTCGATGATTCAGCTCGTCGAGGACAGCTTCGCGGACGGAGCCAACTCCATCATCGTCTCCGGATTCTCCGGAGAGGACACACGCCAGGCTGCTAACAGGCTGGCGAACGCGGGCGACGAGCCCCTACCTGGCCAGAGCCAGGTAATGGTCGGAACCGGACAGTAAAGCGTCCGAACCGACCACCCACGACATATCCCCTTATTTTCACTTTCTCTTCTCTCTCCCAAGTCCAAACCAATACTAACCTGCACACTCACTGTACCGACTACAAGACTCCGAACCAGACTACAACCGACACAACCGTTTAACCTCGAGCCGACGCCATTCCACGTGTGAATCCACACCGCTTCTTGGTTCTTGTTGCGCTGTCCGTCGTTGTGTCTGTCGGGGGTGCCGCGCAACAGGGTTCTACAGACCTCGGTGACTACCCGGAGATTTTCGAGGGCGTGGACACCAGTATCGTTGTTGGTGAGGATGCGTCGCCGGTGGATGTGGCGGGTGCCGTCGGGATCGCGGGTTCGCTCGGGGGCGCGTCCGGGAACACCTCCTACGGCTTCTCGGTGGACGGCGGCGTCGGTCTCTCGACGGCGAGGAACGACCTCAGGTTCGGCGACCCCCTGAACGAGTACACGGAGGCCGTCACGTCCAGCAGCCTCCCGGCCTTGGAGAAGGTCAGCTTCTCGGAGGGTTCCGTCGACACTAGCATCGAGCACCGCTTGTACCCCTCGCCTAACAGGGTGCGGTTCGGGAAGCCGGACGGCAGGGAGGACGACGACCCGGTTGTCCACGTGAGAAACCCGGAGGACCCCGACACCGAGGACTACCTGTTCCGGGTCAGGGCGGAGTTCGGGGACGGCGTCGACCTCACGTCGCGAGACCTACGGGGAGAGCAAGTACCGTTGTTCGGAAAGGAGCGCACCGTCTCCGGCGAGACCACCGACGACCGCCTGGTCTGGAGAGCGCCCGTTACCGGGTGTCCGTGTCGAGGTCAGATTCGCAGACGGTCACCGTCGGCGGCGAGGAGGTGACGTTCGGTGTGGGTTCGGTCAACGGTCCGCGTTCCGCGGTCGTCTCGGTGAACGAGGAGGTTCAGGAGGTCGACGAGGGTGACACCTTCGAGGTCAACGGAGAGGAGGTGAGGGTTGCTGAGGTCATCCTGACGGGTCGGGAGAGCGGTACGGTTGTCTTCGCGGTCGGTTCCAGCGAGCTCGTTGTTCGGGACGGTTCCGCGGTCGAGGACGGTAGCGGGAACGAGGTCGGGGGGTTGTACGGCGAGCTGCACGGAACGGTCTCCGACCTCGAGGCCATCGACCTGTACACAGGTTCGCAGGACACCGAGGAAGAGTATGTCGTGCAGGGAGGTGGCTACAGCCACGACCTGTTGCCGTACAGGTTCGGTTTCGAGGGTTTGAACCCGGATGCGGTGTCCGGTGGTTCCGGTGTTGGCCCGGTCGAGGTCTCCACCTCGGGTGATGATACGCTCGAGGTTCGGTTGGATGTCGGCGGTGGTTCCGGTGCGGCCGAGTTCCTGCACCGCAACTCTTCCGGTCTGGAGCTGGCGGATGGCGACGGAGACAGCATCAACGTGGTGGAGGGTTCCACGGTCAGGGAGGACGAGTACTTCGTGACGGATGCCGGCGGGTTCGGCCACCTTTGGAGGGTGGAGGACGTCGACAGGGACGCAACCACGGACGGTGGAGTCCAGCGAGACGACGACGCGGTTCTCGAGCTGGAGGACGCCTTCACCGGTCGGAGGGTTGAGGTCGATGTGGATGCCGTTCCTGGTGGCGACGGTGAGTTCGGGAGCGGCGATGGCGCCTACGCTGGTTCCGAGGTCGTGGACGGCCAGAGCCTGTTCTTCGAGGTGTCCGCCGACCCGGATCCGAGGTTCCAGTACGCCTACGGCGAGGGCGCCGGGGTCGACACGGATGGATCGGTGGACGTGGACACGGGTGCCTCGGGTTCCGGCGACACGACGGCGTTCCCATCGGTGGAGACCGAGGCCGGTGCCAGGGTTGCGTTCTACGACCCCGGTCAGAGGCCGGTGCCGGTCGCGGTGGGCGAGCAGCTGTTCTCCTTCGTCTCGGGTCAGGAGATGTACGTGGATGCGGACTCGAGCGGGAGCTACGAGGACGGCGACGACATACTCACCGGTGTAGTCGAGGAGACGGACGGCACCGGAACCAAAGAGGACTACGCCGGCGAGGTAGTCAGGAACTTCGGGCCGGACATCGCCTACAACGACGGCGGCGTCAACGCTGACAACCGGTACGACGACGGCGAGGCCGTTGTGAACGACGCCAACTCCAACGGCGTGTACGACAGCGACCCCGACTCCGGCGATGACGTGAGCGAGCTTCCCGGTGACGCGATCCTGTTCAACGACGACGACGGCAGCGGAACCTACGAGGAAGAGAAGGACTCAGTGGTCTTGGACGCGGACGACACCGGGTCGATAGACAGAACGACATCGTCCTGTTCCAGGGAAGCGGAACCAGCAACGACCTCGGCGGAACCGGGGTCGGACGACAGCTGGACAGCACGACGGGCGTGGACAAGCTCCCTGATTCCGACACACCGGTCAGTTCCTCAAGGCCTACTCCACCCGTGGCCTTCGTCGACGACGGTAGCAGTGGCTACAGCGCGAGCGACAGCGTCTACCTCGACCTCACCTCCCCGGACTCCGGATCCGACACGGTGGCAGCAGGGGACGCCAGGCTTAGCCCGTCCGCTGGCTTCGGCGCTGGGACAGTGGTCTCCGGCGGAGACGCCGACACCGGTCAGATACTGGAGGATCCCACGGCCGCCTTCCTGTTCAACGACGCGGACGGCACCGGCGGCTACGGCGCGGACGACCCTGTGTACCTCGACCCTGATGCTTCGAGCCGTGGATCGGCCGTTGTCGTCCGAAACGACCTCCGGGTTGTGGACTACGTCCCGGG
>GL982569.1:795211-797231 GCA_000220355.1 Candidatus Nanosalinarum sp. J07AB56
TGACTACGCCGGTAGCGAGATCGACGACTTCGCCGGTGACATCGCGCACGATGACTCGGGTGGTGACGGTGGAAAGCCGTTCGACTCGGACACCGTGGTGAGGGACGCGGACAGCGACCTCGTCTACGACACCGGTGAAAAGGTGTTCGGCGGCTCAACCGCGTCCGTCAGGCGGTTCTCCACCGACAGCTCGGATGTCGACGGCCTGCCGGACGACCTGATTAGCAGTCTCCCTGCGTCGGAGCCGGCGCTGGTTCTCATCGAGGAGGAGAGGCAGAACGGGGAGCAGGAGGCGTACACCGTCACCGCCTCGTTCGACACGGACGAGGACGAGCTGGAGATCGACGCCCCGGCGTACTCCGGTTCGGACAGGCAGACCTCCGAGCTCGAGTCCCGGGAAGACGTCGTCGCGGGCGTCGACCGCTTCGGCACGTACACCGAGTTCGGCTCCGACGAACGGAACACCTTGCTGTTCCGCTACCCGGAGGTTCAGTCCAAGATTGGTGCTGTGCTCGGTTCGGAGGACTCGTCGATCGAACCTGTGACACCTGGTTTCGCAGGTGCGGACGAGCTCGGCGCCCTCGACACAGAGACCGCCCCAACCGACGCGCACCACATCCTGGTCGGTGGCCCTGCCTCGAACTCACAGGTAAGGGAGCTCGCCGCGAGGAACAGGACGATGTCCGCATCGGAGTACGACACCGGAGAGGCCCTGATCCAGATTTTGGAGGACGCGCCGTCCTACGGGCAGCAGAGCCTTGTGGTCGCCGGTCACTCGGCCTCGGACACCCGCCGGGCCGCCGCCAGACTCGCGGACGCCGACCTGAACCCTCTGCCCGGACGGAGCCGGGTAACGGTCGCGCCCTGAACGGGAACCCAGTTATATTTAGGTCGCGCCACCATTGTCGTTAGGTCAGTGAACAGAACGGTTGACGTGGTATGGGAGGAGGGCCGCATCGAGGTGCCGGTGGCTCTCTCGCGGTGGCAGATGTTCAAGGGTCTGAAGACAGGCGGCAGAAACAGGGCCTTGATGTTCTTGGAGGGCGAGAGACCGCTGCTGGACAGCTTCCTCGTCGACAGCGACATCCACCTCTACTACATGAGCGACGGCACGGTTGCGAGGCAGCACCGGATGTCCGGAAAGCTCCACAGACCACCCGAGAGCCACGACTTCGTGCTCCTGTCCACCACCGACATCAGGCTGGAGGAGGGCGAGTCCGTCGGACTGACAGAGGTCGACCGATAGAAGAGCTTCAGCGACCCTGCGCCGCAGCGGGTCGTACAACACCCGGACGTGGATTGGTTGCTTCGGACTATGGTGACTGAGGGGTCAGTATCTGCATCTCTGATGCCTTCTGCGTCCTGCTCGGGCTCTGATATGGGGCTGAACTCCAGAGTCTGGTGCAGGGCGAGGGCTGCGGCGTCAAGTCTGTCGTCATGGCTGTCTCCCAGCTTGTTGCCTATCGCGGGGTCGAACTCCTCTAGCTGTGTCTGTCTGGCCTTCAGACCGGCGTCGGTGTGCTTGGATGGCAGAGGCTCGCCCGCTAGATTGGCGAACACGACCTCCGGGTGCGACTCCTTCAGCGTGTGTCCGGAGCGGACAGCGCGGTCAACTTGTCTTATTTTCGGTGTCAGGTTCCAGGACTGCTTCGATATGCCGTAGCCCGCCTTCTCCTTGTTCAGTGTGTTGGCGTGCTCGTAGCTGTCCGCGTAGACGGCTTCGCGGGTCGGCGTCAGGAACACCGTGGAGTGCCTGCGACCGAGGATCTGTTTGGCGGCGGTGTCGCACCTTCTCCTTGAGTTCTGCGGCAGGCCGATCGGTATGTCTATCACGGCATCCTCCGGCAGGCTCTCCAACTCCGCCGTCCTATCGAACCTGAACCCGTCCTGACTGAGCCGTGCCACGCACCACTCGCCGTCCGCGATGTCCACCCCAGGCATACACCTCTTCGTTTATGGGACATGCTTAGTACATTTGGTTCTCCAGCCGCACCTCAACACGCCGAACATCGCACTTGGC
>GL982569.1:800421-805274 GCA_000220355.1 Candidatus Nanosalinarum sp. J07AB56
TGCTGCGTGGCTCGCTCAGTTAACTGAGGTCTGCTCTTCCAGTATGTCGTAGAGACGGTCACTAGATTCCGCGACCGCCACGTTCACGTTGTCAAAGAGCTCTTTGGTGTCGATGCTGTCTCCTAGGTAGTCGGGTTTTGAGTCTGTGTCGCAGTACTTCTCCATGCGTTGCGGCATTCCGTCTACGGACGTAACGTTCATGAGGTTCGGTAGGAGTGCGTGGCGTGTCTGGAGCAGTGGCGGGAGATCGGAGTCTTCATACTCTTGGCCGCTGAGAATTTCGCTCCGGTGCCCTGCAAGCTCGTTGTACTCAGCTACACCGTTTCCCTCGAGTGCTGTATGGATGAAGTCCGAGTCAACGGCCCGCTCGCACACCGATGACTTGCGGGCTGACATCACGCCGTTGTAGAGCGGACCTGTTTCGTCGAAGAAGGCGTAGTGTAGTTCCCCGGGTTCCTCTTGACTCATGCTGTCGATGGAGTCGCCAACTGTTAAGTTTGCTCCCTTGGTCTGCTACGGTCTTCAGGCCTTGCCGAGCGCCCGGTTGAACACCTTTTTGGCCTCTCCGAAGCGCTGGCCGTAGTTCACTATGGGGTCGGGGTAGTTGATTCCGTGCTGTTCTCGGAGCTGCTGGCGCTCGCGGTCGGATTTCTTGACCCAGCCGTGGATGTCCTCCGTATCGAGTTCCTCGAGTTCGTCTACGTGGCGCCGGATGTAGTCGGCTCCGGGGTCGTACTTCCGTCCCTGTTTGACGGGTGAGAATATCCTGACGTCGACGCTGTCGGTGCCGGTGGAGGCGCTCCACTGCCAGGATCCGTAGTTGGAGGCTGTGTCGTGGTCCGCGAGCTTCTCCTCGAAGTGCCGGGCGCCCTCCCTCCAGTCGATGAGGAGGTGTTTGGTGAGGAAGGAGGCGACGTTCTGCCGGGTGCGGTTGTGCATGTAGCCCTCGTTGAGCATCTGGCGCATTCCGGCGTCTACCATCGGTACGCCGGTCTCTCCCCGCTTCCAGGCCTGGAGGTGTTCCGGGTTGTCCCTCCATTCCACAGGTTTCATGTCCTTGTAGTTCTCTTGGACGGTCTCGGGGTTGTAGTACATCAGGTACTGGAACCATTCTCTCCAGCCCAGCTCGTTCCTGTACTTCGCGATGTTCCTGCGGCCGTCGCTTCCCGCGCCGTCCATCCTCAGCACGGCTCTCTCGAGTATTTCTCGCATTCCCATCATGCCGTTGGAGATATACATCGACATCTTCGACACACCGACGTTCCTCATGTTGTCGCGTTCGTCCTTGTAGTGCTTGATCTTGTTGTCTAGGAATCTCGTGAAGCGCTGGTTTGCGCCGTCGTACCCTGCTTCCGGTAGGTCGGCCTCCGGCTGCGACGGCTCTGGCACGGAGGAGTCCACTTCGACGAGCTCTCCCTCTCTCGGGCTTCTGACCGCGGACTTCTTCGGCTCCTCCTTCCAGTCGTTGTAGAACTGTGAGAACGAGGGATACGACGACTCCAGTTTGCCCGGATCGACCAGCAACCGGTCTTGGAAAGACCTCGTTTCTATCTCTGTGTCATCGAAGGCCTCTTCCACGTTCTTCGCCACGGACTTCCTGCGCGGATCTATCGCTTTGTTGTACAGCAAGTTGTCGGCGTCAAAACTGTCTGCGAGCTCTTGGAGCTGCTCTGCGGTGTCGCCGTCGGAAACCACGAGCCCTGACCCGAGTTCCCTGTACTTGTCGTCCAGTTTCTGGAGGCCCTGTTCGACGAAGGCCTTCTGGTTGACCCCGAGATTGCCGTGTACCGATGGGTCGCGGACGTACACCGGTACGGCGTCCTCGTTCTGCGCCGCCTGTATCAGGCCGATGTTGTCGCGGGTTCTCAGGTCCTGTCGATGCCAGAATAGAGTTGTCATGTATCATGTTTCCTCTACAAGCTTGAATAGGTGGCTGTCGCAGCGGCAGTCACTGCAACCGAACCCTTCCACGGCCTCTCCATCCGCTGCGCGCGCAATCACGCATTCGTAGACGCCTGGTAGCTCGAGCGCTACAGCCCCGATGGGTTCGGCCTCCGCGGAAAGGTGGTCGATGTGCCAGTGCGTGTTCTCGACCTCCGAGAAATGTCTGCGTATCCTGTGTTCAACGCCGTTCTGACCCGACCCAACGTAAACGTAGAGACCGGGCCTGAGTTCCGGGTTGTCAAGCGTTGATATTGGGATCTGGGCGTCCTCTTGGAGTCTGAAAGCTGCGAGGTAGATTCCGTCCATGTTTCGCGGCTGTGCGGTCGCAAACGTTAAATCAGCGGGGTTTGAGGTTGTTGTGTGGGGCTTGTTGAGAACGTTGTGTTCGTGTTTTTTGCGGGTCTTGCGACGGCGCTGGCTACCGGTCTCGGCGCGGTTCCGTTCTTCTTTCAGGACGATTTCTCGACGCGCTGGAACGTGGGTCTGTGGGGGTTCGCTCCGGTATCATGGCATCGGCCTCACTCTTTGGCCTGTTTACGGAAGGTCTCAACGCGGGTTCCTTGGTTGAGGTGGGTGCCGGCGCGGGTGTTGGCGCGCTGATGGTGGTGGGTGCGTCCCGGTTGATAGAGTTCCTCGATTTCAGCCCTACGGATCCGGAGGAGTATGTTGAAGCGGATTTCAAGAAGATGGTTCTGATTCTCGGTGTTTTGACAGTTCACAGTTTCCCGGAGGGTGTCGCAGTAGGTGTGTCGTTCGCGGATCTCCTGTCGAACGTGAGCCTTGCGGGCGCGGAGTCTCTCCCGATACTTGGCCTGTCGATTCCGGTGCTCGGTGTGTTCATGACCATCGCTATCTCGATACACAACATTCCGGAGGGCGTGGCTACCAGTATACCTTTGCGGAGGCTCGGCGTGTCGAACTGGAAGCTCGTGGGCGCCGCCATCTTCTCGAGTCTGCCTCAGCCCGTGGGGGCGGTGCTTGCGTTCGTGTTCGTGGGGGTGGCCCGCCAGCTACTTCCTTATGGCTTCGGCTTCGCGGGCGGTGCGATGCTGTTTCTCGTCCTGTCCGAGTTCATTCCCGAGGCACTCGAGGAAGGTGAGAAACTGCCCGGGGGCGGGAAGAAACAGCTGCTCATCGGCATCCTGGCTGGTACGGTTCTGATGCTTCCGCTTCTCTTGTTCGTGTAGACAGTCCACAGTGTTAATGCGTTGCTTTTCAGCAACGCTCGTTGTTGTCAACCATGGGTCTGTTCAAGCAACTGGTTCAACGCATCTCACCTGAAAGGCGAGGAGACGAGTTCAGTGCCTCTCTGGTGCCGTTCTCGGGAGAAAGAGCTGAGATCGAGGTGTACGTGGTATCGGGTTTGCAGGGTTTCGTGAGGATACCGGAGGGCTTCTGCAAGGAATGTAACCTGTTCTACAGGGCTGCGAGAGAGGCCGCGGAGGAGAGCGATGCAGACATAGATATAGCAGTTAGGTCGTACTGGACGTGCTTCCCTAGACCGCTGCTGAAGGGAGGATATCACCCGCCTGTCATGCTCGTGAACGGCGAGTTGCTGAGCCAGGGATATGACGTACCGACCAAGGAAGAGATTCTGGGTGAGCTGACGTGAGCCTACTCCTGCTCGAACATCGGTGCGTACGTCCCGTACCCTCTCTCACTCAGGTTTGAGGCCGGTATGAACTCCAGCGCTGCGCTGTTCATGCAGTACCTGAGTCCTGTGGGTGTGTTCGGGTTCTCGAACAGGTGGCCTAGGTGGCTCTTCGAGTGTTTGGTTGCGATTTCCACTCTGTCTCCTAGTGGTCCGGGATCCTTCCTTTCTATGATGTTCTGTGGCTCGAGCGGCTTGTAGAAGCTCGGCCAGCCGGTGCCAGAGTCGAACTTGTGCTTGCTGGAGAACAATGGAGCGCCGCTCACCACGTCCACGTAGATACCAGGCCGCTTCTCATCGTAAAGCTCGTTGCTGAACGGCGGCTCGGTCCCGTTCTTCTGCGTAACCCGGTACTCCATCCTGCTCAGGTTGCCTATTTCCCGGCTGTAGCTCTCCTGCATCCAGAACTTAGAGCCGTTGTTTCCCGCAGTCTGCTCGGCTATAACCGCCGTGTCGTTCGCTACCCGCTGCGTCCCTTGCGCTCTGTCTGCCTCGGATGAAAACCTGTCGTCTTCGACTAGTAGATTCTGTGTGCCTGCCATCCAAGATGCACCCGATACCAGTTTCTGCTGGAAAACCAGCCCAGTAAGAGCCGCTATTAGCACTACCACTGCCGCGAGGTTTCTCTTAGTTAGATACTTTCGGTAGTCCACTGATACAGAAGCACGGTGTTCACTCAAATGATTTTCCAGTTTCCGTTGCTCCGCAGGCGTCGACGTGCTCACCTAACTCCTCAGGGCCACGGTCACCTAAAGTCCGACGACATATTCCCGTGTCGGTGATCTCAAACTCAACAAAAAACTACGTTAGACAAATCGCAACTGTGGCCGAACGACCAATCTTGGAGAACTGGAGCAACCCCTAGGTGGCGACACCCCGAGTCTTTGCGTGTCCCAGTCAGGGTAGGACACCTGATTGGTTTAGAACAGAGAAGACGCCTATGTACCCTAGACCTACTCTAGATCCTCCAGGGTCTGTATGGTCCAAGATCCCTCCTCGTTGTCTATTGTGTCATCCCTCATCTCGTACCTCAAGCATGTCACATCATGACCTCTATCGCTGAGTTTCTCTGCTAACCCCTTTACGTGGTCATCGCCGACTACTGCCACACCGTTCTCATAGCCCTCTCTCTCGATCGACTCGTCAATATTGTCCACCATTATTTCATCTCTGACGTCTCTGTTGTCTGACATGTATTTGACTAAGCCTTGTCCAAGGTGCTCTTTGGCGCTTTCCTTGTCGGGAGCACTGAGCGCAT
>GL982569.1:805565-806667 GCA_000220355.1 Candidatus Nanosalinarum sp. J07AB56
ACAGAAATCCGGCGGAAGTCAGACAGCAAGAGTTAGACGAGCTTGAAACCTTGTCGAAGGACCAAGTACGAATTCTTAACACAGAGATTCAGGCTCTTGACGAGCTGATGGAGCTCGCCAGTGAGATGAGAGAGGAAGAAAAAGAGGAAGAGGAAATTCTCGAGATCATTCGAAAACAAGAGAACGTAGAACAGATGGAGGAGCAAGAGATAGATCAGGAAAGACAGATAGCTGCGGAATATGGTGATAAAAGCGCATACCAAGAACTCATGCAGGAAGAAAAAGGCGTTGAGGATTTAGAGCGCGAGCAGGAGCGACTCGTGGAGTACATCCAGCAGAGGGTCAATGCAGACATAGCGCAGGAAGCCGCTAAACTGTCAGACCTCGTGAGGGATACTGAAAGAAGTATTGCCGTTACCGAGGAGAGAACTCCCCCGATGCTTGAGCGCATAGCCGATATTCTAGGCATGGTCGAGCAAGGTTCCGGTGCCGACAAATCTCAGCGCATAGAGAAGGTAAGATCCGATCTGAAGGAGGCGAAATCAGAGATCTCTGGAGAGGCGCAGGAGGCTGAACAGGATGCAGAACAGGTTCTCTCGGGTCTTGAAGGGGTAAAATCAACCGCAGATAGTATATCTCCCTCTACTTCAAGAGCTCTCTCGGTGTCGAGGAAAGCGACTGGGTTAGCACTGATCGTTGCAGTTGTAGTCCTCATACTGGTTGTTAGGTGAATCGTATCTATTGGGTTCTGAACAAATCTCTGTCTTTTAAGTCTTCGAATTTGGCTTTTAGACATGGCTGACGAGGAACTTGAAGCAATAAAGGGCGTTATTGAGAATGCCGAACAGATACGAAACATCGCTATCGCTGCTCACATCGACCACGGCAAGTGTGTGGCTCCAGATCAAAGGGTGTCGATAGCGGACGGGAGCCAGGTTGAGGCCGAAGAGGTATTTGAGAGGTACCGAACCGAGGGCGAACCTGTAGAACAGAAGAGGGAGAGCTGAGAGTTAGCCTTCCACAGAACACGCTTCAGTTACCTCGTTCAACAGATCCAGCGGCACAACAGAGACCAAGGAGTGACGGACATGTGGAGGATGGA
>GL982569.1:806717-808786 GCA_000220355.1 Candidatus Nanosalinarum sp. J07AB56
GAGTGCCTCTTTTCTGCCGCCGCGCGGCCTCGGGGCTCTCTTTCTGCTTTTCTCTGAATCTATGTTGTCCAGTTCGGAGTCGAGGGGGTTGCTCAGCAGTCTCTCCGGTTTCTCAACTGGTTTCGCATCGAGGTAGCTGTCCGCGTCCTCGTCCCATGTGCCTCGGTTGCGACCGTCCCTGTGGAGGAAGCCCGGGTTCACGGTTTCGTGCCCGCTTGTACTGGTTCGCGGGTCGAGATTCCGCACCACTGTCCTGGCGCCCGACTCCTCCTTGAGGCTGTCTATGTCCGTGTCCGCGCGTACCGCAAGCGATGAGCCTATCTCTCTGTACTGGCTGTCTAGGTCGCGCAGTGACTCCAGGAGGAAGTTCCTCCTTGCTGTGCATCTGAGCTCCTTGCTGTCCAGGAGATAGACAGGTGTTGGATCTCCCAGCTGGTTCGCCTCCGCTAGAGCTGGATTGTCGTCCACTCGTAGATCCCTGCCGTGCAGGACGAGGATAGGCTGCATACCTAGTCTGTTGTGCGCCAACTGATTTGAACCATGTAGAGTCAGCCATTGCGGTTTCAATACTTCGAGAACATACTACAGGTGTGAACGTAGGAGCACGGTTCCAGATGCCGGACGACACCACCTATCTAGGAGAGACTTTCGGATGAGCGATAAAGATGTGGAGAGCCGCATTCGTGATTCCTATACGGAGATGACGGATCGGGAGCTCGCGAGGGAGCTCGACGTGCCGGAGCGCAGGGTAGAGGAGGTGAGGAGGGAACTCGGCCTGAACCGGCTGGCGGGGGACGATGAGCGGCTGGAGGAGATGGAGGTGTCGAAGGAGCTGTCGGAGACAGACACGAACAGAATTCAGGGGTATCTCGGTGAGCAGCTGGCACGGCACACGCTCCCGGAGATAAGGAGAGAGGTCAGCAGCGTCCTCGGTTCGGGCTGGACTGTGGCGGAGAAGGCGGAGTTGCTACCCTTGGACTCAGCTGGCTCGGCGCGCCTCGGCGACACGTACGGAACCAGCAAGCTCGAGTTTTCGGGCGACACCGTCGTGTTCTCCGACCTCGGACTGGAGGAGGCTGTAGAGCAGGCGAGGGAGAGGGCTTTCGTAGCCGGCAAGGAGCTGGTCTCGAACCTGGTCTCGGCCGAGTTCCCCTCGATCGACCTGGTTCTGCACGCATTGAAGCTGTCCGGTGAGACGCGTCGAACCCTCGAGTTCAGGAACAGGTTCGACCCGGCCTTCGAATCGGAGAAGCGGGATCTGGATCTTCCTCTGGTGGAGGACGGGAAGGTCGTGCACGTTGAGGTGAAGACTTCCACGGTCTCCGACCCGGGTGATATGCTGACCTCGCTCCAGAGGAGGGCGCGGAGCCACGCAGAGAGCTCGCCCTACAGCGAGTTCTACACCCTGCACGTCAACCTGGACCTGGACGATCTCGATGTCCCCGATAGTTTTGATGCCTCCGTCCGCAGGCATGACGTGTGAACCTGGACGACGCGGTTGAAAGACAGTCCGTTCACTCGTTCACCG
This sequence comes from Candidatus Nanosalinarum sp. J07AB56, assembly GCA_000220355.1. Classification (GTDB taxonomy): domain Archaea; phylum Nanohalarchaeota; class Nanosalinia; order Nanosalinales; family Nanosalinaceae; genus Nanosalinarum. The sequence goes on from GL982569.1 coordinate 808,246, forward strand.
ACAGAGAGGTCGCCCCTGAAACCATCGAACAGGTACTGGAGGTCGCGAGACAGGCCCCGTCGGCCTGGAATCTTCAACCCTGGAAGTTTCTCGTCCTCGAGTCCGACTCCGCGATGGCGGCTGCCGTGGACTCCTCCTATGACCAGGACTGGATCGGCGAGGCGGCTAGGATAGTTGCGGTGCTTGGCGACATGCGGATATCGACCCACGCAGATGAGGCTATGGACGACGCCGTCGAGAAAGGCTACCGAACCCGGGAAGAAGCAGACGAGTCCCTAGAACACATCAACGACTACGGCGACCGGTCGGAGCAGTGGCGTAAGAACTGGCTGAACAGGAACTGCATGTTCCCCGTCGCCTACATGCTGCTGGCCGCGGAGGAGAGAGGTCTGTCGACATGTCCTGTCCGGGGCTTCAGCCAGGAGAACCTGTCCGACTCGCTCGACTTGGAGGATCACTGGCTGCCCCTCCTTCTGTTGCCCATGGGCTACAGCGACCAGGATCACGACAGGAAGTATCGTAGAGACCTGTCGGATATGGT
>GL982569.1:808806-811696 GCA_000220355.1 Candidatus Nanosalinarum sp. J07AB56
AATACGCTTTCGAGAGAATGGACTATGATGGATATGGCTCGTCAGACGGCAGAACGGATGAAGATGTGGATTTGCCTCACGAGGTTGGAGGGACTCTAGCGGAAACCCTGCATAAGAACGACATAGAACCTGTAGATGTAGCAAAAAATCCAACAAAATACGCCGAAATAGCAAGGGACGCAATTATAGAAACTATTGAGTATGGAGTTGGAACCATCGCTGGTGAGACAACCCAAGATTGGGGAAACGCCATCACAGAAGAATACAGAAGCCAGCTAGATGCCCTGCTGTAGAATGGGTGACTAAGTGTCTTTGCTTTCCAAAAAATCCCTACTATGGTCTGCAGACATATTTGAACTCAACATTCTCATAACGAATTACTTTCTGGTGTGCCTGTCCTTCCAGAATGCTATCGCAGCCTCCATCTAGGTTTCTATATCCAGTGATAAGAGGGCGACAATTGTAGTACTTCGCTGGTTTGAGATCTTTCTCAGACTGATGCTCTCGCCATTGCGTTGTGTGATGGGATCTCCGACACCGGCTGATTACTCTGTCTGTGCTGTCAAGAAAGGATTTCTCTACCTCCAGAGCATCTTCCTCACTTTCGGCGACACCGACCCGCTAAACATCTTCCGCAGACCAGCGAAGAATTTGGATTGCCAACTTTATGTCTGTGAATTTTCAACTACTGCGAACCCCAATAGTTATATAAACGTAGCTGCTACATAGTAACATATGACCGATGATGACTTGGCTGACTGGTTTGACTGGACACCTTCGGAAACCAGCGATGATGAAATCGAGCCGGTCGATGAGCAAACCACGAGCACCGAGGACGACCAAGATCTCAGTCACCTAGCTCAAGAACCAGTTTATCCTGAAAAAGACGGCTCTTGGGGCCAAATCCGTATATATAACAACGCGGAACATAGAGAGTTCAGTGATCCGGAGGCCCCGGAGAACAACGAGCTGAAACAAAAAGCTAACAACCTGTGGGAAGAAGGCGTAAAAATAGCTCACTACCCAAACGACAATACAACTTGGGTTTACACCAGTTTCGACGTAGGTTCCGGCACGATGATTCCCAACCAAGGTTTTGTGGCGGTGGAGGGCAACGGGTACCTCGAGGATTTGCCCGACTACGTAAAGGAAAAGACAAGGTCTGCGGATGACTTCCGTCTTAGTACACAAGACCAATACGATACACAAGACCAATACTTCCTCGATTTTCTTGCGTCGCCAAAAAGCCCGAGGGATTTCAACATTTGGGTTGCAGAGCCAGACGAAGACCCTCGCCGCAGCGGAGAGCTGATAAACTGGCATGAGACGTCAAGCAATATTGATTCTTACGCGAACGAGATAGCTGATGCACTCGGCGACGACAAACACGTGTATGTCAACATTGGCGGCGAACCCGATTACAAGGAGGGTGTTGCCCCGGTCATAAGCTACCTCAACAAGGAGTTCCCTGAGACAGCTATAATGGACGTGAATGCACACCGCGCGCCCAGCGAAATGTCTTTGCTGCCACAGTCGGACGGATACATTTCCGTCGACACCCATTCTTTCAAGAACCCCGAATCCGACGAGTCGCAACGGACACCGAGCGACGATACTGGCGGAATTGTCTCAAATGTCCGCGACTTCTTTAATTAGGCCTGAGAGTTATGTAGCTCTCTGTCCCACGACCCCGCCGAGATCCTCTGGGTTTCCGTCGGGGGTCTCCTCTCTGTGGCCATATCTGGCTTCTCCTTCGCTCGCCGCGTCTTCGTCGGCCACGTAGTACAATTCCACACCGTCAAGCCACTTCACCTTCTCGATGGTTTCATGCTGCTGCTGTATGTTCTCGGCGAATCCCTCCGGCCTGCCAGAGTATTGTTTCAGTGAATCCACTACCTCTGCGTATTACTCCCCTGAGTGTTCACCAGGCTGGTTCATTATGCGGCTTAAATCCTCCATGAGCGGATTCAGTGACTCCTCCCTGTTCCGTCTGTATTCCTGAGGATTCTCGGCCATATCCACTAAGTCCCCCATGTGATCGAGCCTGAGGTCTTTCTCAAGCACGTCTCCGTAGATATCTACAAACTTCCCAGCTTTTTCGAGCCATCCTTGCGTTCTCTGGAGCGCACCTGAAAACACCTCTGCGCATGAACTGGCCTCGGCTGAGAGTTAGCTACTCGCCCGCATTTTTCCACAGATCTGCATGATGACTCAGTTTCTAGGGATCCTGGATTTCAATAGTCAAACTCGCCAGTTCGACCTCGTCGCCATCGAGATCGGCCTACTCACTAGATAGCCGTCTTCTGGTCTCAGCTAGTGTTATCCTTCGACTGAGCTCCTCTCTGCTGCCATCGGGAGACGCTTCGTGGGTGCCGTATCTGGCATCTCCTTCAGCGTCTCGGTTCGCGACATAGAGAGTGTTTATGTCCTCGTGTTCTTCCCCCATCACAATGCTGCGCTCCTGCTGCCTTAGGTGTTTATGGAGATCCCCAAGTCTGCCAGAGTACTGTTCAACGTGGTCTCTCAGCCCCCGTTTCAACCCCTCTAAGTCCTCGTACTGTTCATCGACGTACTGTTCTGGCGTGCTCATTATCCTCCCTATCTCCTCCAGCAGCGGGCCCAAATATTTACGCTGTTCCTTTCTGTAGTTTTCCGAGCTCCTTGCGGCCTCTGCCGCGGCCTCTGCTACCTCCTCTGCTGACCAGTCGAGTTCCTCATTAAACACTTCAGCATACTCATCTAGGAGCTTGTCGAATCCTTTTAGAACCTCCTCGACGCTCCCTCCCCAGTCATCCACGTAGTCGAACCCGGCGTCGTTTCTCGCTGGGTGAATGAACATGTATACCTCTGCATCTGACTCGGCGGCCTCCTTGACTAAGCTATGATTCCT
>GL982569.1:811716-814593 GCA_000220355.1 Candidatus Nanosalinarum sp. J07AB56
CAACCGCTCGCTGGATTTGAGCCACATAGTTGTTTCTTCCGCCGCTGTTCTCAGTACGTCACAACTGAGACACACTCTCAAACAGTCTCCGTCTCGAACATACTGAGGCATATGTTCCAGCCACCATTGGGAATGTTTGTTGACTCATCGCCGATTCTAGCAGGATCCGAGCATATGCGCGGCGCACAACGGAGCATCTCCCAGCTCAATGATGCCAACGGCACATGTCGGTCATCTTCTCTACGCTCACCGACCGTACCGCTTCCAAATCAACACATCGCGCAGCACTTGACATCTGGCTCAATTCTCTTTGTCTGCGAACCAGAATAGGAATGCTGTGGTGAGAACGGTGCCTCCAGCGAGCACCAGCGCGACATCGGTTGCCAGGGCCGCGACGACCACTCCTGCTGTGATGCCGGGTATTGACTGTCCGAGGGCGCGCATGCTGGAGTATATGCCGAGCGCGGTTCCTTGCTCGTCCTGTTGGCTGCCGATGGAGACCGAGGACTGTATGGCGACCTGTGTCACCGAGTTCGCCAGCGCGAATCCCCCGGTCGTGAAGATGTACAGCGGCAGGCTCGAGTCCACGAGGTACAGCAGAAACAGCATCGCCGCCGTGCTGACCAGGCCCGGGACAACGAGCGAGCGCTCCTCCCTGCCGTCGAATATCTTTGGGACTGCGAAGAACCGAGAGCCGATCACCGTGGTCCCGATCAGGAGGTAGTAGCCTCCGAGCTGGAGCTGGTTAAGTCCGAATCTGTTGGACACTATATCTGATACAAACGTGGTGAAGAAGGCGAAGCCTATGAAGTAGAGGAGATTTGCGAAGAACAGACCACGGACATCGCTCTTGAGCAGGTAGAAGCCGATGCGCCTGAACGGCTCGAGCATGTCCTCGTTTGAGACCTCCATCGGCGAGGTCTCCCTCAAAACAAAGTAGACTAGCGAGAAGCTGACCAGCGAGAGAACGGACGCGAAGAAGAAGGGCGTTGAGGGGGACAGGAACGAGGCCAGTGACGCTGTAGACAGTATCCCGGCGATCGCTGGCCCAAGCGCCAGCCCCACGCCGAACGCAGCTCCGAGTTTCGAGAAACGCTCTGCCTTCTCCTCGTTTGACGAGACGTCTGCGACCGCGGCCTGAACCACGGAGATGTTTCCGCCCGTCAGGCCGTCGAACAGCTTGGCGCCCAGAAGCAGAGGCATGGAGGCTGTCATCACACCGTACCCGAACACCAGGTTCGCAACCACCGTCCCCGCGATCGACATCATCAGTAGCGGACGCCTACCGTACCTGTCCGACAGCTCCCCCAGAACGGGAGTCGAAAGGAACTGCCCGAACGGGTACGCAGCGGTTACGGCACCGAGCAGAACCAAGCCGAAGTCCGCAGAGTACTTCTCGGGCAGTATGAACAACGATGAAGACGGCTCTGTCAACAGCAGCGGAAGAAGAGGTATAACCATCGCGAACGCAATCACCTCGAATAGTGTTGTGACGAACAGCACTCTGAATGTCTTGGTGTCGCTCACCCTCCTGAATCAGCATTTTACCGTTTTAATCTCGCCACACTCCGCTTAATCTATGCTGCCGTAGCGGCCGCAACCATGCAATCATGCACTGTAGACCTGTAGCGTACCCACTCGTCTAGGCTAGGTAGGGATTATCATTATTACTGTCGCCAAGATTATCGACATATTTGCATCTAAGCCAGATCTCTTGAGACGGGTCGCCGGACTCCGCGCTGAAATCGGCATCGGGGTTATCTAGGTATCTTCTTGACTGCTCTAGGTCGACCTTGGTCGAGCTATGCGGCCTGCGAGTTCCCAGCAGCCCGAGGTCGTACATATTGGCTAGCTGGTCAGCGAATCTACTGGCCTCGACTTCTTCGCGCTCTCTGAGCCCCGCCATCATCTCGGCGACTGATAATTCGTAGTGTTCGCTCCCGGCTACGCGGACGGTAGAGATCTCCGCCTCGCTCGCGATGTCGACCATAGCGTCGTACATATTAGTCTTTGTGACAGGAGGTGAGTCGTTCACGTGTGCCATGCCAAACTCATCGCTGCTGGCAAACTCAGCCAGAATCTTGGCCTCCGCTTCTGTCACGTCTCCCGAGTACTTTTGTTTCTCTGGAGTTTCCGCCATTGTGCCGGTTCCAGTTATCGCTGCCCTGAGACGCCTCTCGTTGCTAATCAGATCCGGATACTCGTTGATTACGTTTTCCGCAACTATGCCTTGTTTGCGTGGATCTAGGCTTCTCACCTCATCGAGAGCCTCAAACGGCTCTGTGCGTGACTGTTCAGTATTGTCTACTGACTCTTCAGTTTCTGTGTCTCCCATAAAATCCCAGTTGTGTCCCATATTGCTCTAGTAGGGCACAGATATCATATGTGCTAGCGAACAGCACAGATACTGGGTCTGGATCAAGAAACCGCCGATAATCGCCTCCCTACGCAGCGTTTTCCCTTCCTGTCTGGAGTCACACTGCCAGCTGAACCAGTGAGCACGGCTGAACCTCTCGTTGCGCTTGGTACCGAACTGCTCCATAGCCGTTTCCGCCATCCGCTCTCTGTTGGCGAAATCCTGTCTGGATTCGCGAGCGATCCCCAAATCCCCCCCGGGTGTCGCCCCGTGCTGCTTTGGTGGCTTATGATGGGGGGTTATAGCTCCGTCGTATCTCGAGCCCTGATCGACTTTACCTGGGTGCGTTGACACGACAACTGATCCAGGTAGCGGAACCGTGGGGCTCGGATTCTAACTAATTTTGCCGATGCCAGTAAACATTACTCACTATGCCTCAACTGGACTCAGAGGTTACAATCGATACCTTGCCACGCCACAGGGTTGTCGACCAGCTCCATAAGTGTTATTTGGGTCGATGG
>GL982569.1:814613-815816 GCA_000220355.1 Candidatus Nanosalinarum sp. J07AB56
TCCGTCAACAGTAGAGGAAGAAGAGGTATAACCATCGCAAACGCGATTATCTCGAAAAGCGTTGTGACGAACAGTACCTTGAAAGTCTTGCCATCATCCACCTGTAGGACATCCAAATGGAGTGTTTTAATCCCTAGACTCAGGAACTATTGTCCCTCAACGAAACCTCCAAACACACCTTCCGAACGTTCCAGATATTTGAGCGGGGCCCAGGATGGCTTCGCGTCGCAGAGAAGGCTCTCAGTGGCGGAAGCAGAATAGCGCCAGATCGGTCGGCGACGAAGTGGGTTAACTATCCGGATAGGTTAGCCCACAGCTAGATGTCCGCTACATTTCCGACTTCAGACAGATGCCAGTCTCCGTTCGCGTTCTCGAACCGGGTGTATTTCTTGGAATCCTCCGGTATAAGATCGCTGTAAAAGCTGAACCTTTCTGCTCGAGACTCCGGCTGCTCTAGGTACTCCTCGATGTTTTGGACGTGCTCGCGACCGAATATCCCAAGGATTGAGCCATACTCCTTGTTTCTAGCGAGGCTATCCATGCCCTCAGCTATGTATACCTCTCTTGCGTCGCTCTGGCTCGGTGCCTCAGGTACGTCAAGTTCTCTTCCTAAAAAACTCAGCTGTTCCGGCAACAATGAGTCGAACCCTCCGAAGAGACCATAACTCGCGACACCGCCAGACCCCAAGAGGAAGTCCCTCCTGTCTATTTCTGCCGTGTTTGAGTCTCTTAGCGCCTCTACCGACTTCTTTACGGCGAGCGAGCCAGTAGCCAACGCTGGAGCTATCAGACCTGCCGCATACCCAAACTCGATATTTTTGGAGTCCAACCCGTAGGCGGTGTCCAATGTCTCTCCTGCGACATCCATTACGCCTCCGACATAGCCGTCTCCAGTGGAGCTCCAGCCTGGCGTATCTCCCATCTCCGGGGTGTCACGCTGAAAGCCTAGTGGTTCAAACACCAGTAGGTCACTGTCTTCCAAGAGCTCTCGGATAGCTGGCATCTCTTCCTCAAGATTCTCGGCGGTGTGCTCGTGACCGTACAGGTGTATGTCGCAGCCTCCCAGCTCGGTCTCTAGGGCTATCGGAACCATACTGTCTCAGCTAGTCCAAGACTTAGATTTCCTTGGAACTCCTCGGCGTTCTCCACGTGCTCTTCCACTGTGTCGTCGTTCATCCTGTCGAGCGTTGAGGTCATGAAGCT
>GL982569.1:815836-828467 GCA_000220355.1 Candidatus Nanosalinarum sp. J07AB56
ACGGGTACGCAGCGGTTACGGCACCGAGCAGAACCAGGCCGAAGTCCGCAGAGTACTTCTCGGGCAGTATGAAAGCGATGAAGACGGCTCTGTCAACAGCAGCGGAAGAAGAGGTATAACCATTGCAAACGCAATTACCTCGAAAAGAGTCGTGACGAATAGCACCTTGAAGGTGTCAGACCTTCCCACACCCACCTTTTCCAGATCAAGGTTTTAACAGAGAACAGATAAGCAAGCTCTCGCAACAATAACGAATTATGTTCAGCCCTAGAACCTGGTCTCAGTAACCGGGATTGAGTACGCCTACGAACACACCAGCATCACGGCTCTCCTAGTGGAGATGAAAGAGAAAGGATGAGACCGAATTGAGTGCCTACATGCTCCTTTCTTGCCCTCCTACGCATACTTAGACGCAAAAACTCAGCTTCCCAATCGCAATTGAATTTGTCACTTGAGGCCGAAATACGCCTCATACCACCTAGTATCACGCCCGGTCACTGAAAGCGTATACCAGAGATCTTTTCGTAGTAGCCGGCCTTCCAACTCTGTCTTCTGTCAGAACTCCCATTGCCCCCTCTTTCCCTCGGAGGTCCTCTCCCATTTCATCTACTATCACTTCACCTAGCTCGGCTTCTGGGAGTTGTTCCTGCATTTTTTCCGGTAATTTTGCTTCACCTGAGCCGCCCTCAAAGTAATTTTCTCCATCGTAAATCACGCTCCAGTTCGAGAGGAAGTAATCTCCGCCAATGTCCTCAATATAACCCTCAATACCTACCCCCAGTTCCGCATCTGTGGTTTCGAACGATTTTTCCGCCCTTATCGTCGCTGCTTTCCGCGCCTCCTGTACTCCCACTGGCTGATCGATACCTGTCTCCACATCGATTGACTCCACATCAAATTCCTCGTAAAACTGTCCAGCAGCTTGCCTGAGAGCTTTTAATTTGGCGGAATTATTGGTTCCGGCAGCTAATTTCATACCCCGATCATGCCCCCAAACTCTTTTTGAACCCCTTGGCGTTCCCCACGTGTTCCTCTATCGTTTCGTCCGACATTCTGTCGAGTGTTGAGGTCATGAAGCTCATTCTCTGGATGTCGTCTATCTTGTCGCGGTGCTCCTTGATGAAGTTCCAGTAGAGCCCGTCCCAGTGCTCCTCCCATTCCCCGCTGTCGAAGTGACCCATCTTGTTGATGTAGTTGGAGCTGGAGATGTAGGGCTTGGTCATCATGTCGGGCCAGGCGTACTGGCTCATGCCGTAGACGTTCGGTACCATGACCCAGTCGTAGGCGTCGACGAACATCTCCGTGAACCACCGCGTTACCTCGTCCGGGTCTATCTCCAGCAGCAGCATCACGTTGCCGAGAACCATGAGGCGTTCGATGTGGTGGCAGTAGCCGCGCTGATTCGCGTTCTCCACGCTGGTGTCGACCGCCGGCAGACCTGTCTCAGCCGTGTAGAACTCCTCTGGCAGCTCGTTCTGGCAGTCGAAGAAGTTTGCGTCGCGCATGGTTTCTCCCTCGATCTCGTAGAGGGCGCGGATGTACTCCCTCCAGCCTATGATCTGGCGTATGAAGCCTTCCAGCGAGTTCATCCTGACCTCGTTCTCCTCTCTGTAGTCGAGGGCGCCGTCCACTATCTGCATCGGCGACAGGAGGCCTGTGTTGGTGCTTGAAGAGAGGACTGCGTGGAAACCGAACTTGATGCGCTCGTCCAGCGCGTCCTGGTACGGCCCGAACCTGTCGAAGCGCTCCTCGAAGAACCCCTGCATCGCATCTCTTGCCTGGCTGTGAGTGACCGGGTAGAACCACGGGTCTCCGTCGTCACCCAGGGTTCCTCTCGTGTGGCTGAACTCCTCGCGTACGTACCTGCGGGCCTCCTCGACGTACTCGTTGTTGTAGGTCTCTGCCTCCGGAATCTCGACGTCTTCTGGCAGCTTCTTTCCTGTTGTCGGAGTCGAAGCTCCACTTCCCGCCCTCTGGCTTCCCGTCCTCGTCCACCATGATGTCGAGGCGCTTCCGCATCTCCTGGTAGAAAGGCGCCTGCTTGTATCTATGATTCTCGAAGAACTCCCGGTTCCACTCCATCGAGTTCACGAACAGCGGTGTCTGCAGGAGCTCCAGCCTGGTGTCGTGCTCCTCCGAGAGTTCCTCCAGTTCTCCGCCCAGCTTGTGGTCCACGGGGTCGAAGAGCGCGATCTCGTCTGCTTCCTTGAACACCTCCCGAATCCTGCTGCCTGCCTCCGAGTGTTCCACGTACTCGAGGTCGCGGCCTTTGGCGTACGCCTTCATTGAGGCGCGGTGAAGCACCAGTTTCTTGGCGTGGTAGTCGAAATCGGAGAAGTACCTCGGGTGCTCGACAAGCAGGGTTTTGTCGGCCTCGAGGCGCGACGTGTCCTCGAAGAGCTGGTTCGGCATCTGGAGTGCGACTTTCACAACCAATATTGATGGACTCAACTATAATACTCCCTGGACTCAGCCCTACGCACCCTGCTCTCGTTCTACGCCAGCTTTGGAATCCAAGTCACTGCGTGGATATGATTGGATGCCGCCGAAGTCGTGAAGGCCGGAGAAGAGCGCGCCGCGCCAAATGATATCAGGACATAACAGGGAGATGACAGCTGGATTGGTCTGACACGGCGCCATGCAAGACCCTCTGAAGCCCGCCTTCAAGATCTCTCGTGGTACAGCTGGTGCTATGATGTTTGTGGTAGGTGTGCTGGAGCTGCTCTTCACAGCGTATGTTCTTTGAAATCGACTGCGACACGTGTACGACCTTCGCCTTAGGTCACTATGTCGGACAGTATCGATAGCACCCGCCTGATCAGTCCGGTGCCTTGGCTGTGTTCCCCACTGTCGTTGCCTCTGGCTTCGAATGAGCCCACCGTCTCGCCGTCGTGGCGAACCTCTACCGTCCTCGTTGTGTCAGCGATGGAGCCTTTGTATGACATGGAGACAATCTGTTGGGTGCAGAGCTGCGTGCCGTTTTCTCTTTCCAGCTGGATGTCGACGATGGTTCTATTGGTGTTCGGTCTCTCCACGCGGTGGTCGATGGTGTAGCATGGGGTCGGCGCCCGCATGCTGCCATTGAACGTCACGCCGCTGTTCGTGTCAACGAAGCTTACTGATTCTTCCGTCAGCCCCGACTCCTTGCTCTCCAGCTCCACCTGAACCTCCGGTGTCTCGCTGAACCCTGTTGAGCCGGGTGATTCTGGTGCCGCGGCCGTGATAGTTTCTGAGCCGCCCGGAGCGTGCCCCTGTGATCCGGTGACTAGTATCAGCACCGCCAGCCCGACTGCAGCCCACCTATGACTGGGTTTTAGGTAACTGTTGGTTGCGGAAGATCCAATCATTCCTGCCGTATCAGGGACACGCGGCGTAGCCGCCGTCCCAAGACTTCTTCGGTGTAGCTTTCCACTTCTCCATCTTTTTCTAGGGTGTTCAGTAGTCCGTGTACGTCGCGATGACGGAAACCAGTCTCGTCCGCTAGCCTTCTAGCCGACGGCTTTTCGCCGCTGTCTATTATCTCCTTGGCGGCCTGTAGGAGCTGTTCTTTTCTCACCGATTCGTTTTTAGCCGAGGCCGTAGATAAGCGTAGTGGAGTGAGGGAGACCGATGAGGAGAAGGAGCGACAGATTGAGGAGCTGCTAGAGAGCATCCAGGATCAGCTGGACTTCCTAGAACAGGTCTCTTCGAGCGGCGAGGAAGAAGATTAAAAATTTTTGGTGGTGTGGTGGTCTATGTATGAGAAAGCTCAGACGCTCTGACGCAATCAACGACATGTTCGAACAGATGGAAAACTTGGTTCAGAACCTGCAGGGCCGCGACCTTGAGGATGTCATGGTCGACTTCCCCGTAGACATCTCTCATGATGGGAACACGGTCACGGTGGAAGCCGAGCTGCCGGGCGTCCAGAGAGACGAGATAGACATCAAGGCCGACTCCGAGACATTGGAGATATCTGCCTCCGTGGACCAAGAGGTGCGCGAGGAGAACGAGGAATACATCCGTCAGGAAAGAACCCGGAGAAGCGTCCACAGGACTGTTGCCTTCCCGGCACCAGTAGACACCTCCACGGTGGAGGCCGACTATGAGGACGGCGTCCTCGAGGTCACTGCGGAGCTGCAGGAAGGCGAGGGCAAGGTACAGGTAGACCTGGATTGAAGCCGTCCGAGGCCAACGAGGTTCTCGACGCTTTGGAGGACGAGTCAGGCAACGTCAAGAGGGCCGCACGACAACTCAGCGGCGAGGCGGCTGACATCTTCTTCCATCCTCCTGCCGATACGGCGGAAGAGTCCGCGCACAACACTGGTTTTCAGCCCTCTAAGATAGTGAAGACTCTGATCTTCTCCGCCGAGCACAGACACGTTGCTGTTCTGTGCCCCGGCGACACCTCTGTAAGCGAGCCCAAGCTCAGTAACCACGTTGGGTCATCTGTGGAGCTCGCGTCGCCCGAAGAGGTCACGGATATGACAGGCTACATAGTGGGCGGCGTAGCGCCATTCGACCTCGACATACCCGTTCTGGCTGACGAACAGGTCATGGGTCGCGACGAGGTGAAGCCCTCTGCGGGCTCGCGGTGCGCAGGCGTCAGCCTGAGTCCAGAACTCCTGGTTGAGGTCACGGACGCTGAGGTCGCGGATATCTCCCGGTAAGGTATTATAATCCTTGGAGAACCCTCGAAGGTCGTGGATACGCAAGAGAGCCTGGAGTTGGTGAAGAGAAACACCGCTGAGACCGTGAAAGACGAGGAACTGGAGGATATGTTGTCGGGCGACGAGGCACCGACAGCGTACATAGGGTATGCTCCGACCGGCACCATGCACATCGGCCACTTCACCACCGTCCGGAAGATCGCGGACTTCGTGGATGCGGGATTCGACTTCAGGTTTCTGTTGGCGGATGTCCATGCCGAGCTGGACATCGAGAAGACCCCGCGACAGCTCGTGGAGGCCCGGACAGAATACTACCGCGAGGCCATCGGTGCGATGCTTGAGGTCGCCGGCATCGACGAGGAGGACGTGGAGTTCGTGAGGGGTTCGACCTTCCAGCACGACGCGGAGTACCAGAAGGGATACATGCAGATAATGGAGGAGACCACCGTAAACAGGATGAAACGGGCGGTGAACGAGGTAGTCAGGCACAGCGATTCGATGAAGTGCAGCGGACTCCTCTACTCCGCGATGCAGATAATGGACTGCGCCTCTGCGGGTTTGGACGTGGACGTGGCCTTTGGTGGCCTGGATCAGCGCCGGATCTACATGCTGGGGCGTGAGGTTCTGCCACAGATAGGCGATGACAAGCCTGCCTGCGTTTTTGCGCCCCTGCTTTCGGGTCTCTCCGGCGGAAAGATGAGCGCGTCCGACGACACCTCAAAGATAGAGGTTCACGACTCCGACGAAGAGATACGCGACAAGATCAACCAGGCCTACTGCCCTGCAGGCGAGTCAGAGGACAACGGCGTGCTCGAGTACCTCCAGCACCTCATCTTCCCCGTGATTGAGGGTCGTGGGGAGGCGTTCGAGGTCGAGAGGCTCGAGGAACACGGCGGCGACCTCCGGTACGAGTCTTACCAGCCGGTTGAGGAGGACTACACCAGCGGCGAACTCCATCCAGCCGACCTCAAGGAGGCGGTAGCGGATGAGCTCGTAGCGCTAATTGAGCCGGTGCGCGACAGGCTCGACGAAAAGCAGGAACTAATGGCTGAGGCATACCCCGAGCAGTACGGATGATAGACATAGACGTCTTCCGCGACAACCCTGAGAGGGTAAGGGAGTCGGAGAGACGGCGCGGAAGCGACCCTTCGCGCGTCGACGAAATCGTGGAGCTGGACGGCCTGTGGCGCGACAAGCTCCAGGAGCTGGAGCAGAAGCAGCAGAGAAGGAATGAGGTAGGCGACGAGATAGCTGAGAGGAAGCGCAACGGAGAGGACGCCGAACAGCTCATCGACGAGATGCAGGACCTCAAACAGGAGATAGACACACTGGAGGACAGGGTCGACGAACTCAAAGAGCAGAGGGACGAGGAGCGCTACCGCGTTGGAAACCTGCTCCACGAGGACGTTCCGAGCGGGGACGGCGAGGAGGACAACGTGCAGATTCGGACGTGGAGTCCCGGTGACCGGAGGGAGGAGTCCGAGCTCGGCGCGGACATACTCGACCGCTATGACCTTCTGTCCGGTCAGAAGGCAGCGGAGGTGTCCGGCGAGAGAGCCTACTACCTGGATCCGAAGCTGTTCAAACTCAACCAGGCGCTCATCAACTTCGCGTCCGACTTCATCTCCGACAGAGGCTTCGACGTCTACCAGGTTCCGTTCATGCTCGAAGAAGAAGCAATCTCGGCGGCGGTCGATATAGAGGCGTTCAGGGAGCAGCTGTACCAGGTCAACGAGAACGGCCGCTATCTAATTGCTACGGCGGAGCACTCGCTTGCCGCGAAGTACATGGACACGGTGATAGAGGAGGAGCTGCCTTTGAGGCTCGGTGGCTTCTCCACCAATTTCCGCCGCGAGGCCGGGAAGCACGGGAAGCAGACCCGTGGGCTCTGGAGGGTTCACCAGTTCGAGAAGGTGGAGCAGTTCGTTTTCTGCAGACCGGAGAACCATCTCAACCTGCTGCAGGAAACTCTGGAGAACGCTGAGGGCATAATGAAGGAGCTGGAACTCCCGTATCGGGTGGTTGACATCTGCGACGGCGATATATCGGACAAGACCTTCAGACAGTACGACATCGAGGTCTGGAGGCCGCCGCTCGGCGAATACGGGGAGGTCGGGAGCTACGGGTCGTGTACTGACTACCAGAGCCGCGAGTACGCGACCAAGTACTTCGAGGACGGAGAGCGCCGCACGCCGTACACGGTCTATGCCACCGCCCTCGCCTCGTCTCGGATAATCACTGCGCTGTTCGAGAACCACTTCGAGGACGGCGAGCTATACATACCGGAGGCATTGAGGGAATATCTTGGTGGCAGGTCGGTTATAGCTCTGTAGCTAGAACTTGGATTCGTACCTCAGGGCTTCGACTATAGCGGGTGGCTCTCCTTTCCTGTATGCTATACCACAGTCTCTCTCCAGCTGGTGCTCTGGGAACATCTCATTCTTTACAACGTCCTTTCCCATGTCGTCCAAGTAGCGGGCGATGTCCGAGGTGCACAGACCGTGAACCTCTCCGCTCAGAAGCACCGGGTTTCTGTCCTCAAGAGAGCTCTCGATTTCGCCAACGTCACTCGGCACCCCAGAGTTCCCTTCACTCTGAAAACTTGATCCACTTTATCGCTGTCAATATACGTATCTCCGAGTTCCATCCGTGGTGGCAAAAGCTCACAGAGCTCGACATCTCTTTCCCTCTCCTGCTTAACAAGGTTCTGTACCTCCTCCTGGCTTATGTGGGTTTCATCGAGATCCAGTCCGCTGGCGGTGTCCGAAAGGTGGATGTCATATACCCCTGGAGGTAATAGGGTATGGGCGTAGTCTGTGCCTTCCATCTTACCGGTGTATCGTCAACTATCCACTGCCCTGATGACGGCAGAGGTTTTGATTTAAGCGTGGGATACCTGTATCTGAATCAGTGACAACCGTACTGGTGGCGGAGAAGCCGAAGGTGGCGTCGAGGATAGCAAACGCTCTGGGAAGCCACGAAACGATTGAGAACCGCGGTGTCAAGAACTACAGAATAGAGACCGATGAAGGAGAGCTTGTAGTGTCCCCGGCGGTTGGACACATCTTCAATCTTGAGGACGCGGGTGACGACTGGGAGTATCCTGCTTTCGAGACAGAGTGGCTGCCGATCTTCGAGACAGACGACTCCGCTGGATACGTCAGGAAATACTACCGGAACCTGGAGGATCAGCTCGAGGACGCGGACGAGTATGTCAATGCCTGCGATCTGGATCTGGAGGGATCCGTCATTGGCTTCACGGTGCTGAACTTCATCGCCGATGCTCCAGAGGAGAGGGTCAAGCGCATGAAGTTCTCGACGCTCACTTCTTCCGACCTTCAGGAAGCGTTCGATGACCTGGATGAGTTCGATGAGGGGATGACGGAGGCGGGGCTGGCACGCCACGTCCTGGACTTCTACTACGGCATCAACCTGTCGCGCGCACTGATGAAGGCAGTGCAGGACAACGACCGCTACGAAACCCTGTCCACTGGACGGGTTCAGGGACCCGCACTGAAGCTTCTGGCGGACCGCGAGCGAGACATACAGGCGTTCGACCCGGACGACTACTGGGAGATCTACGCCCAGATATCGGGGCTTGAGGCACAGTGGAGGAACGGGGACGACGACCGCATCTGGAGCGAGGACGAGGCGGAGGCAACCCACGAGACGGTTCGGGAGGCCGGCGAGGCCGACGTATCGGAGGTCTCGAAGCGCGACTACAAGCACAGACCACCGATACCTTTCAACCTGACTGGCCTCCAGAAGGAGGCGTCCTCCCAGATTGGTCTGTCGCCGAAGCGGACGCAGTCGGTAGCGCAGAACCTGTACGAACAGGGCCTGATTTCCTATCCGAGGACGGAGTCGCAGAAGCTTCCGCCGAAGATAGGCTACGAGTCCATACTGAAGCAGCTCAAAGCCCAGGAGGATCTGGAGGACGGAGCCGAGACTGTGCTTGACAAAGAGAACCTCTACACCACTCAGGGCTCGAAGGAGGACGACGCCCACCCCGCGATATATCCTACTGGTAAGACGCCGTCTGGTTTGGACGGCAAGGACAGGAAGCTGTACGAACTGGTAGCAAAGCGATTTCTTGCGGTCTTCGGGGACGCAGCACAGCGCCGCTCGGTCGAGACCAGCTTCTCTGTGGAGGAGGAGCGGTTCTCCGCGAAGGCGAAGTTCACGCTGGAGCGCAACTGGTACGACCTCTATGAACCGTTCGTCAATGTAAGTGACGACCCCCGACCGGACTTCAGTGAGGGCGACACCGTACAGGTGGAGGAGGTTGACCTGGAGGCGAAGGAGACCCAGCCACCGAACCGGTACTCGCAGTCCACCATCGTGTCGGAGATGGAGGATCGCGACCTCGGAACGAAGGCAACGCGCGCCGACACCATCCAGAGCCTGTACGACCGGGACTTCATCGACGGCGGGAGGATTGAGGTTACGCGCCTTGGCCTGGCGATAGTTGAGGCTTTGGAGGAGTACTGCCCCGAGATCCTGTCGGAGGATCTGACCCGGCGGTTCGAGGAGCTGATGGAGGACATCCGCCGCGGCGAGGAGACCCGCGAGAACGTCTTGGAGGAGGCGAGAGAAGAGCTCGGGGACATCCTCGATGAGTTCGAGGATCACCAGGGTGAGATAGGTGAGTTCCTGGTTGAGGCTATAGATGAGCGCAGGGAGGAGCGCCGCCGCCTCGGTCCGTGTCAGGAGTGCGAGGACGGCATGCTGCGCATTGTGAAGACCAGCAACGGCAGGTTCGTGGGGTGCTCCAGCTACCCGGAGTGCGAGAACACGTATCCGCTCCCGGGTTCGGGCAGCATCGAGTCGCGCGAGAACCCGTGCGATGAGTGCGGGAAGCCCATGATATACGTTGCGCGGAGTTCCTCCTCGAACTTCTCGATGTGTATCGACCCGGACTGCCCCTCGAAGGACGACTGGGACTGAAAAACAACCGGCCTGAAGACCTTGGCATGGCTGTGAGCAGGCCGTCGGTGGTAGCTTTCTCGCTACTCGTCGCGGCGGGCGCCGTCCTCCTGCCCTTGGAACCTGCTTTGGCCTTTGTTCCGTTCGCGGTTTCGGTTCCGGTCTTGGGGCTGCCGCACGGGGCGGTGGACGAACTGGTGCCGTACTGGATGGGAGAGCTGGATCTGTACAGGTCAGTGGGAGCTGTCTTTGCGCTCTATTTCCCGCTCATGGCCGCATACGTGCTGTCGTGGGTAGCATTCCCGGTTCCGTCCTTGGTTTTCTTCCTCGGCCTCACTGTCTACCACTGGGGACAGGGAGATCTCTTTCACCTGCTTGACAGAGGGGCTTCTCATCTCCGGAACCGTTCTGAGAAGGCCCTAGCTCTGGTGGTTCGTGGCTCCGTGCCTGTCCTGGCTCCGATGCTTTTTTTCCCGGACAGGTATGCCGAGGCAGCGGGTTTTGTCGCGGGCTCTGCGGGCCTGTCCTCGCTTCCGTCGCTGGGTTACGTGTACGCAGGTATGGCTGCTCTTGGTCTCACGCTGTTCTACGCGGCTTACCTCTTGGCGGTGAAGGATTGGAACGCCGGTCTTAGGTTGGATCTCTCAGAGCTGGGTGTGCTGTGGCTCGGGTTCGCGCTGGTTCCACCCGTTCTCTCGGTTGGCGTGTACTACATTGTCTGGCACTCGCTGCGCCACTCCGAGCGTTTGCTGGACATCCAGGGTCGTGACAGCTCTGCCAGGTCCTTGGCTGTTCTCCACGGCCAGGCGGTTCCTATGGTGGTGCTGTCTCTTCCGCTACTGGCCGTGATGTACCTGGTTCTGCCGGTGTCCGGGCTCGGTCTGCGGGAGCTCCTTGGTTTCTTTCTGGTTGTGATATCCGTCTTGACGTTGCCTCACACCGTCTTGGTAACGTACATGGATCTGCGTCAGGGTGTCTGGGGCTAGATTCTCTCCGCTAGCTGTACGTAGGACTCCTTCAGTTGCCGCATTCTGTGGACACTGCAGGACTCGTTGGCCACATGAACCTCCTCTGTGTCGAGACCTATCTCCACGAAAGGTATGTCTTCGCGGGCGAAGAACCTGCCGTCGGAGGCGCCGCCGGACGTGACAGCCTCTGGGGTGTCACCCGTTACGGACTCCACGGCCGACACCGCTGCTTCCTGGAATCCGCGGTTCTCCAGCAGGAATGGCTCTCCGCTGTGGCTCCTGACTTCCACTCGGTAGTCGGCTTCTACCTCGCTGAGAGCGGACTCGACGTCCCTAACTATTGTCTTCGGTGACTGCGACCTCACATATCTTATGTCCATTCCTACCGTTATGCGCGATGGCGTGCTGTTGTAGACATCGCCGGTGTTGATTGCCGTGACCTCCGAGGTCGGCTTCGGGAGCTTGTCGTCCTCGCTGTGGCTCATCTCAAGCCCGTTCAGGGTTTTGAGGACTTCGGGTAGGTCGGAGGTGGCGTTGTCGCCGAGTCTGGGCTTGGAGGCGTGGTATTCGTCGCCGAATACGTGTATATCCAGCCAGACGATACCTCTCATTCCGACCTGTATGTCGAGGTCGGTGGGTTCGCCTATCACCCCGACCTTTGGGAGTCTGCCCTCCTCTCTGAGATCTTGGAGCATGGCGCTGGTGCCCCTCCTTCCTCCCTGTTCCTCGTCTCCTACGACCATCAGGCTGGCGCCGCTGTGGCCTCTCTCCTTGAGCTCGAGGAAGGCGGCTATCTGAGCTGCGAGACCGCCTTTCATGTCGGAGGCACCGCGGCCGTAGAGTCTGCCGTCCGTCACCACCGGGTCGAACGGATCGGATGTCCATCCGTTCCCTGGCGGCACGACATCCATGTGGCCGTTGAAGCACACCGATTCGTCGCCGAAACCGGCGTAGAGATTGTGGACGCCTCCGTACTCACGTAGCTCCGACTTGATGTCATGTTTTTTCAACATTTGGATGAGATGGGCGAAAGAGTCTTCGGAAGTGACAGGCGACACCGTGCTGCGGGAAATGAGATCGCGGGCAATCTCCTCTGTTTTCACGCGCCCGCTCTCGTGTAGTCTCTCTCGGCCGGTGTCCCGTATTTAGAGTCCTCGATGAAGTTTTTGAGGCTGGCTGGCAGGTCTGTGTTGGCGTCGTTGGGCATGAGTTTGCGCGCGTTCTGTTTGATATCTCCAGACATTTCTACCCACGGCTTGTGTGGATTGCTGATTTTAGGGTTTTCATTGGTCACACCATATTCACCCATCTGTTCCTGTATTAAATCAGGGTATTGCATCTGCACTGCTTGGAGGAGTGCTACTTCGTCCTCGTGATCGCCCGCATTAGCGTCGGTTCTTGTTTCCCATACTCCGAGACCTATCTTGGGTCTTATGTCGTGGTGTATCGTCCCCATGTGAGCGTCCTGCAGCTGATTGTCTAGATAACTCGTGATCTCTCTGTCACTCATTCCTGAAGTGTTGATCCTAGCCTCATACACTCTGTCAGTATCGTGGTCGTAGAACGATATTGGTATATGTTCGCCTTCGTACGCCCTGTGGGCGAACTCGTTCATACTTACAGTATCGTCTATTCTAGCTCCCGCCACCAGTTTGTGCGCATCTTCTCCGAGAATCTGTCCGATATCTTTGTCGCCATCGACCTCTACGTACTCCGTTGC
The DNA here is from genome assembly GCA_000220355.1 of Candidatus Nanosalinarum sp. J07AB56. GTDB lineage: Archaea > Nanohalarchaeota > Nanosalinia > Nanosalinales > Nanosalinaceae > Nanosalinarum. The sequence continues at coordinate 828,100 of GL982569.1, forward strand.
CTCCTCTACTGTCGAACCCGGAACCTTGGCTAGAACAGTAGTATATCCCATGTAGTGGTCTAGAAGAATGTTGAGTGTGTTTTCTGCAGGCTCATCTACGTTTTCCAATCTCTTGACCATCTGGCGCGGATACCCCTGTCTGTCACGTGCCTCCTCAGCATCTATAACAGGCGAACTCCCGTAGGTGAGGCTCCACATATCTGTATTAGCCCCCCTCCGTATAGAGCTCTCTTCGATTCCCTCTTCGGATATCGTGGGTGAGAAAGCTGTGACCGCCAGTTTTGTTCCCTCCTCAATCGCTAGCATCCCAGGATTGTCATCGACACCTACTAGAAAGTCGTAAACCTTCTGGTTGACGCTTCCGTGTC
>GL982569.1:828487-836439 GCA_000220355.1 Candidatus Nanosalinarum sp. J07AB56
CGGCGTAGAGATTGTAGACGCCCCCGTACTCACGTAGCTCTGGCTCGACGTCATGTGATTCGAGCACCTGTATCAGGTACTGGAACGCGTCACCCGATTCGATGGGAGATACTGTCTCCTGCGAAATGAGCTCTTGGGCTATCTCACACGGTTTCAAGCGGCACCACCGTACCTTGCATCGTAGATGTCTGCCTGAAGATGTGCGGGTGTTGGTCTCCAGTTCATGTCTTGGCCGTCAGGATTGTATCCGGCCCTCATCCTCGTGCGTCGTGCGAAATCGTCTGCATCAACTCCTCTCTCTTCTTCGAGGTAGTCCGATACCATGTCTACTATGCCGCCTTCGCCGTACATGACCTCGTCTCTGTCTAATCCCTTGCACTGGAAACCCTCGCTCCCTTCCGCTGCGAGCTCTCGTGACATCTCCAGTGACTCCTGACAGGTTATCTCCTCTACGCCCTCATCCGCGAACTTTTTCTGTATCTTTGGGAGATTTGCGATGAACCCATCGGCCATGTATATCATGTCTTGGCGCCAGTTGTCTATAAGGTCGCAGGCTAGACTCTCCCCGTAAGCGTCTCTGAACGCCGAGGCGGTAGAGGTATCCTTGACATCCTCGTAATCGAAATCTATATTGGGAAGGGTTCGAATCTCCAAGGCGCCTCTCGCGCCGGGCCTCATCCTCGGATCCACCCACCAGTTATCGACGGGCACTGGTAGCTCGTCGGTACGCATCTCTGTACGTGTCTCCTCGATAACTCCGTCATCCTCGTACATTAACATGACCTCGACTACTTCCTCATCTTCCTGAAGTTGCTTGTACGGAGCTGTGACCTCTGCAGGGACCGCCGCCGTCACGCAATCACCTTCTTCAAGTCCAGTTTCCTCAGCTATGCCGAGATCTCCTGCAGACTTTTCAGGTGCGAACTCCACGTACAAGCCTTCCAGGAAATTGATGAATCCATCCAGGGAGTCTATCTCTCGAATACGGGGGTTGTCGCCTGCCACTGGCTCGTCGAACGCCTCAGTATCGTCGTGATTGAGACCGTGCCGGTAGGCCTGCTGCCTTACGCTCCGGTGCACCACCTCGCCATCCTCGATCTGCGGCGATCCGTAGAAGTCGGCGAACACGAAGTCCGTGAGTGCGGTGAACGCAGGACCTTCCCCGTTTCCGTGGAGCTGGCTGACGTGGTCATCCATCGCGTCCAGAGCCTGCTCGTAGGTTTCCTCTCCTAGCTCCTCTCTCAAGGCTGTCAGGAGGTCCTCGTCCTCCGCTCGTTCCTCGACTTCTCCAGTTCGACGTCCTTCAGAGCTTCCTCGAGGTCGTCATCCAGGTCTTTCCTCGGTGAACCGGTGAGCTGGAGCGATGCAGTGCCGTAGAGGGGGAACGCCATTGGACGGCCCTCATCGTCTACCAATACCCTGTTGTGCTGAGCGATTCGATCCTTGAGGGCCTCCGAGGTATGTTCTCGCGCCTTCTCATTTAGGTTCTCTTCATCCACCCTATCATCGAGGAGGCGGCGCGTGTAGAACTCCTTCGCCTACAGATTCAGCCATCTCGTCACTTACCATGCCCGGGGCTGTGGGTTCCTGCCTCAGCTCAACCGACTTGTCGTTTGCTCTGTTGTATATGGCAACTGCTCTCTCAACGACACTTCTCGCGCCTCTGAGGCTTTCCTGCACTGACCCAGGCCCGGTAAGTTCCTTGCTCGTAGGAGTAACCATCTCGATTTCCGGTGCTCCAGCGTCCGGTTCTATCCAAGAGCCTCCTTCGAGCCATATTTTTTGAGGCACGTCTACAAAATCGCCCTGCTCCTTGCCGTCGTAAATCCCCTCTTCATCCGCTGCGCGCTCGAGGTTTTCAAAAACTTCTTGCTGCTGCTCGGAGTCTACTGCAGAACCATCTTCCTCCAGTAGAAGTGCCTCTTCCTCCGCCCCGACGGTGTCTTCTCCGTCCAGAATCTGGAGTATCATCTCCGCTCCAAGCTTCTCCGCTTTTTCGCTTCTGTCTGTGTTCGTCTGTTGTGTCGTTGACATCGTCTCGTTGCGGTTTTGGATGGCGGAACGAGGAGCTCTGAGTTTGGTTGGGCTCCGTCCCCGTTCGACATCCGGTTGGTCGGGAGCCCCGTCTATTGGTTCTGTGATGGCACAAATAGGATGTCTAGTAGGTCGGCGATACGGCCGTCTGTATCTATACTGGTGGAAGATTGCCGTATCCCTGTTTGCATACTGTGAACAGTGCGACCTATGATTTAAGTAGGTCTCTGTTTTCCTAGCTCGAGTCAACGAAATCTTCGATTCTGTCGAACGCCTTGTCTATGTCCTCTGGCTGGGTTGTGCCGAAGCATATCCTTACGTGTTCAGGCTGTCCAAAACTGTGTCCGGGCACGAGAGCGACTCCTTGGTCGATGAGCTCCATGCAGAAGTCCCAGGAGTCCTCACCGATATGTGGGAATACGTACAACGCACCTTTTGGGTCGGTATAACTCCATCCAAGCCTGTCGAGGCGTTCCTCGAGCGTGTCTCGGCGTTCTTTGTACGAGTTTCGCATTCGCTCCACGTGTTCTGGATCTCTTATGGCTTTCTCGGCCGCCATCTGGCTTATGGTTGGCGGGCTTGCGACTAGCCCGCGCGAGGCCTTGGAGATGCTTGAAGCCTCTGCTGCGCTGGTCACAGCCCATCCGAGCCTCCACCCTGTCATGGCGTGGTTCTTCGAGACCGAGCCGATTGTCACCGACTGTTCCGCGAACTGGGCCGGACTGATGTGTTGCCGCCCGTAGGTGAGCTGCCAGTAGACCTCATCGCAGAGGAGCAAAGTGTCTCCCTGATTCGCGGCCTCTGCTACCTGGCGGGCGTCGGACTCCGTCATGACGTGTCCGGTTGGGTTGTCAGGCGTAGTCACTATTGCTATCTCTGACTCGCGTATCAGGTCTCTGCGCTTCGCCGCGGAGCTCGCCGCCGTCGAAGTACCGAGTTGATTCGTAGTCCGCGCCGTGTACGTCCGCTATGAGCTTGTACGGTCCCCAGGACGGATTGTTGAGCGCGACCGCGTCATCTTTCTCTAGGTACGCGGCGTATGTGGCGTAGATCGCTTCCATCCCTCCACACGTTGCGACGACCTGATCGGCCTCCACTCCTGATACTCCCTGTTTTCTGTTCTCCTCTTCGGCGATGGCCTCGCGCAGAGACTCTTTCCCGTGCGTGGAGGTGTAGCCCTGCTTGAGATCCAGCTTCTCGCGGGCGTGTTCTTTGACGTGTTCAGGTGTGTCGAAGTCAGGCTGCCCGATGTCGAAACGCACTACGTCGTCCGTTTTCTGCGCCTTCTTAGAGATTTCACGGATTGAGAGCTGTATGTCCTTGACCTGTTCGCGGATCTCTGTCACTGGTTGCTTCTACATCTGTGTTGTTAGCTAGTAGACTTCAATCTATGTCCGCTTGTGGGCGCACGCAAGATCGGGTTGGGAATGCGCCTAGCCACGGCTCTGGGCGGCAGCGAGCACTGTTGTGGTTCTCGTTAGACTGGAGCAGCTGTATATTGGTCGCTGCAACTGGGTGCGTCTAGAAAACTCCGTTTGACTCCTGTTTCTGCTCTACTATCCCGCTGTCCGTTATCTCAAACTTGATCGACTTGTTTGGCGGCAAGCTGCGGTGTCTCTCGATTCTTGCCTTCCGTTCTTGAATCGTCAGTAAGTTCGACTAGGCACTTGCACCAGTACCTCGGCACGTCCCTTCCTGCTAGTTCGACCCCGTCCTTGTCGAACTTGGAGTACACTTGGTTGGTTACTAGGACTGGTATGCGGCTCTCTCTGGCTGCCTTTGAGAGGGCTGCGAGCATGCTGGAGAGTCTTTGGTTGGCCTCTGGAATGTCTTCCCCGGTTGCCTCCAGTCGGTAGAGAGCCACCAGGGAGTCGACGACTATGAGGTCGACCTCGTCGGCGCGCTCCGATGCCTCCCTGACGGCGTCCTCTTGGGCATCAAAGGTCGAGGGTTCGCTGAGTTCCACATAATCCAAGTCTTCCTCGTCTCCTACCTGCGCAAATCTCTCCGTGGAGAAACCTCCCTCGGTATCGATGTACAGAACCCTTCTGTTTTGTGACGCCTGTTCTGACGCCGTCTCGACGCACAGGTTCGTCTTGCCGGTGGCCGAGCTGCCGTAGAAATTGGTTATCACGCCCTTCTCCAGTCCCCCCTCCAGAAGCCCGTCTATGGCGTCGCTCCCGGTTGAAACGCGGTCTGTGTTCCCCACATCGAGGAACTTGATTCAACCGTTAAAACCAGAGCCTGTGTCGCCAGACTGGTTTTATGCACGTGTATAAAAATCTTGATGAGCCGTAGTGCACTATGACTGATGAAAGCGGTGCTTGTGACCTACGAGGCCAAGCGGAAAAACTTCGAGTCGATGCACCGGCGGAACCAGTTCTACCGCGGTCTGTTCGGCTACAAGCAGACGGTGAAGCGCAACGGCAAAAGGTACGAGTACGACAAGGACGGTCTCGTGGACGTCGCGGGAGTGACGCGGGTAGACGACTCCGTTATCGTGGCGAGGAGAGGATGCGAAGAGCCTGTCCTGGACTACATGCAGGACTGGCAACAGGTCTCCCATCACGTTTTCAAGGTAGAAATCCAAGACAAGGATGTGAGGGAGAAGCTGCAGAATGAGTGAGGAAGAACCAGAGGACGTGCGCCTTCGTGTCGGCGAGGTACCGCCGAACGCACAGCAGGACATCGGCCGCGGCATAGTAAGAATCGACAGCCAGGTGATGCAGGAGCTCGGTGTCTCCGAGGGCGACGCCGTCATGATAACTGGCGAGCGCCAGACCGTTGGACGCATCGCACGGAGCTACCCTGCTGACAAGGGACTGGGGATAGCGAGGATGGACGGCTACATGCGCAAGAACGCCGGCACAAGCCTCGGACAGAAGGTTCAGGTGGAGCCTGCGGAGCTCAAGGAGGCGGACAAGGTCACTCTTGCACCCGCAGAAGAAGGTGTGATGATACAGGTGTCGAACCCGGCGATATTCTCCCGCGCCTTGAAGGATCGGGCCGTGATGGAGGGAGACATAGTGGTGCCGGGCGACGGCAAGGATCGGCCGGGCTCCGTGTTCGACGACATGTTCGACATGGACGCCGGGCGCTTCTCGTTCTCCTTCGGCGAAACCAAGCTCGCAGTGGTGTCAACAAGGCCGAAGGGACCGGTCAAGATAACGGAGAAAACTGATATAGAGATGAAGAAACAAGCAGTACAGGAGATAGGACAGGGACCTGCCCGTGTTCCGGACGTCACATACGAGGACATCGGCGGCCTCGACTCCGAGATACAACAGGTCCGCGAGATGATAGAACTCCCGCTCAAGCACCCGGAAGTCTTCCAGCAACTGGGTATAGACGCGCCCTCCGGCGTCCTGCTTCAAGGACCGCCCGGAACGGGAAAAACCCTGCTCGCGAAGGCAGTGGCAAACGAATCCGACGCCACTTTCATGTCGATCAACGGCCCCGAGATAATGTCGAAGTACTACGGGGAGTCGGAGAAACAGCTGAGGGAGAAGTTCGAGGAGGCACAGGAGAACTCCCCGGCGATAATCTTCATAGACGAGATAGACGCCATCGCCTCCAAGCGGGACGACACCGGCGGAGAGGTAGAACGCAGGGTCGTGGCCCAACTCCTATCCCTGATGGACGGGCTGGAGGAGCGCGAAAACGTCATCGTCATCGCCGCCACCAACCGCGTGGACGCCGTGGACGAGGCCCTCCGCAGGGGAGGAAGGTTCGACCGCGAGATAGAGATAGGTGTACCAAACGAGAGAGGTCGGAAAGAAATCCTCCAGATACACACACGGAACATGCCAGTGACCGAGGACGTCGACCTCGGGGAGCTGTCCGAGATGACGCAGGGGTACGTCGGAGCCGACCTCGAAGCGGTTGCGAAGGAGTCGGCCATGTCGGTTCTGCGCAGACACATACCGGACATAGACCTCAACGAGGAGATCCCGCAGGAGGTAATGGAGAAGCTGGAGGTTGACCGCGACGCCATGATGGACGGCATCCGCAAGGTCGAACCCTCCGCGATGCGCGAGGTCATGGTCGAGGTACCGAAGGTCGAGTGGAACGACATCGGAGGCCTTGACGCCACCAAAGACAAGATGCGGGAGATGATTGAGTGGCCGCAGAAGTACCCCGAGAGATTCGAGAAGCTAGGTGTCGAGAGTCCGAAAGGAATCCTCCTCTACGGCATGCCAGGTACTGGAAAGACTCTACTGGCAAAGGCTGTGGCGAACGAGGCCAACGCCAACTTCATCTCGATTAAGGGACCCGAGGTCTTCTGCCTGTCGGGAGATACACCGGTGGTGACTGACTTCTGCGGACGGAGAAACATTGAGGAGTTCTATCACAGGGCCAAGGAGGTCAGCACAAAGGTACACGAAGACGACAAGAAGACGGTGTACGAACCTAAGGAAGAGATCACTACCAAGGGAATAGAGGATGGGGAGGTCGTGGACTCGACCGTAGAGAAGTTCTACAGCATCGAGGTGCCTGAAACCTTCGAGATAGAGTTCAGCGATGGCTCCACCGCAAAGGTTTCCGGAAACCAACCGTTCTACACCTCCGAGGGCTGGAAGGAGGCCTCGGAGATATCAGAGGGAGCCAAGGTAGCTGCGCCCGGAGAGATGGAGGCGTTCGGTGAAGACAGGATTGAGTGGGAACAGCTCGATCAAGACAACTTCAAGGTCAGAGAGAATAATGACCTAGTCAAACTGGGCGAGACTGAAGTCGACTCCGAGGTAGAGATAACATTCTGTAGGAAGGTCACTTCACAGGAGAAAACCATCACTGTACCGGAACACCTCACCCCGCGCCTCTCCGAGCTACTCGGCTTCATTGTTGCCGAGGGCAGCCTCGCTGAGGATGAGGTAAGGGTCGCCGCGCTCGAGGAAGAAAACCGCGAGAGGATCGAAGATCTCCTGACGGATCTCGTGGAAAGGGACAGAATCAACCGACGTCAAGACGGCCTGGCGGTCTACTCAAAGGCTTTCGTCGAGCTACTCCATCAGGGATTTGACATCCCGAGAGAGAACAAGACACACGAAGTAGATGTGCCAGGAATCCTCTTCAAGAGCTCAAGGGAGAACTGGAGAGCCTTCCTCAGAGGAGCCTACAGAGGAGACGGCTACATCGGAGACAGCAAGGTGGAATACTGCTCCGCCAGTGAGGATCTCACCTCCGGTGTCGCAAGCCTACTCAGGTTCTTGGGCTACGAGCCGAAGAAATTCAGCGACTCAAGAGGCTACCATCACGTCAATCTGTCGGGCGGAGACGACATAACCGCCTTCAGGAACGACGTCATGCGTGAGAACATCCAGAAGAGGGAAGACAATAGGAACAAGGCCAGACCCATGCCCGACATGAGAGACGAGGTCAAGTTCCTCAGGGATGCCACGCGGCTGACATATGGCAGAGACATAGATGAAGGCGTCATAGCGCCCGTTATCCAGAAGAACCAGGACTTCGGCAGGGACAGGGCAGCGAGGATACTGAGGTCAGTAAAGCAGAGGCTGGCTGAGGTTCGGAGCCTCGAAATCGATAAGAACCCTGAAAGCCTCGAGAGAGCGAAGGATGTTCTCAAGGTCAGCTATCCCGAGCTAGAGCAGGAACTGGGATACAACCCCAAGCATCAGATCAGACAGAAGAATGAGTCCGGGGGAAAGCACGAAGAGATCCGAAGCTACATGCTCGAGGTCAAGGACGGCATACTCTCACAGAAAGTATTCGAGAACGTTCAGAAGCTGGAGACAGCCACTGAAACCCTGGCGTGGAAGGAGGTAGAGGGCGTGGAAGAACGAGGGTCGATGACCATGTACGACCTGGAAACCAACACAGGAAGCCTAATAGGCGGCGAAACCCCTCTGATGCTCCACAACTCCAAGTATGTTGGTGAGTCCGAGTCCGCTGTCAGGGAG
>GL982569.1:836459-846346 GCA_000220355.1 Candidatus Nanosalinarum sp. J07AB56
CAGCTCCTATCCCTGATGGACGGACTGGAGGAGCGCGAAAACGTCATCGTCATCGCCGCCACCAACCGCGTGGACGCCGTGGACGAGGCCCTCCGCAGAGGAGGAAGGTTCGATCGCGAAATAGAGATAGGTGTCCCGAACGAGAGAGGCCGGAAGGAAATCCTCCAGATACACACCCGGAACATGCCGGTGACCGAGGACGTCGACCTCGAGGAGCTGTCCGAAATGACGCAGGGGTATGTCGGAGCCGACCTCGAAGCAGTTGCGAAGGAGTCAGCCATGTCGGTACTGCGAAGACATATACCGGACATTGACCTCAACGAGGAGATCCCGCAGGAGGTCATGGAGAAGCTGGAGGTTGACCGCGACGCCATGATGGACGGCATCCGCAAGGTCGAACCCTCCGCGATGCGCGAGGTCATGGTCGAGGTACCGAAGGTCGAGTGGAACGACATCGGAGGCCTCGACGCCACCAAAGACAAGATGCGCGAGATGATTGAGTGGCCGCAGAAGTACCCCGAGAGATTCGAGAAGCTAGGTGTCGAGAGTCCCAAAGGGAATCCTCCTCTACGGCATGCCGGGTACCGGAAAGACTCTGCTGGCAAAAGCGGTGGCGAACGAGGCCAACGCCAACTTCATCTCGATCAAGGGGCCCGAGGTCTTCTCGAAATACGTTGGCGAGTCTGAGTCCGCTGTCAGGGAGCTGTTCAAGAAGGCGCGTCAGGTCGCGCCCTGCATCCTGTTCATAGACGAGATAGACTCGATAGCACCCAGAAGAGGAGGAAACAACGGCTCCGGAGTTGGAGACCGTGTGGTCAACCAGCTTCTAACAGAGCTTGACGGCATCGAGGCGCTTGAAGGCGTGACCGTCGTCGCCGCTACCAACCGTCCCGACATGATCGATACGGCGATCACCCGTCCCGGAAGGATTGACCGCAGTATCGAGGTCGAGATACCGGATGAAGAGGCACGTGAGAAGATATTCGAGGTGCACACCCGCGATATGCCCCTCGCGGAGGACGTGGATGCCGCCAAACTGGCTGGCATGACCGAGGACTACGTTGGCTCTGATATAGAGTCCGTGTGCCGGGAGGCGGGTATAGAGGCTATGCGCGCCGACACCGACGCGGCGGAAGTCTCCACCAGCGACTTCGAGTCCGCAGTCGAACAGGTATCCCCGACCGCGACCGACGACAACCGACAGGAGTACCAGCGCATGATGGAGCGCATGCAGAAGCTTGAGGACCCGGACTCCGCAGACACGCCAGATTACTACGCCTGAACAGGGCTTACGCGGGACAACACATGTCTCCCGGCACTCCTCACCTCCTTTCATAACTCTCGCACAAGTCCAACAAGTATGGACAGAAAGCCGTTCCTGTCATCGGAGAGTGTTGAGCTGCTGCCACTGGATGAAAGTGATGCGCAGTTCCTTCGCGACGGAGTTAACCACAGGCAGGTCAGAACTAACATCGGAGTTAGAACGCCGCAGATGCTTGCGAACGAGCAGGACCTGATCAGTTCTTGCGCTGACTCAGACGACATCCACCTCATGATATCGTCGGAAGGGGAGAGAGCCGGTATAATTAGCTTGGAGCTCGGTGACCGCGTGGAGAGGAACGGAGAGGTAGGCATATGGGTTCATCCCGACTTCCATGGCAAGGGATGCGGAACCGGTGCGTCACGTCTGCTCGTTGACTACGCCTTCACCGAGCTGAATCTCCACAGAGTGTTCGCTAGAACCCACTCGGAGAACGAAGCCTCGCAGAGCATCTGGGAGGAGCTCGGTTTCGAGCAAGAGGCGAGGATGCGCGACCACACCTATCAGCGCGGCTCGTTCAGGGATGTGCTGTACTACGGAATCCTGCAGGATGAGTGGGAGGGCTAGATGTCTCCTGTGGTGACAGTGCAGCCGTTTTCCTCCACCAGAACCGTGTGTTCTGCTTGGTAGACCGTTCCGCTTCGGCTTTCTGTGAGTATGTCGTAGTGCTCTAGGTTGCCGGACTGAACCATTTTCTGGAGCGCCATCCTTTCGCGTCCGGAGGGATCGAGCCACCGGGAGGCGAACGGGAGTCCGTTGTACTCCTTGATTCTGTCCAGCAGCTTTCTCTGTGTTCTGCCTCGGACGCCGGAGTCGGACTCGAGGCGGTAGATGTTTCCGGGCTTGCCGTTCCGTACCTGGCCGGTTCCGTCCGTGAGGAAGGGTTCTATGGCAACGGCGTCACCTGTCTTGAATTCGTGCTCAGAGGTGTTGTTTACGTTGGGAACGGAGACGCCGGCGTGCTGGACATACCTGCCGAGGTAGTGACCCGTCAGGTTCTGTATCACGTTCAGGTCTCCGGGCGCCTCTCTCTGTATGTGTGTTCCGAGCTCTCCGACGGTGACTCCGGCCTCCACGAACTCTACCGCCTTCTCCAGCAGATTTCTGTTCTGTTTAATCCTCTCATCGTGTTCACCGGAGGTGTTCAGCGTTACTGCGGTGTCGGCGATGTAGCCGTCGACGTGCGCCCCGATATCCACTTTCAGGACGTCCTCCGCCTCAAGTGTTCTTCCCGTCCCTGGTCCGGGGGTGTAGTGCGCGGCCTCGTCGTTCCTCGACAGGTTGACTGGGAACGCTGGTTCTGCGCCCGCGTCCCTGACCGCCTGTTCTACCTTCTGCGCGATCTCTTGAAACCCTGCACCGGGCTCGCACGCGCTCCGCGCTGTCTCCTTAGCCTTCTGGACTGCTTCTCCTGCCTCTAGGTACTTTCTGCGCGTCTCGTCATCCATTCCTTGACACACCCGTCTCTCTGGCTGCGGTTCTGACGGCCTCCGCCACCTCTGTTGCTAGTGACCTGTCGAGCGTTTCCGGGACTATCCTGTCCTTTCTCGGTTCTTCGATGGTATCTCTGATTGCTTGGGACGCAGCGAGCTTGATCTCTTCGTTGACCTCTGACGCCTGTGCGTCGAGGACGCCGCGGAAGATACCTGGGAAGGCGAGCGAGTTGTTCACCTGGTTGTCGAAGTCGCTTCTGCCGGTTGCTATCACCTCGGCACCTGCTTTCCGGGCGCTCTCTGGGTGTATCTCGGGGTCTGGATTGGCGAGTGCGAAGACCACGGGGTCGTCGGACATTGACTCCACCAGCTCGTCCGATACTATTCCACCCGTAGACAGCCCTATGAATACGTCGGCGTCCTCAAAGGCGTCCTCCATGGTTTCCTCGCTGTGTGGGCCGGTCAGTTCTGCGAGCCTCTGCTTGTGCGTTTCCTCCTGATCCGGTGTCGATGACGCCGTTTCTGTCGACCGGCAGTATCTCTCCGGCGCCTGCTTCGTGCAGGAACTCGGCGACCGCTGTCCCGGACGCTCCGGCGCCAACTATCGTAATCCTCGAACCCTCTAGGCTCTTGTCGACGACCTCTAGGGCGTTCTCGAGTGCCGCGAGCACCACTACGGCGGTTCCGTGCTGGTCGTCGTGGAACACGGGCACATCCAGCTTCTGTTTGAGGCTTCGCTCGATTTCGAAGCACTGCGGCGCGGAGATGTCCTCAAGGTTAAACGCCCCGAACGTGGGTGCAGCTCTCTCCACGAACTCTACAGATTCCTGTGGGCTGTCGGCGTTGATACAGAGCGGTACTCCGTCCACGTCCGCGAACTTCTTCATCAGGTTGGCTTTCCCCTCCATAACTGGCATGGATGCCTCCGGTCCGATGTCGCCGAGGCCGAGCACCGCGGAGCCGTCCGACACGATTCCAACGAGGTTGCTGCGGCTAGTGTATTTGTACGACTTCTCCGGTTTCTCTGCTATCCTGCGGCAGGGCTCCGCTACACCCGGAGTGTAGACCAGTTCGAGGTCGTCGGCCGTCTCGACCTCGACCGATGGCTCCACCGATATCTTCCCTGGGTTGTCTGCGTGAAGCTCTAGCGCCTCGTCTCTGTTATTCATGGCAACATTGAACGTCCTGACCTGTTTATATCTGAGTGCTCGGATAGGGTTTAAGTTCGGGCGCAGGGGTTTTTGATACAGTGAACTGGCACAGTTCCAGTCTAGGGGATGTCCTCGACGAGGTAGGTGTCTCGCGCGGTGAGGGCCTCTCCGACGAGGAGGCTGAGAGGCGGCTGGAGGAGAACGGAGAGAACCAGATACGACAGGAGGACGAGACCTCGCCGCTGGAGATATTCATCAGCCAGTTCCAGGACAATCTAATCTACCTGCTTATCGTGGCAGCCATACTCTCGGTTGGGATCGGGGTTTTCCCCGGCGAGAGCCCGAAGTACGGCGAGGCCGGTATAATAATGCTGATACTGTTCGCCAACGGTATATTTGGCTTTGTTCAGGACTACCGCGCCGAGAAGTCTATAGAGGCGCTGAAGAAGATGTCGACCCCGAACGCAACGGTTCTCCGCAACGGCAGGAAGAAGGAGGTCGATTCCACTCAGGTGGTTCCCGGCGACATCGTGGTTCTGGAACAGGGCGATGCAGTGCCTGCGGACGCCCGCGTAATCGAGGCCGACTCCCTCTCCACCGACGAGGCTGCCTTGACAGGCGAGAGCCAGTCGGTGTCGAAGTCCGAGGGAACGGTCGACGAGGATGCGGCGGTCGCGGATCGCGATAACATGGTCTACATGAACACGCACGTGGTCAAGGGCCGTGGGAAGGCGGTTGTGGTGGAGACAGGTATGGAGACACAGGTTGGTGGCATCGCCGAGGAGCTCACGGATGTGGAGGAGAATAAGACTCCGTTCCAGAAGGAGGTTGACCAGCTTGGTACGAGGGTAGGAGCGCTGGTAGTCGGAATTGTGGGTCTTACCGCGCTGGTTCAGCTCACTCTTGGAAGCGCCGACATAATAACGATAGTGCTGCTCTCCATTGGCTTGGCGGTTGCTGGAGTCCCTGAGTCCCTTCCGCCGATTGTTACACTGACGCTGTCGCTCGGGTCGAAGAAGCTGCTTGAGAAGGACGCGTTGGTGAGGAGTCTCCCGGTTGTGGAGGCCTTGGGTTCGGTAGATCACATAGTTACTGACAAGACAGGTACACTGACCGAGGGCGTTATGACTGTCAGGAGGCTTTACACTCCGGGCTCCGAGCTCGAGGTGACTGGCACTGGTATGGATGCGACGGGTGAGTTCCGCAGCGGCGATGACCCTGTTGAGCCAGGGGACGATACCAGAGAGCTCCTGAAGTGCGGAAGGGTATGCAACAACGCGGAGCTGATTGAGAACGAGGACGGCGAAGAAGAGTACAAGGGCGAGCCCACGGAGACCGCACTCCTTGTCTCCTCCGCGAAGGCAGGAATGGAGGAGGACTACGAGCGGGACAGAAGCGTGCCGTTCTCCTCGGATCGGAAGAGGATGACGGTTGTAAACGACGGTACTGCCTACATGAAGGGCGCTCCCGAGACCGTGCTGGAAAGGTGTGACCGCGCGCTCGTCAACGGCGAAGTCAAGGACCTCGACGATGAACTGAGACAGGAAATTAAGGACCGAAACCACAGGTACGCGAACGACGCTCTCCGCGTTCTCGGTTTCGCGAAGAAGCAAGAGGTGGAGGGCGAGGAGGGAGAGGAGCTGGAATCCAACATGGTGTTCCTCGGTCTCCAAGGCATGATTGATCCTGCTAGGGGAGAGGTCAAGGACGCCATCGAAGACTGCCGAACCGCAGGTATACAGGTTGTGATGGCTACCGGCGACAACGTCGAGACAGCGAAGGCTATAGGAGACAAGCTCGGGTTCTCGACTGAGAACGCTATAACAGGCCCGGAGCTGGAGGAGCTGAGCCAGGAAGAGCTTCAGGAGAAGATTGGCGACACAGAGATCTTCGCTCGCGTCAACCCGGAGCACAAGGTCCGTATATCGGAGGTGCTGCAGGACGAGGGCCACAACGTGGCGATGACGGGTGATGGCGTGAACGACGCCCCGGCGCTGAAGCACTCCGATGTCGGCATTGCGATGGGTCAACGAGGCACCGATGTAGCGAAGAAGAGCAGCGATATGGTGCTGCAGGACGATAACTTCGTTACCATACGCGATGCGGTGTCCGAGGGCCGCCACATCTTCGACACCATCCGCAAGGTGACCAATCAGCTGCTCTCCACGAACTCAGGAGAGGTAATGTTTGTGTTCTTGGGTACTCTGATCGGCAGCATCTTCTTCGGTGACGCCAACCAGGCATTTGGCGGTGGAGACACCGTTGTCTTGACCGCGGCTATGATACTCTGGGTCAACTTCGCCAGCGACGGACCTCCGGCCATCGCTCTCACCAAGGATCCGAAGGTCGACGGTATCATGGAGCGCAGCCCGCGAGACACGGACGAGGGAGTGCTGGACAAGAAGATTATGTCGATGATCGCGTTCACAGGACCGGTGGCGGCGGCCTGTTGCCTACCCATCCTGTTCCTCAACATAGGTATCGGTGCGGACTGGACCTTCGGGTTCGACCAGGCGCAGAAGATGTTGTTCATGGCGTTGGCGTTCTTCGAGATAATAATGTTCCAGGTTATCCGCCGCGACTACGGCCTCCGCCTGTACCAGAACAAGTGGCTGACAGCCGGAATACTGGGTGCATCGGCCTCCCACCTACTGATTCTCTACACACCGCTGGCGCAGTTCTTCGGAATGCCACAGGGATTCACGCTTCAGCAGTGGGGATGGGTTGCCACGAGTCTAGCGGTGTTCACGGTAGTGGAGTACGGCTTCAGGAAGGCAATAAGCTACAAGCTCGGGAGCAGGGTTCCCGACCTCTAACAAGCATTTACCACGCTAACATGTCACAGTGAGGCAGAAAGTAAAACAGGCGTACCGCGAGCACAGAGGATGAGATAGAATCACGTATTGAGAGCTTCTGTGACTTGAGGGGAGCACCGGAAGAACGCCTGTTCCAAGAACTGGTCTTCGTCGTCTTGACGAGTCAGAGCCGGGCGCGCGACTGCTGGTCTGCCGCGGTGGAGCTTGAGTCCAGCGACATACTCTTGCAGGGTTCGGAGGAAGAGATTTCGGAGGTGCTGTTCCGCCATGACGTCTCGTACGAGGAGCGGAAGGCTGGTCAGGTCTTGGAGGTGCGCAGAAGGCTGCGGCAGCCCACTCTCACCGATCCCGAGCCCGAGCTCCGTCTGGGCGACAGGATAGACGGCGAGCCGGGTAAGGTGCGCCGCGATCTAGTGGACTCGTTGCCCGGTGTGGGCATGAAAGCCGCTAGCCACTTTCTCCGAAACGTGGGTCGAGGTATGAACCTGGCGGTTCTGTCGGGCTACATCTGTACCGCGCTGTCGAGGATGGACTACCTGGGCTCGCCGGATCGACCTGCGGATAGCGAGGACTATCTCGACAAGGAGAGAGTGTTCAGGAACGCCGCACACGACATGGGTCTGGATGTCCAGGAGCTAGATCTAGCTGTGTGGTGTGCGGAGACTGGAGAGGTATTCAAGTAGGGTCTCGGCGGATTTAATACGCGTCTCCGTACACTCTAAATGTGCTCTCGACACTGGAGTCGTACGCCGCTGCTGTCGTCCTCGCGGCAGGTCTTGGTGTGGTGGCGGAGCGCCTGAACCAACCGACCGTGGTCGCCTACGTTGTCACAGGTCTGCTGGCGGGACCTGCGGTCCTTGATCTCGCGGGCGCCAGCTCGCTGACGGACGGGCTCGGCGAGCTGGGCTTGGTGTTCCTGCTCTTTGTTCTAGGGCTTGAGGTCGATATAGGGGACATGAAGAGGCTGTTGAAGCCTATGTTTGCTGGTGCCACGGCGCACATGCTTTTGGTAGGTGGAGTAGGTTTCGGACTGGCGACGCTCCTTGGCTTTGGCGCGACAGAGGCACTGGTGATCGGGCTGGCCGTGATGTTCGGGTCGACCGCTGTGGCGGTGAAGCTGATGTCCGACAACGACATGCTGGCGTCTCTGCCGGGCAGACTTGGCGTGGGTTTGCTCCTGGTCGAGGATTTGGCGGTTGTGGTGGTTCTGGCCGTGGTGTCGGCGGGTATTTCGCTGTCGTCTCTCGGCGTTGGAGTCGGGAGGGCGGTACTGTTCTCGGGCTTGGTAGCCGGGGTGTCGCTCGCACTGTCCAGGTATATGCCCAGGATTCTCGGTTCGACGGAGGCTGCCGGCCAGAGGTTCGTGGTCTATTCGTCGGCCTGGGTTCTGGGTTTCGCGTACCTTTCGGAGATTGCTGGCATTCCAGCCGAGCTCGGCGCGTTTTTCGCCGGTGTGTCGCTGTCAGGTTTCCCTGGTTCCTCCGAGATTACGGAGAGGGTGAGACCTCTTTCGGAGCTCCTCCTGGCTGTTTTTTTCGTCAACGTGGGTTTGGGTGTCACCGCGGAACAGCTTCAGTCACAGGCCGTTGCGGCAGTCCTGTTCTCGCTCGTGATTGTTGGCGTCAAGCTTGTTTCATGGCTCGGTGTTCTCAAGGTGCTTGACTTCTCGGCGGAGACCTCTTTCAAGACAGGGGTTTCGCTCTCCCAGGTTTCGGAGTTCGCGCTCGTCCTGGGTGCTGTGGCGGCTTCGGACTCCGTGGGTCTCATAGGAGGCGAGGTTGTTGCCTTCCTGACGGTGTCCGCGGGCCTCACCATGGCAGGGCTCTCGTACGCCATAGTTGGCGTTGACAGACTGTTTGAGGTGGGGAGGCCGCTTCTGGAAAGTTGAACTGGAGCTCCAGGGACTCCGTGTCAGATTCTCTCGAGAACCACGCGGTCGTTGTGGGTTTCGATGAGTTCTCCCGTCCCGCCATCGGCTTCTTGGAGCAGAGGTTCGAGCAGGTTGTCGTGGTGGACAACGAGTTCCGCGACATGGAGGATCTTAATTCGCAGGACTACGAGTACGTGTTCGGCAACCTGCGTCATGGAGAGATAAGGGAGGCTGCACGCCTTGAGGACGCGGATTTCGTGTTCTGCAACGTCGAGGAGGTGGCGCTCGCGGAACGGGTTGTGGAGGAGTGCCCGCGCGACACTACCGTATTCGCCACGGCGCCCGATATGGTGTCGGCCTCGGAGCTGTACGACCTGGGCGCGGACTTCGCCCCGGTCATAAATTTCCTTTCTGCTGAACGGTTGACTGACTATCTTCGTGTTGTGGGTGCTGGTCAGAAGAACGAGGATCGCGAGGATCTCAACGCCCGTCTAGAGGTGATGGGTGAGTGAGCCTGATAGAGAGCCTCACACTCGTGTTCGGCGTGTCGGCGGCGGCGCTGTTTGTTTCGGATCGCCTGGGTCAGCCGACGATTCCGGCGTTTGTGGTCTCAGGTTTTGTGCTGTCGTATCTGGTTGAGGGACTGGAGGTCACGCGGATAGCGGTGCTTGGAGCAGGGTTTCTGGTGTTCTCTTTCGGCATCAGGATGAACCCTGCGAGAGTCCTTGAGGCCTCGGAGAGTTGGGTGGCGGCGGCCGCGCAGGTCGGAGTCACGGCCCTGCTGGGTCTTGCCGCATCTCTTGGCCTGGGTCTGGGGGTCGCTGACACGCTCATGGTGGTGTCTGCCTCGGCTCTCGCCTCCTCTGCCGCTGGGATGAACCTTATCGAGGAGCAGAACAGCATAGGTCTCCTGTTCAGCGAGGTGGCGGAGTCCGTGCAGTTCGTCCAGGATCTCCTCGCTGTTGCGGTGCTGGGTGGTGTAGCGGTACTTATCTCTGGCAACCCGACCACCGGCTTGGTGGGGACGCTGGCTCTCTTCTCGGGAGTGCTTGTCCTGAGACCTGTCTTCGGGAGGCTGATAGGCGCGGTCGATGGCTCGCGCGAGTCGGTCATGGTTATTTCGTTGGGTTCGCTGTCGGTGTTCGTGTTGGCGGCCTCCCTGCTCGGTCTGTCGCCTGTCGCGGGTGCGCTTGCTGGAGGCCTCGCGATAGCGGCGTTCCCACATAACATCGAGGTCTTGGACTCCGTGAGGTCGCTCCACGACTTCTTCTCCGCGGTGTTCTTTGTCTCACTCGG
>GL982569.1:846366-847834 GCA_000220355.1 Candidatus Nanosalinarum sp. J07AB56
TATCGCCTCAGGTGTTCAACGGCCTGGTGCTCGGGTCGGCTGCTACCTTCGTGGTGTCTGCCTACACTACGGTTCACAGGGATGCGGTGTACCGTGTTGTGTCATCTCATGTGTCTTCTGTTGACGCCCAGCCGCTTGATGTGGAGGATCACATTATTGTGGTGGGTCACGATGAGCAGGGCAGGAAGATTGCGCGTGACCTGGAGCGCGACACCGTGGTCATAGAGAACAACCCGGAAAGAGCTGAGTCCGACCGGACGGATGTGGTTCTCGGTAACGCGCTGGAGGAATCTACCTGGCGCAGGGCGAACCTTGCCGGGGCGGCGGCCGTTGTCTCAACTGTTCCGTCCCGTCCGGTGTCCGAGAAGCTGCTGACCCTAGATGTCGACGTGCCGGTTGTGCCGCGAGCTCGGTCGCCGTCGGAGGCAGCCGAGTATCTGTCCGAGGGCGCATGGACCGTCAACTTCCCGGAGGCAATGGCTTCAGAAGAGATCCTCGACCACATAGAAGGTTCGCTGAACAGCCGCGAGTACATGGAGAGGCTGAGAAGAAAGAGCATTACAGAGCTGAAATCATATCTCGCAGAGTAGCTGCGCCGTTATACAACGTCTCAAATTGGTGAGCCTCTGCACAGGCTGCCACAGCCCCGCGCTGTTCAGATCCATAGCACTGCGGTAGAATCTGCACCGCTCCAGAGAAGTCTACCCCGTCCGTGGCATAGTCTTGATTGGTCTAGTCATACGGTACCGACCTCGCATCCTCTGCTGCACAACGCTGTGCCGCTGTTTCTCCTGAGGTTCAGAAGCTGCCGAGGCCGGTCTGTTTTCCTTCTCCTTGGAGCTGTCCGTCCGTGTAGCCGAATACTTTGAGGACTCGCAGGGCGGCCGGCACCACCTGGTTCTCTACGTAGTAGGATGGGTCGTATGACTCCGCGTATTTCAGGAGTTCTGCTCTCTGTGACACCCCGCCTCCTCCGCGGGTTATGACGTAGCTGACTGTGGCCTCTGGCTCGATGTCGTCGCCCTTGTTGCGCGCCTTCTTGACTGCCTCGACGTGCGGAGAGGTGGAGTCGTATTCTTCGGGCTCTTTGTCAGGGTCGAGTAGATGCGCAGCTCCTCCACCGGCACCTCACCATCCTTCAGCCTTTCCACAGTATCCATAACTAGGCTGGCTGCCTCGTCGGATCGCCTGTTTAGCACCTTCTCTAGCACCTTTCTCTGCAGGTTCTTGGCTATCGGAGCCCAGTCGCGGCGCACCTGCTCGAACCCAACTATCTTCAGCTCTCCCTCCTCATTGAGAAGAGCGTACTTCTTCTTGGCTCCACGGCCCTCACCCGTCGAGGTGAAGAAACCCCTCTCGAAGTATCCTTCGAACTCCAGCTCCATGAACTCCGGCAACGTAGAGTTCACGTTCTCTAGGAATCCGTCGAGGTGTTCTCGGAGGTTCTCCCTCTTCAGCATGACGCTGT
>GL982569.1:847854-849247 GCA_000220355.1 Candidatus Nanosalinarum sp. J07AB56
TCGGTTCGATTTCAACGACGACGGCCAGGCAAGTTTCGAAGATGCGAGGTTGCTCGCAGAACAGGGTTCCGATACCGTCTCCGGGCAAGCGGACGAATCGGATGCGTCGTCCAGCGAGGAACCTGCAACATTCTCTGCTACGACCGACAATGGGAACACCCAAACCAACCAACGAACCTCCCCGTCCACACGTACTGTTCAGATGGATATCCAAGAGGGTTGGAGCATAATCTCGGTTCCTGGTGTGGGTGGCGGCGCTCCCGGTACCGCATCCGTCTCCGAGATTGAATCACAGTGCTCCCCTGCCGCCGACAGAGTTACTTGGCGTCACAGAGCGGATGCAAGCCCGAAGTACACGGAACCCGACGAAATTGCAAGCAGCGCCGGCGTTTATGTGAATCTGGAGTCCCCCTGCGAGTTCGAGACATCCGTGGAGGAAGAACCGCCTGAGAAGCCCTCGTACACCAGTTTCTCTGAGGCTGGTTGGTATACGGTGTCTGTTTCGGAGCCTACCTCCATCAGCAGCGTGTCGGGTTCGTGTTCGTTCAGGGTGCACAATGGTTACGGTGGTGGACCCGGAACTGTGCTGGAAGCGGCAAGCGGAGGGTTCCAGTCGCTGAGCTCGGACGCCGAGCTATCGCCGAAGAAGGGTTACTGGGTGTATGCTGAATCGGCTTGCCAGATGGGTTCGAGCACAGGACCCTCGGGTCCACAAGCTCGGTAACTCACCCAAGCCCTGTATTAGACACTCTGAATGGAGCTCCGATATTGTTGCTCCCACGGACTGCTACAAACCACTGGTCCTGCCCGGTCTCGCGACCTATCACGCGGGGCACTTACTCAAAACCCCGGTACGCCAGAATTAATACTCTGCTGTCAAAAGTTCGGACCACCCGTAGTCGATATACTGATAGTTGCAGAATTATATAGTGGCTAAGCAGCGACTTTCAGCCGCAGAAACAGACAAATCCCAACCCCGCTGTAGATCACGCCTCCTGTCAGGAATCAGCCCGAATGATTCCAATTTGGATGTTGCTCGGTGCATCGACCTGTGTGTATTCGAGTTACAACCACCTCTTATCATTTCCATCCCACGCTAATGAGAGCTGTCAGCTCATACCTTGCTGGCGATGATACCCGCTTCCCACAAAAAAGGCGTTGTTGGCGTTCAATATCTCATGTTGGCCTAGTCTCACTCTCAGAAGCTGCCGAGGCCGGTCTGTTTCCCTTCTCCTTGGAGCTGTCCGTCCGTGTAGCCGAATACCTTGAGAACTCGCAGGGCGGCCGGCACCACTTGGTTCTCTACGTAGTAAGATGGGTCGTATGACTCCGCGTATTTCAGTAGTTCTGCTCTTTGTGACACCCCGCCTCCTCCGCGGGTTATGACGTAGCT
>GL982569.1:849267-851705 GCA_000220355.1 Candidatus Nanosalinarum sp. J07AB56
ACTACGGACTAAATAATACGCAAAGTAGTCTAATAGCGATATTTGACGCTGACCAAATTATACCAGATGAATTTTAGCAAAAGGCGCTGCATGCTTGAAGAATTACGATGCATTTCAGGGCAGAGTTATTCAAGATCCTAAAAACTTGGTCGGAGAGGTCGCGTATCTAGAGAGTCTATTTTATACAGATGCCTCCAAGGAAATATTTAAACTACTGACAGGTAGCATTCAGCCAAGATCTAAGGCAGTTCTGATAAAAAAGGATGTAATTATGCAGTTGGGTGGATTTAGGCACGGAAGACTTACAGAGGATATAGATTTTGGAGAGAGGTTCTGTAGAAACGACTTTGAAGCATTCAAAGATTTGAGAGGCCAACCTATTATGGAAGCTGCACCCGAGGGGCTCAATGACTGGTTGAAACACAGGTTGAAATGGTCGACAGGTTTCCTAGAAATCTTAAAAAAGAACTCCAAAGCTGCAGATATTAATAATAACACTGGATTTGTAGCTGCTGTCTTAGTCTTAAATCTCGTTATATTCATGTTGGGCCAGTTTTTTGCACTAGTTATGGGTAATAACAATTATCACATCCTTTCCCCCATAATAGTATCTGCTGTAACCTGCTTAGGAATTAGAATAAACGACAAAATTAAGAAAAATACTGAGACCATCGGAACTAGCTGGATTTACTCTGCCTTCATATTCCCGCTGATGGCTTCACTAATAGTTTACTCAGCGGTGAAATTGTCAATGGGCATTGAACCGAAATGGCGTAGCATTGAGAAACAGCATTGACTAGATAAAGACACAAATGCGGTCACGACGGTCAAAATGACCATTGATACTTGAAATCTTCAGAATTCCAACAGTCCACAAACCGCAATACACCAACCAGCTTCTAGACATCCTTGCACGAGCAGGCCAGTGCGCCGTGGAGACAAGTATTGTAGCTGCAAACCACAGATAGCCTAAGATGTCCAGATTCGGATAGATAGTCTAAAACCCTGCTGAACTTCACAGCATATCTTTGCCAGTGTCCGCTTGTTTGAATGCTCAGGGTCCACAAGATCTACCTAACTGAGTAGCTCTAGCAGTGTCGTAGGTTCAAATTCGGGTGATTACATGGATTACGTTTAATGGCCTAGTATCGGGAACGAAAGATCATGTGCGCCTCTCATACGCAGTAACAGTAAGAACGTGTGTTCAAAGGTCCTCTCTGATGCAGTAACTACTATGTCAGACGCAGACCGATGCAACCGACAGGAAAGTATAGACAGCACGCCCATGAAACTTTGGTCAGCATCAATACGATAGCACTGAGCTTGCTTCTGAGGTCAAGAGATACTCCCTGAGCCAAGACCTCCCACTTGACCGGGCTTCTCGCTATGTGTGGTTGAACCGAATTGTCGAAGAAGTAGAATGGGACCTCGCACAGCTCAGCAAGAATTCTCATCGAACTGGCACGGAAATCAACCAGCAAATACCGGGACAGCAACATATCTCAATTCACCTAGAAAGAGTACAAAAACTTTCGAAGAAGCTCTACACGGACTATCTTGAGTCGAAGACAGAGGACATAGATGGCGAAGACCTGCAGAATCCTTCTCCGTGATTATTAATGTTAGGTACAATGAACTGGAGGAGGTATCGCGCCCGAACAACACCTAAACACGGTGAGAAACTATACGACCCACGACATGAATTCCTCACTGTGCTACTTTGGAGTAGCGTAGCAAGAACCGGAGCACTCTAAGGCTGATGTTCAAGTACATATGCTCCCACAAAGACATCGCCGCAGCAAAATTCCGAGATATCAAAACCTAGCTGGAACCGCCAAGGTACCTACGGTATCGGCCTCTCCCAACGCTAAGCAACACGGCGAGAACAATCCGCACGGTAACAACTGAAGAGGCTTTCACGTACAGACCCCATGAACCCCGCTGCCAAGAAGACCAGTACACCTACAACGGCTTCGAGAGCATCATTGAATGAGCAACCCGGCCAATTTCCACGGATACATCAATATAGCTCTATACGCGCTAGGTCAGACAATGCATCCTAAGCTTAGCGCAGAAAGCTTTCTCAGAAGCCCAGATATGTTAGGTTTTGGTATACTATCGGCAGCGAAGGAACCAGGGTATATCGCCGACTGACAAGCGAAAGCGTGCTATCGAGAGCAAGATACGGCTCGTTGAAGATCCTCTTGTCGCTAATTGAAGACGGAGTTTGCGTAGTCCTTGTAGCTCTCGACTCGTTCCTCCCAGAAATTATACACGTGAGCCTCCAGTCGCTCCCCTGAATGAAAGCTCATGGCTAGGCAGAAGTTCTTGTCTGGCCTGTCCGAGTGCTGTACTGAGGCCTTTGATATGCTCATCGTCGGATGCGCGTGAGTTCCTGCCAATGTGTTAATATAGCCTGTGTCGTCGATGTTCACGAC
>GL982569.1:851725-864446 GCA_000220355.1 Candidatus Nanosalinarum sp. J07AB56
GTCATAGAGAACAACCCGGAAAGAGCCGAGTCCGACCGGACGGATGTGGTTCTTGGTAACGCGCTGGAAAGATCTACCTGGCGCAGGGCGAACCTTGCAGGGGCGGCGGCCGTTGTCTCAACTGTTCCGTCCCGTCCGGTGTCCGAGAAGCTGCTGACATTGGAGGTCGACGTGCCGGTTGTGCCGCGAGCTCGGTCGCCGTCGGAGGCAGCCGAGTACCTGTCCGAGGGCGCATGGACCGTCAACTTCCCGGAGGCAATGGCTTCAGAAGAGATCCTCGACCACATAGAAGGTTCGCTGAACAGCCGCGAGTACATGGAGAGGCTGAGAAGAAAGAGCATTACAGAGCTGAAATCATATCTCAGTGAGTAGTAGACGTTTGGGCGTGTTTTCTGACCGTATCAAGCACGTCGATTCTGTGGCTTGTAATCTCAACGCAGTCCCCCTCCCCAAATCCTTCGGTCTCACGGCTGTTGACCAACACGCCTCCATCCAAAACCCTGACTCTGGTTACAGAACGATCAGAGCGTTGAGCTTTTGCGACTACCTCGCCTGCTATGTCATAGTGGTCGTTGGTGGCAGTAATTCCGATAGCGGTTTCGTTCGTAGCGCTGACACCGGTTACAACAGCTGTCTCTAGCTCAAGCGGTACCTGCTTCCCAACCATATCGTCTGTAACGCAAGTGACAGCCCCGTCAAAAAGTTCAACAGTCTGATTATTCTGTAGCTCCGCGACAACGTCCTGAGTGTACACGTTCCCGTTGTAGACTGCACATTCCTTGACCTGCTCGATCTTAGCCGTTAGCTCCGCAATCACTATATCCGAGATTTCGGTCTAAAGGCCTTAATGCACACAGCAAATCGTCAATATTCGTGGAGCCCGATGGATGCACACTGTAATTGATCGCTGCTCGTTGGGACGGGGACGCCAAACAGTAGTTGTTAGACAACCCCGCCAGCTTCGCTGTGCGCCCCGGTCGGTTGTTACCAAGTCTGCGTCCATCGCTACAGGCGCTAGGTGGGTCGCCGCCGCAACTGGAACAGTCTCATTGGTAGTTTGGGGAGTACTGGTTCAACGTTAGCTGCGGGCAGGTCAACGATACCTGCCCTCCGGGGCCGCGCTCTTGTCTGCGATGTAAGAGGGAGGTCTTATATCTCAGAAGCTACCGAGGCCGGTCTGTTTTCCTTCTCCTTGGAGCTGTCCGTCCGTGTAGCCGAATACTTTGAGGACTCGCAGGGCGGCCGGCACCACCTGGTTCTCTACGTAGTAGGATGGGTCGTATGACTCCGCGTATTTCAGGAGTTCTGCTCTCTGTGACACCCCGCCTCCTCCGCGGGTTATGACGTAGCTGACTGTGGCCTCTGGTTCGATGTCGTCGCCCTTGTTGCGCGCCTTCTTGACTGCCTCGACGTGCGGAGAGGTGGAGTCGTATTCCTCGGGCTCTTTTGTCAGGGTCGAGTAGATGCGTAGCTCTTCCACCGGCACCTCACCATCCTTCAGCCTCTCCACCGTGTCCATAACCAGGCTGGCTGCCTCGTCGGATTGCTCGTTTAGCACTTTCTCTAGGACCTTTCTCTGCAGGTTCTTGGCTATCGGAGCCCAGTCGCGGCGCACCTGCTCGAACCCCACTATCTTCAGGTCTCCCTCCTCGTCGAGAAGAGCGTACTTCTTCTTGGCTCCACGGCCCTCACCCGTCGAGGTGAAGAAACCCCTCTCGAAGTATCCTTCGAACTCCAGCTCCATGAACTCCGGCAACGTAGAGTTTACGTTCTCTAGGAATCCATCGAGGTGTTCTCGGAGGTTCTCCCGCTTCAGCATGACGCTGTCGGTATCTCCATAAACGACCTCGAAACCCTTGTCTCTGGCGGTATCTATGGAGTCTTGGATGTATTCTCTGCCTAGGTACGTGACGGCTGAGGCGCAGTCGTCGCTGTACCACCGCGCACCGGCATAGGCAAGGTATCCGTAGAAGGCGTTTGCCAGTACCTTTCGCGCGGTCGACTTGGAGCGCAGAGACAGGTACTCGTCGGTTCCTTCCGCCGCCTCCGCCAGTTCATCCTTGATTCCGGCTCGTTCCTCCACGAGCCCCTCTATCAGCTCCGGGAAGAACCCCTGTTCGTCTTGGCAGAAGTCGAGCCCCAGGTTCTCGACCTCGAACCTCTCGCTGCACTGATCTGGGTTCAGGGTGTCGGGGGATATGTTGTGGCTTACCATCACGGTCGGGTAGAGGCTGCGGAAGTCGAACACGGCGACCTCGTCGTGGAGTCCGGGCTCTGGCTGGTAGACGAAGCCGCCCTCAACGTCGTCCTCGCGGCGGCGGCGCTGTTGCTCCTGCTGGAACGGTCTGTTCGGAGCCATCATCTCGCGCTTGTACGCCTCCCGCACCAGGAAGTTCTCGGCGAGCTGCCCGTACGTGAGCCGGCAGGCATCGAACGGTATGAGTCCGGTGAGCCTGGAAATCTCCATCATCTGCGGCACGATCTGTTCTCCCAGCTGGTAGGCCAGTCTGGCGTCTTTCAGGGCGTAGTCCGCAAACCTCTCGAGATCCTTTTTTTCTCGCCACATCTCTTTCATCTCTTCCCATGAGACGTCGTCCTTGTTCTCTCCGAGGAGTTCCTCTGCCACGGAATCCAGGTCGAGAGTTGTCGTCTCGAGTCCGGGTCCGAGGACGTGCTGGACGAACGGGTAGAGGTCGAGGTGCATTCGTCCTTTCAGTCGGGCGGAGGAGAAGCGGCCGCGGCGCTTGAACCTCATCTTCTCCCCGTTTCTTCCCATAGACAGGTCGATTCCAAGGCTCTCTGCGCGCTCCCGCAGCCGGTGGAAATCAAACTCGTCGGTGTTGTAGCCGGTGAGCGTATCCACATCCGTGTCTCTCACGAACGCCACCAGGCGTTGTATGAGTTCTGCCTCGTCCTCCACTGTTTCTACGAAGTCCCGGTCGATCTCCTCGGTCGTTAGGAGCCTCCGTGTGTCCTCGCCCCACAGCGAGGCCATTATGACTCTGCCTTGGAACGTCTCGAGGTCGAAGGCCACATGCCTGTAGCTCTCCGAGGTCTCTCTGTCGAGGGTTTCGATATCCTCCAGTTCCATGCAAGTCTCGAACTCCTCGTGTTCGACTAGCTGGCCGCTCGCTCTCACCTTTGATACAGGATAGATGGCGTTGTCGATGAGCCAGCGTTTGTAGAACGGTATGTCGAACTCCCGGGTGTCGTCTACGGTATCTAAGCTCTGGACTTCGCGCCGTAGCTTCGGGATCTTGGGAGGAATCGAGGTGTACACCTTCACCGCAGAGACATCTTCATCGAGGTCTTTTCTCTGCACCACCTCTGTCTTTAGGACAGGTAGGTTTTCGCCGTCGTCCTCGAACTTCTCCGTCTCTACAATCTCCTTTAACTCCTTGAGCTGCGTCTCCTGACTTGGAACCGCGTAGAGATAAGGTAGAAACTCCCTGTCAACAAGTAGAACGTTCTCGCCGTCCGACTTTGCGAAGGCCCGCACATACACCTTTCCGTCCTCTATCCTGTAGTCGACGTCGACTATCTCGCACTCCAGTTCCACACTTGGGCATCGTCCTTCACTTGCTTAAGCATTCTCAAATTCCGTGGCCTGCCACACTCTAGGATCTGTCCATGTACCCATTGAGTTTGAGAGACTTCTCCCTGTCGATGACATCTACTGATTCAATTCGCTAGGAAGTACTCTTGACCCGGGGTCGCTGTCGGAAAGCGCACCCCGAGCTGCCTTCATATAGAGCCGTCTAAAGTAGCCTTGCTAGTTCCTGAATTGGTCGCCGCACCGAGAATTGTCGTACCGGCCATAATCCAACCTGTCCCGTAGATTCGCTCAGTCATATTACCGAAAATCAGACGCCTCTCTGAACTTTCCTGCCGCTACTTGAAGACGGAGTTTGCGTAGTCCTTGTAGCTCTCGACTCGTTCCTCCCAGAAATTATACACGTGAGCCTCCAGTCGCTCCCCTGAATGAAAGCTCATGGCTAGGCAGAAGTTCTTGTCTGGCCTGTCCGAGTGCTGTACTGAGGCCTTTGATATGCTCATCGTGGGATGCGCGTGAGTTCCTGCCAATGTGTTAATATAGCCTGTGTCGTCGATGTTCACGACGGTCAACAGGGTGAACGGTTTGCCCGGGTATCGATGCACATCGGTGTCTATGACTAGTGTGGTCTCGTTGTCGCTCCTTTCCGTACCCCTTAGTAGGCAGTCGTGGTAGGTGTGGTTCAGGAGGTTGTCTTCCTCGCTCATAGACACAAACACAAAAGCACCTGTTATCATGGCTTGGTTGCCCCGAAGCGTGTTTATCGAGCCTCCCGACACTGTGTGAAAATCGGTCAGAATTTGATTGATGCGTGGATTGTATCCGGGTGCCTAGTCTAGAGACTTGTTTGCGCGGAGCCCGGGATTCGAACCCGGGTCACTGCCGTGACAGGGCAGTATGATGGGCCAGCCTACACCAGCTCCGCAACCAGAAAATCCTTCTGAACCATTTTAAACGCTCAGGGCGGACAGAAGGAGTCGGAGGCCTATAATCAGTAGTAGCGCCGTCGCGAGCCTCTCCCTGTAGCTTTTCGGGATGCGGTCACCGAGCCTGGTGAAGACGTACACCGACACAAGCGAGACCGCCGCCATACCTATCGACGCCGCAACGCCCTGCGTCGACCTAAACAGTCCTAGGGACAGCGAGAGACCTATGCGGATGACGGAAACACCAAACGCCACCATAGCCAGCACTCCTAGGAACTTCGACCTCCCAAGCTCGAGCGACTTCAGGTACGCAGTAAACTGGACGCCGATGTTGGTCGCCCCAAACACAACTCCGGACGAGAAACCGAGCAGCGACTTCGTTACTTCCCCTGCCTCTGGCCGCAGATGAGACATGGTGTCAACGAGCCCGTCCGCCAAGCCTGTTCTCTGTAGCGCAAAGCCTGTGGTCATCAGGCCTATCGCGGCCTTGATGGGCCAGCCCGGTAGCTCTTGGAGGGCGAGCGTTCCGAGCACAGTCCCTGCCGCTGCCGCGACGAGGTAGTACCGGAAACGGCGAACCGCATGCCTGAACTGGTTCCATGTCAGCTCGTTGAGGAGCTCGACCTCTATCGCCATAAGTGGTATTATGAACAGCGTGACTGCCTGGCTGGGCTTGAGAAACACTGCCAGCAACGACGTTCCAACGAGAGAGAATCCGAACCCCGCTATACCCTTCACAGCGCCGGCTAGAATCGGCGCCACGATGAAGACAGCTATCTGTACCTCGGAGAAGGACACACATGCCACGACGGCTCCAGGTATAAGTCTCAAATGGCTGTCACTATATGTGCGATACCTCGTGGTGGGAAACGGAATCGCGGGTGCCACGGCTGCCGAGGAACTGGCGGAACAAGAGCCGGACTCCGACATAACGGTGGTAACGGACGAAGACCGCCCCTTGTACAACAGAATTCTGCTTAAGAGCCATACCAAGGGCAAGCTACCCCTCCAGACCGCGCAGGTTCACACCCGTGACTGGTACCAGGAACGAGACATCGATCTCCACCTTGAGACCAGGATAGAAGACGTTCTGCTCGACGAGAAGAAGGCTTTCTCTACAGATGGAGAGGCCTTCGACTACGACAGGCTCCTGGTCGCAACAGGCGGCGCCCCAAGGAGGCTACCGCAGGACGATGGCTACGACAACCTGCACTACATGTGGGACTGGGACGACGCCGCAAAAATCGGCGAACAGGCGGAGAAGGCCGAGAAAGCTGTCGTGGTCGGCGGCGGTCTGCTGGGAATCGACCTCGCGGTATCATTCGCCGAACAGGGATGCGACACCAGATACTTGATCAGGGGCGACCGCTGGTTCAGGCGCGGTCTTGGGTCGGATGGCGCAGAGATGGTGCACCAGGCCCTCGAGGACAAGGGTGTTGAGGTACTGACCAACACGGAGGTTGCCGAGCTCGACTCCGAGAACGGACACGTAGAGACCGTCGTTACCGACGAGGGCAGACGCATCGAGACCGACGAAGTAGGCGTGGCGATAGGACAGACACCCAACTCAGCTTTCATAGACGTTGACAAGAACGAGAAAGATCAGATCAAGGCGAACGAAAGACTACAGACATCAGACTCCGACGTGTTCGCCGCAGGAGACCAAGTCGAATACAGATCGCCGATATTCGGGAGAACCAGCTTCGGTTCTTGGGGTCACAGCGAGGCCATGGGCAGGTGCGCCGCTCGAAACATGATCGGTGATGAGGAGCGCGTTTTCAAGCACGTGAACACATACGGAGTTGGACACTTTGACTTTGCCATTGAGTCAGTCGGACAGCCCGGCCTCGACAGCGAGGAGATAGACGCGGACGGCGAGGTCGTGTGTTTGCACTCCGACGCTGGCATCTTAACGGGCGCGACCGCGGTGGGCAGTAGCATTGAGTGGATGTGCGAACATATATCGGAGGGAGCCGAGCCAAGCCAGGTTCGCGAGAGAATCGACGGCTAGACCTCGTCTAGGACCTCGAGAGCCTTTGGGCTCACGAACGCCAGGTCTTGGAAGTCTTTGGTCATCCTAGGACAAGCGCAGTTGACGTAGATGTCGATCCCGTAGCCTTTGTAGTCGGCTTCGAATATGCGGTCCTCCACGAAGACATAGACGTCCTTGCCGTGTTCCTCGAGCTTGTCCTTCGCTATTCCGACTGCCTGCATGTAGTTCTGTCCCTTTTTGGAGGAGGTGATTATACCCCACTTCTCTCGGTCCTTGTACTTGAGGACGCGAGCGTGTTCTGCCTGCGTCTCGTCGTCGAGGCTGTTCGGCGGCTCCACCCATATCTTGCGCTCGTACGGGTCGACGACATACACCTTCTTGCCTGTCTCGGAGACTTGGGAGGGGTGGAACTCTCCGCTTCCGAGGAAGACGAAGGCCTCTACCTTGTGGGATATGTTGTGTGCAGCTCCTGCGTCGCATCCCAGTACCTGTCCCTTCTCGGTGGTTCGAAGCCCGGTGGTTCCGTCGACGACTTCGTGACCCTGTCCCTCCAGGAACTCCCGTGCCTGTTCGGCCCGATCCATGTACTGTGTGACGCCTACTAGACCCAGCTCCTCCTCCTCTATGTCGTCATGGTGATCCTTTAGCACACCCATGAGGTCGCGGTCCTCGCGGTAAGGAAGGTAGTACACTGAGAGGTCGTCCATGTCGGCCCTCTCGGGGTGCAGGAATCGTGTGTGTCCGACGTGTACGAGGGCGTCGGCACCCATCCTCTCAGCCTTTTCGTCAGCTATTCCGCACGCTCCGAAGGTCGAGGCTCCTATTATTACTGGCTCGATGCCGTTGTCTCGGAGCTGGTCTGCGTAGTCAATGAGCTGTGGCTTGATGCCGTCTGGTCCCTGCAGACCTACCTTGTCGTAGCTGTTCTGTTTGAGCTCCTGCAGAACCTCGTCGAATTCCTCGTAGTTGAACTGTTGTCGCGTTTCTTGTTCCACACAACATGTTTGTAGGTGGTTCTTTTAGTCGAGTTCCTGTATCCTCTCTAGGATGAATCTGCGCTCCTTCCTCTCCACCTCTCTCCGCAATCTGTCGACGGCGCTCTTGTCGACCAGAACTCGGTCGAATCCCGCTCTTACTGCGGCCCCTACCGTCGCCGTCTCGAAGTCGGGTGGCAGCACCAGGGTCTTGTAGTCCGCATCTATGTAGTCGAGTGCAGGCCTGATACCGTTCGAGTCCAGCTCGCGAGCGTCCACAAAAGCCTCGCTGCCATCGAATCTGAAGAAGTCGCCGAACTCCTCGATGTGACCGGATCTTTCGGTGACCGGAACCCGACTGATACCCCCTGCTCCCTGACCCATGTTCTTTGCTCTGGTAACTTTCGAGCGTTGACACCCTTGTCGCCGTAGTTTCGCCTTTTCGGCCAGTACGGTTCTTGTCCGAGTTGAGTGCGTCTCCTACCTGTATGTCTCCCTGATACCTGACGACGGCGGCGACCCCCCTGCTCCGGGCCTGCTGTGAGTGAGTGGAGGTCCAGCCCCCGTGCCTGGCCACGAACGGTTCCTGTGGCTCTACGGTCTGTTTCGAATATGCGAAGTCGCTGCCGGCGATCCCTGACGGTTCCTGTTCTGTGGCTCTCAGGTATTCTAGTGGACGGTTTGCGTCGATATCCAGCTGTGGTGACTCGCCCCATGCATCTACGATATGGAATGTATTGCGGGCGTACACAAATTTCAGGCTGAGTCCTATGCTGGACGACTTGCCGGCGAGGCGCTTGACCTCGGACGCATCTATTGGCGGGTTCTCGAACGACTCTGTACGGCTCTGCCGCTTCCCTGTCGAAGGGTTCCTGACTTCGTAAGTCTGCTTCTCCGCAACGTCCGATTTCAACGGGGCATCATCGCTCACCAGATAGACGTGTGGCTTGGCAGTGCCTCTCTCCAAGGTGCTTCCGAGACCCTTCACCACCTCTACCAGAGTGCCTCCCTGCGAGTACTCGTTGACGACTGCGCCCGTGAACTCCGGGGAAACCATCTTTTGGACTATCAGTGCAGGGTATTCCTTCTGCGTGTCGGTGTGGCTCGAGGCCACTTCCCTTATCGATCTGAAGAAATCTGAGGGGCCTACATTCAGCCTGTGCTCACAACTCGCGGAGTTTGAGGACACCCTGATTGAAACTCTCTGGGTAGACCTCTGGCCTCCTACCAACGACTTTGCCTTCTCCGGAGCCTCCCGGATTCCGGAGCTGACATCTACGTTCGAGTACGCCTCCTCCACCTCTTCCTTCACTGACTGGTCAAGCTCTGCTGACGCAGGATCTCCTCCACCGAACAGGCGCTGGACCTCTCGCGGCGTGACAACGAAGAACCTTGGTACCGGTAGTAACTCTATCTGTGACAGGTTTCTGGCCTTCTTTCCCGCTTCCTTGGATATATTCTCATCGTTCCAGACGACCATCAGCTACAAAAGTTGATTCGGTGGAACAAAAGTCTACTGTGTATGTTCTTCCTCGAGTCTTACCCTGCAGCTGACCGGCATCTTGTCGCTGGCTCTCTCGAGCGCTTTCCGTGCTTGGTCTCTGTCTGAGCTGTCGACTCGCACACGATACATGTCCTGCATGTCGTCGGTGAGCGCTGCCCTCCCTATCGGCCTGCCGAACGGCTTGCGCATGCCTTCGTAGTACCTGTCCGCTCCGGCCACGCCAGCTAGGGGGTGGTACCTTAGAACGTGGTGTGGGTACGGGAGAAGCTTAAGTTTGTATTCCTCTTCGGGATCCAGGACGCGGCTGAGGTATGAGTTTGCGGCCACTCTTCCGGATTCCAGTGCTTCGCTCCTGACGGTCACCCCTTCCTCTATTTTGAGTACGAGACTTTCCTCGAATTCTCCGTTCTTGTTGCCCATGACGAACTGTGTCACGCGCGGTGCTGGAGCACCCTTGATGTAGTTGTCGCCCGCGGATGTCTGGCTCTTGCGGGTGTATGGCTGGCCCGGTTTCTCTCTGTAGATGTAGGCCGGTCTGTCTCCCATGCTAGTCAAATCCTGCTGAAGTGTTAAAAACCGGACGCGACTTTTATGGCTGGCCGGTCGCGTAGTTTACTGTGACGAAGGTGTTCCAGATAGGTGTCGAGGGCCCGGGAAAGCCGACGTGGCAGCACCTGGTCTCCATATGCGGATCCACAGATCACCAACTCGGAGGCATCTACGCCCCTAGCCTCGAAGAGGGTCACCTCAGGTTCGCGGACGCGGCGGGTCACAGCCCGGAGGGCTTTGACACCTTGGAGGGTCTCTACAGCAGAGCTGCTTCTACGGACACAGGTCTCGTGGTCGACACCACCCCCGTCGGAGAGACGTTCGATGTACTGGACAGGGCGCACCGCCATAACGTGCCGCACCTCGTAGAACACCCGTCTACCGCGACCGCGGAGGAGAGGAAGGCGGAGAGGATTGCGGCTGCATCGGCGGGTGTGTCTTGGATGAGCGATGTCCTAGCACACAACAACCCTGCCGTGCGAGCCGCAAAGCAAGAGGTCGACGAGATCCACAGTCTAAAGGCGTTCTGCGAGTCGTCCGTCGGGGTCGAAAAGCATCTTGGCATGATATCGTCCGACAGAACCCATGGCTGCGACGTTCTGGATCGCATGCAGCACCTCTCCTACGTGAGCGAGTTCGCCGATCTTGAGGAAGTCGGGAACGTGGAGGCGCACTCCCTGATGCCAGCTGGTGACGGAGCGATGTCCGTGAAGGGCGGACCAACGGACGATAGGGAGATGCTTGCGACCGCGCGCACGAGAGCCGAGATACGGGGAGACGCAGAGATAGAACTGCACAGCTCCTGGACGGGCGCAAGCGAAGAGGCAGAACGCATCGCCGATCAGCTGGAGTCGAAGACCGGCAAGAACCCCATACGCAGATCGGTGGCGTCCTCCGGCAACCACGCCTACAAATCTATTGACGCGAGGTTCTTCGTTATCGAGTCCGACAAAAGGCTCTTCGGCGACCTAGTGTCTGGAAGGCTCTACGAGCTTGAATCCGGAAGGGAGATCGATACACCGTCAAAGCAGGCCTTGAGGACAACCCTGAGGCAGTCGATGGACGCCGTTGAGAACGGAGGCATGGAAAACCCATCCGCGGGGTTTGATGATGTAGCTATGGAGATCCTTAACGATGCGAGGGAATCAGTCGATGTCGAACAAGCGATCCAAAAAGGACGTAGGCAAATCGATGGTTTGATGCTGTGAAAGCTGTAGTTGTTTGCGGGGTTGCGGGCGAGGGAATATTTCCGATAACGGATTCGCGTCCTCCAGCTCTAATGCCTCTTGCGGGCAAGAGCCTGGCCGAGAGACTTGTAGAACAGTTCCTTGGTGCGGGAGTTGATGAGGTGGTGATTGTTGCCGGTGAGAGGGGCGATATGTTCCAAACCGAGTTCGAGGCCAGGGAGACGGTCTCCGTCGTGGAGACGGACGCGGAATCCTATGGCGCCGCGATTCTGGAAGCCGATCCATCTGAGGGGTTCGCCTGTGCTACTGGCGACATCTACGTTTCGGACGGCGAGATACGGAGAGCAGTCGAGTCCCTACAGGACGGACAGATGTCGGTTCTCGCCGAGCCCTCGGACCGCGACAGAGGCTTCGGCTTCCTGAAGCTTGGAGAACAGGAGTTACTGGACTCCGCATCACAGCAGACCAACGAAACGAAGCCGCTCATCAGTACAGGCGTTTGCGGTCTGAAACCGGGTTTCCTGCAGAGCCTTGAGAAATCCGATGGAAACCTCATCAACGCCTTGGATGTTGCCGCACAAAGCTCCGATGTAAACGTTGAGATGGTGCGCGGAGTCTACACTCGCGTAGACTCTCCGGAGAACATGTTCGAGGCTGGAAACGAGGTCCGCAGAAACCTGACAGGCCGCATCTCGAAGGACGCCTCTATACACGACACAGCCCACGTCTCGGACGAAGCCGTGATTCGTGCGGGCGCCGAGGTCGGCCCGAACGCAACGGTTCTAGGCCAGAGCTACATCGGAGAGGAGACCGAGATAGGTGCCGGAACCATTGTGGAGAACTCATCTATCCACTCCGGGACCCAAGCGTTGAACGCAGATGTCAGGAGGTCGGCGGTCTGGGAGGACGCCGTGCTCGACCCTGAGACATCCGTTGAGAGAAGCATAGTATGTGAGGAATCAGTCGTCAGGAGCGGTACGTCGATAACCCAGTCGTTCATAGGCCCAAGAAGCCACATAGAGGTCAATAATTCCATCCGCGGCGTGAAGTTCGTTCCCGATGCCCGCACCGACCTCTCGGAGATATCGAAGTAGGCGAACACAATAAAACAGGATTAGTCTAATTTGTACTGTGACAGAAGAGCTACACCAGTTCTCCGATGGCCCGTACGATGTCCTCAAATACACCACCAGTGTGGAAAACGGCGAGATAGTGATAGAGGTCAACGACGGCGACCTCGGCCGGATCAAGCTCGAATCGGTGGAGGCTGTTGAACAGCTCACAGACGGACTTCAACAGGCACTGGAGAGGCTGGTGAAAGAGGAGCGCCGCGGACAGGAGCTCTAGTGAAACTAAGACCCGGCAGCAATCGCATTTCAACGAGCTGCTGAGACAGCTTATTCAGCGGCTGTGCGTTTTCGGGTGCTGTCCGAATACAAGAAGAAAAGATAGGAGCATCTACCGCTCCTATTCGTGGAACTAGACGTCTCGTGCCTTCACTGTCCTGCGTCCGTTGTCCTCACAGCGCTCACACGCTCTGTGGATGAGCCTCTGGACTTCTTCATCCAGCGCCTCGTAGAAGTCGGAGCCAACGTTGACTCCTTCCGCTGCATCGCGGACGCCTGACTTCTTGAGTACTTCTACCATGGTGAAACCACCAATCAGGCATTGACAGGCCTAGTTTTTATACC
This sequence comes from Candidatus Nanosalinarum sp. J07AB56, assembly GCA_000220355.1. Lineage (GTDB taxonomy): Archaea > Nanohalarchaeota > Nanosalinia > Nanosalinales > Nanosalinaceae > Nanosalinarum. The sequence goes on from GL982569.1 coordinate 864,103, forward strand.
CTCCGGCTCTCCGGACCGTTAGACCCAGACACACAGTCCAACAAAGACATTCTGGTGTGTGCACCTGTGAAAGAACTGTTAAAAGCTCAATTTTCACTACACCATTACAGTGTATAACGCAGCCAACACCTCTCCGGAAGGAATCAAACATGCAATGTGAGATGTGCGGCGTCGACGCCGACCTCAAAACAGTCAAAATCGAGGGAAGCAAGCTCCAAGCGTGCTCCACGTGCGCGGAGATGGGGCAGACCGTCGACACGACCCAGACCCAGCAAAGCAGCGGTAGCTCCGGACCACTTCGACGAGTCGTTCCGGTCGCAGCCGTGGAAAGGAGCTGGCTCCGA
>GL982569.1:864466-866306 GCA_000220355.1 Candidatus Nanosalinarum sp. J07AB56
TGCTCATATAGAACAGCCTGGTCGAACGCCGCCATGGAGATGCTCCCTGGAAGGCTCCCCGCAACCAGCCTTGGACTTCTCTTCATCATCTCAGTTGGGAGGACAAAACCAGAGAAGAATATGAAGAATACTATGACAAAGCTGCCTACGAGCAGGGTACTTGATTTGTTCTTAATTACATATGAGAGTGACATGCTGAAAGCAGAGAGCGTGACACTGAAGAGACCTAAAACAATTGATACCTGAACCATGTTCTCGGTTATTGGCAGCATCAGCAGAAACTCACCGATCGCCAGCACGCACAGGAGCGGAACCGCCGTCAAGGTCAAAGATGTCATCATCGAGGACGCGAATCGCGGTATGGCCGTTTCAGGAATGGCTCTGAGCCTTGGCCCAGCGGGCGACTGAATGTCTCTAAGAGACACGAACATCGATATCAGAACAGAGACGAACAAGCCAACCAGTAGAAGAAGAGTCGAGTATATCGACTGTAACACGAGAAGACTGCTTTGTACGCCATCTGGACTAAATGCCTTCTTCGAATCCAAGTTCACGGCACGTGCGATCTCTTTGGGGCTCTGTGATGCAAGCTCTTGATACCTGTTCTGAGTAGACGAAAGATTGCCTTCTAGAGACCTCAATCTTGAGTCATAACTCTGGAGTTCGTCCTTAGCTGACCGCAGCCTCGATATGGTTGCGTCAATCTGCCTGAGGTACTTGACTGAGTCGTCTCGCAGCGACCTGTAGCTCGATATTGCGTCTCTCATGTTGGAGACATCTTGCTTCACCTGGTCGTTGTATTGCTCCACATCTTCCTCTATTTTAGCTAAATTCCGGCTTGCCTGCCCCACCCTACGCGATCCTCCAGGTATTGGAGCTCCCTCAGCCACCTCAAGACCTCTCCTTACACTCTGTATACGCGGAGTTATATTCGTGTAGAGCCGCTGTCTGGCTGACTCAACCTCGTCTACGGACTGTTCCATATCATCTACATCTTCATCTGCCTCGTTTAGCCTGGATTTTAGCTGTTCCTTAGTGTCTTTCAGATTGCTAATCGATGTTTCTATTTCAGATATCTGTCTGTTGATATCCTCTCTCGTACGGTTTATCTCCCTGCGAGCCGAACCTATCCTTCGGCTCTGCCGGCCTACTTCTGAAATTGCCTCTGAAGCTTGTTTCTCTGAATAATCAGACCTTAGCTCTCCCACAGACCTTCTGATACCTCCTAGAACTGTTCTGTCAATTACCTCGCGCGTGTTATCATAGTACGTCGTTACAGAGTACTGCTGCGTTGAGCCCCCACTGCTGGTCACCACCACACAACCATATACGCTGTACTCCCTCAACTCAGCCAGACAGTCCTGCGTAGACTCGTACTCTACCAATGTAGCGAACCGCTCCACGTTCTGCTCAAAATCGGACTTCTGGAAATCTCCAGAGTCATAGATCACTCCGACAGGCACCTCTGCGCTGGTAGGGCTGAAAGATATGAATATCAGGGCTACTACCGATAGAGGAAATACTGTAAGCAACGCAACCGACTTCCAATCCCTGAGAAACCTCTTAACATCTGACTTGAAGAGCGATAAAGTATTCACAAGGCAAACGCGTCCTCTAGAAACGGCTTGATGCCCGCGTAGTTGTTGTTAGAAATGGTCTCATCCACAACCCGTGGCTCAACGAAGTTCCCGCCATGCACCAGACCATACTTGTTGCAGTTGTGCTGCATCTCATCTATCATATGGCTTGTAAGAACAACTATTCGACCCTCGTCCGCGATCGACGATATCATCCCCCATATTACGTCTCTTTGGGGAGGATCTATGCCGGCAAACGGCTC
>GL982569.1:866326-878538 GCA_000220355.1 Candidatus Nanosalinarum sp. J07AB56
GAGATATCGAAGTAGGCGAACACAATAAAACAGGATTAGTCTAATTTGTACTGTGACAGAAGAGCTACACCAGTTCTCCGATGGCCCGTACGATGTCCTCAAATACACCACCAGTGTGGAAAACGGCGAGATAGTGATAGAGGTCAACGACGGCGACCTCGGCCGGATTAAGCTCGAATCGGTAGAGGCTGTCGAACAGCTCACAGACGGACTTCAACAGGCACTGGAGAGACTGGTAAAAGAGGAGCGTCGCGGACAAGAGCTTTAGGCAGTCTCTCTATACCTCTCAACTACGGGAGGGACTGTGTATCTGACAACTGTCTCGAAGGCTTCGCTCGTTCTCTCCTGGAACTCATCGACATCGAGATCCGCCTGCTCAAATATATCGTCTATCTGATCCTCATCAATACCTTCCAGCGGCGACTTCTCTGAGCCCTTGCCGCTCTCGATGTCATCTAAGTCTGCTTCATTGGAGATCTCATCGATTTCTAGTGTCTCTTCCTCGGGAGATTCCCTGTAGGGAAACAGGTGTCTTGAATCTCTGTAATCTGTCGGTACAGCATTTGGGTTCTCGTGGACTTGTCTGAGCTTGCCTGAAAAAGCCGCGAGGGAGTTAGACTTCTTGAGCTTCTCCGTCATTGCGATAGCCCAGTTTTCTTCACGCCGTGCCCTGGAGTCGGCATCATACTCTGACACCTTAAGGTTTCCGAGCTGCCTCCAGTCACCAGATGCCTGTTCTGTGTATCTGAGAAGGCGCTCAAACAGATCGTTCTTAGCCGGAGCTTCGTGCTCTTGAGGCAGGTTCTCGAGACCCACAAGGTAGTTCTCTACGTCCATGTGTGTCGTTACGGGCTGATAGTTATATTTCTGAATACAAGAAGAAAGATAGGAGCATCTACCGCTCCTATTCGTGGAACTAGACGTCTCGTGCCTTCACTGTCCTGCGTCCGTTGTCCTCACAGCGCTCACACGCTCTGTGGATGAGCCTCTGGACTTCTTCGTCCAGCGCCTCGTAGAAGTCGGAGCCAACGTTGACTCCTTCCGCTGCATCGCGGACGCCTGACTTCTTGAGTACTTCTACCATGGTGAAACCACCAATCAGGCATTGACAGGCCTAGTTTTTATACCCTCCGGCTCTCCGGACCGTTAGACCCAGATACACAGTCCAACAAAGACATTCTGGTGTGCGAACCTGTGAAAGAACTGTTAAAAGCTCAATTTTCACTACACCATTACAGTGTATAACGCAGCCAACACCTCTCCGGAAGGAATCAAACATGCAATGTGAGATGTGCGGCGTCGACGCCGACCTCAAAACAGTCAAAATCGAGGGAAGCAAGCTCCAAGCGTGCTCCACGTGCGCGGAGATGGGGCAGACCGTCGACACGAGCCAGACCCAGCAAAGCAGCGGTAGCTCCGGAACCACTTCGACGAGCCGTTCCGGTCGCAGCCGTGGAAAGGAGCTGGCTCCGAACTACGGCTCCCGGGTCAAAGAGGCTCGCGAACAGGAGCAGAGATCGGTAGCGGAGCTCGCGGACAGCCTGGACGAGAAGTCCTCCTTGATATCCAAAATTGAGAAGGGTGAGCTGAAACCTGACAAGCCGCTAGGACGCAAGCTAGAGCGCCGTTTGGACGTCAAACTCTACGTTAACCCCGACACTGTGGCTGTCGGAACACAGGACACAGACGACAGAAAGGCAACCATAGGCGATATCGCGGACAACTAGACCAGCTTGAGCTCGCGATCCAGAGCGAGATGGGAGAGCACTCCTGCTACCGCTGAACCGCCGACTGCAAAGGCGCTGATGCCCGAGCCCAGCATGCCGGACGCGACACCCGTCACCCCGGCGAACGCAAGACTATGTGTGGGTCCACGGTGCGGTGGCTTCAGCTCGGTAAAGGTGTAGTGGACTACGGCGCCTGCGAGAGCACCCGCCGCAAGACGCCTCAGCACAGAGGTTCTCAACAGCAGGACAGCAGCGGCAGCGGACCCGAGGCTGGAAACCGTCTTCACAGCCCTGTGGATGTACGAGTTGTGGTGATCGATGTCCGGCAGGAGCGACCCGAGGCCACAAGCCGCGAAAACAGCTGTGGAGCCACCGGCACCGAGCCCGTAGTGGAAGTACGACACCGACCCGAACAGCGTCCCTAGAACGAGACCGGCCGACAGGTGTTCATAGAAGTCGCTCACCAAAAATCTATCGTGCGACAGGAATACAACTCTTCTTGTTTTCCCACAGTTGACCCACTGCGCCATTTAATACTTGGGCGCTACGTGTTTGGTACAATGACAGGTGAGTGCGTTCACCAAACACGACATGTTCGAAGACAAAAATCCTCGAGATAGCGATAGCTCCAAGACTGGTGGGTGCGTTCACGGAAGCACTTTCGCTTAATCAACAAACCACCGCGTTCTCCGCGCGCCTCGATTCAAAGGGACGAATCACTATACCTTCACAGATCAGGAACAGACTCTCGCTGGAGGCGGGTGATAGGGTCTCGCTGTGTGTCTCCTCCCCACGGGTTCTCGTTCGTGAGGTCGAAGACACCAAAGAAGCAATCAATCTGGTCGAGTCGCTCGACCCAATTAGAAGCTTCTCGTACTGCTCCGGAACCGTTGAGGTGGTCTTGGATGAGTGAATCAAGCCCCAAACCCGAAGTAGGACTCGCCAAGAACGATGAGATGCTTCCGGGAGTTACGAGATATCTAGAGCAGTTGGGCGTCAATACGGGAGATTTCCCCGAGGAAGAGAGAGGCCGCAGCTACACGGTGGACAGACCTGAGGCACGCTACTCCTTCCTGAACGCCTCAGATGTCGCCGGATGCTACATGGACGGAATCCTTGACGCGGGGATGACGGGTTCTGATTGGGCGTTTGAGTGGGCTCTACGCAAAGGTAAGACCCTCCAAGACGTGAAGTGGATGCCAGCATACATCCTTGATGGTGAGGGAGGTAAGGAGTCTTTCGGAGATGTAAGAAGGGTACTCGCCTCTCCGGACGGCAACCTGTCTCAGGAACCCTATGTAGCGGCCGAGAAGCCCGACTCAGCTCGCTTCTTCCTAGAGGACAGCTATCCGGGCTCTGATGTCAAGGCGATCAACGGATCCTCTGAGGTCTTCCCAAAGTATGATGGGGTTGACGCCTACTTCGGCATAGTGGAGAGCGGTAACACTATGAAACAAAACGGTATGGAACCAGTGGAGCATTATGAGAAGTCGACAGGCGTCTGGCTCGGACAAAACCCTTGGGATCTCTTTGGAACCAACCTATGACTGAGATGGAGGGCCTGAAGGGTTTCTACGACCGCTACCCCGACGAATGGGCATCTTGGCGCGCCTTGATTGATACTGTAGAGGAGACAGCACGCGAGTTCGGTTTCAATGAGATAAACGCGCCCGCGGTGGAGCGCGCTGACCTCTACCGTGTCAAGTCCGGAGAGGAGATGATGGAGCAGATGTTCAACTTCGAGGACAAAGGGGGACGAGAGGTCTCCTTGGTGCCGGAGCAGACCCCAACCAGAGCTCGCATGGTCCAATCTAGGAAAGATCTCAGCACGCCGATCAAGTGGTTCGATACGTCGAAGCGGTGGAGGTACGAGGAGGTTCAGCGCGGCAGGGACAGAGAGTTCTTCCAGACGGACTTCGATATCATCGGTGCGGAATCCGTTTACGCCGACGCAGAGGTTGTGGCCTGTGCCGCGGAGATATACCGCAAGCTCGGGGTCGATGACCGGGTGGATTTCCTCGTCAACGACCGCCGCCTCCTTGAGTCCGTGCTGGAGTCGCTCGGGGTAGACAACACCGATGAGGTGATGCGTCAGGTAATCGACGACAGAGAAAAGATGAACAGGGAAGAGTTCGTCCGCGAGCTCGCTGACTCGGGCCTTGACCACGGGACAGCGGAGGAAGTGGCCGAGATAACCGATATATCGGGTCCGATTCTTGAGACTCTGGAGGAGCTTGAGGATCTGGCGCCCGATGGGGCTGCTGACTCCGTGGAGAGGATGCACGACCTGGCAGAGGCCCTGGAATCTATGGGCTCCGCGGATATGGTGCAGCTGGACATGTCTATAGTCCGCGGTTTCGCCTACTACACAGGTCTTGTGTTTGAGGCCTTCGACGCAGAGGGCGAGCTCCGTGCTCTGTTCGGCGGCGGCCGCTACGACACGCTGATCGGAATGTTCGGCTCGGACCAGAAGGCTGCAGTCGGCTTCGGGTTCGGCTATTCCACTACCATGGAGCTCCTCAGGGAGGAGGAGATGCTGCCGCTGGCGGAGCCGGGACCAGATGCCTACGTGCTGCCCGTCAATGACGAGGTGCGCACCGAAGCCCTCGATCTCGTGAGGGAGCTGCGGTCCAAGGGTCTCTCGGTTGAGACCGATCTCAAAGACAGAAACGTAGGTAATCAGATATCCTATGCTGACTCCAGCGGCGCCCGTCACACACTGATACTGGGTCCTGAGGAGCTGGAGGACGGCACGGTGTCGGTGAAGGACATGGTGTCTGGTGAGGAGAGACAGGTCGACAGGACGGACGTGCTGGATGTCTTGTCCACGGACTGATATAGGCTCGTCTATCTACTCTCCGTATGGCACGGAGAGCAGGCTTGGTAGGGAAGCCCTCTGTCGGTAAGTCCACTTTGTTCAACGCAGCTACGATGTCGGGACGCGAGGAGGCGGACTACCCCTTCACGACCACCGAGTCCTCGGTGGGTCGTGCGTTCGTCCGGGTAGAGGACCCTGGACCGGACCTAGGCGTTGAGAGTCAGCCGAATACGGGTTTCGTCGAGGACGGCATCCGCTTCGTTCCGGTGGATCTGGTGGACATACCCGGGTTGGTTCCCGGTGCGCATCAGGGACGCGGCATGGGGAACCAGTTCCTGTCCGACCTGAACCGTGCCTCCGCCCTGATACATGTGGTCGATCTCTCGGGCACGACTGACGCCGAAGGGAACCCGGCGGATGACCACGACCCCGGTGAGGATATCGAGTTCTTAGAGAGGGAGATAAATCGGTGGTACCTGGAGGTCTTGGAGAGAGGTCTATCCGATTTCGACCCTAGAGACGATTCCGCGCTGGTGGACGCCGTGACTAGTAGGATGCGGGCTCTTGGCGTATCGGAGCCCCAGGTGCAGAGAGCGCTCGACGCAGGGAAGCCCTCTGAGCTATCCGACGCCGAAAGACTGAGTGCGGCGACGGAGCTGCGGAGAGCCTCCAAGCCCATGCTGGTTGCCGCTAACAAGGTCGATTTAGACGGTGCGGTGGACAACCTCGAGGAACTCGATGTTGAGGCGGTTCCGTGCAGCGCGAAGGCAGAGCACGAGCTGCGGAAGGCCGCCGAGTCCGGGAAGGTAAGCTATCTTCCGGGGGACAGCAGCTTCGATATCGCGGCGAGCCTGTCGGCGCACCAGCGCAGCGGTCTCGAAGAAATCACGGATCTGATGGAGGAGTTCGGTGGAACAGGCGTTCAGGAGGTCTTGGACAGAGCATATCTCGATCTGCTTGGTCTCGTTCCCGTGTTCCCGGTCAGGGACGGGCTGGAGGATGGCGACGGGAGAACTCTACCGGATTGCTTCCTGATGCCGCCTGAGTCCACCGTGGAAGACCTTGCGGAGCAGGTTCACAGCGACGTCGCGGAGTCCATGCTCCACGGCGTTGACTGCCGGACAGGCCGGAGGCTGGCTGTGGACGCGGAACTGGATGCGGGTGATGTCGTGAGAATAGTCACCGCCTAGGCGAACACTGCGACCAGCGTCACCGCGCCAGACAGAATTCCGGCAGCTACCAGTATCTTCAGTGACCTCTTCCTGTCCCTATCTGCGTCCTCGTCCGAGGATACGTTGACTGGCTCGCCTCCCGTGGATTGCATACCCTTCATACCGAAGCCGGCGCAGAAGTTCAGATATCCCTGTAAGACTCGTAAAAATCTGTGTAGAGCGGGAAGAACACGACCGGCATCAGGCCTGGAGACAGGGCGTTGAGATGGATTAGCGCTATCAGAACGGCGGCGGCCAGAAATCCTAGACCTCCCATTGCGTATCTCTTCCTGGCCTCGCCGCCATCTATGTTGCAGGTTCCGGACTGGTAGTCCACATCCAGCACTTAACTTGAGTCGATAAAAACAATTGTACTGTGTCTGGTATCTGGGCGTTGCTGAACTCCATCGGGGTCGCCATGGAGCTGTCCGGTGTTGTGACCGTGACCATAACCTCGATAATATCTGACAGGCCGCTGTCTAACCTTGCGCAGCTGTTGAGAATGGATCCGAGGCAGCTCGATGATACTGAAGACAAGGAGATGAAGGCGAGACAGCAACTGCCGCTTGAGAGAGCTCCCCAGACTATGGGTGAATACTACGCCATGAGGCGTCGGTACCTTAAAGAGGTTGCGGGAGCAGCGCTGCTGTTCTTTGGTTTGGGACTTCAGGTCGTGGCCTCCCTGTTTCTGGAGGGCATCGTTTAGAACCCGGGTTTTTATCTCGGGGCTCCGTAGTTTGTGTCAGTGGTAGAGACGTTCTTCGCCGGCCAGCTCGCTCTTCTCGTGACAGCCGCGGCTTTCATGGCTATCGTAGGGAAGAAGACTCACCAGCCCTCGCTGGTCATGTACATCCTTACCGGACTGGCTCTCGGACCTGCCGGGGCCGCACTGGCGTCGCTTCTACCCGGGGTCTCAATCTCCGCGCTCGTGTCTGAGGGAGTCTACATATCCACTATGTCGGAGCTTGGCCTCGCGTTCCTCCTGTTCTTCATCGGTTTGGAGATAAAGATAGAAGACATAAGAGAGGTTCTCGGCGAGACACTGACCGTCTCGGTGGTGCAGATGGGTGCGATAGCCGCTATATTCTACGGTCTGTCCGTGGCTGTTGGGTTCGGAACCGTTGAGGCTGTCGTGATAGCCCTGGCCTTCATGTACTCTTCCACCGCTGTTGTGGTGAAGATTCTGGCAGACCGGGGAGAGGTGGCGACGAAGGCAGGCAAGCTGGACGTGTCCATGCTCCTGTTTGAGGACGTGACGGTTGTGCTGGTTATGGCTGTTCTTGGTTCTCTGGCTGCTGCAGGGTCCTTCTCGCTCGCTACAGTCGGATTTGAGGGTCTGAAGATAGGCTTCTTCGTGCTGGTGGTGGCGGCCGCTGCCATCCTGTCGTCCAAGCTGTTTCTTCCCCGGTTTCTCAGGTATGTCTCGGAGAGCCGCCACGTGTTCCTGATACATGGGCTGGCGTGGATGTTCCTGTTCGTGGTTCTGGCTCAGAGAATGGGTCTTTCGCTCGAGGTGGGGGCCTTCTTCGCCGGCGTGTCCATCGCCCAGCTCCCGTACTCGAGTGAGCTCCACAGCAGGGTGAAGCCTCTGACCGATTTCTTCCTTGCGGTGTTCTTCGTCTCCTTGGGTCTCGGGCTGTCGGTAAGTGACCTGCTGCAGTACGCTGAGATAGCTGTGGCGTTCTCCGCGGCGATAGTGGTGCTGAAGTTTATTCTCTACTACTCCTTGACCTCGAAACTGGGATTCGGCCGGTACGACTCTTTCAAGTCCTCTATCAACATGACGCAGACCTCGACATTCTCTATTGTGTACGCCACCGTCGCGAGCAACCCTGCGAAGGGCGACCCCCTGATAGGCACGCCGATTGTCGCCATGATTACTCTGGTTGCGCTGTTGACAATGGGGTCCTCGTCCTACCTGATATACTTCAGCGACCGCATCTACTCCAAGATATTCGGGCCGGAAGAGGCTGCCTCCCGGGAATCCGAGGAGAGCGTCGCCATAGTCGCCGGGTACAACCAGGCTGTGGAGGGGGTGCTCGATGACGTTGCGTCGAGGTACGGCTCTGTTAAACTGGTCGACCGCCGTCCGGAGGTGGCTGCGGAGATGGAGGGCAGGGAGGATATCGAGTTCGAGTTCGCGGATTTCGGGCACCGCGAGGTCAGATCCGACCTGGGAATAGATCACGCCGACCTCTTGGTGAGCTTCGACAGCGATCTCGATGTGGAGCTGGAGGCTTTGGAGGAGGCGCCCGAGGACTGTGAAGTTGTCTATGAGGCGGAGACCCGGCAGGAGGCGGACACTTTCAGAGAGGCCGGCGCCGACTACGTGTTCTTGGAGGAAGCCGCAGCGGCCGAAAAACTATCAGATATGCTCGACAAACTGGGGGTGGCTGAGAGATGAGCGAGATTATCGAGGTTCTGCCTGCTGTATTCATCGCTTCGTCTCTGGTGCTGCTTCTGGCGAAGCGACTGTCCGTCCCCGCGTACTCCGCGTACATCGTGACGGGCGCTCTGCTCTCGGCGCTTGCTGCGGCTGCGGACAGCGGTTTGGCTGGTCTCGGGATTCCTGCTGTCAGTCAGGCTGTCAGTGAAGCTGTACCCGGCCAAGAGGTTCTCGGATCCGGTGCCCTTGTAGGCGTTGCGGAGGTTGGAGCTGCGTTCCTGATATTTGTGGCTGCTGTCCGGGTCTCGCCAACGAGAATCAGGGAGTTTGGAACAGAGGGTCTGAAGGCGGCGTCGGCACAGATACTGCTGCAACATGTCATAGGGTTCGCGGCGGGCCTGTACCTCGGTCTGTCGCCGCTGAACTCGTTTTTCGTCGGTTTCACAGCTTCGATATCTTCGTCTCTGGTGTCTCTGGATCTCGTGGAGGACGACGCACAGCTTGACATCCTCTACGGCCGGTTGACGGAGTCGATTTCTGTCATAGACGACGCGATCGCAGCCCTAATCACTGTTGTTATTGTATCGGGTGCTGCCACGGGTGGCGTGGTGACCGCGCTTATTGGTGCCGCATTTGTCGTCGTTCCGTACGTACTCCGCGGTGTCGTAGCTAGATTCCTGCTATCGGAGTTCCGTGAGGACCCAGAGATAATGTTGCTCATCGGTGTATCCGCGGTTGTTCTTCTGGGTTACGGAGCCCAAGTCGCAGGAGTCAATCCGATTGCAGGTGTCTTCGGTGCAGGTCTTCTCCTGTCGCGCGATCCGGTGAACACAGCGCTGATCGAGTCCCTGAAGTCGGTTAAGGACTTCTTCTCAGCCATATTCTTCGTCTCGTTGGGTGCTCTCGCACAGATTCCAGGACCTGACGCACTCTGGATATCCGGAGTCATAGTTGCGTCGGTGGTTCTGGTTAGACCCCTGTCCATAGTTGGAATCCTGCGTCGGGAGGGGTTCGACTCCTACACGTCCTACAAGACAGCTCTCAGCCTGGATCAAGTATCGGAGTTCACGCTCTTTGCTGCGCTTCTAACCCATAGCTCCGGGCTCCTCTCTGCCCAAGTTTTCGAGGCTGTGGTCTTCTCGGCAGCGGTCACGTTCGTGACCTCGGATGTCACGACACGCTACGCCGACAGCATATATGGTGCGCTGCCCGAAATCCTGAGGTTTGAGGACATCGAGGAGTCCGAGTACGGCTTCAACGACAAGGAGGGGCACGACATACTGGTTGGATACGGCGAGCCCGGTAGAGCCGCAGCGAAGGCGCTTGACAGCGTGGTTGTGATTGCCAACAACCCGGAGGAGGTAGAGAGAGCCGGCTCCGACAACATGGACGTAGTGTTCGGCGACCCCATGAACGAATCGACGTGGACACGTGCCGGTGTAGAAGGGGCCTCACACATTGTCTCGACTGTTGAGGACGACGACAGAGCGAGGTCCGCAGCCCAGAGGAGCCTGCCGTGCGTGCTCCTGACCTCCACGGAGGGAGAGGCGCAGAAATTGGAATCTATGGACAACGTTCTGGCTGCTGGAACCCCTGAGAGTCTAGCTTCCGAGAAATTCCACGACAGCGTCCTTAGCACTCTCGATAGAAAAGAAGAGAAATAGGGTGGGTTGGAAAGTGTGCCTCTTACTCGGCGGTGTGGATCAGATACATGTCCAGGAAGCCGTAGACCTGCTTGCAGAAGAACGGCAGGACCACGAGTGCGATGGACGTCTGCGTTGGTCCCAGAATGTTGAGACCGCCTGGCAGCGCGTCGATGCTGGAGATGTACCAGACCGTTGGGTATGATAGGAAGAAGATTCCTATGTAACCCGCGAGCAGCTTGTAGGCTCTCGCAAGACCTTCCGACGACTCTTCTGCGATCCTTCTGAAAGGACCAGCAAGAAGGTAGACTACTCCTAGAAGGAGTATCACACCTATGTAGTAGGGATAGATGCTTCCCTGCAGCTGCGCCAGGAGTCCTGTTATAACCAGAGTGAACTCCAGACCCAGTAGCGCACCCAGCAGGTCGTACCTGCGGGTGTCTGCGCCGTGGAAGGCTGTAAGACCGAGCGCGAGCAGTATCAGCGGAGTGGATACCATCCAGTCCATGTACCATGCGAAGTCGCTGAGTACCGAGCCGTTGAGGAAGTTCGTGTACATGAGGCCGGACCACACCACTATGAAGAAGTGGATGATCCCGAACTTCTGCGGTACGTCGAGCTTCTTCGGCAGGTACAGGAACGCTAGGCTGGACAGCATAGCTGTCACGATGTAGGCCAGGATCCAGGGCTCGCTAGAGAAACCCCCGGATGTTATGGCGGCATACACTCCGTCCTGTATCGCGTCGTATACCATGCTCTAGAACCCATGAGCGCTGGGTCGTTAAAAAGTCTTACTGCGGTCGTCTCCCGCAACTGGTTTCAACACCGTAATTCCGGGTTCTGTATGTCGGTATCTGTTGCGCTGGCCTTCAGCATGGCGCTCGCTGTCATCCACTGGAAGGCGGACGGAATCCGCGATCAAAGCCTGGTTGACCGACGGAAGCTGGAGGACTTCGCTGCCGGTGTCACGGTATCCTACGTGTTCGTCGAGCTCCTCTCTGACGTAAACACTGGGGCCTCTCTGCTGGGGCCTGCTGTCTTCGGACTCGTGCTCGGAGGTTTCTCGGTGCTGCACGTTGCCGAGGAGTATATCTACGCCACCCCCGCTGACACTCGCTCCAACTTCAGGCTGCTGCACACAGGCTTTCTAACCTTGTACCACTTCGTGATAGGTATTGCACTCGAGATAGTGACGGGCACGAGCCTCAGAGACGGCATCCTCCTGTTCCTGATAGTGGCTCTGGAGTCAGGGATCTCGAGCCTGGCGGTGGGCGAGCTCGACCCCGAGTTCCTTGAGTCCTACTGGGCGAAGCTGCTCATCTCCGCCGCACCCGTCGCGGGCACGGCACTCGCCTTCGCCACCTCCCCCGGCCGCAATCTATACTTCACCGTATTTGCTCCCGTAATCGGCATGTTCTTCTATGTCGCGATACACGACTCCCTGAAGCCCGACAGCAGAGGAAACCCGATATCATACGTGACTGGGGTCGCATTCTTTATGGCGACACTGGGACTGCTATCACTCCTCCTTTGAGCCAGCACACAAAGCCATAATACGGTTCGATAATCCAAGATTCGTATGGTCGAAAGCGCAGTCGTGGTTATTGGTAGGATTGGGACTGGCAAGACTGCGGCCGCCGAGAGGCTTTCAACCCGACTGGATGGGTTCCACATGGACACGGACACGACCAGGCTCAATCAGGTTGTCCCGCTGGTCGGTAGGGAGGAGCCCAGATATGACGTTCCTGAGAACAGAGCTACCTACGCCGTTCTGACCGCAAAGGCGGTGCCGGCGCTCGAGAGAGGTCTGACACCTGTGCTGGAGGGAAGTTTTTCCAACAATGAGGATCGAACCCGGCTCTTAGAGTCGCTGGCTGGCTGGATCGAAGACGTTGACACCTGTTTTCTCCATATGGTCTGCGACCCTGAGGAAGCACGCAGAAGGATACGGGGACGCGACCGCCGGGACTGTGCCTCTGAGGCCACCGTTGATACATACAACGAGATGAGCTTCGATCCCGTTACAGATGAGTGGCTTGCAGACCACGGCATACATCACACCCCTGGAATCCCGGATCAGATCAACAGAGACACGTACATACAGGTGGACAATACCGGCTCACTCAAGCGCTTGGATGAGCGCATCCGCGACATTTCGGAGGCATTGCACTACTGAGAACGACTCTTCGACACCTGCTGCCTCCAAGCTGACGCTACTGCCTGCTCGATAGGCGAGAGCCCTCTGCTATGGATTTATCTTTTGGGTTCCGAACACTAGATTATGAGGCTGGAGAGCCCCGAATTCGCTGAACAGGAGAGAATACCTGCGGAATACGGAAAGGAGCACAGAAACGCAAACCCTCCGCTGAGCTTCCTTAACGTACCGGAAGACGCGGAGTCCCTATGTTTAGTGGTCGATGACCCTGA
>GL982569.1:878558-879832 GCA_000220355.1 Candidatus Nanosalinarum sp. J07AB56
GACACCCTCGAAGTCAACATCACAAACCCCGGTAACTCGACGGTCCAGTACGACAACGAGAGAAACGTTCCAGGAATCACAGCCCTGCAATTAATAGTCCTCTCGGCCGTGTCCTCGGCCATCTACCTCAGGCTGCTGTGAACAAGATTAGCGTGGAGATCGAGGTCAGCAAGCTCCACGTAGCCCTGCTCTCAATCGTACTGCTCCTGGCCTCCGTATCCGCCACGGTTGACCTAAAGGACACGCTTGAAATGTACGGACCAATACAGATGAACGACAACGCAATCAAGGGTTTGGACTCCCCTGAAAGCCCTCAAGATGCAGCCACCAAGAAGTATGTGGACTCCAACTCAGGACTTGGCTACAGCGACAAGCGCTACGACTACTCAAGGGCCTACCAGCTCAGCGGCAACAGCATACGATGTGATCCATTTGAAACGCTTGTGGACGTCACCTGCCACTACGCAGGTAGCGGTGGGATAGACAACCAGAACAACGTGCCCGTGAAATGCGACTCGAGAACCCGTCGCTCAGCAACTCAGGGAGGTGGCCTCGGTGGCGGTGGCGCGATAGGCACATGTCTCCCGCCCAATGGAGTCAAATCACAGGTGTTTGGACAGCCTGAGAGCACCAATACCTTCCAAATCCCGCCTTGGGCTGACGAGCTCAGTTTTGAGATAACTGGCGGAAACGGCGGAGACGGCTATGCTAGTGGAGGAGAGGGCGGCTTGGTGAACGCAACTATATTGGTTGGCGGCACAGACGAAGTCCGTGTGTACTTGGGTGAAAATGGCGGAAGCGGTAGCCTAGGCCCCGATTATAACAAGACGGTCCTGGTCCAGGAGGCCAGGGAGGCTGTGTCTCGTATCCTCCTGGCGAAACCAACTGCGGCGGGGATGGACGTGATAACTGTAATGGTCGCGGGGGCGGTGGAGGGGGTGCTCCGACAATTCTCACCGATCGAGAAGGGAACTTACTTGCAGCAGCCGGAGGTGGGGGGGGAAGAAGGATAAGTGATGACATTCCTGGCGGCGGGGGTGCTGGTGGTGGCGTCGGGGGCAACAACGCTGACGCCGTCACAGGTAAGGCGGTCGGCGGAAATGCAGACAGCGATGGGGGTGCATTCGTCGCAGCCGAGATAACCGACTTTGAGACTGGCACATCCGGTGAGGGCCCGAGTGCCACCCTGGTAGCGATAGGTAACCAGTGAGATTCTGGAAAAGTTTGCTGTAGATGGGCATCCGCTTGGGCGTATTCAATACCGTTCTCCCGAT
>GL982569.1:879852-881110 GCA_000220355.1 Candidatus Nanosalinarum sp. J07AB56
AGCAGCTTTACTTTAATTCTACTGTCGAAGATACGCTGACCAAGTTTACGGTTTCAGCTGAGTTGAGCGCTGATGGACAGACCTACGATACTTATTCCTACGAAGTAGATTATAGCGACTTCAGTAACAGTGTTGAGAATGTGGATCTTAGAAGCTATGGATTCAGTAATGAGACTCTGAACGCCGAAATCTGTGGTAAAACTGCCTCGGATGCTCCAGCAGTGGGACAAGTACAGGCTCTGGTCAAAGAAGACCTATCTCTGCTGGCGGAGTCCCAAAAGGTGGTTGAAGGCTGCACCGCCTTCTCATTTGATGGAATCGAGTCTGGAAGCTACAAACTTGTAGCGAATTATGGATCTCAGACAACCTTCAATATCACGGAAGGCGGGCTTGCGCCCCAGAAAGAAGAGAGAGACAAAAACTACATTCTAGTGATCGCGGCGTTGATCACTTTGATTATGGGAGTTGTGCTACTTAGAGGTATCAGAAGATGAACAGACTAGCCAAGAGCATTTCGGCGGTTGCAATGATCTTAACATTGACTGCCACAGTCTCGGCCACCTCTCACTCCATCGGAGACCTGACGCCCTCTGATGATGCTCTGCTTGACGACCCGTCTGTTGAGCTAGGTGCGAAAGCTACGCACCCCAACGGCGGGGATCTAAAGGTGACATTCTATACTGGGGCCGGAGACAGTATTGGACAAAATACTAGTTCGGGACCCCTCTACAACCTCTCGTGGAACGTGGGTGGCTCTGGACAGTACACTTGGTACGCAGGGGCTGTCGACGGCGACGACGATATAGCTCAGTCCGGCACGCGTACTTTTACAGTAGATACCAATGCTCCAAGTGTGAGTTTTGATTCAGCTCCAGATAGTTCCGCGTCTGAGCAGAGCCCTACTTTCTCTGTGAGCTCGGAAAGCGAAGACGCTAAGTTCGCGTCTAAACTCGATAACGGGGATTTCACAGACGTTGCGGATCCCAACGAATTTAGGCAGCAAGCTGAGTTCCAGCTTAGCGACCTTAGCGATGGCGATCATACCGTTACTGTGAGGGCTGAGGACAGAGCTGGGAACACGGCGACAGGTGAGCGCACCTTTACAGTAGATACCAATGCACCGGATGTGAGCTTCAGTTCGACTCCAGACAGCCCTACATCCGACCAGACCCCTAGTGTAGAAGTCAGTTCAGATGAAGTCGTTAGGCTCGACTACCGCGTCGACGGCGGACAGTACACGGACGTTGGTGGTGAATCT
>GL982569.1:881130-882207 GCA_000220355.1 Candidatus Nanosalinarum sp. J07AB56
GACAAAACATCTCTGTGTAAGGAAGGTTCCTGTCCCCTTAATGAGGGAACTAGCTCAACCTTCGATACAGAAGGTATAAATGTCCTTAAATACAGATCGACCGATATTGCAGGCAACAAAGAAGATATCAAGACACAGGATGTAAAGCTAGACTTCACTCCCCCTCAGGCGCCGGTTGACACGCAGCAAACCCCTATGGGCAGGAACGCTACAGCTACGTGCGAAGACGAACTTTCAGGGTGTAATGAGGATACTCTGAGACTAGATGTTTCCGTGAGACCTATTGAGAGGTGTTCGACCGATTCGACGACATATAATCGAGGTCCGACGTACAGGCCGGATCAGCATGTTTGGGTCTGTGCGGCAGTAAAGGATAATGCTGGTAACTGGGGCTACAGCGACCAGCCTGTTGTGATACCTGAGGAAGAAGGAGACCCGATAGCCTTCAACAAGGACAAGCTCGAGGTGGTTCTCGGTGGGTCATCCACTGCAACGTTCAGAATACTTAATGTAGGTAACTTAGCCGCAACTTACGAAGTTACCGTTGAGCAGGACACTCAGGCAGGCTTATTCTCTGGTGTGAGAGGTAGACCAGAAACGTTTGAGGTCGAGCTCGATCCAGAGCAGTCAAAAGAATTCGATCTCGAGGTCTCAGGCGTGAAAGAGGATCTAGATGATGGAGAAGACGTGGTGACAGTCAGAACTGATGATCCCAACGCCGAAAACAGCTTGGCGGAAGGAAGAGACAAACTCGAGGTTGACGTGACGAATCCCGGTGGATCGGGCAACCGAACCGGCTCGGACAGAAACGTTCCTGGGATCGCCGCAGCACAGGTAGTAGCTCTCCTAGCCGCGGCCTCCGCACTCTATTTCTACGTAGCCATGGATTAGGAAATACGGAAACCCTGATGTCCCAATTGCAACGGACAGATTTCTTGGTTGCGCCCAGCCGGGTATATGGCTTAAATTCCAGCTCGATACAGCCTGCGCGGCTGCCTGTCGATTCTACTAATTCATAGCTCTGCGTCTACTGCGATGCACGGTGTGCTTAGTCTGATGAACGAGATTGTGCGCCGC
>GL982569.1:882227-887507 GCA_000220355.1 Candidatus Nanosalinarum sp. J07AB56
TTACACCGGTCCGCGCCCTCCCGACGCAGAGCACACATACCGCTTCAGGCTTTACGCTCTAGACACCGACCTCGACCTCGATGAGGGCTCTAGCAAGGAACAGCTGATTGAAACCATCCAGGGTCACGTACTCGACAAGGCAGAGACGCACGGCACCTACGCCCCCGGTCAGTGGAAACAAGAACACTGAACCGATAGAGATGGGCTGCCGCAGGCCACGATCACAACTGAACTACTAGCCTGTGCTGTATTCTGGCCCGAAGTCGCTGAGACCTGACTGGCTGTCCTGCAGCTTGTAGTCTTGTATTATGTCGTCCATGTCGACCTCCACGAACTCTAGGCCTCTCTCGTTGAGGTATCCGTCTACCTCGTCAGACAGCTTTGGCGCCACTAGTATGCCGCGTACATCTCCGGAGAACTCCTCCTCTATCTCGTCGACATATCTCTGGAGCTGGAGCGCCGTGTTGTAGTCTGGGTTGCGCTTCACCTCAACCACAGTCATAGCCCCGTCCATATCCCGGCCCAGCACATCAATGTAGCCGGCGGGCGTCTTTCTTTCCCGCGCCACCAGATTGAACCCGTCCTCCACTATCTCGGGGGTCTCCTCTATCGCCTCGTGGATATCGACTTCGTGCCCTGATATCTTGAGCTCGGACTCGTCCACCATCTGCGACACCGTCACCAACTCGATGGACGACAGCTCTATCTCCACCACCTCCTCCGGGTCGAGCCTTCTCGCCTCTATCGTCAGCGCACCGTCTCCAGTTCCCACGCTCCACCTGTCTACCTCCGGTTGCCAGTTTCGTGGCTGGTAGTTATCGGGTCCATGGACGAGCAGTGCCGAGTCCTGCTTCACTAGAATCATCCTGTCACCGCGATCCAGCTTGGACTGGGTTCTGCCGGAGTACGAGACCCTGCACTTGCCGTTGACCTGGACGGTGTAGTCGCGCGGTAGGTACTCCCTCAGCGTGTCTGCCGCGGCCTCGAACCCTGGTTCCTCCTCCACATGCTCCATATTTCGCTTTCGGGGCTCAGTTTCTTTTGAGTGACGCCGAAGCATTTTGAGTCTCAACGGTCTTCGTGACCGCGTGGACTACACTATGAAGGACCTTCCGGAGTCGGAGAGGCCGCGTGAGCGCTTGGAGTCGCAGGGGGTCGAAAGCCTGTCGGACGCGGAGGTTCTGGCTATAATACTCCGAACCGGGACCCAGGGCCTCAATGTCAGGGAGATGTGCTCGAACATCCTCTCGGAGTACGACTTCGATCAGCTGCCCGATGTATCTGTAGAGGCTCTCAAGGATTTCGAAGGGGTCTCGCGCGTGAAGGCCGGCCAGCTTAAGGCGGCTGCGGAGCTGGGCAGAAGGATGCAGCGCACCTCCCGCCGGAAGATAGAGAACCTGTCCGACGTCCGGGATGAGACCGAGGACATGCTCCATCTAAACTCCGAGGTACTGAGGGTCTTCTATCTTTCCGCTGGAAATGAGGTGCTCGCGAGAGAAGATGTGGACGGCGGGGTATCATCAGTGTCCTTCGAGGTCGAAGAGGTACTGAGAGAGGCTGTGCGCCGGAAGGCCTCAGGTATCATCCTTGCTCACAACCATCCGTCCGGGAGGGACGGAGCCACCGACGGCGACATACGCACAACCCGCAGACTCATGGATGCCGCCGAACCGCTAGGTATCGAAGTTCTCGATCACGTAGTTCTCGGCAGCTCCGCTGTCAGCATGCGTGAATCCACGGATCTGGGCTTCTAACCTTCAGGTTCCTTATAAGGTTTTGATTCACTTAGTTGTAATACAAACTGATGGCTGCAGGCTTTGATTCGACCTGTAACCGGATAACCTAAACCACAACGATGGAAGCACTCGAACACGAAGCAGTCCCTCAACACGAAGTCATGACAGACGAAGAAACCGAGGAACTGCTACAGAAATTCGGAATAGACAAATCACAGTTACCGAACATCAAGGACAACGATGCCGCGCTCAAGTCCTTGGAGGCCGTTCCGGGAGACGTAATCGAAATCACGCGTGACTCCCCAACAGCTGGAGAAGCAAAGTACTACAGGGTGGTGGTTGAGTGAAAAACGGGCTTTACAGCGAGCTGATAGACGACAACGCCGTAAAACACCAAATTGAGAGCTACAACAGATTCGTAGACGACAGGGTCGAGGCCATTCTGAACGAGGTAGGTGAGATAAAACCCGAGCTGCCGGACGGTGAAGACCTGGTCATCAAGATTGTGGATGTCGACATAGACAAGCCCACCATAAACGAGGCCGACGGCTCAGTTCGCGAAATAACTCCTAGAGAGGCTCGCATGCGAGATATAACGTACTCCTCCGAAATAAAGGTGGAGATGGTTCCGATACTGGAGGGAATAAAGGAGGAGCCGGAAACCGTCACAATCGGCGAGATACCGGTTATGGTTGGGTCCGACCTGTGCTGGAGCAGTGATTGGGACGAGCAGGAAGCCAGGGAGAACGGCGAAGACTCAGACGATATGGGAGGCTACTTCATAATCAACGGCTCGGAGAAGACCCTTATCTCTATGGAAGAGATGGCTGACAACGTACCGGTCTACCAAGAAGACGAGGATGAGGTCTCCTGCCGCATCAACTCCGAGAACGAGGGATATGTCCAGAGAACTGTTCTGCGTCTGGCGGACGATGAAGAGCTCGTGCGCATAAGCTTCGCCAACGTACAGAAGACCCCTGCGGTGGCCTTGATTCGGGCGCTCGGCCGTGAGACCGACAGAGAAGTGGTCGAGGAGATAGGGGATGAGTACGCGAATACGATATACCTGAACATGTACGAGACCGGTGCCTCCAACCAGCGGGAGGCCTACGAGTACCTGGCAAACCAAGCCGGGGTCACAAACGATGTCGAGGAGAGAATAGAGAAAATACTAGACGAATACCTTCTCCCACACCTAGGACAGGAACCGGACGCCAGGGACGAGAAAGCGGAGTTCCTCGGAAACCTGATAAGAAATACGATTGCGCTACGAGAGGGAGATATCAAGCCGGACGATATGGATCACTACGCGAACAAGCGCCTGCAGCTGGCAGGTGAGCTGCTGGAGATGCAGTTCCGCAGCGTGTTCCTAGGCAAGTGGGGTCTACTGTCTCGCATGAAGTACAATTTCAAGAAGTCGGCGAAGCGTGGGCGCCTACCCAGCCTTCAGTCCACGATAGTGGCTGATACCCTGACCAAGCAGGTCATGGGTGCCATGGCCACCGGTAACTGGGTCGGGGGCCGGAGCGGTGTCTGTCAGCGTCTCGAGCGCGGCAACAGGATCAAGACGCTGTCACACCTCAGAAACGTGCTTTCTCCCCTGTCTGCGGAGAGACAGCACTTTGAGGCCCGAGACCTGCACCCGACGCAGTGGGGCCGTATAGGTTCCATAAAGACACCTGAGGGAATGAACATCGGACTGAGAACACACCTTGCGATGTCCGCGGACGTTTCTACTGGTATGAATGAAATGGAGAAGAACTCCGTGAGAGCAAAGCTTGAGGAAGCAGGCGTGGAGGCAAGAGAATGACGAAGGTGTTCCTTGACGGCGACCTCGTGGACGATGTAGACGAGCCAGAGGAGGTAAGGGATGCGGTTCGCGAGATGCGACGGAGCGGCGACCTCGACAGAACCGTCTCCGTGAACTACCTCGAGGACAGGGAGGAAGTCAGAATCAGCACCGACGCAGGAAGGGTCCTGCGACCAGTAGTGGTGGTAGATGACGGAGAGCCGAGGGCGTCCGAAGAGGAGCTCCAACAGGTCAAGGAAGACGAAATCAGTCTGGGCGAACTAGAGGACGACGGGAAGGTTGAATACATAGACGCACAGGAGGAGGAATCGGCCTATGTGGCTCTCAACCGCGAGGAGGTCACGGAGGAGCACACCCACTTGGAGATAGATTCGACCATAACACATGGTCTGTCGGCCACCACGGTTGTCTATCCTGAACATAACCGAGGTGACAGGGTTAACTTCGGTGCGAAGATGGCTGGTCAGGGCATCGGGATGTACAGCCGCGAGTTCCATCAAAGGTTTGACACGAACGCAAATGTACTGAGCTATGGTCAATCGCCAATGGTCACGACCCAGACCTACGACGAAATGCTGGGCGACCACCCGATAGGACAGAACTTCATCATTGCCTCTAGGAACCTTCGACGGCTACAACATCGAGGACGCCGTGGTTTTCAACAAGGACTCCGTTGACAGAGGCCTTGCGCGTTCCACGTACATGCGCACATACCAGACGGAGGCTCAACGCTTCTACGGCGGTCAGAAAGACGAAATTGAGATACCTGACAAGGATGTGAGGGGCTACCGCAGCGAGGAGTCGTACAACATGCTTGACGAGGACGGAATCGCCAACCCGGAGACCAAGGTAGACAGCGACGATGTGGTGGTAGGGAAGACCAGCCCGCCGAAGTTCCTCGGAAGCGGCGGCGGCGAGGAAATCAAGATGGGTCTCGCTGACCGAAGAGAGACCTCTCTGACTGTGAGACACGGGGAACAGGGTAAGATAGACTCCGTAATGGTGTCTGAAACCGGGGACGGAGACAAGCTGATAAAGGCGAAGATGCGAGAGTACAGAGTTCCGGAGCTCGGAGACAAGTTCGCGACACGACACGGACAGAAAGGTGTCATAGGTATGATGGTTCCGGAGGAGGACATGCCATTCACGAAACAGGGCATCACGCCGGATATCATCCTGTCCACGCACGCAATCCCCAGCCGCATGACAGTGTCACAGATAGTGGAGATCATCGGCGGCAAGGTCGGCGCCCTCCGAGGTGAGGCAGTGGACGGAACTGCCTTCCACAGCGAGGATATGGACGGACTCCGAGACCAGCTCGAAAACCTCGGCTTCGAGAGAAACGGCAAGGAAACAATGTACGACGGCATCACCGGCGAACAGATGGATGCCGAGATACTGATGGGGCCCGGATACTACCTGAAACTGGATCACCAGGTCGGCGACAAGATACACAGCCGTGCCCGCGGACCCGTGACGCTGTTGACGAAGCAACCAACCGAGGGCCGCAGCCAGGAGGGAGGACTCCGCCTGGGAGAGATGGAGAAGGATGTCTTCGTGGGTCACGGCGCGTCCCTCTTGCTGAAGGAGAGGTTCGGTGCGGACTCCACACAGATATACGTGGAGGAGAACACCGGCGAGATGGGCTACTACGACCACGAGGAAGACCAAGTTGTGCGCCCGTCCGGAGACCCCGGAGAGTTCGAACAGGTCGAAGTACCACACGCCTTCCTA
>GL982569.1:887527-889320 GCA_000220355.1 Candidatus Nanosalinarum sp. J07AB56
CAATACGAGGATTCCTATGGTCTTGGCTGCCCAATAGCGGGCCAATCTCCCACGAAGACCTATTACCTAGACGAAGCTGACCCGGACACGACGAACCAAGAGGTGAATTAAGATGAGGAGGATATGCTTCGCAATCATCACCACTGTATTATTCGTTTCTTCGGCGTCAGCCCAAGACTGGTATAATACATCGCCACAGCAAACCAACCTTGATGCAGAGGACCAAGAATCAGGCGTTGACGCCACATACTACTGCTCGGAGCAAATAGATAACGAGACGTATGAATGTGATCCACAGGGGGACGGGAATGAGTACAGCAGCGGCCAGTCGATATCCATCAGCCGGGAGGGCATAAACTACTTCAGATACTTTTCGGAAGACAGAGTGGGGAACGATGAGCCAACAACCACCAGGATTTTCAGACTTGATCTCACCGACCCAAAAACCACGAGCAACTACAGCGAAACATGGGAAAACGAACCAGTCACAGTAGATCTTTCATGTGAGGATCCTGAAAACCCCAATGCTTCAGGTTGTAACGAGACGTATTTGTGTAAGGAGGGTTCCTGTCCTTTGGATGAGGGAACGAGCGCAACTTTTGACACCGAGGGCGTAAGCCTTCTTAGATACAGGTCGACCGATGTTGCTGGTAACAGCGAAGATGTCAACACACAGGACGTGAAGCTGGACTTTACGCCTCCTCGGGCATTTGTTGAGACCGCCCCGACTGTGGATGGCAGAAACGCCACAGCCGAGTGCGAAGACGAGCTCTCAGGGTGTAACGAGACCACTCTGAGACTAGATGTTTCCGTGAGACCCATTGAGAGGTGTTCGACCGATTCGACGACATACAATCGAGGCCCAACATACAGCCCGGACCAGCACGTTTGGGTGTGTGCGGCAGTGAAAGACAACGCTGGTAACTGGGGGTACAGCGACCAGCCTGTTGTGATACCTGAGGAAGAAGGAGATCCGATAGCCTTCAACAAGGACAAGATCGAGGTGGTGCTCGGTGGATCATCCACCGCAACGTTCAGAGTGCTTAACATAGGCAATTTAGCCGCGACCTACGAAGTTACCGTTGAACAGGACACTCAGGCAGGATTATTCTCCGGCGTGAGAGGTAGACCAGAAACATTCGAAGTCGAACTCGACCCAGAGCAATCAAAGGAATTTGATCTCGAGGTATCAGGCGTGAGAGACGACATAGATGACGGGGAAGATGTAGTGACGGTAAGAACCGATGATCCCGGTTCCGAAAACAGCTTAGCGGAAGGAAGTGACAAGCTCGAGGTTGACGTAATGGAACCTGGTGAACCGGCCAACCGAACTGGCTCGAGCAGGAGCGTCCCCGGAATTGCCCCAGTACAAATAGCAGTTCTCCTGACCGCGGCTTCCGCACTCTATTTCACCCAAATTGTGAATTAGCAGGGTATTGCCGGTGTCCTTCGAGGTGGAAGAGGTGCTGAGGGGGGCTGTACGTCGGAACCTCAGGTATCATACTTTCTCACAACATCCATCCGGAAGAAACGGAGTGGCCGGGGGCGACGTGCACGCAACTCGTAGGCTCGTGGACGCCGCTGAACCACTGGCCATCGAAGTTCTCGACCATATAGTACCCGACTACTCCCCGGTCAGCATGCTTGAATCCGCGTATCTGGGATCCTACCCTTCAGGTTCCTTATAAGGTTTTGATCCACTTCATTGCAATACAGACTATGGTCAAAGTCTCCAATTCAATCTGTGACCGGATAACCTAAACCACAACGATGGAAGCACTCGAACACGAAGC
>GL982569.1:889340-895547 GCA_000220355.1 Candidatus Nanosalinarum sp. J07AB56
GAGCTGAAATCGACAATGATTGACAACAAACTGGAGGTAGAGGACGAATGAAAAACATCCAAGAGCTGGAGTTCGGAATACTCAGCCCCGAGAAGGTCAAAGACATGGCTGTCAAGGAGATAACAGAGGCAGAGGTCTACGACGCAGATGGGTTCCCGGTTGAGGACGGCGTCATGGATCCGGCACTCGGCGTTATCGACCCTGGCATGACGTGCCAGACCTGCGGCGGAGAGATACGGGACTGCAAGGGTCACTTCGGGATGATAGAGCTCTCACGTCCCGTGGTACACGTTCTTCACGCGAAGAAAATACGCAACCTCCTCAGGTTCACACACGTCAACGAAAACGACAACGTCACCTTGCTGCTGAAGGACGAAGACAAGGCGCTCCGCAAGTCGAACAGAATGAAAGAAGATCCGGAGACCGGCGAGGAGGTGCCGGAGATAGATATAGAGAAACCGTACACGTTTTACCGCGACGGCGAAAAGCTGATGCCGGGAGACGTTAAGGAGAGGCTATCGAGGATTCCGCAGGACACGGCAGCCAAGCTTGGCGTAGAGGGAGGCAACCCTGAGAATCTGGTTATAACGCACCTCCCGGTTCCGCCCGTGACAATGAGGCCCAGCATCACGCTGGACACCGGAGAGAGGTCAGAGGACGACCTCACCCACAAACTCGTGGACGTCATCCGTATCAACAAGCGCCTCCAGAACAACATAGAGATAGAGGCTCCCGAGTTCATTATTGATGACCTCCACGAGCTGTTGCAGTACCACGTCGCGACGGCGTTCTACAACGACATGTCGAGCGTTCCGCCGGCGAGGCACAGATCCGGCAGAGCGCTGAAGTCTCTCATAGAGAGAGTGCAGGGCAAGGAGGGTCGGTTCCGGCAGAACCTCATAGGCAAGAGAGTCAACTTCTCCGCCCGCACAGTAATATCCCCGGATCCGAACATCGGAATCAACGAGGTCGGTATACCGTACCAGGTTGCCAAGAAGCTCACGATACCCGTCGAGGTGAACGAACAGAACTTGGAACAGGCCCGCGAGTGGGTCAGGAACGGCTCGGAAGAGCACTGCGGAGCGAACTACGTGTTCCAGCCGAACGGACAGAGAAGGAAGATAACAGATGAGAACCAAGAGGAGCTCGCGGAAGAAATGAGCGCTGAGGCCGGCTGGAAAGTCGAAAGACACCTTCAGGACGGCGACACAGTACTGTTCAACCGCCAGCCCTCGCTCCACCGCCTGTCCATACTGGCTCACGAGATAAAGGTACTGCCGTACAGGACGTTCAGAATCAACCCGAACGTCTGCGCCCCGTACAACGCCGACTTCGACGGCGACGAGATGAACCTCCACGTACCACAGACCGAGGAGGCTCGCGCAGAGGCAGAAGAACTCCTGAAGGTACAGGAACACGTGAAGATGCCGAAGACCGGAGGACCGATCGTCGGCATGCTCCAAGACTACGTCTCCGGGCTGTACCTCCTGACACAGGAAGGGGTCGAGCTGTCCCGTGAGCAAGCATTCAATCTGCTTGCCGAGGCAGGCGAGCACGAGGCAGAACTTCCGGACGGCGACATTGTCACTGGCAGAGAGCTGGTATCTCTGTTTGTTCCAGACGACATCGACATAACGATAAACGAGAACGAGCCGAACGAGGTCAGAATCGAAGATGGACAGCTCGTCGATGGACAACTTGACGACGACGCCCTCTCGGACTATGGAGGCGAAATCATTCAGCAGTTGAAAATCCACTACGGCAGCGATAAGGTCGCGGAGTTCCTGAACCGGGTCTCAAGAATCGGCGCTATCTACCTCTCACGTCGGGGATTCTCCATATCCATTGACGACCTCGAGATACCTGATGACTCCACCGACGAAATCCACGGCCTGATAGACGGAGCTGTGGACGACGCCAACGAGGTTCTCGACCAGTACGAGACCGATGAACTCGAGGCCATAACGGGCAAAACCCTCGAAGAGACCAGAGAAATCAGGGTCACGCAGGCTCTCAACAACATCTTCACCGAGGTCGGCGACATCATATCGGAGAACGTTGACAGCGAATCCTCGGCCTACATCATGGCTGACTCCGGTGCCAGAGGCTCGATGCAGAACGTCACCACTATGGCTGGATTGATGGGACAGGAATCGGTCAGGGATCAGAGAGTGAACCGGGGATACAAGGAGAGAACGACCTCGCACTTCAAGCGCGGTGAGGTAAGCCCCGAGTCCAAGGGATTCGTTGCGAACTCCATAATGGAGGGCTTCGACCCTCTTGACATGTTCTTCGAGCAGATGAGCCAGAGAAAGGCCTTGATGGACAAGTCGCTGCGTACCAAGACCTCGGGCTACATGTACCGGAGGGTGTCGAACTCGCTGCAGGATCTCACGGTCGACTACGACCAGACCGTGCGAAACGCAGAGGGAGAGATTGTCCAGTTCCGAGCAGGAGAGGACGGCGTCGACCCACAGAAATCAGACAGAGGAAAGGTCTCCACCAAACTAGACACATGAGCGAGAACGAGATGACCTGGAGAGACAGGGCAGACGAGCTGCCCCCGAGATTCGAAAACTACGGACCGGAGAAAAAGGAAGAGCTCCGAGAGCTGTACCGCGATATGCAGTACCAACCTGGCGAGGCCATAGGTATGGTTGCCTCTCAGTCCCTGGCGGAGCCCGCGACACAGCTCACCATGGAAACATACCACCAGGCCGGAGCCGCGCAGGTATCGCTGACGAAGGGGCTTCCACGCCTCGAGGAGATAGTGGACGCCCGCAGAAATCCGAAAACACCGACAATGATAGTCCGCCTCAAGAACGACTACCAGAACGAGGAAGAGGCAAAGCGCGTAGCCCGCAAGATCCGCGAGGTGACGGTGGGAGACCTCGTGAAATCCGAGACCGTTGACATAATGCAGCTTACGGTGGAATACGAACTGAACGAGAACCTCCTAGCCGACTACGAGGTGGATGCGGAGGACGTCGCCGACGCTGTGAGAGACGCCGGCCAGGTACAGGTAGATGTGGAGGGGAACACTATAGAGTTCGAACACGACGACGAAGACGCCAATCTCCGAGACCTGACCGACCTCAAGCTGGACGCAGAGGAGTCCCGCATACGCGGAATCAAGGGCATAGACCAGGTTGTGGTCACAGAGGTCGACGGGGAGTGGGAGCTCCGCACCGCAGGCACGTCCCTACGCAAGACAATGCGTATAGACGAGGTAGATGAGACCAGAACCATATCCAACGACCTCTTCGAGGTAGAATCGGTCATTGGAATCGAGGGCCTGCGTCAGAGAATCATAGAGGAGACGAAGGCCACGCTCGAGGAGCAGGGCATCGGAATAGACGACCGGCACATCATGCTGCTCGCCGACATGATGACTAAGGAAGGAGAGCTGAACGGCTGTACCAGGTACGGAATCGTGGGCGAGAAGGACTCTATTCTTGCCCGCTCCGCGTACGAGGAAACCAAGAAACACCTTTCACAGGCCTCGCTGCACGGTGAGGTAGATGACTTGGAGGGCGTGGTTGAGAACATAGTACTCGGCCAGTCCGTCCCGGTCGGAACCGGAAAGGTTGACCTGAAACCAAACTTTGGTGCAGACGAATGAAACACACCGAAACAGCCAGAACTGCAACAGACGAGGTAGACAGCGCTTGTCCACAGTAACATACAGCGCCGACAACCTGAGATCAATAAACACGTTCGAGTCCATCACCGGCGTCGACGTCAGAGCAGCCATAATACACAACGACGAGGCGTACTTCGTGGTGCCGGAGGACAAGGCAGGTATGGCGATAGGCAAGGGTGGCCAGACGGTGTCGAAGGTGAAGCGGAAGCTCGACAGAGACATCAAGATCTACGAGTACAGCGACAATCTCGGCAAGTTCATAAATTCAGTTGTGCCCACGGAGATAAGAGGTGTCGACCTCGAAGAGGGCGGTGAGGAGGTCAAAATCCACGTGTCCGAACGCAACAAGGGACAGGTCGTGGGCAGGGACGGAGAAAGGATAGACACCATCCGCGAGATACTCTCAAGAACCCATGGCGTGGACTCGGTGGAGATAGACTAAATTTAAGGAGCCGACACATACTACCTTTCTGTGTTCAGCCCGAGCCAGAAGGTGCAAGATCTGCAGAGATTTAGACAGGTTCTACGCATCGTCTACGAGGAGGGTAGCGCTGCACTCCTAGATGAGATCGGTCAGATAGAGCATTTCCCGTTTCACAAGAGAATTAGGGCTTCTAGACAGGAGATGCCAGGACCGCAACGCGCCAGGGAGACACTTGAGCGCCTCGGAACCACGTATATCAAGCTTGGTCAGGTGCTCAGCGAGAGGCCGGACATCGTTCCGGAGAGATACGCCGAGGAATTCAAAAAACTGCAGGATTCCACACCTGAGTTCGACCCCGATGTAGCCAGGCGCATAGTTGATGAAGACGTCGGTATGGACAACTTCTCGCGGTTCAGTGAGGATCCGATGGCCAGCGCCTCCATAGCGCAGGTTCACGCCGCGAAACTGGAGAACGGTGAGGAGGTTGTCGTGAAAGTCAGGAGACCCGGTATAGTGGAGGAGGTCAAAGAAGACCTCAGGATACTCGACTTCCTTGCGCACGAGGCCGAAAATCGCTCTGTCAAAGCAGAGAGAATGAGAGCAAGCAGCTTGGTTGAGGAGTTCGGCAGGTGGACGAGAAACGAGCTTGACCTCACCGAGGAAGCACAGAATGCCGCCAAGTTCAAAGAAAACAACAGCGAGCGAGAGAACGTGTATGTCCCGGACGTGTACCAGAACCTGACATCGGAGAGGGTTCTCACGATGGAGAGAGTGAGAGGCTCGAAGATCACGGATCAGTCCGCTGTATCCGAGGCCGATATAGGTCGGAAACAGCTTGTCAAGGACTCCGTGGAGCATATGCTGAGGCAGTACATTGTGGACGGCTTCTTTCACGCCGACCCGCACCCATCGAACGTCTTGGTTCTCGAGGATGGCAGCATAGCTTACTTGGACTTCGGGATGATGGGTCGCGAGGTTCGCGACAGGCGAAACCAGATGGCAACCATGCTGGTATCAATGTTGAACGAGGACTTGGAGGGCTATGTTTCCTCTCTGGAGGAAATCTGCTACATGGACGAGGGCTATGACCGTCAGGCCATAAAGAGGATGGCCCGCAGAAACATATTGGAGGCCGAGAAGTCGAGCTTCGGTGACGGCGGCCTGCTATCGATAGTTATGTCCCTGTTCAGCAAGACACCTGAGTACGGACTGCACCTACCCAATACTACTGCTCTGGCTGCGAAGTCCCTAGCTGTGACCGAGAGCATAGGTATGGATGTCGCACCCGATCTCAGGGTTGAGTCCGACCTCAAGCCAGTGCTCAAGAACTGCCTGCGTGAGAACAATGACTTGGAGACATCGGTGGAGACGTTTGCCTCAGATGTCATCAGGAACAAGGACGTGCTTGAGAAGGCTCCGACACAGCTTCAAAACCAGCTCGAGAATGATGCCGACACCACCGTATCGGTGGAAGCAAACCGCGACGGCAGCCTGTTGCCCGCCGCGGCACTCCTCACGGCGGGAGTCCTGGCGTACAGGTTCCTGCCGCGAGACCTGGCGCTTGCGATCTCTCTGGTTCTCGGACTAGGTGTCCTCACCCGCGTGTTCTGAGCATCTACACGACCTACATAAAAATCTTCCAACTTCTTGTTCAGTGTGGGATTACACAACGCACGCAGCATCAAGGACAGGAGACAGAGCTACAGGTGGAGCGACATAGACTACAAGCGCAGGATGCTCGACCTCAAGGAAAAGGCCGATCCGCTTGAGGGCAGCCCACAGGGCCGTGGCATCGTGCTCGAGAAGAGAGCGATAGAGGCCAAGCAGCCGAACTCCGCGCTCCGGAAGTGCGTGCGCGTACAGGTCATCAAAAACGGTAAACAACTAACCGCGTTTGTGCCGGGCGACAAGGCCATAGACCACATCGACGAGCACGACGAGGTTCTTATCGAGGGTATCGGAGGAGCCGACGCCGGACCGAAGGGAGACATACCAACGGTTCGATACAAGGTAATCAAAGTGAACGATGTGTCCCTCAAGGAGCTGGTTCGCGGCAACCAGCAGAAGCCAACCAGATGAGTCAGGCCGCCAAGCTCGAGCTGGAGGACGAAATCCTTACAATGGGTATTTGGGACGCCAC
>GL982569.1:895567-940237 GCA_000220355.1 Candidatus Nanosalinarum sp. J07AB56
CTATCCTTGCCCGCTCCGCGTACGAGGAAACCAAGAAACACCTTTCACAGGCCTCGCTGCACGGCGAGGTGGATGACTTGGAGGGCGTGGTTGAGAACATAGTACTCGGCCAGTCCGTCCCGGTCGGAACCGGAAAGGTTGACCTGAAGCCAAACTTTGGTGCAGACGAATGAAACACCCGAAACAACCAGAACTGCTGCAGACCAGGAGGTAGACAGCGCTTGTCCACAGTAACATACAGCGCCGACAACCTGAGATCAATAAACACGTTCGAGTCCATCACTGGTGTTGATGTCAGAGCAGCCATAATACACAATGACGAGGCGTTCTTCGTGGTTCCGGAGGACAAGGCAGGTATGGCGATAGGCAAGGGCGGACAGACTGTGTCGAAGGTGAAGCGGAAGCTCGACAGAGACATCAAGATCTACGAGTACAGCGACAACCTTGGCAAGTTCATAAACTCGGTTGTACCCACGGAGATAAGAGGTGTTGACCTCGAAAAGGGCGGTGAGGAGGTTAAGATTCACGTGTCCGAACGCAACAAGGGACAGGTCGTGGGCAGGGATGGAGAGAGAATAGACACCATCCGCGAGATACTCTCAAGAACCCACGGCGTGGATTCAGTGGAGATAGATTAGATTTAAGCAGACCAGCACATAGTATACTCCTGTGCTCAGCCCAAGTCAAAAATTACAGGACCTGCAGAGATTCAGGCAGGTTCTGCGCATTGTCTACGAGGAGGGGAGTGCCGCGCTCCTGAACGAGATTGGTCAACTACAACACCTCCCATTCCACAGGAGGATCAGAGCTTCCAGACAGGAGATGCCAGGACCGGAACGTGCCAGGGAGACCCTCGAGCGCCTCGGAACCACGTACATCAAGCTTGGTCAGGTGCTCAGCGAGAGGCCGGACATCGTTCCGGAGAGATACGCCAAGGAGTTCAAGAAACTGCAGGACTCCGCTCCGGAGCTGGAGACCGACGCGGTTACGGACATAGTGACGGAGGAGGTTGGAATGGACAGCTTCGCGGATTTCAGCGAGGAGCCGCTAGCCAGTGCATCCGTCGCACAGGTCCACCCTGCACAGCTCAAAAGCGGCGAGGAGGTAGTAGTGAAGGTTAGAAGACCCGGTATAGAGACCGAGGTCGAGAAGGATCTCAGGATACTGGAGTTCTTCGCCGAGGAAGCTGAGAGGCATTCCGTTAAGGCTGAGAGAATGCGGGTCCACAGCCTGATTGAGGAGTTCGGTCGGTGGACGAGAAACGAGCTAGACCTTACTCGGGAGGCGCGGAACGCCGCCGAGTTCAGGGAGAATAATCAGCAGCGAGATGGAGTGTACGTTCCGAAGGTGTACGAAGATCTGACTACCGAAAGGGTTCTGGTCATGGAGCGGATACACGGCTTCAAGATCACCGACCGCGACAGAGCCGAAAATGCTGGCGTGGACACCGAACTGCTGGTAGAGAACATCGTAGAACAGTCACTGAGACAGTACATAGTGGACGGTCTGTTCCACGCTGACCCGCACGCGTCCAACTTCCTAGTGACAGAGGACGGCACGTTC
The DNA here is from genome assembly GCA_000220355.1 of Candidatus Nanosalinarum sp. J07AB56. Lineage (GTDB taxonomy): Archaea > Nanohalarchaeota > Nanosalinia > Nanosalinales > Nanosalinaceae > Nanosalinarum. The sequence continues at coordinate 897,131 of GL982569.1, forward strand.
ACCTACTTGGACTTCGGGATGATGGGTCGCGAAACCCGTGGCAGAAGAAATCAGATGGCAGCGATGCTCATCTCGATGCTGAACGAAGACTTAGAGGGCTATGTTTCCTCCCTGGAGAGGATCTGCTACACGGACGAAGGATACGACCGCCAGGCCGTGAAGCGCGTGGCGCGTAGAAACATGCTGGAGGCCAGAGACGCTCGACCTAGGAACGGCGGCTTGGTGTCGGTAATGTTCCAGATGTTCGCTGAGGCCTCAGAGCACGGTCTGCACGTACCGAACTCCACTGCTCTTGTGGCGAGAGTCCTCGCTACTACTGAGGGTATTGGAATGGACGTTGCACCGGACTTCGAGCTGGATTCAAGACTCAAGCCCGTCCTTGAGGATTGCCTGAGCGAGAACAATGACTTGGAGACATCCGTGGAGACCCTCGCCTCTGATGTCATCAGGAACAAGGATATATTCGAAAAGGCGCCGACGCAGCTTCAACAGGGTCTCTCGGAGGATCGCGAAATCGATGTGTCGGTAGAGGGCCAGAGTAGAGATAACCTACTCCCCGCGGCCGCCGTTCTAACATCTGGAGTCCTCGCATACAGGTTTCTTCCACGTGAACCAGCACTCTTGATATCGCTGTTGTTAGGTCTTGGCGCCCTTACTTGGATTTTCTGACGGACCGGCGCGGTCCTTACATAAAAATCTTAGAACTAATTACTAACTGTGGGATTACACAACGCACGCAGCATCAAGGACAGGAGACAGAGCTACAGGTGGAGCGACATAGACTACAAGCGCAGGATGCTCGACCTCAAGGAAAAGGCCGACCCGCTCGAGGGCAGCCCACAAGGCCGCGGCATCGTGCTCGAGAAAAGAGCCATAGAGGCCAAACAGCCGAACTCCGCACTCCGGAAGTGCGTGCGCGTGCAGGTCATCAAAAACGGGAAGCAACTAACCGCGTTCGTGCCGGGCGACAAGGCCATAGACCACATCGACGAGCACGACGAGGTCCTTATCGAGGGTATCGGAGGAGCCGACGCCGGACCAAAGGGAGACATACCAACGGTCCGATACAAGGTAATCAAAGTGAACGATGTGTCCCTCAAGGAGCTGGTTCGCGGCAACCAGCAGAAGCCAACCAGATGAGTCAGGCCGCCAAGCTCGAGCTGGAGGACGAAATCCTTACAATGGGTATCTGGGACGCCACAGAGGTCGAAGTAGAGGACGAGGGCCTCAGGCGTTACATCAACCTCGACAACGTGTTGGAGCCCCGCAGCAAGGGCCGCCACCAAGACAAGCAGTTCTACAAGTCAGACGTCGCGATAACGGAGAGAGTTCTCAACAGGATGTACACAGCAGGTCACAGAGGAGACAAACACCTCGTAACCTCGGGCCACAACGTCGGGAACTCCGAACGTCTCTGGAACACTCTCGAAGAAACATTCCACATAGTCGAGGAAGAGAGAAATCGGAACCCGATACAGGTACTTACCGATGCCATAGGAAACTCCGCGCCACGCGAAGAGGTCGTCACATACCAGCGCGGCGGCACACGCGCCCGGAAAGCGGTCATAGTCTCACCACAGAGAAGAGTTGACCTCGCGCTCCGACTCCTCGTACAGGGAGCCTACGAGAAGCGCCTCGAATCCGACGACTCGGCCGCCCAAGTCCTCGCAGACGAGATCATGCTCGCTGCAGATGAGGACGACGACGCCCGGGCAGTAAGGGAAGCGCAGCGCAAGGAAAGAGAGGCAGAAGGCGCCCGCTGACGGTCGCCGGAAGACTTAATTGCACATAGATCTACCGGGTGAAGTGTGGCACAGATATCGAACAGGACGAGAAAGCATCCGAGGCTGCGGAGCAAGCTAAGCGAGAAGCTGAGACTGCGGGAGGAGATGCAGAAAACGAACAACAAGATATACAACAGGTTGCGGAGGAGGAAGAAGCAGATCAGACAGGGGCCGCCACGCAAGACGAACAGGGAGTCCTAGAAGAGAATGAGGGAGCGATAGAGGAGGAAGGCAAGGCGGAACGGGACGAGCAGCAGGGAATCGAGGCAGAGCAAGACAAGTTGTCCAGACTTGAGCAGAGAAATCAGAGAGTAAGAAGTGAGATGAACCAATTGGAGAGCGAGCTCCAAGATTTCTATGAGCGACTCCGGGAGGCTGGAAACCCTAACACGGACGTCAAATTGGACCCAAATCGCACCGCTAACCAAGTAGAACAGCTCGCAGAGGAGGTAGAGAGACTGGGTGAGGAAGTAAACTCTCTAGGCTACAACCTCGCGAACGCCTCGAACTCGCTGCTTGAGCTATCAGTGGCAGCAGCCAGCATAGCGAAGTCGACAAGTCTATTGAGAAGGAATACGGAAGAGATAGAACAGGAGGCAGCTGAGCTTGAAAGAGAAGCTGAGCGAGACCGCTCCCAATCCGAGATTCAGGCCGCACAAAAAGAGGAATCGGAAGTGGTGCAAGAGGAAAAAGAAGTTCAACAGGAACAAAATCAGGCTGCGGAAGAAGACGAAGAGCTGGAACAGGAGGAAAAGGAGGCTGAACAGGAGGAAGAGGAGGCCGAACGCACTATCAAAGAGCTTAGGAGCTCCGTTCTCGCTCTCCTTGACAATATCATAGAAGAAGGACAGATACAGAATCCGAGGAGACTCAACGTTAGCCTGATGGGGCTCGCTAGGTCAGACTACGAGGGAAGAGGTCAGGGATTCCGGGAGATGGCGGAGACGCTAGAGCAAGCTAGAGAGGATATGGCCGGCCGCATAGAAAAGGCCCAGGACAACGTACGGAAAGCTGTGGCGGACACTGAGGAGGCCGAACGCACTACCTCTCAGGCTGAATCTGTCCTAGGGGGGGACGGCTCGACAACTTCGGGATGGCTAAAATATCCTGTGGTGCTGTTGCTAGTGGCTCTAATTGCCGCAGCGTTAATTGTTTTCACTGGCACGGCATCTGTACTAGTATAGAGTCTGTCTTCGTCTTTTAAGTCTTCGAATTTGGCTTTTAGACATGGCTGACGAGGAACTTGAAGCAATCAAGGGCGTTATTGAGAACGCCGAACAGATACGAAACATCGCTATCGCTGCTCACATCGACCACGGCAAGTGTGTGGCTCCAGATCAAAGGGTGTCGATAGCGGACGGGAGCCAGGTCGAGGCCGAAGAGGTATTTGAGAGGTACCGAACCGAGGGCGAACCTGTAGAACAGGAAGAGGGAGAGCTGAGAGTTAGCCTTCCAGAGAACACGCTTCAGGTTACCTCGTTCAACAGATCCAGCGGCACAACAGAGACCAAGGAAGTGACGGACATGTGGAGGATGGAGAAGGACGAGGACCTTGTCGAGGTTTGCCTAGAGAACGGCCGAGAGGTCACTGTCACTCCAGAGCATGAGTTCACCGTACTCAGCCAGAATGGAACGTTCGACATGGTCGAGGCCCACGACCTAGAACCCGACCAAGTAGTTGTGGCATCGAGACAGCTCGAAGCCACCAACGAAAGCTCCACTGAGGCACGCATCCTGGAGGAGATCTCCGATAATGAGAGGTTTTACGCCAGGCTCGGCGAAATGTTTGCAGATGAGCTGAGGACAGAAATCAAGTCCGAAGGAATGGAGGATTTGTATGATTCCATTCAGCCGGTTCTGGAGCTGGAGTCGTTCAAGAACTGCGTCTGGAGGGGGGAATACAGAGTGCAGACCTTGGTTCAGGTGGCCAAAAGGCTGGATATGGGGCTAGATGATATTTACTCTGAAATCGAATCACTGAACGTCAGGGGAACCGAGTCGAAGGGAGAGCACTCATCTCTAGAAATGAGTCCTGCAGACGATACGGAGAGCCTTTTCTACATAGCCGGAATGTTCTTCGGCGACGGAGATACTGAAGGCAATATAACTAACGGAAACCGTCATATCCAGCAGACTGTCGTTGAGAAGTCCGCAGCGCTCGGTCTCGAGCCACACGTTAGGGAGTTCGATGACAGAACAACGAGGATAGAGCTAGGCGGCAAAACTCTGAACACATTCCTGAGAGAGTTTTTCGGTTACCCAGAGTCAGCCAAGTCCGGCAGCATATCAGTACCACAGACGGTTTTCGAGGCTAGTAGAACCGAGGTCTCCGCCTTCATCAGAGGATACATGGATGCCGACGGCACAGTCGAGGAGGCGAGGAGCGCCGTATCAGTGGGCTCGAAGAGCACGCAGATGCTTGATGACCTACAGCTTCTCCTCCAAAGGTTCGACATCGCATCGAAACTTAACCGGCGGAATGGTACGCTCTATGTCTCTGGTGAGCTGTCAGTCGATCGCTTCAGGGAGGAAATAGGCTTCGAACACCCCGAGAAATCAGAGAAGCTACTGGGCCTCAGCAACAGGGCAGAGAGTTCAAAGCTAGACGCCGTGCCGATCGATGGCAAGGTCCTGCAGGAGGCGAGGAGCACCAGCAGCGCGTCACAGACCGATCTCGTCCCGTCCTACTCCAGCTACGAAAACAACCATGTTGGTCTGTCGAAGAGGTCACTGAGCCGCATAATTGAGGGTCTGGAGCAACACGGAGCTAACAAGTACAGACTCAACAAGCTCCAAAGACTTGCGGTTGCTGACACAGTGTTCTCGCGTGTGGAGTCCAAGCACACAATCTCTGCCCCAGAACACGTCTATGACTTCACGGTGGAGGACCACCACAACTTTGTCTGCGAAGGCGTTGTAGTGGAGAACACCACCCTCACAGACAACCTTCTGGCCCGGGCCGGCATGATATCCGACAAGCTGGCGGGCGACCAGCGCTTCATGGACTTCGACGACCAGGAGGCAGAGCGAGGTATCACGATCTACTCAGCGAACATCTCTATGGTCCACGAGTTCGACGATGATGACTACCTGATTAATCTCATCGACACGCCAGGCCACGTCGACTTCGGTGGCGACGTCACCCGCGCTATGAGGGCGGTGGACGGGGTGCTCGTGCTTGTTGATGCGGTGGACGGTGTTATGCCGCAGACGGAGACCGTTATGAAGCAGGCGCTCCAGGAGGGTGTGCGTCCGATTCTGTTCATCAACAAGGTTGACAGGCTGATTGAAGAGATGCAGCTGACCCCGGAGGAGATGCAGGAACGGTTCCAGAAGATCATCCGCGAGGTCAACACCGCACTCCGGAAGTATGCGGACGAGGAGACCGCTGATGCGTGGGAGATGGGTGTGCAGGACGGAACGGTTGCGTTCGGTTCGGCGCTCAAGAACTGGGCTATAAGCTTCCCCTACATGCAGGAGACCGGTATTGACTTCGGAAAGATGATAGACCGGTGCCAGGACGGTGACCACGACGGCCTCAGCGAGGACGCACCCATAGAGGAGGTAGTGCTCGACATGGTGGTGAAACACCTCGATGACCCGCAGACCTCCGCCGACTACAGAGTGCCAAAGGTCTGGCCAGGCGACCCCGACAACGAGGCAGGAGAGAGCATGGCGGAACAGGACGCGGACGGACCGCTTATCGGCGTTGTCACGAACGTCGAGGACGACGAGCACGCTGGTACCATCGCTACCGCCCGCCTTTTCTCAGGAACCATAGAGGAGGGGGACGAGCTCTACGGGATCGGGAGCCAGAAGACTGAGAGAGCCCAGCAGGTGGGCATCTACTCCGGCCCGCGGAAACTGATGACGGACTCCGTTCCCGCAGGCAACATCGTCGCGATCACCGGTCCCGACTTCTCCACGGGCGAGACGTTCATCAAGGAGGGCGGAACTGAGATACAGCCGTTCGAACAGATAGAGCACGTGTTCGAGCCTGTTGTCACGAAGTCCATCGAGCCGAAGAGGACGTCCGACCTACCGAAACTGATCGAATCGCTTAGAAAACGCTCGAAAGAGGACAACACAATCGAGGTAGATATCGACGAGGAGACAGGTGAAACCCTGGTCTCTGGCCTCGGAGAGCTCCACATAGAGGCGAAGGTGGAGCGCCACCTCGAGGAGCAGGGTATCGACATAGATGTCTCGGAGCCGATTGTTGTGTTCCGGGAGGGAATTGAGGAGGAGTCCGCGGTCGAGTCCGGCAAGTCCCCCAACCGCCACAACGAACTGGAGATAAGCGTCGAGCCGCTAGCCGATGAGACGCGCAGGTTCTTCAAGGAAGATTACGAAGAGCTTGAGTCCCAGGCAGATGACCAGACGGAGGTACGGGACGCTATGGTGGACGCAGGCTTGACGCAGGACGAGGCCGACAGCGTTGTCACCGTCCACGAGGAGAACGTCTTCATCAACGCTTCTCGCGGGATCAAGAACCTCAGAGAAATCCAAGAGTACCTGGTGGACGCGTTCCAGGAGTTCACGGACGAGGGACCGCTGGCAAGCGAGCCGGTTATCGGTCTCAAGGTCAAGCTCCACGACGCTTCGCTGCACGAGGACGCTATACACAGGGGGCCGGCACAGATGATACCGGCGACGAAGGACGCGATGAGCAACGGCTTCTTGACGTCCAAACCAAGAGTCATCGAGCCAAAGCAGATTCTCCGTATCGACACACCGTCCGACACGATGGGTGACGCGATGACCGAGGTCAACAACCGTAGAGGGGACATCGTTGACATGGAGGAGGAAGGAGACTCGGCTGTCATCCGCTCGAAGCTCCCGGTAGAGGAGCTGTTCGGGTTTCGAGGCCGCCCTCAAGTCCGCCACCAACGGCAAGGGCTTCTACAACCTCATGGATCTTGTCTTCGAGCCGCTGCCGATGAACCTCCAAGAGGAGAAGATTATGGAGATTCGGGAGCGAAAGGGCATGAAGCAGGAGATGCCACGCCCTGGGGAGTAACCCCGGTTTCCACCTGGTATGCTGTTCGATATTGAAAGAGATAGAAACGTGCAGGTAGACACCGGTGCAGATGTCGCGGTCTACCACCCGGTATTGAAGGAGCGCGGCGGTGCTGAGAAGGTGGTGCTGGAGTATGCCAGGAACTCTCGGCACGACGTAACTGTGTTCTGCCTTTCGTATGTACCAGAGAAGACGTTCGATGGTTTCGACGACGTGGAGGTACGCGAGCTCGGCGCTGGTGGAAGGCCGAGGAACATGGTTGATTTCGGGCTCCGGTTCGGGCTCGGATCGGTGTTCTTTTCGTTGCCGGACGAGTTCGACGCTCTGCTGGTGTCGGAGACAGGGCTTGGCTCGGCGGCGGTGCTCCGCGACCAAGATGTGCCTACGGTGTGCTACTGCCACACACCTCTGCGCTTGAATCTCCCCGAGTTCCGCGACACCTACCTAGAGGAGGCGGGGTTTCCGAAGTCACTCCTGCTCCGGGTCGGGATGCGCTTCCATTCTCTGATAGAGCGCGTTGGCTGGTCTCGTTTCGAACACGTGTTCGCAAACAGCGAGAACACGGAGCGTCGAGTGCTGGAAAAAGGGCTCTGTAACCAGGAGGACATCGAGGTCCTTAATCCAGGGGTGGAGATACCCGAACCTTCCAGCGGCCACGACTCGTACTTCCTGTACCCCTCTCGATTCCGCAGGTACAAGCGCCACGAGCTCGCGATAGACGCGTTCGAGGAGGCCGACCTGCCCGGGGACTTCGACCTAGTGCTGGCGGGCAGCGCGCAGGAACAGGACTATATCGAAGAGCTAAGGAATCGGGCGGGTGAGGGCGTGAGTATGGAGCTCGACGTGGAGGAGGACAGGTGGCAGGAGCTCTACTCGAACGCACACACTGTGCTCTTCTGCGCGGAAAACGAGGACTGGGGAATGATTCCCATGGAGGCTGCGGCACACGGCAAACCCGTTGTGGCGGTTGACGAGGGAGGTCCGCAGGAATCGGTTCGGCACGGGGAGACGGGGTTTCTTGTCGAACCTGAGCCTGAAGCTATGGCCCGGAGGAAGGAGGAGCTCGCTGTCAACAGCGAGGTCAGGGATAGGATGTCGCGGAAGGCAAGGGAGCACGCAGAGGACAACTCGTGGGAGGAGTTTGCCGCGAGGATAGACAAACAGTTTGAATACCTAACGTGACAGTGGAAGCGGTGTGAGGAGGCTACACTTGGTCGCGGCGACGGCTGTGGCCGGCTGTATACTGACATTCTCACTGATTCCATCTGATGTGGGTATCGGTGCTGGCGGGTTTGCGGGTCTGACCCTGGTTCTACACGCTGCCGCCTATTTTGGTTTCGCTGGTGTGCTATCGCTGTATTTCCATGAGACGGAGGCTGGAATAGCCGAGGCTGCGACGATATCATTTCTGTTCGGTCTCGCCGTGGAGCTGGCGCAGATACCGGTACAGGGCAGATTTGCTACGTTTCCTGACGTGGTTGCCAACGCCGCTGGTGCCTCGACAGTTATGCTTGACAACAGAGCGGGTCTTGTTTCCGATGTGATAGACCTGGAGAGAGCGGTTGTAGACGTGCTTGAAAACCTTGTAAGCCCCTGAACCCTTTTTAAGAGTTGTAACCGTCTCTCAGTGTGTAGAACAAACAATGGCAGACAAACCACACATCAACCTAGTATTCATCGGACACGTAGACCACGGCAAATCCACGACCATCGGACGCCTGCTGTGGGAGACCGAGAACCTCCCAGAAGAGGAGATGCGCAAGCTCGAGGAGGCAGCAGAGGAAGCCGGCAAGGAAAGCTTCAATTTCGCGTTCGCGATGGACAACCTTGAGGAAGAAAGAGAAAGAGGAGTCACCATCGACCTGGCGCACCAGCGCTTCGACAGCGACAACTACATGTTCACGATCATCGACGCCCCGGGACACCGGGACTTCATCAAAAACATGATCACAGGAGCCTCCCAAGCGGACGCAGGAGTCTTGGTCGTGGCGGCTGACGACGGCATCCAGCCACAGACCAAGGAACACGCCTACCTCGCGAAGACGCTGGGAATCGACCAGCTGACCGTAGCGGTCAACAAGATGGACTTGGAGGACTACGAGGAGTCCGCCTACGAGGACATCAAGGGAGATGTCTCCGACCTAATTCAGGGAGTTGGATACGATCCGAGCGATATCAACTTCGTTCCGATCTCCAGTTTCGACGGAGAGGGCGTCGCGAACGAGAGCGACCACATGGACTGGTACGACGGCCCGACCCTTCTCGACGCGCTCGACAGCCTCGATGAGCCCGAGAAGGCAGCGGACCTGACCACGAGGATTCCCATACAGGATGTCTACAACATCTCCGGGATCGGAGCTGTCGCCGTTGGCAGAGTCGAAACAGGAGGTCTCCATCCCGGCGACGACGTCACCTTCGAGCCTGCCTCCACACGGCTCAACAGGAACGTTGGTGGAGAGGTCAAGACTATCGAAATGCACCACGAGGAGGTCGACGAGGCAGAGCCCGGCGACAACATCGGATGGAACACCAGAGGCGTTGGAACTGACGACGTCAAGAAGGGAGATGTCGCCGGCCCAGCGGACAACCCACCGACAGTCGTCGACAGCTTTGAGGCACAGGTCATAGTCCTCAACCACCCGAACGTGGTCTCCGAGGGCTACACGCCGGTGTTCCACGTTAACACCGCGCAGGTCAGCTGCACTTTTACTGATCTCAAGAAGACGATGGACGCCTCCACGGGAGAGACACTGGAGGAAGACCCGGACTACATAGAGGAGGGTCAGTCCGCGATCGTTGAGATTACGCCGCAGCAGCCACTTGTCATCGAGGACAACGACGACATCCCGCAGATGTCCCGCTTCGCAATCCGCGACATGGGACAGACCGTCGGAGCCGGAATGGCTCTCAGTGTGAACGAGAAGGAGTAAGTACACTCCCTCTCCACGTTTCCTAATTTAGGCATCTTCACTGTCAAATCCGCATAGCCCACACATAGCTAAAGCTCGAACCTATCGTGTTCGCCTTCATTATAAGAATTGGAGCGCGATTTCAGTCCGTGAGGAAAGCCAGAGTAAAGGTATCAAGCAATCAAGAGGATAAAGTGGACGAACTCGTACACGACATAGTAGAAATAGGTGAGGAATATGAGGCTGATGTTTCTGGACCTGTGCCGCTGCCCACGCAGAGCCTGACTGTGCCAACACGCAAGGCCCCGGACGGCGAGGGTTCCAGCACAATCGAGAGATGGGAGATGCACGTCCACAGAAGACTGGTCGACCTGAGAGACTCAGAGAGAGCCCTGCGACAGGTCATGAGAGTACATGTGCCTGAAGGAGTGGATATTGAGGTAGAGGTCAGCGAATAGCTGCTACGTGTTCGAAGAAGCCTTCTTTTGAAATGTAGATTCAATCAGTTTGTGTGCCGGGATGACTGAGTCTGGCCTAAGGTGCCAGCCTGGAAAGCTGGTGGGGCATTGCGCCCCTCCTGGGTTCAAATCCCAGTCCCGGCGTCAGTGAACCCCCAAAGCAGGAACTTCTGTCCCAGATGCGGCTCCGAAACTGATGTCGTACAGAGGGAAGCCAAGCCACAGGACTTCTGTCCGAGCTGCAGCGAAGTAATATGGCGCAACAGCATTCCGTGGGGTGGAGTATCCTTGGTGTCCGATCCGGGCGAGATAGTGATGATAAAGCGGGGCAACGAACCCGACAGAGGTAAATGGAGTATTCCGGCTGGATTCCTGGAGCTGGGCGAGCACCCGAGGAAAGCGGCTGCACGAGAACTGGAGGAGGAATCAGGCCTCACCGTCCAACCTGAACACCTTTCGATCGCCGAATGCGTCGCGCACAGCCACCCTGACGGAACAGAGACGTTCGGAGTGGTCTACGCTGGAAGACTCAAGGAGTGTAGACGGCAAGATGTCTGCGTCCGACGATGCTGACGATATCAGACTGGCCGAACCTTCAGAGCTCGAGCTGAGTACCTCGGCCCACCACATGGACTTCGAAAAGCACCGTAGGCTCGTCGCATGAAATAAAGTTCTCTTCGAGATACCTTCACGTATGGAGAGCTTTGTGGACGAGTTCAATGAACAAGCGAGAAGCAAATCCGGTGCGCCGGTGATAGCCGTGGACGGCCTGTCGGGCGCGGGAAAGGACACGGTTGCGTCTTTTGTATCGGAGAGGTTTGGTGTTCGGCACATATCGGCGAGCGATGCGTTCTACGAGATAGCGGAGGAGAGAGACCTGTCCGAGACGGAGCTCTCTGCACAGGCAGGCAAGGAAGTCGACCTAGAGATTGATCGCCGCACTCTCCAGAAGGCTCTCTCCGGCCCCTGCGTCATCGACTCCCGGATAGCTGCACACGTCCTCGGAACTTATGCGGACCTCAGGATAAGGGTCAAGGCCGACCTGGAGGAGCGCGCGCGGAGGCTTGGTGAGCGTGACGGCATCGGCTCCCCTGTTCCGCACGTCAGGACACGTGACCGGGAGGACTCCCGGCGCTACCAAGAGTATTACGGCATCGACACCTCCGACCTCTCCGTATACCACCTGGTGTTGGACAACACCGACGTGGGAGTCAAGCCGCAGAACAGAATCATCGAGTCGGTGGTGGAGAACACGGTAATGTGAACTATGAACTGCAGGAGCACGTGGGTGACGCAAAGATACACTCCTCCGGGGACAACCTCGCGGAAGCGTTCACTGGTGTGGCACGGGCCTTCGCGGAGGTCTGTGGAACCGAGACATCCACCGGAGACCACACGCACACCATTGAGGTGGAGTCAGAGGGTCTGAACCCGTTGCTCTACGACTTCCTCGACAGACTCATCTACCTGCAGGATGTCGACCTCGTCGCCGTGACGGATCTACACGAGGTGGACGTCGAGGACCTGGAAGCCGGGTGGAGGCTGGACGCGGATGTGGAGGTGAAGAGCCTGGATCGGGCGATGAACCTTCGGGATGTCAAGGCCCCTACGTATAGCGAGATGCAGACAGAGTTCGAGGACGGGAAGTGGCAGCTCTCCGCGGTCCTTGACCTGTAGAGAATAAAGACCTGGTGCGAAACTCTACACTATGAATAGAGAATCAGACCTTAGGCGAACTATTGACTCCGGAAAGGCTCCCGTCAGTATCTATGCCTCCGATGACCTGGTGGACGGAATGAAAGAGGACGGAACCCTTGAACAGGCCCGGAACATGGCGGATCTACCGGGCGCTGTCGACAAGGTGTGCGTGATGCCGGACGGCCACAGAGGATACGGGTTTCCGATTGGAGGCGTAGCTGCATTTGACGCACAGGATGGACTCATCTCACCCGGAGCGATCGGGTTCGACATTAACTGTGGCGTCCGTCTGCTTAAGACAGATCTGTCATTTGAGGACATCCGGGGCAGCGAGCAACGGCTCGCCAACATCCTCTACAGCAAGATTCCTGCTGGACTGGGGGGTGGAGGCATTGTAGACACTTCCCGTGAAGAGCTCCATCGGGTGCTGGACGAGGGTGTTGAGTGGATGGTGGAGAACGGTTATGGTCGGGAGGGGGACCTCCGCAACTGTGAGGAGAATGGCAGGCTCCCGGGAGACCACAGGAAGGTTCCCGACAAGGCGAAGGAGCGCGGGAACGGCCAGATAGGTAGCTTGGGATCCGGCAACCACTTCCTCGAGGTCCAGGTCGTGGACGAGACCTTTGATGCCGACACCGCGGCGGCCTACGGTCTTGAGGAGGGACAGGTCGTCGTGATGATTCATTCCGGGAGTCGAGGTCTCGGCCACCAGACCTGCACGGAGTACGTCCGGCGCTTCGAGAAGGAGTACCCTGACGTGGCTGACGGCCTGGAAGATGTCGACCTCATATATGCTCCGTTGCAGGAGCAGCCAGCGCAGGACTACCGGGACGCTATGTATGCCGCTGCGAACTACGCCTGGGCGAACCGCCAGGGCATAACCTACGGCGTCCGGGAATCCCTGCAGGAGCTGTTCAACGCAGACGCGGAGCTCGTATACGATGTCTGCCACAACATAGCGAAGCAAGAAACCCACCATGTGGACGGTAACCAGCGGGAACTGATGGTTCATAGGAAGGGCGCCACGAGAGCCTTTCCAGCCGGGAGAGAGGAGGTTCCCAAGACATATAGGCAGGTGGGTCAACCGGTCCTGATACCGGGCAGCATGGGTGCGCGGAGCTACGTTCTCTCCGGCGGAGAGAGGTCTTTGGAGATGTCCTTTGGTTCTGCGGCGCACGGGGCCGGACGTCTCAAGTCACGGACACAGGCAAAGGAGGAGCACTCCGGAAAGAGGCTTCAGAAACAGCTGGAGCGCGACGGTGTCACGGTAGAAGCCAGGAGCGTCGAGACCATTGAGGAGGAGGCGCCGGACGCCTACAAGGACATAGACGAGGTGGTGCGTGTTTCCCACGAGCTCGGCATCGGACGTCGAGTCGCAGCTATGGAACCGGTGGTGAACATTAAGGGCTGATAAACAGTCACAGGAGTAGAACGCCGAGATTAGAAAGAGCGCTCTCTGTACCGGAGCACAGCCATCCGGGTTGCCCATCGATGCCCTGAGTCACTTGCCATGCGCTGCGCACAGGTATAGAGAGCGAGTACGAGCTACCTTGAACGATCCCGAACAGCACTCCAGCGCACCTGCCTCGTCTTACTTATAAGATTCCAGCAAGCTTGTGATGTTGTAACAACACATGGCAGACGTAAACGTACCACGCAGCGGCTCTCTGGGATACAAGCCCAAGGTCAGAGCCGACAGAGTATATCCAGACATAGACAACTGGCCTGAAGCCGGCGAACCCACCCCCCTCGACTTCCCGGCATACAAGGCTGGCATGACACGCGTTCTACACGTCGATGATACGGAAGGCGCCACTCAGGGACAAGAGGTCGCTACACCTGTAACGGTGCTGGAGGCTCCGCCGGCGCGTGTGTACGGGGCACGTTTCTATACCTACGACCCCAACCACGGTAAACAGGTGATGACGGAGGCCTGGACGGAGTCGCCGTCGCCGGAGCTCCAGCGTGCTACCGACATACCGAAGAACGGCAACCTCGACAATATTGAAGAGGCCAAGGAAGAAACTGGCGAAATCGATGAGGTAAGGCTTCTGGTCCACACCCAGCCGCAGATGACGGGACACGGACATCCGGTTCCCGCGAACTTCGAAACCGGGCTTGGCGGAGACACAGAACAGCAGCTGGAGGCAGCAGAGAATCTCATAGGCACACAGATCTCACCGCAGGACGTCCTCGACGAGGGACAGTACACGGACGCCGTGGCGGTAACGAAGGGCAAGGGTATGGAGGGGCCCGTGAAGCGCCACGGGGTCACAAAGCTCGGTCACAAGACGCAGAAGAAGCGCCGGAAAGCCGGCAACGTCGGTCCGTGGCACCCCGATACCCTGTCCTGGAAGATTCCGTTGCCCGGACAGGAGGGCTTCCACAACAGAACCGAGATAAACAAGCGAATCTTCGACATCGGCGACAACCCGGAACGTGCACAGAGGGATGGCGGCTACAAGCACTACGGCGAACTCGAGAGCGGATACATACTTGTCAAGGGTAGTGTGCCCGGTACAACCAAACGTCTCGTAAGGCTGAGACAACCCATCAGGAAGGACGAAAACCCAGGAGAGGTAGAGGTAACCCACATCGACACATGAATCTGCCCCCACAGTTCTCGGAGCGAATCAGGCCCGACATAGTCAAGAGAGCGTTCCTGTCAACCATGTCGAAGAGGAGAGAAAACTATGGTGCAGACCCTGAGGCAGGCAGCCGGCACGTCACCTACTTCAAGAAAAGAAGCGACACATACAGGAGCCAGAAAGGAAAAGGCATGAGCCGCACTCCACGCAAGATTATGCTCGGGCGTGGAATGCAGCTCGTCGGTGAGGGCGCCGAGGCCCCGAACGCTCGCGGAGGCCGCAGGGCGCACCAACCGAAGTCGGATCGGAAGTTTGACGAGCAGATAAACGACAAGGAGCGCAGGAAGGCCATACGTTCAGCGATTGCGGCCACCGCCTCCGACAAGGTGTATGAGCGCCACCGGTACGACGGCGAACTACCCATAGTGGTAGAAGACATACAGAAAATCGAAAGAACCCAGGCCCTAATCGAAACACTGGAACAGAACGGTCTAGGGGACGAGCTGGACAGGTGCCGTGAGAGAACCGTGCGCGGCGGCAAAGGCAGAAACAGGGGTAGAAAGTACGAGACGAAGGTAGGTCCGCTCGTGGTCGTGGACAGAGACGACGGCGTGCTCTCAGCCGCATCCAACATTCCCGGTATCGACGCCACCGAGGTAGACCAGCTCAGCGCAGAGGATCTGGCGCCCGGAGCAAAACCCGGACGCCTCACCGTTTACTCCGAGAACGCCCTCAAAAAGCTGGAGGCAGAAGAGCTGTTCTATGGATAGGACAAAAGCGCTTGATGTCATCGAGAACCCCCACATGACCGAACAGGCGATGGACGCCGTCGACAGGGAGAACAAGCTTGTTCTCATGGTCGACCTCGAGGCCGACAAGAACCAGGTCGGGGACGCAGTCGAGCAACTGTTCGATGTCACTGTAGAGAACGTGAACACAAGCATAACCCCACAGGCACAGAAAAAGGCATTCATAAACCTAAGTGAACGCGACGACGCTATGGACGTCGCCACGCAGCTGGGGATGATGTAGAAAACATAATGGGAACACCAACGAAAAGTCAAAGCAGAGGTAAGGCGTCCGGTAACTACCAGGCGTCCGGACACAAGTCAAAGGGAAAGGTAGAGACCTCGACACGCGAGCAGTCGGGCAAAGTGGTCGACATTGTACACGATCCGGGTAGAACCGCTCCTGTGGCCGTCGTCGAGTACGAGAACGGCTCCACAAGAAACATACTGGCGCCGGAAAACATGTCTGTCGGACAACAGGTCGAGATCGGCGTGGAGGCCGAGATAAAGGAAGGAAACACGCTGCCCATCCGCGAAATACCGGAGGGAGTACCCATACACAACATAGAGCTGGCGCCGAACGACGGTGGGAAGATGGTGAGGTCTTCCGGTACCTACGCCTTCGTCGTTACGCATGAACGGGGCGAGTCCGTGGTGGAGCTCCCCTCTGGCGAGTTCAAGGACATGAATCCGGACTGCCGTGCCACTGTAGGCAAGGTGGCTGGAAGCGGTAGAAAGGACAGACCACTGATGAAGGCCGGCAACGCACATCACAAGGCCAAGGGCCGCGGCCACACCTATCCGAGTGTCAAGGGCGTTTCGATGAACGCAGTCGACCACCCGTTCGGAGGCTCCGCCAGACCCGGGCAACCGAAGACGGTCTCGCGCCACAGCTCGCCGGGTTCCAAGTCCGGCAGCGTCGCAGCTAAGAGAAGCGGAACGGGTGACAGCGACGAATGAGCGACGAAGAGTTCAGATTCCGCGGGAAGAAACTGGACGAAATCCAGAGCATGAACTTGAATCAGTTCGCAGACCTGTGCAACGCGGAGGCCAGAAGGAAGATACAGAGAGGCCTGCGACACATAGAGAAGGAACTGCTCGAGGACGTCCGCGAATCCGACCACGCCCGTACCCACGCAAGAAGCATGGTGGTGACGCCGGACATGGTGGGTGCGACAATAGAAGTGTACAATGGTAAAGACTTCGTGCCCGTAGAGGTCGAGGAGGAGATGCTTGGCCACAGACTAGGAGAGTTCGCGAAAACCAGGAGAGAGGTGGAGCACAGCGCACCAGGACTTGGTGCAACACGCTCGAGCCAGCACGTGCCCCTCAAGTAATGGAACTGGGTGACTATCAGGCGCAGGCGCTGGGGAAGAATCTCCGTGTGTCTTGGAAGGACTGCACGGAGATAGGACGCTTCATATCCGGGGACGACCTAGAAAAGGCCGAAACAAGGCTTCAAGAGGTAATAGACAAGTCCACCCCCGTGCCCTACACGAAGTTCGACTCGGACGTCGGCCACAGGCCCGGTCAAGGAAGCGGCCGCTACCCAGTGAAGGCGGCAGAGGCAGTACTGGATATCGTGCACGAAGCGGCAGCTAACGGCGAGCACCAAGGACTCAACCCTGACAACCTCTACGTACAGAACGTGGTGACGAACCAGGGACAGGAGTTCGCCACCCCGAAGCGCCACAGAGGCAGAAGCTTCAAGTCCGCACACGTCCGCGTTGTGGTGGAGGAAAAATGAACATGAAAAGGATGAGACGGGAGATGAACAGATAGTGCAGGAGAAACAGTTCGTACAACAGGGAATACGCCGCGTCAACCTCGATGACTTCCTAGCGAAGGAGCTCGAGGGATCCGGCTACGCCGGAAGCACAATCGAGCGAACCCCGACATCAACAAAGATAGTGATCACAGCGGAGAAACCCGGCCTGATCATCGGACGCGGGGGATCGCGTATCAGAGAGCTTACCTCCGACGTGGAGGACGAGTTCGGTTTCGAAGACCCGCAGATAGAGGTCAACGAGATAGAGGAACCGGACTCGAACGCCCAGGTCGTCGCCAACAACATGGCGGAGTGGCTTGAGAAGGGAGGAAGTGCCAAGCGCGTGGGCTACACGTACCTGCGCAGGGTCCGCGAAACCGGTGTCATAGGAGCACAGATAGAAGTATCGGGCAAACTGTCAGGCAACCGGGGTCGCACCGAGAAGTTCTCCTTTGGCTACGTGAAGAGATGCGGCGACACCGCCGACGAGCAGGTGGACCGGGGTTACCGCCTCGCGAGAACCAAGCCCGGTGCGATCGGAGTAAAGGTACGCATTATGGACTCGATGCCCGAGTTCATGCACCAAGACACCGACCTCGCGGAGAGAATCAGACACGAGTCCGAAGAAGGTACGGAGGACGAACAGGCAGATAAGATCAACCGTATCATAGAAGAGGCAGAGAACATGACAGGTGCCGAGATAGGCCGCGCCATAGAACAGCTTGAGGACGTGCAGGAAGCGGAGATAGAGGTCGACGAGGTAAGGGATGTCTACGAGAACCGCGACACGGACGAGGGAGGCGATGATACCGCAGAGGACAGTGAGGAGCAGAAGAACTCTGAGTCGGATGCGACCGAGGACGAGTCCGGAGGCGAGCAGCCCGACCAGACCGAAAGCGACAACACTGACTACGCTTCCATAGTATCGGGCACGATAGCGGACGCGAAGGATGAACTGGACGCACTCGAAACCCCGGACTACGGAGCCGCATTGGAAGCAGAAAGCTCCGGCAAAGACAGGGTCACGTTCGTGGAGTGGCTAGAGGAGAGGTCTGAATGAGTATTCTCTCGTCCGATGAGGCCCGTGACATGGACAGCGACGAGCTGAAGAGACAGATGAACGACCTCAAGAAGGAGCTCGTCGAGGAGCGCGGTCAGATAGAGGTCGGCGGGTTCGCGGAGAACCCAGGTAGAATCGGAGAAATCAAGAAGACTGTAGCCCGTATAAAGACAGAGCTCAACGACCGCGAATAGATACGAATGTCGATAGACCCCAACGACGACCTTCCCGAAGAATTCTCAGCACAGGATCAAATCGCGCGATCCGAACAGAACATAGAGGTGAAACTGGACTCCAGAACCTACGACAAGGAGATGACCGTTGTCGACAACCTAGGCGACGAAATCGACCTCGACGACCTCTCCTCCACACTCAAATCCAACCTGGCGTGTGGAGGAACCGTCAAGGAAGGTCACATCGAGCTGCAGGGAAACCACACACGCCGCATAGAGGATGTGCTGGTGGACGAAGGCTTCGAACGTGGCAACATACAGGTTCACCGTTAGAGCCGCAAACCTCGGCCTCCGACCAACGTCAACCGTACATATCCTTCACGGTCGACTCGCACACTTCCCGCCACCGTTCATTTGGAAGCGTCGGTAGATCGCCGATACCTATTTCTCCCGACTGTGTCACGCACCTCACAACTTGGTACGCGATTCTGTAGCCTTCCGCCCAACGGTATCGGTCGCCTCCTGTCAGGAACAGCTGTTTACTGAGATTGACGCCCTCGGAGTCCTTCCAGCACCTCCTCTGTTCGAGGTCTATCAGTAGCTGTTCCGTGTCAACCTGTGGTCGCTCGCTGGTTCTCTCTGGTGTCGACCACGAGTAGCTCTTCTTGTTGTTGACGCGTTCAGCGAAGTTCATCGCGTGGCCCTCGAACCGGAGGTTGAAGTACTGCGATCTGGTGGGGTCGAAACCCGTCTGGCACCAGGCTTGGTGGCCGATCTCATGGTTCACCATATCCTTCAGTGCAGCTCTCCAGTAGTCCACCTCTGTTGTCGCCCTGATGAAAATCTGATCCTCCTCGCTGCCGCGCATTCCCTCAACGGCCGAGAAACCCATGAATGAGTTGCCGGGATGTGCCTCTTGGGGGTCGAATCCGGAGGTATCGGTCTCCGCGAGGTTCACGGCGAAGTCAGTCTCTATTCCGAAGACTTCTTGACAGTGCGCGATAGCCTTCTCTGCCTCGCTCTCCAGTTCGCTGTAGTTCTCCGGTTCCCTGTACATGCCGTCCGGAACTATGCTGGACATCTCCGCACGGTATGGACGTATCTCTACCATGTTCCGAACAATGTAGTTTGATCTTATGACTGCACGTGGTTTTGGCGTTGTGACTGCCGAGCACCATTATAAAGTTTGGAAGACCCCTTAACCAATACGCATCTACGTAGAGGTCTCGAAACACCTCTCAAGGTGCAGAACAGACAAATGAAAGACATCAGAAATCAAGTGGATGGTGAGTATCCCCTAAGAGGGAAAGAGTTCGAAGGAACAGTTGTGTCCACGGCGATGGACAAGTCGTGTACCGTGAGATGGGAGCACACGGAACCAGCTCCAAAGTACGAGAGATACGAAAGAAGAAATACCAAGGTATCAGCACATGTACCTGAGAGCGCCGAACTGGAAGAAGGCGACAGGGTCGTGGTATCGGAAACAAGACCCATATCCAAGACGAAGAGCCACATCGTCGTTGAGGTGGAGAACTAGTGAAACCTGTAGGCGGAAGCATCACGAAAACGCTGGATCGCGGGGCGCAGCTCACCTGTGCCGACAACTCCGGTGCAAAACAGCTGGAAATAATATCGGTCGACTCCACGAACTCACGCAGGGGAAGACGAGCCACCGCAGGCGTCGGCGACAAGGTGAGAGTCAAGGTACTGAGAGGCGATCAGGAGGTGAAGGGACAGGTACACCAGGCGGTTGTAGTACGCCAAGCCAAAGAATACAGACGCCCGACAGGTCTCAGAGTCGAGTTCGAGGACAACGCCGCGGTTCTCATCGAAGAGAACGGTCTTCCGAAGGGCAACGTCACTCGCGGACCAATAGCAAAAGAAGTAGTAGAGAGGTTCTCGGCTATCGGAAAGATAGCCTCCAAAGTCGTATGAAGTGGTCGAAGAGCTTCCAGTCAAGTTCCGACCCACAGAAACAGAGGCTCTACAGACAGAACGCGCCGAACCACATCAAAGACCAATTTATCTCGTGCAACCTGTCACACACCCTCCGCTCGGAGCTCGACTCCCGCAACTTCAACTTGAGAACCGGTGACCGCGTGGAAGTAATGCGAGGGGACAGAACCGGCGCAGCTGGCATAGTGAACCGCATAGACAGAGACGAGGAGAAGGTCTACATAGATGGCATTGAAATCCAGAAGGTCAACGGCACCTCTGTCCAGAAGCCGTTCCGACCCTCAAACCTCCAGATAGTGGCCCTCAACCTCGACGATCCATCGAGAATTGAAGAATACGGCGTAGATGAGCTGGACGACGTGAGGGTCTCCGAAGAAGAGGTCGAAGAGGCACTGGAAGAGGAGGAAGAAGGCGACATGATGCAGCAGATGCAGACCGGTGAATCCAGCATAGCCCCGGACACCTCTGCGGAAGACGAGATGGAAGGCGAGGATGAACCCGACGAAACCGAGTCGGAAGAAGAAAACCAAAGAAAGACTACCGACTACGAGGCCGTTGTAGACGGCACGA
Source organism: Candidatus Nanosalinarum sp. J07AB56 (assembly GCA_000220355.1). Classification (GTDB taxonomy): domain Archaea; phylum Nanohalarchaeota; class Nanosalinia; order Nanosalinales; family Nanosalinaceae; genus Nanosalinarum. The sequence goes on from GL982569.1 coordinate 917,903, forward strand.
TAGCAGATGCGAAGGAACAGCTTGGTGAGATGGAAGACGTGGACTACGATGAACTACTTGAGGCAGAGAAAGAAGGTAAAGACCGCAAAACATTCAAACAGTGGATAGAGAGCCAGACTGAATGACTCACCGCGGCAGGCTTGCGGCACCGCGACACTATCCGATCTCGAGGAAGGAAACCAGCTACGTACACAATATGGAGGGATCACGCTCACCAGAGCAGGCGGTGCCTGTGTCGATAGTCCTGCGTGACATGCTGGGGTACGCCGACAGTGAATCAGAGGCAAAAGAAATCGTACAGAACAACGGAGTGCTTCGCAATGGACAGCCGCTTTCGAGCATCAAACAGGGCGTTGCAGTTCTTGACGTTGTTACGCTCTCTGAAGGAGACACCGGTTTCAGGGCCTTGCGCCGCAGCGACAGATTCGAGCTGGTGGAAACCGAGGACACTCGTAGATTGCGAAGATAACAGATAAGCGTGATACCGGCAAGGGCTACGCTTACGCCCTCCACACCGGAGAAAACTATTATTCGAAGGATGACTTCGAAACCGGTTCGACACTTATCTTCGATCAGGACTCCCTCGACCAGTCGGTAGAAATGAGGCAGAACGAGCGAGTCGTCGCTATAGACGGGGGGCACGCAGGAAAAGTGGGTGAGCTCCAAGACGTACAGTTCAACGGTAGGAGGCCGGATGAGGCGCGTTTCTCTGCGGGCGACAAAGAGTTCACTACCCGTCTCGAGAACCTGGTTGCGACAGGAGGTGTCGACCTGTGAACGAGATGAGGAAGATAGAGGTCGGGAAGGTTGTCGTGAACATCTCCGCTGGCGAGGTCGGTCAGGAGGTTGACAAGGCGGAAGAACTCGTGGAGAAGCTGACAGGTAAGACAGCGGTCAGAACGGAGTCCGGTCCGGACATGAAAACCTTTGGAGGCCGCGCAGGACTTAGTATCGGTGCCTCCACCACGCTCCGCGGCGAAGAAGCCCGCGAATTTCTTGAAAAGGTGCTGCCAGCGGCCGACATATCACAGTCCAGCTTTGACGGCAATGGAAACCTGTCTTTCGGGATAGATGAGTACATCGACGTGCCTGGGGTCGAGTACGACGGTGACATCGGGATGATGGGCTTCGAAGTCGCTGTCAGCCTGGAGAGACCTGGTTACAGGGTCAAGCGCCGCGAGCACCAGGCCTCTAGCGTCGGGAAAGACCACTTGGTCTCGGATGCAGAGGCAAAAGAGTTTGTGGACAACAGCTTCGAGGTGAGTGTGCAGTGAGCTATGAGAAAGTCCTGGAACAGATAGAGCACAAGCGCGGGAAGCGCGAGAAGTTCAAGAAGAACAACTCCCCCAAGGAGCGAACAAACGGCAAAAGCCAGAAAGAGTGCCGCAGATGCGGAAGAACAGGCAGAGGCATAATCTCGAAGTACGATCTCAACTACTGCCGTCAGTGCTTCCGAGAGGTAGCAGAAGAACTGGGGTTCGAACAGCTAAGATGACAAACGATACCACAGCCTCGGCGCTAAACGCCATAGACAACGCCCTGAAGGCAGGGAAGCAAGAAGCGCACCTGTCTCCTACCTCGACCACGGTGCGTGACACACTGCTGAAACTGCAGGAACATACCTACATCAAGGTGTTCGAGGAGGTGGAGGACGGGCGCGGCGACCAGTTCAGAGTTCACCTAGAGGACGCCTCGATAAATCGCATCAAACCGGTGAAGCCGAACTTCTTCGTCGGGAGCGACGAATACCAGAAGTGGGAGAAACGCCATCTCCCGGCACGCGGGTTCGGGGACCTGATAGTCACGACCCCACAGGGCATCATGACCCACGAAGAGGCCCGTGAACAAAATCTCGGAGGCCGACTTCTGGGGTACGTGTACTGACATGCATCAACAGAGCGTTGAACTTCCGGAGAAGATCGATTCCACGTACGAAGATGGAGTCCTTCGACTGGAGAAGAACGGTAGCTCCGTGTCAAAGAGACTGGAACACGCCCAGGTGGACGTGGAGCCGTCCAGCGGAGAAGTCGTGCTGTCCACAGAGTCCGATAGACAGGACATCAGATCGATATCGAACGCCTTCAAGGGCCACATACGCAACATGGTGGATGGTCTGCAGTCCGAGCACGAGTACAGGATGAAGACGGTGTACGCACACTTCCCTATGGATGTATCCGTTCAGGGAGACGAGGTCGTGATAGACAACTTCATGGGTGAAAGAAATCCGCGGACGGCGCAGATACTTGACGGAGTCTCCGTGGAGATCAACGGAGAGGAGGTCGTGGTTCGCGGTCCGAGCAAACAGAAGTCGGGTCAGACCGCGGCCAACATCGAACAGGCGTGCAAGAAAGGAGACAGGGACCCGAGAAACTTCCAAGACGGGGTGTACATCACGGAGTCGCCATGAGAGAGGACAGCCACAAGAAACCGTCCGTTCCGGATTCGTACAGAAGACCGAGAGGCCATCACAGCCGCAGCCGCCAGAAACGCAAGGGTGCTGTGCCACTGGCCAAGGCGGGGCGCAGAGGCAAGAAGGAAACCCGCGGTCTACATCCGTCCGGCAACAAAGAGGTTCTGGTTCACAGGCCCGAAGAGCTACAGCAAGTCGATGAAAATGAGGCAGCGAGAATAGCATCTAAGGTAGGTGGCAGAAAGAGGGAGAACATCCTCCGGACAGCGCACCGCGAGGGCGTGAAGGTGCTGAACGGCGACACTGACCAGTTCGAGACTAATGAGTCTTCCAGTCAAGACGAAGAGGTGGAGGGAGAATGACTGACTTGAAACCGCAGAAGAGGATGGCTGCAGAGATAATGGACGTGGGTGAGAACAGGGTGTGGATGGATTCTGAGCAGATGGAGAAAATCTCCGAGGCCATCACCCGTCAGGACATCCGCAACTTGGTCGAGGACGGAACCATCAGGAAACGCGATAAGAAGGGTAACTCGAAGGGCAGAAGCCGCGAAGTCAAGAGACAGAAACAGAAGGGACGCAGAAAAGGACACGGATCAAGGAAGGGAGAGAAGTCCGCGCGGAGCAACAGAGACGAGTGGGTTGAAGGAATCCGCGCGATTCGGAGCGAACTGAAAGATATGAAACAAGAAGACGACATAAACAACGACACATACTGGGAACTGTACGAAAAGGCAAGCGGAGGCTTCTTCCGCAACGTCCGCCACCTCAAGAACCACGTGTCCAAGGAGGTCGAACAGTGAGCGACGGACCCAACTACGAGGTGCCAGAGAGACGGCGCCGGGAACAGGCAACTGATTACGAACAGCGACTCAAACTACTGAAATCCGGAAAACCGAGGGCTGTGACCCGAACGAGCAACCGGCACACGCGCGTCCACCTGTCGGCTTTCAACCGGGAGGGAGACGAGAACGCAGCCCAAACCGTATCGAAGGAGCTCCGGGAATACGGCTGGGAACACTCCACCTCCAGCATACCGGCCGCGTACCTCACCGGCCTACTCGCAGGCCACAGAACCGACGTCGAGGAAGCCGTCCTAGACACGGGAACACGCGAGGTCAAGCACGGCTCGCGCCATTTCGCGGCCGCTCAAGGACTCAGAGATGCCGGGGTAGATGTACCTGTCGGCGAGTCCGCCGTTCCCGACCGTTCCCGAATCCGCGGCGAACACATAGAGGAAGTAACAGGCGAGGATGTGGTTGATAACCTTGAGGAGACAAAGGAGGAGATAGAGGATGCCTGAACAGGACACCGTCTGGAACCCGCAGACCGAGCTCGGCAGGAAGGTCGCTCGGGGCGAGACGACATCGATAGAATCGGCTCTAAAACAGGACAGACCGATAATGGAGCCTGAGATAGTTGACCAGTTAGTCGACCTCAGCGAAGAGGTCATACTGATAGGTGGCACGCCTGGGAAGGGCGGCGGCAAACGCAGAACCGTCACCAAGAGGACGTGCAGGATGCACAAGTCCGGCGGCAGATACAGCTCAAAGTCGATGGTCGCGCTGGGCAACTACCGCAACATAGTCGGCATAGGTGAAGGAACCGCGGGCGGGACACGCGCCGCTATAGAGGCAGCCACTAGAGAAGCCAAACTCAATCTCATGGAAGTCGAGAAAGGCAACGGATCCTGGGAGGACACCGGTGAGGACAACTCATCGATACCTTTCCAAGTTTCTGGCAAGGCAGGCGGAGTCGAGGTTGAGCTCAAGCCGGCGCCCCGTGGAACAGGACTGGCAGCGGGCGACGGTGTCTCGAAACTGCTGGAACTCGCGGGAATAGAGAACATCTGGGTGCAGAGCCGGGGACAAACCCGCACCCGTGGAAACCAGGTAAAGGCAGCGTTCAACGCGCTGAAGAAGATTGACGAGATGAAGAGATGATAGCCGCAGTCAGAGTCCGCGGACCGCTTGACAACCACCCCGACATAGAGAACACCCTGCAGAGCCTCGGACTTGAAAAACAGAACCAGTTCGTTCTCCTTGAAGACGGAGCGTCAACCCGGGGCATGCTCAAAAAAGCAAAGGACTTCATTGCGTACGGCGAAATAGACGAGAACGCCGCGGAACAGATGGATCTAGAGACAGGCAACACATACTCACCGGGACCGCCAACCGGGGGCTACGGCGATACTCGCTCCAGCTACGGACAGGGCGGAATACTCGGAAACAACCCTGAGACGAAGAACATACTGGAGGCGATGATATAGAATGACGAAGAGACGCTCCAAGAAAAAGAAGTCCGGCAGCAACGGATACGGATCCGGTAAGAACAACCGAGGCGCTGGCAACCGCGGTGGCCGCGGCAACGCCGGCAGGGGCAAAAAGGCCAAGCACCAGAAGATCACTCAAGACGGGGTCCATGAGCTTGGTGAACACGGCTTCAACTCCCGGAACGACCCGCAGAGCGGAATCAATCTTAGGGACATAGACGAAAGCATACAGAGGTTCGTGGAGTCCGGTGCTGCCGAGGAGACCGACGATGGTTACGTCTTCCACGCTGACCGGGCCGGATACGACAAGGTTCTCGGGGGCGGGGAACTGAGAACGGATATCGAGATTCACGCGGAGCGGTTTTCGAGCTCCGCGGAGAGGAAACTCGAGGAAGGACCCGGTGAGACTGTAAGGCTGGATGGCTGACTGGACGGCGAGGATAGCCGGCTACCTGCCGAGCGTCGCCGAACCGGAGCGCGAACAGTCACTCAAGGAGATGCTCACCTGGACCGGGGTTATTCTGGTTCTCTACTTCACTCTCTCCAGTATCAACATTACTCCGGCGCCGTTCGGCTCCGGTCAGGTCTCGGTGGTGAACCAAGCCCTTCAACAGCTGGAGACGTTCCAGACCCTGCTCGGCGCCTCCATAGGAAGCATAATCACACTTGGAATCGGTCCGATTGTCACTGCGTCCATCGTCCTGCAGATGATGGTCGGATCGGATCTGCTGGACTGGGACACGAACACCCAGTCCGGCAAACAGAAGTTCCAGAATTCGAAGAAAATACTTGCTTACGCCATCTCGATAGTGCAGGCACTGGGATATGTTCTGTCCGGTACGTTCGGGAGCATCACCGACCCGGTTCTGATATTCTGGGTTACAGCGCAGATCGCTCTCGGTGGAGTAATCATAATACTGATGGACGAGGTGGTTCAGAAGTGGGGCTTCGGCAGCGGTGTCGGGCTGTTCATCGCCGCCGGCGTCTCGCAGGCGATCTACATACGGTCGGCGTCGTTCCTCAACGGGGCGGGCGAGTTCGTTGGTGTATCGAGCGACGCAGTTGGCGCTCTACCTAGTTTCGCCGCAACTCTCGACCTGACCGCCCTGATTCCTGTGTTCTCTACCATCGCGGTTTTCGCGGCCGTCGTCTACATGCAGTCGATGCGCGTGGAGATACCTTTGACGTTTGGAAACGTCCGGGGCTTCGGCCAGAAGTGGCCTCTCAAGTTCCTCTACACCTCCAACATGCCGGTGATACTGATAGCTGCGCTGGTGTCGAACGTTCAGATTGTGGGCTCCACCTTGTCTGGGGCCAACGGCTCTTCGATACTGGGTACCTTTTCGGGCGGCCAGGCTCAGAGCGGGCTTGTGTACTCTGCTCCAAGCTCCCAGCCAGGTCTTCACTTCTTTCCTAGCATCGGGCATCTCGGCCGTCAATCCGTTCGACATCTTCCACGTACTGTTCTACACCTCGGTCTACGCGTTCGGTTCTGTTCTGTTTTCTCTGTTCTGGGTTCAGACCTCGGGGCAGGATTCGAAGTCTGTCGCGGAGCAGATCAAACAGACGGGAATGAAGGTTCCAGGTTTCCGGAAGGACACGCGCGTTATCCAGAAGGTTCTCGACCGTTACATACCTGGTTTGACGGTTCTCTCCGGTTTCTCGGTCGGTCTGCTGGCGGCGCTCGCCAACATCACGAACGCGGCTGGTGGTGGAACCGGCATCTTGCTTACTGTGATGATTCTGTACCGTCTGTATGAGCAGCTGGCGCAGAAGCACATGGAGGAGCTTCACCCTGCTATGAAGGACTTCCTGCAGGGCTGAGCCTCTTGTTTAAAATGCTGGAAGAGGCCTGTTTGTAACAGTGGCAGGCATAGACTCGATTCTCCAGGTGATGTACGGATTCTACGATGGTCTGTTTCAGCCCCTGCTGGCTGCAGGGCCGTACGTGTCTCTGGGTGCTTTTTCTGCGGTTCTGGCGCTGATATTCTCGGTGATATACTGGTGGCTTCTGGACGTGGAGAGGCAGCAGGAGCTGAAGGACAAGGTGCAGGAGAAGCAGGAGGAGAGGAAGGAGCTGCAGGAGGAGGGCAGGGACGATGAGTTGAAGGAGGTTATGGGCGACATGATGGAGCTTAACCAGAGCATGATGATGCTCAACATCAAGCCGATGCTTGCGACCTTCGTCTTTGTGGGTCTGTTCTTTCCGTGGCTCGGAGCTACCTATGCTCCTGCAGCGGAGCTCTCGGAGACCGGGAACCAGACCTACTCCGGTAACCTGAGCTATGCAGGAGAGACTGCTCCTGTCACAGTCACGAACAGCTCAGGTATCGCTGTCGAGGTCGACGGGTCGTCTGCGGAGCCTGGAGGATTCGTCTCAGCTCTCGGTGTGGACTGGCAGGTTGCGAAGTTCAGCGAGTCGGGCAGCGGCGGCTTCCTCTTCTTTGGAGGCGGGGACGATGGCCCGAGAGTGAAGTTCAACGCCGAGTTCGTGCCTCTGCCGGTGTCCCTTCCCTTCGTAGGTGGCGTTCTCAACTGGCTTGGGTTCTATATATTGATTACCATGCCCCTCAGCATAGCTTTCCGGAAGATGCTGGGAGTGGCGTGAACTACATCAATGTTTCAACATGGTCCATCTCGTTGTCCAAGGTGCGTCTAAGGTGCTTCTCTACTGCCACAGCGTTATCTAGATTGTCGGACCATCCGCTGAATGTCCACATCGCCTCCACGGTCTTCAGTAGAAGGTAGAACTCTCTCCTAGTTTTCCATCCTGTCTGTAGGTCTCTTTCGTCGAAATAGCCCCTGTACATGTAGGGGCGATATTTCCTCGCCGCGCTGTCGGTCAGCCTGCTGAATAGCCGACTGTCCGTGGTGAAGAGATCTAGCTCTGGGTGGCCGGATATGGCTCTTTCCCAGTCCACGATAGAATTCACGTCTCGGTCGCCGACTATCATGTTGTCTGGTTTCAGGTCTTGGTGTACTATGCACGGCGAGCACCGTGTATCCAAAAAGGAGATGTGGTTCTCTAACCACGTCTCCAGCGTCGGGACCAGGTCTTGGAACGGCTTCGACATCTGTGCTAGTTGCTCTTCCTTCAGGATCTCTAGGTAAAGCTCTGCCCAGCTGTCCCGGGAATCCACTGCTGCCTCTCCATCGTTGTATGTGAGCCGTCCGAAGCTCTCCATCTTGTTCTCGCGGTGGAGAACTCCCAGCTTGCGTCCGACATCTTTGGAGAGCGATTTCCTCCTGTGTTCCGGTATGTAGCGGAAGTCCGGGGTTCCATGCATTTCCAGGACCTGTCCTTCCTCGTAGGACGTTATCATAAACTGTTCCGGCACCACTGACTTGGTGCCATCAAACCGTATGAGGTCTGGCGTCGGAACCGAACTGACTAAACTCAACGCCGCTGGGGCGGATCTGAATCTTTCCTCGTTCTTCCCCTTGTGACAGAACCTCACCACTACGTCCCCGCCAGTAGTTGAGACCGTAAAGGTTCTGTGCGCCTGCTCGTAACTGTCCTTCACGCTCTTTACTTCCTCGCCGAGCGCTGACTCGACGACCGCCCCTATGCGCTCGCTGTAATCTGGTGCACCGATGTAGATGACCACAAAAGAAATACTCATTAAGTTTACGTCTCTCTTCCAGGTGTGTTCAGTGAGACACTGGATGAGCTTGTCTCTGGTGACGTGGCGCGGAGAACGGTGGCTGGGTGGATACTTGCTTTCTCGGCTTTCTTTGTGTTGCCGGCGCCTTTCGCGGCGGGCTATCTCTACCGGTCGATGAGAACTGATGGGCTGCCGGGATTTGGTGACCTGTTCGGTATGTATGTAGATGGGTTGAGGCTGCTGCTGGTGTCAGTATCGGTCTTCCTCCCGGGTTTCGGCGTCATAGCTGCGGCGGAGACTCTGGGTAGTGGGGTGCTCTCCGTTGTAGGTTTTCTTCTGGTTCCCGCGGGCTTCTACGTGATGTATGCCGCGATATACTTGGCGAGCAATGGAGGCTTGCTATCTGTTCTCTCGCGTCGACTTTTGGACATCTCCCTCGACACCAGCTACGCTGTCGCTGTGTTCGGCGGCCTCCTGCTTGCGTCCGCGGCCAGCGTGGTTTACGCTCTCTCGTTCATTCTGCTTGTACCGGTGCTCCTGCTACCTGCGTTTAATTTCTATCAGCAGTTGTTTGTTCACAGACTGGTCAAGAACGCGATAGAAGAGTAGAGAGGTTTCGTAGACTTAAGGATGGAGAACGGCTTCTGGATGTGACGCGAGAGTGGTTTGTCCGTGAGGAGGCAGACACCGACCCCGATTTCGGTTGCGTGCCGTCGAGCCGGTCGGCGGAGGAGCTGTTGGAGAGAGGTTTGGTCGTGCTCGACAAGCCCTACGGCCCTCCCAGTAACCAGGTAAGTTCGTGGCTGAGGAAGAGCCTGGATCTTGGCAAGACTGGTCACTTCGGTACACTGGATCCGCACGCAACGGGTGTGCTGCCCGTTGGCCTTAACAGGGGAACCCGGCTTTCTCCGGCGCTGTCAGAGACCCGAAAAGAATATGTCTTCGAGGTTTCCCTATCCGAGCCGATCTCCGAGGCCGAAGCTCGGAAGGCGCTGAAGGACTTTGTGGGCGAGAACAGGCAGGTTCCGCCGGAGAAGAGCGCTGTCGAAAGAAAGGAGAGGTCGCGAGAGCTCTATGAGGCCGAGCTACTGGAGTGTTTGGGTTGCACCCTTCTGGCACGAATCCGGTGTGAGTCGGGCTTCTATGTCAGGGTTCTAGTCGACCAGCTGGGTGACCAGCTGGGTGTGGATGCAGAGATGCCCGATCTCAGGCGGACATCGCAGGGAGAGATCTCGGAGGATGAGAGTGTAACGCTTCAGGAAGCTGTCGAGGCGTATCACGAGTACTCCGACACAGGGGATGTTTCCGCACTCAGAGGGGTCGTGAAGCCGCCGGAGACCGCTGTTGGACACCTCCCGAAGCTTGCGATCAAGGATACCGCTGTCAACGCCGTGGCTAACGGCGCTGACCTGGGGGCGGGAGGCATATCGAGGCTGCAGGAGGACATATCCGAGGGTGATAGGGTGGCAATCATGACGCTGAAAGGCGAGCTGGTTGCCCTCGCCACGGCAGAGATGACCTCGGAGCAGATGTATGAGGAGCGCGGCGCCGCCGCCGACCTCGAGTCCGTCCACATGGAACCTGAGAGGTATCCACGGAGATGGAACTAGATGCTGGAGTCCGAACGCGATTCTAACTGTTTCCACATCTTCGAGCCGCTGTCGGAGTCAAAATCGTTCTTGTAGAACTCGAGGAACTCGCTGGCGTAGTCCTCTCCGTCCTTGCGTGAGTAGGAAAGCGCTTGTAGAATGGTGTCGAGCTTGTCGCATTCCCTACAGAACCTGGCGAACTCGGTGTCCTCCGACTGAAACTCATTAAATAGATCCTTGAACTCTCCTCTCATCGGCTCAGGGATGTTCTGGATGAGGTCTTCCGCCTTAGCTTCCTCCATCTCCTTTTTTGAGTTGTATCCTTCTTCGTGCGGAGTCACATCGTCGATGTGTGCCATTATCAGGTCGTGTATCAGCAGTGTCTTGACTGCTTTGTCCGAGTCGAAGCCGAGTTCTTCGGCTCTCGCCCACGCCAGAAGTGCGGTACCGAAGCTGTGCGACGCTATGGTATCACGTGGCCTGTCTATGCGTCTGTCTTTCCAACCTTGTCTCTCGGAATGCTTGAGGGATTCTATGTCCTCAAACAGGTTCTCAAGCGCCTCGAGACCCATCGTTCTCTATGTTCTCCACAAGCCTCCGTATCTTCTGCAGTTCTTCGAGCATCTGTTCTTGGATGTTGTCATCAGGGCTGCTGGTTCTTTGGCGGCTGGATTTGGCGTTCTTGTTGATCTGTGTCTGGACTGTGTCGGGGTCGGAGACGCCTCTGAACCTCATCTCTATGCCGCTTCCTCCCGCGGTCGATATGTCGACGTTGCCGTAGCCGAACATTCTGCCTAGGAGTCCCTGTGAGAACGAGGTGTTCTGTATCTTGTCGAACCCGATTTTCTGGACGTCACGCGACAGTATGCCTGTCTTCCTGTACACGCCGTCGCTCGTCACCACGTAGTCGGTGAAAACGAACCCTATCAGTCTCTGTAGCTTCGGGTTTCCGTTCCACAGGACTTCTTCGTCTCCATCAAGCGACAGCCACTCAAACTCTACCATACTTTGACTATGCCGGCCAGCAGGTCATAAATCCCTTGGCTGCGAATGCACAGTTGCCGGGATGGCAGAGTCTGGTTGATTGCGCCGGCCTTGAGACAGGACACCGTCTCTCTAGAGCGGATGACGATGTTCTACGGTCGACAGCCGGTGGGGCCTGACAGCCCTTCCTGGGTTCAAATCCCAGTCCCGGCGCACCACGCCCGCCGCACAGAGCCGAACCATCGATTTGTTTATACATCCCCAACTTGAACCTCGCATATGACCAAGGTGGAGAAGGTGATGTCGGAGCCGGACTTCATCGATGTCGATGCCTCAGTTGAGGAGGCGGCGGACGAGCTGGCGTCCGCGGAGAACACTTTGATAGTGATGGAGGACGGCGAGTTCATCGGTGAAGTCCACGAACACACCGTCACGCGCGCTCTGATACCGGAGGAGAGGCTGGACGAGGAGAAGGTGATAGGTATCATAGGTTTCTCTTTCGACACGTCGTACGAGCCCCAGACGGTTGAGGACGTGGTCGACAGGCACGAGGTCTCCGTCCCTCCGGGTGAGAGCCTTGACGAGGTCGCCTTCCTGCTGGACAAGGAGGATCTGAGGTCTCTTCCCGTGATCGATGGCGGGGATGTCGTGGGTGTGGTGCACGAGAATGATCTGATGGGTGAGATCGCGGGTGGCGGCTAGCCTTTCCGGTCAGGTTCTCCTGGAGACAGCGGTTCTGCTGTTTGCATCTTTCGTGGTTGGAGAGCTCTTTGAGCGGGTTGGCCTCGAGTCGATTCTCGGTTATATCGTCACCGGCCTGGTTCTCGGCCCGTCGTTCCTGGGTTTCTCGGATTCCAGTAGTATCCTCGGGTTCGCGACGATAGGCGCCACCCTCATACTGTTCCAGGCAGGTCTGCGGGAACAGAACGTCAAGGAGATTTTCGGTAACCGCGATGCCCTCGAGCTCGGGACTGCCTCGTGGGCCGTGGGTTCGGTAGCTGTGTTTGCCGCGGTGTTCCTCGTCTCCGAGCGCCTGTTCCCTGATTATGGATTGAGACAGTTCCTGTTCCTGGCTCTGGCATACGGCATGGTGGATATCGGCGTGCCCTCGAAGCTCATGCTGGAGAGGGGTATGCTCCGCGACAGGCTTGGAAGGTACTCGATACAGTCGTCCGTGGTGAACGTTTCCCTGGGCTTCTTGGCCGTTACAGCCGCGGTTATCGTGTTCTCCACGGGTTCAGGGAGATTCGAGAGAATAGCCGGTATAGTCGGCTTCCTCGCCGTGTTCTACCTGCTCCACGAGTTTATAGAGAGACTGGACGACTACATACTGATGTTCGAGGAGACCGAGTCTCAGTTCGCCGTGACCTTCTCTCTCCTGTTGATGATGGCCTACCTGACGCAGGAGGTCGGGCTCTCCTCCGTCCTAGGTGCTTTCTTTGCCGGGGTTATCGTTTCTCGTTCGGACTTTACGGACAGCCGTGCATTCCAGGAGAAGATATCTGCCATCGGTGAGGGGCTGTTCGTCCCGCTGTTTTTCGCTTGGTTCGGCCTTTCTCTGCAGGTCTTTGGCTCGGGCGGCATACTGGCCAACATCGTCCCGGCCACAGTCCTGTTTGCCGCCTCCACGGTGCCGAAGCTCGGTGTAGGTTACTTGGTGTCCTCGAGGCGTGGAATCAATAGTCCGCTGAAAGCAGCTGGAAGCCTCCTGTCGCTTGATATAGAGACCTTGGTGGCTCTCCTGATAGCGATCGATCTCGGCATCCTGGGGGAGGAGATACTCCAGATATTTGCCCCTTCGGTTCTCTTTACGACCCTGACCATAGTACTGATCTTCTCGCTGACCGACCGTCTAGAGGGTTCCGCTTAAGAAAATCGCCTCTATATCCATATCTAGCCCCCTGGTGTAGTGGCCAATCATGAGAGGCCCTGGCCCTCTAGACCTAGGTTCGAATCCTGGGGGGGCTATGTGACTGAAGTACACGCCAAGCACATACTGGTCGAACACGAAGAGCACGCTACGCAGCTTAAGCGAAAGCTAGAGAAGGATGAGGGCGAGTTCGAGGAGCTTGCGAGGGAGCATAGTGATGGACCGTCCGGCGAAAAAGGCGGCGATCTCGGCTGGTTTGGGCGTGGTGACATGGTGAAGCCGTTCGAAAGGACTGCTTTCGAGCTAAGCGACGGCGAGGTATCGGAGCCTGTAGAGACCCAGTTCGGCTGGCACTTAATAAAGAAGGAAGGGGAGAGGTAGTGTTGTCACCAAAGGGTTGAAAAAACGTCTCTGTACAATTGTTGTATGTTAATGACAGCTAAACAAATAATAGCAGTAAACCACAAACTCAGTATGTCTCAAGGCAAGATGGCTGCGCAGGTCGCACACGCCAGTCTCTCGGCATACAGAAAGGCCTCTAAGAAACAAACAACAGAGTGGCGAGAAGTCGGTGAGAAGAAGGTTGTTCTGCGCTCACCAGAAAATGGACTCGAGCCTTTGAGGCGAGAGGCGGAGCGAGCAGACCTGCCACACCATCTCGTAAAGGATGCGGGCATGACAGAGCTGGAACCCGGTACCGAGACAGCGCTCGGGATCGGACCTGCCAAAGCTGCGGAGATAGACACGGTAACAGGCGAGTTGAACACGCTACAATGACAGAAGACGAACAAGACGGAATGGAAGAGCAAGAAGATATGTATGACCCAGAGGAAAACCAAATCCAGCAGGACCTGAAGGAACTGGACATCGAGTCGATTCCGGAGTGGAGCTACATGACCGATGTTCCCGGAGTCAGAGGTGTATTGAAGGAGCAGGTCAACGACTTCGTGGTGGAGGAGATGGCCCGTCACGACACCAGCGACGAGGGAGACCACCTTATTGCGAAACTAAGGAAGCAGAACATGACGACGATGGAGGCTATTAACAAGCTCTCCAACATGCTTCACATATCGAAGAGCCGGATAGGTTACGCCGGCAACAAGGACAAGCGCGCGACCACCGAGCAGCACATATCTGTGGAGGGTGTGTCACAGGAGGAAATCAGGCAGATATTCACCGACGAGTTCGAGATAGAGGTGCTCGGCAGGAACGGGCACATCGGGATTGGAAACCTGCTGGCGAACAAGTTCGAGATAACGGTGCGGAAGCTGGAGCTGCCGGTCGACGACATAGCAGACAAGGTGGAGAAGACCAACGAGGAGCTCTCCGGCAAGTTCCCCAACTATTTCGGGGAACAGAGGTTCGGCTCGCCGAGACCTATCACCCACCAGGTCGGGAGACATCTGCTGAGAGGCGAGTACGAGGAGGCAGTGTGGACCTATATTGCGAAGCCGTACGACCAGGAGTACGACTCGATAGGAAGATAAGGCAGGAGCTCTGGGACACCCGCGTTGTTGAGGACGCAGCGGAGAAGTTCCCGGAGCGCAACCGGTATGAGAAGACGCTGCTCTACCATCTCACCAAGAACGAGGACGACTACAAGGGCGCTATCAAACGGCTGCCAGAAGGCCTTCAAACGCTCTTCATCCACAGCTACCAGTCTTGGATATTCAACCGCGTGCTCTCCCGCCTCGTGGAGGACGGATGGTACGACGAGGAGCGCGAGATCCCGCTAGTGGGATTCAAGACGGATCTCAAGGACGCCCGTCCCGAGAACATGATACAGGAGATCCTCGACGAGGAGGGTGTAAGCCAGGAGGACTTCCGGATGCAGGAGATGTCGGACCTGCGGAGTGAGGGGAGCTACAGGCGGGCGTTCGCCGACTACAGGAACTTCGAGCTCCACGCTGTGGCGGACGACGACCTGAACATGTCGGCTAACAAGATGACGGTCGGGTTTGACCTACCTAAGGGTGCCTACGCCACGGTCTTCCTACGGGAGTTTATGAAGAATTAAACCTGTGTCCGTCAAAATCTAAGTGTCGATGCAGCCAATCGAGTGGGTCTACGTACTGATATTTACGGCCATGATATTCTCGTCCACCCTGTGGCTGATACTGTACATGTCGCGCCGGGACGAGGTGCACAGCGATCCCGACCCCTCCGCTCTCCCATCAGTCACTTTCCTCGTACCCGCATACAACGAAGAAGGATACGTCCAAGACTGCATAGACTCTATCCTATCGGTCGACTACCCAAAAGACAGGCTCGAGGTGGTGGCGGTGGACGACGGCTCCACTGACTCCACGCTGGAGAAGCTCAGGTCCTACGGTGACGACATACAGGTCATTGTGAAGGAGAACACCGGAAAGGCAAGCTCCATCAACACCGCTCTCGAAAGGGTCGACACCGATATAGTCGGGTGCCTAGACGCCGACTCCACCGTCAGCAACGACTTCCTGAAGAGCATGGTTGGATACTTCGAGCGGGAGGACGTGAAGGGTGTTACGCCCGCCATGCGAATCGAGGAGCCGGAGTCACTGGCGGAGATGGCTGTCTGGGTTGAGTACGTGTACAACCTGTTCCTGAGGAAGCTGTTCTCGCTGTTCGACTCGCAGTTCGTGATGCCGGGCCCCGGGTCGCTCTACGACACCGACTTCCTCAAGGAGATAGGTGGCTGGGACGAGGACACTCTTACGGAGGACATGGAGATAGTGTTCAGGATGGTGGAGAACGGAGCCCTGATAAAGAACAGCACCAACGCAGAAGCGGTGACGCACTCCCCCTCCACCTTCTCGGGTCTGCTGCGCCAGAGGTCACGATGGTACCGCGGCAACTTCTGGACTATGTCACGCTATAGGAACGCCATAATGAACCCGAAGTACGGTAACTTCGGAGCTTTCATACTTCCGTGGAACCTGTTCTACGCCGGAATGACAGTTTTCATAACAGGTCATCTTATCTACAGGATGGGTGACTTCGTGGTGTCGTCACTCACCGGGCCGGTGTTGCTCAACCTCAGTCTGCCGGGTCTTCAGGCCCTCTCTATGTTCCACATGTTCCAGCTCGCTATAGTGCTTCTCGGCGGAACCATGCTGGCGATAACCGTGAAGACGGCTCCCGACGGCATGAGCTTTCGGGACAAGACCGCGGAGATAGGTATTTTTATGGCTGCCTACGCCTTTATTTACTCGATGTTCTGGATTAAAGCCGGGAAAGACCTCATTGCGGGAAGCGAGGTAGGATGGTAGACCGCAGCATATCGTGGAAGTACCTGGTTGCGGGACTGGGCATCACATTCCTGGTGGTCGGGAGTATCTTCGTCGCTGGGAGGGAACTGACCGAGGTCAAGGTGGACTCCTTAGAGGGAGAAATCTCGGAGCTCGAGATGAATCAGCAGTCCCGCTTCCTCACGTACCGGATGGCGGGAGACTTGGAGGATGGACGCTGCCGATCCTACAGAACGCTCAGGACAGACTCCCTAGAGAGCCTGTACGAGGTGAGGCGCAAGCTCACCACGCACGAGAACGCCGGCAAGATATCCAGTCCGAACTACAAGGATCTCAAGAAGAAGTACAACCTCCTCCTGATAGAGGACTACCTGCAGAAACGCCGCGCGGCACAGGAATGCGGCCGGAACTCCACCAGAATACTCTACTTCTACGAGGAGGGATGCGACAAGTGTGACACACAGTCGAAGATACTAACGTCGCTGCGGAGAGATGCCAGGAACGTGTTCGTGTACCCTATTGACACGGGAATAGACCTATCGGCAGTGGACTACCTCTCCTCATACCAAAACGTTTCTGTGTATCCGACTGTGGTCGTCAACGGCAACAGGTCTGAGGGAATAGTGTACCAGAACCAGCTGAGGAACATGTCCCATGCGGAGTAGCGCTGTCGCACTGCTCGGCGTGGTGTGCGCAGGCGTGGCTATCGGCATATTGCTGTCGGCTCAGTCTACTCCTGCGGACAGCATGTCAGGTGAGTGCGAGGCTTTGGAACAGGAGATCAGAGCTAACCAGTCATTCAACGGGTCGCTGCAGTGCTACCCTCCGGGCGTGATAGATGTCAACCTATCCGAAGAGATTGACGAGAGGACGGAGCTTCAATGCGTGTGCAGAAACGTCTACCGTGGAGAGGAGAGGGTCTTCCCGGTCACTCGATCTCAAGAGCCCTGAGGTTGCGGTTCAGCTCCAGCATGTTGCTGCGCCCCTGCTTCTTCTTGGTTACCGCCCCCTTCTCCTCCAGTCCGCCGACTATGTTCGACACCTTGGCTTTGGAGTACTCGGTCTCATCCACCACGTCCTTCTGCAACATAGATCCGTCTCTAGTGCTTATCATCCTCACCACCTCCTGTTGATCCTCCGTAAGGGTTTCGAACTCGTCCTTGGCTCTGCTGCCTCTGTGAAGGCGGTAGTAAAGGTAGGCCCCGAGAATAACGAGGGTGGCAAGGGCAGCACCTGTTACTATCCATAGGGTTCTGTCGGGCCCCTCAGAAAGTGGCTCGTAGACGGCCGAGAAGCGTTTCTCCTCCCCGAATCCGGGTTGCTGCGACCAGACGACCTTGAACCTCCTGCCGTCTACACTTCTTCTCTTTCCGTCTTCTGGCCTGACCGGGGAGAAAGACGAGTTCGACGGCACGAGGCCCTCCCCGCGAGGCAGAACCACGTCCAGTTGGAAGCGCTCCGTTATCCTCACGAACGATTTGGAATAGTTGAACACCGATTTACTGCCAGATCGACCGACGAGCCCGTCCGTCCCGAGCTCCATGTTCGCAGAGAAGTTCTCGGCCACCACGGGACAGGCCACCTCCGACCCCTCGTCAAGCTGTCTGGCGGTGCATGCGTCCTCCAAAGCACCCACCTGCGAGCCTATCACTTCGTCAACGGTGTAGGACGTGGTGTAGGTGAACTCGTCGCCGGCGAAATCACTGACCGACATCTCAACGTTCACGGTCTCGTTCTGTAGGTCGGCGGTGACGTTTTCGGAGTGCACGGTCACTGCCGCGGATGCGCTGGAGAGCAGGACCGCGGCCAGGCCGAGGTGTATGGCTGCGCGGGATGTTTTCACGGTCAGGTTTCCTCTGTGTTTGATACCAGGACTCCTCCTGCACCCATCTGTGCGTACTGGTGCATGGTGGATGCTACTTTCTGCATCGCTTCCTGTGCTTCTCCAAGCCCTATGTTGTACTGGTCGGGACCCTGTATCTGGACGTAGGTCGGCCCGTAGTTCAACACGGTCTGTATTGCTGTGTCGAAGCCGTCGAATCCGGCCGTGACCTCCACGACAGTCGAGTATCCCTCTTCTAGGCCCGGATGAGGATCCTCCATCTGTTTGACATCGTCGCGGTCGACCTCCTTCACCTCTATGCCGTCTTCAACCTTCAGGGTCTCGACGTGTTCGTCCATAGATTCCTCCACGGCGTCTTCCTCTTCGCCAACCGCCTCAAACACCATCCAGACCACGGGTCCGTCCACGCCCAATTGTTTGCTGTCGAGTTTTTATACGCCAGTCCCTCCGTGAGGTAGTTGTGAGTCTGGCGGACGTGGGGCAGCTGGATCTAACTGAATACACGTTGGATCGGGCTGAGATGGGAAAGGTGCTTATCGTGGCGTCGGCGACTCTGCTCGTCGTTTCGGCACACGCAGTATTACAGTTCTCGGCCACCGAATCCAGGCTTTCCGACGCATACGCGGACTCCCAGAGGGCATCGAGCGTTGTCGAGTCACAGAGCTTCAACAGGAGCCTGAGAACCCTGGCGTCGTTTCAGGCCGGGACCCAGATCAGCAGACAGGTCCGGACTCTCGTTGACACAGCCTCCGCGATGGAGACAGCATCGCAGGACATACAGGAGGCCCGCCAAAATCTTGGAGACAAAAGGGAGATGTACCAGTGGTTGGTTGTGATCTCGGTCGCGGGTCTTGCAACAGGCCTGGCTGAGAGGTATATCTGATGGTTGGAGTGGTGCGCCGGACAGGGGCTCTCTTGGTAGTAGCATGTCTATGGTTGTCGATGGCGCCGTCCTCCGCCGCACAGACCCCCGTTCAGCCCAACGCCACGGGGTTCTTCTATCCAGAGCTGACATATAGAGAGGACCAAAACAGTGATATCGCTCATTTCCCCTTAGGTGGATCGGAAGACGTCAAAGGATCGGTCGGCGGCGTGGCCTCTGTGTTCGCTGACTACGACAACGACTTCAGGGTTGAACTGGTTGTGCGCGACACCAGCTCTGCGTACTTGAAGGCATTTTTCAGAAGAAATAGCACGTTTGAGCCTATTACAGGACAGTTCGACAAGCCGAAGAGCTCAAGTCCTCTGACGGTTGGGGAACTGGAAGGCGATGGCAACAACAAATCCGACATCCTATTTCGCAATCAAAACAGTAACCTCGGTGTCATAGATTCCGAGCGCTCCACAGAGTTCTCTCCCTGACGGGTTCATAAATCCCGTGGACGTCGGCGACTTCGATGTGGATGGGTATGAGGAGATTCTCTACGTTGACGGAAACAACAGATTGAGAAAGTTTAACTACATACCACAAGACACGGATACTTCCAGCTCTTCCCCGGTATCGTCGACTGACATCACAAGCAGCCGGTTTGGCACCATGGTTTCCGACGCTGACTCCGATGGTCTTCCGGAGGTCGTGTTTCCAAACGCCAGCGGCTTGTTTGGAATAGACAACAGAGGTGATACAACCACTATCTCAACCAAGGTGAAGTCGTTCGCGGGTAGCAGTGGACGTGTGGTTGCGCCATCGGACCTCGACCGCGATGGTTTCATAGAGTATGCGGTAGCTCGGCAAGACCAAGAGATCGTGAGCCTGGATCCCAAGGACTCATCCGAAACCCTACTAGGAACTAAAAGCGGGGGCAACGACGTGGACCTGTTCAGCTACCTCCCAGCAAATATCACAGAGGCAAGCATCAACGGCAGTATATTCGGCGGTGGTGACACGGCGAAGGTGTCGTTCAACGTATCGGACGGAGACGGCTACACCGACATAGTCGATGGCTTAGCTAAGGTCAAGTTCACCGCGCCAGACGGCACTAACTACACGGTCAATGCAGTGAGGACGGACTCCGGAGTGCCCGCAGACGACCAGAAGAGCTTCGAGGCAGGGTTCTCCGTACCCAGCGCTGGACCCGAGGGCACTTGGGAATACAGAGCCTTCTCGCGCGACGAGAAGGGTACTGGAACCTTACGCAACGGGGAGTTCTCGGTCTCGCTCAACAGCGGAGACATCAACGCCACACTGCTGGAGCCTTTAAATAACACGATCGTCAAGAAGGACTCTAATTTCGTTGTCAACACCTCGATAGGCTGTGTCAACGGAGACTGCGGAATGGTCAACGCCACACCTAGGTACAATGCCTCTTCGGGTCCTCCGACCCAAGTGGTGCCGAACGGCTCGGGCACTCCTTTGCACACACAGGTTGCCTCAGAGAAGACATGTGGAACTCTGAACCAAGGCGACCAGTGCTACATCAACTGGAGCGTCAACGCCACAGGACAGGAGGACACGTCCAGGCTCCTGGATGTCAACGCCACCTCTACAAGCCCGTCTGTAACTTCTAACGACACGGAGAACAGGCTTCTGAACATCGACCTAGCGGTTGTCATCGACCTGCGCTACGACGTAGTGGACTTCGGCGCACTCGACCCAGGCGAGGAAAACAAATCGGCGCAGGGAAACTCACAGCTGCTCTACAACATGACGGTGTTCGAGAACAGCATCCCGGTCGATAAGGTCGAGGTGAACGCCTCGAACCTGCAGTCCACATCGTACGACTACACCATTCCCGATGCCAACCTATCGGCCTCTCCTGACAACGATCCGAACAACCAGACAGGCCACAAGACGAGTCTCGAGGGAGGCTTCAGCGACCTGCTCGGCGTGTCCCCAATCCAGCCGGGAACCAACTTCACCCACTTCTTCTTCATGGATGTGCCCACAGGCATAGCAAAAGGCCAGTATACAGGGGAGATCGAGTTCCGAGCCACGACGTGAACGCGGAGAACCTCCTCAGCTTCACATTGCTTCTGAGCCTCACCGCGCCCTCCGCGGCCGCACAGGGTTTGGGCCTGGTCCAGCCGGAGAGCACGTACTCAACGTCGAGTGCGTGGTTGAACACGAGCGTCAGGGTCTTTGACCCCTCTTCGCGCTCTCCGCAGATATCACTGCGATCAGCTAACACCACCTCGTACAACGTCTCGGCATCCTCTCTAGACACGGGCTCGATGTCGCCGGAGTCAAGATACTACGTGTCGGGCTCTTATGCACGGGTCTACAGCCTACCGGTTCACATCAGGATCGACAGGCAGAAGACGCAGTACAGCATAGACCTGGAACTGAAGAGCCGTCCAACAGCCTCCGCTGAGGGGCCCATACCCGTAGTAACCAGGCCTCTGGATTTCGAACTCCAATATAATGGACCTCTGCAGTCACAGGATGCACCAAGTACAGGCCTCCAGTTTGAGCCTCAAAGCAACAGAACCCTGGACCCCTCCCCAGCAAATGACAGCAACACCACCGACAGGGAGAGATACCAAACCTCGGAGCAACCCCGTGAGAACGCGTCGACCGACGTTGAAACGCGCACAGACGGCCCTCCAAGCCCCATCCTCCTGTTATTTATCGCGGCGACCGCATGCTACATACTGTGGAAAATCTGAGCTCTGCTACCGGAATACTCCTTCTCCTTGCCGTAGTCGCGGCATCTCACCAGGCGGCCGCGCAGGGCGACTCCTCGTCCGTGCAGGTCGAAATATCTGGTGTCTGCCGCACACCCGCGCAGATAAGTCCTCCCAACCTGCAGACAGGTATTGACAGTAGAGTGGGCTTTGTATCATTTGCACAGAACTCGACAGGCAACTTCTCGGCAGCCTTATCCAATGAGGGAAACATCAATGCGAACATAACGCAGTTCAACTTCACAAATATAACCGAGGAGAATGGCACCTACAGAGAAGAATCCGGTTATGACAACGTAGTTACCACGGCCGGCGACAAGATCGTGCCCGAAATATCCGTTCCAGGTACAGACACAGACGGCGACGAGTTCTTCGAAGGAGTTCTAAATGCTACAGTCATACGGAAGGGACCTATACTCGGCCACTTCAGCAGAGAGGTGGATTTTGGGGGCGAGAGACTTAATGTCTCCAGCTCTCTGAGAGGTCCGCTGGAGGCCAGTATCAATGTGTCTTCGGCCAATGGTTTTGAACGAAACCAGTTCTACGCTGCACATCTCAAGGTTGAGGCAGAGTGCCGAGGTCCTGTCAACTCTACTACTGTAGAAACTGGCAACTTCTCAGATGTAGAACACACTTCTTTTCTGGTGGTTGGTGATCCTGCGAATGAGGGCGGAGCCAATCAGACTGGTGAACTTGAGACAAATCAGACGATACCAGAGGATGTTAATAGAAGCGGTAATCAGTCCACCAACCAGACGGTACCGGAGGACGTCAACAGAACAGGGAACCAGTCCACAAACCAGACAGCGCCGGCTAATGTGACTCAGCCTGGGAACCTCACAAGCAATCAGACGGTGCCACAGAACTTCTCAGAGGACGGCGGCGAGGACGTAAACGACAGTGTGCCTC
>GL982569.1:940257-942861 GCA_000220355.1 Candidatus Nanosalinarum sp. J07AB56
GACGATTTCGGGCGAGCAGCTCGCGGTTTCGAGCTTCTTCCGTGGTCCTGATAGAGCAGTCTTGAACGTGACTGGGGTCAATGGCTTCGAGAAAGACAATTTCTACGCAGCGCACCTTAAGGTCGAGGCCGAGTGTCGCGGCAGAACCAACAACACCAAAATTGCAGAGGGCAACTTCTCGGAGGTGGTTCATTCCTCCTTCTACGTGGTGGATACTACTGGCAATGAGACCAGAGCAGAGTTCTTCTCTGAGGCGGGAGGGGAGGATGTCAATGAGACCGTGCCTCAAGACGTAAACCGGACTGGAGAGCAGGGACAGACCGTAGAAGGAGACAACGACCAGCCTGGGCAGACCCCTACTCCCCAACCAGAGCCAGAGCCGAGGCCAAAGATAGAGGTCGAGCCCGTCAACAGGACATACACTGTGAACCGCGGATCATTTGGCCCTGCGTCCCTAGATGTGCGGAATATCGGGAACTCCTCAGTCAGCGGAATAACGCTCAGTCCGCAGATCAGCGACCTACCTGGCGACTGGCAGGCCCGGAATGCGTCGGTAGGGAACCTTTCCGTAGGTGAGAACGTCACCCGGGATGTGTTTGTGAGGCCGCCGGAGAACGCAGAGCCCCGAAGGTATGTCGTGCCGGTAGAGGCATCGAACGATGACGGCGCTTTGGACGTGGACTTCTTCTATGTGGATGTCAACAGGACGAGGTTCCCAACATCCATTGGAATAGTCGAGTTCCCGCCGTCCGCCACCATTGAACAGGGAGAGAACCAGACGCTCCCCGTGCTCGTTGAGAACACAGGGCGCGAGCCCCTGTTTAATGTAACGGCCGAGCTACAGAACGCGGAGGACTGCGGCAGAGTACAGGGCTCCGACACTCTGAGGCGTCTCGACATCAACGAATCTGGTTCTCTGGCGGTGCGTGTACTCGATGCGAGAGCTCCGGCAAACTGCGATGACGTGAACGCAACGCTGGTGGTATCCTCCGAGAGGTCTGCGTTCGCCTTCTCTGACATATCGCTGTCCACCATCCGTCCGGCCGGACTTATACCAACCGCGCAGCGGCCGCCGTTCCTGGCTATAATATGGAGCGCACTGCTAGCTGGATACGCCCTCGTGCGCAAAAGATTCGATCTCAGCGGCATCTACGACGTTCCATTGTTACTGCTGATTGCTGGGGAGGTGCTCATACTGACGCTGCTGTTTGTCGAGAGCTTCGGTTTCTCATCCACCTTCCTCCCGTTCTAACCCCCTCAGGGCCGATACAGAAACCCCGAGTCCCGCAGCCACGAAGCCAACCGCCAACACGGTAGAGGTCGCGGTTCCGAGCGACGCCAGGTTCGCCAGGTCACCTGCCAGCGCGAGGTTGGACATCAGTCCCCCGATTAGACCTAACGACAGCCAGCCTAACCACCGCGACCGATTCGACAGTACGGATAGAAGCCCTCCTGCTGCTACCTCCGACGTATAACCTGAAAGGTAGAATGCGGTCGCTTCCAATGCAGACATACCGCAGAGCGGCTGGACCTCGCCGCGTAAAGGCAGGGCTTCCACAGAGGTTATGTAGCGGCATTCGAGGCCACTTAGGACAGCGATGTGCCCTGCCTCGTGTACTCCGCCGGACAGGAAAAGACCGGCTAGCAGCAGAGCCGCGTACGTAGCTCTTTCCGCCCAAGTACGGACGGTCAACTGCTTCTCCGCCTCCCGTATGTATCTTTCGGGCTGCAACTACGACAGCTCCTTGACAGTCTCTACGGAGCTATCTAGGGCCTGGTCTACGTCCATGGCTTCAAGCTTCCCTGTGTACTGCCTCTCGTTCATCTCGTTGAAAAACTCGATAAGCTGCTGAGGCACTTGCTCCTCATCCTCGAGACTGTTGGCCAGCTCCCCGTATGTCATCTCCCTTTGTATAGAGAAGGCATGTTCGAGGTATCCCTTTATGACGTGTGCGGTCTTTATCGCAGCCTCTTCGTCACCGAGGTCGCGGTAGCTGTCTAGAAGCGCTAGGGCTTTTTGGCTTTTGTCCCTTGTGCTGTCGTTGTCGGATGACGGTGGCGAGGTGAGGCTCTCGAACCTGTCATGGATGTTCTCTTTGAGATCCTCCATCCTGTTGCTGTCAGATCCTTCGTCACTTTCCTCGCTTCCTGCACCCATCAGCATCTGGAGGTCTTCCTCCGCTTCTTGTTTCATCTCTTCCTCGTCCTTGTCTTCCTCCTGTTCCCCCGTGCCGGACGCTTCTGTATCTGCCTGGAGTTTCTCTAGGTCGTCAACCGTGGTTTTCTCCAGCTTCTCCCGGTCGAAGTCGGTGGACAGCTGATCCACAAGGTCCTTCCTGCGTCTCTCCTGCGCCAGGAGGTTCTGAAGATCGCTGTCTGAGGCCTTGCGCAGCATGTCTTCATCGAAGCTGTCGCCGAGCTCCTCGATAGCTGCCTCCCTGTTGAACCCGGCCTCTAAGTTGGTCTCCGTGTCGTCTTCCGTGCTCTCTTCTGTGGCGTCGCCCTCTTCTATTGTCTCATCCTCTTGTTCCTGTTGATTGTCTTCTTGTTCCTGTTGATTGTCTTCTTGTTCCTGTTGATTGTCTTCTTGTTCCTGTTGATTGT
>GL982569.1:942881-945025 GCA_000220355.1 Candidatus Nanosalinarum sp. J07AB56
CACAGGCAGGAAAGGATTTTGTGGAGAAAGGAAGGAGCGATGAGTATGTCAAGATAGATACTCCGGAGGGAGAAGACAACCTGAGATATCATGAATTTGTAGAAAGTCTGATGGATAGGGTCCCGCTCATGGGAATAGAGGACTCGAAAATAGAGAAAGACATAAGGGCAGGTGAGCATCTAGTCTCCAAAACAGGACCTGAGGACTCCAAGGTAAGCTCCTATATGGAGAGGGTCTGCGAAGAGAAAGCACAGAAACTCAAGGAGAATGAAAGACTGGGCTGTGACTGAGAGAGACAAACAAGGTGTCGGACTACTCGAGTCCGGAAGCGGCATGAAATACAGACCTCTTAGCCGAGGTCTTACGTAACCAAATAAGTCAACTGGAGATACCAAAAATCGTGGAAGGTACATTTGGTGATCTACAAGTCGATCTGGAGTATCCTGTCTCGGCAGAGGAGTACGTATTGGAAAAGGCTTCGTCCCATCAACATGTAAATATTCAGCAATCGGACTCCAGTCGTGAGTTCAAGCTAGGGAATGTGCACTTCTCCGATGGCGACCTGGATTATGAGGAACTGCTGGAAGACGCGGTGAAAGGTAAACTTGGACGTATGATTTCCGACGGATCTGTTCGACAGAACCCCAATCACATGGAGATTGATGAGATCTTCAGATGTTTGTATGCAGACGTAACTGGGTTTAGTCCTTAGTGTATCAACCTATCGAGATTCTCAGCACTCTCCCTCACCGCCCTAGGCCTCTCCGCCCAACTCGGATGTAGTTCCAACGTCATCAGATCATCTCCTTCCACAAATTTCGAGACTGCATCGAAGTCGACTTCTCCTTGTCCTATGGGAAGGTGGTCGACCTCGCCCTCCCAGTCGGTTGTACCTATTTCCTTTCCGTCTGGAAAACCATAATCCGACCTCATATCCGAAAGCAGTGTCTTGTCCTCCAAAATCTTGTCGTGCACGTGAAGGTTGGAAAGCATCAGATTCTCGCTCTCATACACTAGCTCCGCCATATCCTCATAGGTGTGACCAGGGGCGTGACCCAAGTCCAGCGTCATGTTGACAGTCTCCCCTTGGTCCTCTGCCGCACGCTCTAGAGCTTGGACGTCTCCAAGACAGGATATTATATACCGGGGCTCAAATTCGGCGCAGTTCTCCAGTGATACAACACCTCCATTACTGTACTTGGATAGTTTCTCTTCTGCCTTAGAGAGGTTGTTTACCACGACATCCCAGTCCGCGTCAGTTAGTGGCTCTTCCGACTGCGGCGGATGAAATGTCATGTTGTCGACGTCTCTAGTCTTTGTTCTCTTCTCGTTTTCGTACCTGCAAGTGTACTCATTGACTTCTGTAACAAGTTCTTTCGACCCGTTCTCGGTTCTGTGTAATTCAGTCAGACTGTCAGGATGCACTGAGACAACTTCAAGACCTAGATCCTCCGCAATAGCCATCAAACCCTCTGACTCCGCGTTTGTGAACTGCCCGGTGTACAACTCAATACCTTCGTAGCAGTCTTTCACAGCCTCGAAGAAGGCCTGATAGTCTCCATCGTTGTACCGAGACCTGAGCAAACCACCCGACACCGAACAAATTTTGGTCACGTTTCTACCACTTGGACACAAACCATTATATCTCTGGTCTTCATACTTCGTCCAAGACTTCGAGAGCCTTCGGGCTCACGAACGCCAGGTCTTGGAAGTCTTTGGTCATCCTGGGACAGGCGCAGTTGACGTAGATGTCGATTCCGTAGCCTTTGTAGTCGGCTTCGAATATGCGGTCTTCTACGAAGACATAGACGTCCTTGCCGTGTTCCTCGAGCTTGTCCTTCGCTATTCCGACTGCCTGCATGTAGTTCTGTCCCTTTTTGGAGGAGGTGATTATACCCCACTTCTCTCTATCTTTGTATTTGAGGACGCGGGCGTGCTCTGCCTGCGTCTCGTCGTCGAGGCTGTTCGGCGGCTCCACCCATATTTTGCGCTCGTACGGGTCGACGACATACACCTTTTTGCCAGTCTCGGAGACTTGGGAGGGGTGGAATTCTCCGCTTCCGAGGAAGACGAAGGCCTCTACTTTGTGGGATATGTTGTGTGCGGCTCCGGCGTCGCATCCCAGTACCTGTCCCTTCTCGGTG
>GL982569.1:945045-946612 GCA_000220355.1 Candidatus Nanosalinarum sp. J07AB56
CTTGCGCTCCGCCCCCTCGAACTCCTCTATCTCCTCTGCCTCGCGTATTCTCTCATGAAGGAGGACGTTGAGTGTCTTCCTGTCCTTTCCGGCTTTCTCGGCGCGGAGAAGCTCCCCGAGTTCGTCGGCGGAGAACTGGTTGTCTTCCAGCGTCTGCTCTGCTTCGTCCACTGTTCCGGTAACGAACTCGACCAGCTGTTTCTCGGTGAGGCTGTCGCTGTCCGGGTTCAGGTGCTCCAGCTCCTCCAGATCACTGAATATACCGGCCACCTCATCGAGCATGTGTTCTGCTTGGGACAGGTCTTCCTCCACCCTTCTCCTGTGCAGTTCGTCCTCGATCGCGTCCTTGACGGTCTTACGATCCTTCGCCGCTTGCTCAACACGCATCATCTCCTCGAGCTCTTCCCTATCTGCCTGTTCTACCCTGTTGGTGGCCTCGTCAACGTTGAGCTGTGTGAACTCCACCGCCTGTTCTGCATCCACGTTTCAGGTGTGCGGCTCCAGTGTTTAACTCCTACGGCAGTATGTCGAACCGGGTGTTTCCCAACACCCATTCCAGCAGAAGCAGAGCGAGGGCCCCAAAGACGAAGAACCGGGAGATGTCGCGCCGTCGCTCCTCCTCCTCGAGCTCAACGATATCCTTCCCAAGCTCGGATGAGGACTCGACCGTGGAGAAATTGCCGCCGGTCTCGTTCGCCACTCTCTCCAGCTGCGCCGTGTCGAGGTTGGGGAAGGTTCGTCTCGAGGCGTTCACCTCTGTGTCTCCTTGCCTGATTGTGCCGAACCCTTGGGTGCTGTTCCTCCGACTTCCGATACCATAGGTGTTAACGGTTACATTGTTCTGGCGTGCGAACCTAATGGATGAGTTAACGTCGCTGCCGATGGTTTTACGCCCGTCTGTAACGAGCACGACTTCTGCCCCGCCGCTTGACTGCAGTGCTGTCGACACAGATGAGAATATGGCGTCCCCGATGGCTGTTCCTGCCCCGGACTCTCCTGAGTCCAGTGCTTCGATGGCTTGCTTGGCCTCCCGCTTGTCGGCGGCAAGGTCTTGCTCTGTACTCACTGACCCGGAGAATGAGACCACTCCGATGCTGGTCTCGTTTCCTGTCGCGTCCACGAACGATTTCAGCCCCCTCTTTGCTGCGCCCAGCCGGCTTGGCTTCAGGTCGGTTTGGATCATTGATCCGGAGACATCGACCGCTAGCACGTAGTCATTCTGGGTTGAGGAAGCGCTCTCTACTATGACAGGGTTCGATATGCCTATGACAAGGAGCGTTATTGCGCCGAGCTTGGTGAAGAGCAGGAGGTTGCTGGACTTGAGGAAGTTTCTGCCCGCCACTTTTTCGAGAGTGGAGTAGTTCCCAAACTTCATAGCCCGCTGCTTTTTCTTGCTGCGTGCGCCGATGTAGAGAACGATAGCCAGGCCGTTCAGCAGCAGTAGGAGATTGGTGTATTGCGAGGTGAACTCGAGAGTTGCCACGCTCTACCAGTCCGACTCCGAGGAGTCGAAGTACTCGGCGAACTCGGCGGAGAAGCTGTCGCGCGTGTCGATTTTGATGAACCC
>GL982569.1:947367-949157 GCA_000220355.1 Candidatus Nanosalinarum sp. J07AB56
GTAGCCGTTCTGTATCTCGCTCTCCATCTTTCGAACCATCTCGCCGAATTCCTCGGCCCTCTTGGCCATCTCTTCGTCGGATAGGTTCGAGAAGTCTTCTGGTTCCAAAGCTTCCTCCTCGGAGTCCTTCGCCACATTAGATTGCTTGGTCTGCATGCAATAAAGCTAATGGAGGGCTCCCTGTGGTTCAGAAAATGCAGCGAGCACAAGAATGATCAAAAGGAAATGGAAACGGTAGGAGTCTTCAGGTAGTTGCTCTGATACTGAGCGAGCCCTGACTGATGTCTCCAACCGCTGTTCCACGCGGAACCTCAATCGCGGTTTCCAGCGTGAAGTGGTCTCCTGGTTCGAACTCTGTGTTGGTCGTATCGACCAAGTTCTGTAGAGACGGATCTGTGTCGTCGTCCTGGACTAGAGGACTGCTGGTCTGCGGCAACCTCGTTGCGTCGGCGAGGGGTTTCCTATCGTAGCGCGTCCTCACGACATACGTGTCGTTGACCTCGCGTGGCGTGCTGCCTGTGATTTGGTCGCCAGAAAGTCCGCAGTAGGTGAGAACAGAGTAGTCCTTTATCGTGCCATCACCGAACTCCAGATCTGTGTTGTTGACGCGTCCGTAAGGGTCGGACTGCGATGTCTCCACAATCTGTATCTCCTCGTAGCTGGCGTTGTTGTCGTCTGTGAAGTCGACTGTGCCGATGTTCTGATCGGTGTGCGGTTGATTGCCGTACCTGATCACGGCATTGCTGTCGCCGTCACAGATGTTTGCGTCTGAAGACGTGCCTGGCGATGTTCTGATAGCCCAGAAGAACTCTTGGTCACCAGATCTGAACCTTCCGTAGCGCCATACCGCCCCGCCATCTGCGTTCCCCTCGGTTGTAGGGGTCTTGATGTACGACAGTCCGTCGCCGGATGCGTTGAAATCTACTCGGGCGGCGTAGTGATAGCCTGTTTCGTCGCTGTTCCCGGTCTCTGGTGAGTCTCCGTCCAGGTCGGGACTGGTCAGGATGCCAATGCCTTCTTGCGGCCTGACTTGGATGAAGTTTCCGGCGTCATAATTGCTGGAAACACCGGTTGCGAACGGCCGGCTCTCGGGTTCGGTGGTTCTAACACGCACATCGGTCAGGTTCTCGGATCCGGAGTTCTCAATCTCAATGCCTGTGAAGTTGGTGTCCGACGTAGCATTGAACGTACCGGGCTCGATGTTCCGAAATCCGTTGCTGGTGTAGTCCAGGTTCGTGGGATTGATGTCTACGTCCGCTACCGAGTCAACGGTAACATCTACCGAAGAGCTGTCTGACTGCTGTGCGGCCGCGGAAGACACTAGTCCCACGGTCATAATTGCTAAAAGAGCTGAAACTGCTGTTTTTCTCATTTTGTCACCTCCTTCTTCGTTTTTCGCGGGGTTTTGGCTGAAGACTCGCTGGACTTCAATACATTGAGTGTTCCAGCTTCCATCTGACATAGCCTTGTCTTCATAGAACAGGTTGCATTTCCGGCGTCCGGCATATAAAGGTGACGCGAGTCCGGTGTCTCCTGAAAACCATTTAACCTGGAGTCGACATGCTGTCCGTGTGAAAAAGAAACTCCTGCTGTTCCTCTCGTTGACCTGCCTGTGTCTGGGGGCGTCTGCTCAATCGGTTGGAGTGTTTCCGTCGGAGGCGAACTTCGGAACTGTAGAGAGAGGCGAGACCGTCAACGTGGACGTGTACCTGTCGGTGAGTGGACAGACTCAGAGGTTCGTCGTGCGCCCGGAATACTCCCGGGTCTCGTCTACCTACATGAAGGATTTG
>GL982569.1:949177-950529 GCA_000220355.1 Candidatus Nanosalinarum sp. J07AB56
AGGGCAAGCGCTCCGAGGATTGCTGCCCTTTTCATGCCTTTTCACCTGATAGTTTTTGGTGGTTTTTGCGTCTCGTAGCGACAGGTTTTTCGCTTTTCGCTGTATCTGCGTTTTGCGGTTTCATGTACAAGAATCTGTTCTCTCGACCTCCATATAAAGGTTGTATATTGGGGCGGCGGACGGGTTTATTATCCGAGGATTCCAGACACAAGGCGTGAGGAAGCCACTGACGGTTCTGGCGATCCTGGTGTCGGCGACATCATCTATCGCAGCGGTGTCGGTGGGTGTCGCGCCGGGTGATCAGAATCTCGGCACCGTGGAGAGAGGGGAGAGCATCCAGTCGGCTATATACCTCTCCGTCTCTGGAGAGGACGAAAGGTTCATAGTAGAGCCGGAGGTTCAAGATGCCTCTTCGACGAGGCTGGTGGAGCTCGGTGACGCTGATTTCGTAAACTACTCCTCAGAAGAGTCAACCCCTGAAAAATGGAATAGCTGGGTGGATTTCAACGAGTCAAGGCAAGTTGTCGATCCCTCAACCACTGTAAGAGCTGGGGGTAGAAGCTTTGAGGGAATTATACCATTTACAATAGATGTTCCCAGAGATGCAGAGCCAGGATGGCACGCCGGCAGCATACCAATAAATCCGAGGTTCGCCTCCGAGGGCACAAGCGGATCGGTTTCGATTCAGGCATTAGTAGACCCGATTGTCCTCTTCCGGGTACCAGGAGATGTCAGAAGAGAATTCGAGGTGACTGAGACAAGAGGCGCTAGAACCGCGACCAACGAGGGCCTGGCTCTCGTTACAATAAGGAACACGGGAACAGTGAGCTCTTCGCTCGGAGGCTTCTCACTTAATATTGTGAGCCCGGCGGGCGGCACAACCCAGACTAGGCGGACCAACGGCGAGGTCTTGGAACCGGGTGAGACCCACACCTTCACAGGAGCTTGGAGCCAAGAGCAGCTTCCTGCAGGAAACTACGAGGCCCAGGTATTTGTCAATCATATGAGTGGTGGCTTCGCCATAAGTGAGAGCCTGCAGATAACCGATTTCATTCAGGAGAACGTCGACGTCGAAGCCCCTGAGGACAATCGCACCGGCAGTCTCGGACAGCCTGGTAGCGACGCCACATGGATAATACTCCTGGTTCTAGTAGTTCTCGCTGTGGTCCTGTATTCGTTCGACTTAGATCCAATTTGGATAATAGCCATATCCTCAGTTGTAGGCCTGCTTTTCCTGGCTCTGACGGGGGCACTTCCGATCTGGGTTCCGTTGATTGCGGGCGCAGCAGGAGTTGGGGTGTTATACCTACTGTGAACAGGAAAGCCGTATTGGCGGTTGTTGCCAGTGTTGT
>GL982569.1:956508-959093 GCA_000220355.1 Candidatus Nanosalinarum sp. J07AB56
CTCCGTGGAGGCGACGAGGGCGTTGACGCCCTGTTGGGTGTCGAAACATGGCTTCTTGGAAGGTGGCCTCTCCTGAGAGCACCTCGTGTATCTTGACTGGGTGATCGTACCTGCCCATATATACCCCGAGGTTGGAGGCCGAGAGGTCGGTGTCTATCAGAGTCACCTCGTTCCCGAGTTGCGAAAGCGCGATACCGAGGTTCACACACACGCTGGTCTTTCCGACGCCTCCCTTGCCGGACACCAGACCGATTACTCTGCCCTCGTTCACCGTTGAAAACAGCTTCTCGCTGGCTTTTTATTCTACGCCCGTCGCGTCTTGTTATAATAGCTAAGAGTTGTCATTGTCGTGTGCTAAAGGAACTGCTCGCGGTCGCCGCGGTGCTGACGCTAGCCGCAGCTGCGGGCGTGACCTACGGCATAGAGAGCTCCGAGCCGAGTTTCTCCACGTTCAAGACAGAGTGCCTCATCGACTCTCCGATGGAGAAGACCCGTTATGACATCAAAGATGAACGTTTGAGGTTGAGCGGTCATTTCCCTGTCGAAGG
Source organism: Candidatus Nanosalinarum sp. J07AB56 (assembly GCA_000220355.1). Classification (GTDB taxonomy): domain Archaea; phylum Nanohalarchaeota; class Nanosalinia; order Nanosalinales; family Nanosalinaceae; genus Nanosalinarum. The sequence goes on from GL982569.1 coordinate 957,057, forward strand.
CGTAGAGTCCGAGCTAGACTACACGTATCACCAAGAATCCGATAGAATAGTTCTCGAGATCAATTCGACGCCTGCTCGCCGCGAGACGAATTTCTCTGGCACCTGCCTCTCGTCTGCCGTCTATGAGGCAACAACACCTCGAATCGATGGCGGGTTACACCTGCTTCAGGTACGTCACAACGGCGCTCTACAGGAGGAGGTCTACATCCGTACAGACGGGTAGACGGGTTTTAACCACAGCCGGAACCAGTCACGGGAATGTGAGGGGACAGGCGTCGATAGAGTACCTGTCTGTGATATCGATAGCTCTAGCTCTCTCAGCTCCCTTCGTGATCCAGGCGCAGGACTCAATAGGAGTGATAAGGTCGGACTCAAACGCGATACAGCTGGAGCAGTCGCTTGACAGGCTGGAGGTGGCGGCCGAGACCGTGAACGCGGCAGGCGAGCCCGCAACCCGGAGCCTCAGATTCACCGTTCCTGACACCGTTAACTCCTCGAGGATAGTCGAGGAACGCCAAGTACGCTACGTGCTCAACACGCCCTCTGGCACGAGGCAGGTAGACAGAACCTTTGAGTTCAACGTCTCGGGCCCGGTTCCCGGAAACCCTGGCAGATACCTCCTGGAAGCGCGTGCCGACAACGGCACAGTAGAGGTGAGCACGGTATCGTGAAGGCGCAGTCCTCGCTGGAGTTCCTCGCTTTCGTGTCTCTATCCCTCACGATGCTGGCGGTTCTCTCAGGTGTAGTGGTGGCAGAGCAGTCCGAGTTCCTCTCAGGCCAGCAGTCCGACACCGCGAGGCAGGTGGCAGACCAGGTGTCCTTTGAGCTGGAGATGGCTTTGGTTCAGGGAGACTACTACAGCCGTGTCTTTGCCCTACCGGAGGCTATTGGAGGAGTACCGTACTCGGTGAACGCCACCTCCGGCGCACTACAGGTCTCGTGGCGTAACAGAACCGTTGTGAGTTCGACGCGGTTCGAGTCAGACGCATACCTGTCGACACAAGGTTCGAACGTTTTCCGCGTGGTTCACAACTCCTCTGGGGTGTTCTTGGTTGAGGCGTAGAGGCCAGAGCTTCATGCCTGACTTCCTTGCCAGCATCCTGGTGTTCTCCGTCGTTCTATCGCTGTTCCTGTTCTCGTGGAACTCCGTAACCGCGCCCGAGACGGGGGGCAGCCACATCCAGAGGGAGGCCTACTACACATCGACGTTCCTAGTGTCGACACCGGGCTACCCAGAGAACTGGTCGGCAGACGCCGTCCAGGTACCGGGACTGGCTGTCAGGGACAATGTGATTAGCTCCCGCAAGCTACGCAGGTTCTCCGAGATACCGCAGCAGAGGAGGCGAAAGCTCCTGGGTGCACGCAACTACTTCATCAACATGTCGTTCGACAGGCTACCGATCGCCTTTGACAAGCTCGAGTACGGCACCCCGCCGCCGGAGGACGCGTCGACGGTTGCCGTGGTGTCCCGCGACGTGGTACTTGAGATGCCCGACTACCCGGACAGCCTTCTGTTCCCGGAGGACCCTGATCCCAACGAGCAGATGGCGTTCCGAGCTAACTTCACGTTTGAGGAGGGATCCAATACCATAGGTAACTCGCTGAACAGCGTGAAGATAGATGTTGACGGACAGCCCGACATGTTCACGGGGTTGAACTTCAGCAACGTCACGTACGCCGGGGTTGATACCGCTCCGCGCGATGGAAAGATAGATGTGAATCTGCTGCCTGACAAGGACGAGATAATCGTCAGCAACGACGGCGGCAGTATAAAAATTGAGTTCAGTGGTGGTTACACAGCCTCTGCGGGTGACAGCGTCCTGATACGCATTGAGGGCGTTGACAGTCCGTCCGGCGACCGTTCCGTGGACGCTGACACGAGCGGCGACCCCAACACGCAGTTCGACCTGTTCAGGACTGGTGACTTCGAGTACGACACGGTCTCTACTGAGGGCGAGGTGACGTACATACAGTGGCGTTAAAGGGCTTCTACTTCTCCTTCGATGCGCTGTTGGCGGTGTCCGTCATGTCGGCTAG